>CAYPGW010000078.1:0-2098 GCA_964410515.1 uncultured Sangeribacter sp. | reverse complement strand
TCGCTCCCGAACTCACCAAAGAGTTCAACTACACTACACCGATGCAGGTGCCCCGCCTCGAGAAGATCGTGATCAATCAGGGCCTCGGTGCCGCTACACAGGATAAGAAACTCATCGAGACCGCGATCAACGAGATCACGGCCATCACCGGCCAGAAAGCAGTCGCCACTCACTCGAAGAAGGATATCTCCAACTTCAAGCTCCGTAAGAAAATGCCCATCGGCGTTATGGTGACTCTCCGCCGCGAGAAGATGTATGAATTCCTCGAGCGCCTTATCCGTGTGGCTCTTCCCCGTATCCGCGACTTCAAGGGTATCAACTCAAAGCTCGACGGACGTGGAAACTACACCCTCGGCATCACCGAGCAGATCATCTTCCCTGAGATCAATATCGACAATGTGCCCAAGCTTCAGGGTATGAACATCACTTTCGTTACCTCTGCCGATACAGATGCCGAAGGTTATGCTCTTCTCAAGAAATTTGGTCTTCCCTTCAAAAACGAAAACAAATAATTGATATGGCTAAGGAATCAATGAAAGCGCGCGAAGTAAAGCGCCAGAAAATGGTTGCCAAGTATGCCGAGAAAAAGGCTGCGCTCAAAAAGGCTGCCCTTGCTGATGCTGACGGCAATATCGACTATGAGGCACTGACCAAACTTCAGAAACTCCCCAAGAACGCTTCAAAGGTGCGTCTGCACAATCGCTGCATGATGACCGGACGTCCTAAAGGCTACATCCGTCAGTTCGGCATCTCCCGTATTCAGTTCCGCGAGATGGCATCTGCCGGACTCATCCCCGGAGTTAAGAAAGCAAGCTGGTAAAATTCTCAAAAATCGCATAGAAGTATGGGTACTGATCAGCAGTATCCATATTTCTTTTTTTAATATATACTGCCGTCACACTCAATTTTAATTAATGGAAATAATATGCTGAAAAAGATATACTGTAATTATTTATGCGTACTGTGCTTTTTTATGGTTGGCACATTGGTGTCTGAAGCGCAGGAATATCACTATGCCGCCCTGTATGAGGCTGCAGGCCCGGTGAAGCAGATCAAGTATCTCTCAAAGCCATCGTATGGCAATCGGAGCGTAAAGATAAAGAAAGACGGCAGAGGGGGATTGGCGATGATGTCGTATGATGACGCAGGCTATCCTGTCGGCTTTCAGCTGGATATGTTCGGAAAGGAAAATTATCAGAAATTTTACTGGAATAGCCAACATCGGCTCGACAGCGTGGCATACCGTTTTACCGGAATCGGCGAACGCAACACGATGAATTGCAAGATTGAATATGGCGAGGATGCGATGGCCAAAGTAACGATGACCGTGGAAGACAAAGGTATGCGTAAGACTGTCTATTTGCAATTCAGCAACTATGTCTTTGACCACCGGGGAAACTGGATCTCAAGAATGGTGGATCGGACTGTTATGGAACGCGATAAGGAAGCTTCCAAGGATAGTTACGAAGAAAGAAGGGAGATTAAATATTACGACGCGCGTTGAATCAAGTAAGATTGCTGTATATTTGAGTAAAAAACCAAAAAGAAAGGCGCAGGAGTATTCGTGCGCCTTAAATATTGCAAACAATAGTTAAAAAAACTTAAACTAATACTTATCTTGCTATTTCATAACTTTAAGCATTTGCATAATACGTGAAAAATTAGTAATTTTGCGCCGTTGTTTGCAGATCACGCCCATGCGCGGTCTGCTTTTCAACGCTGAGAGTATTAAATATTGTTCGGAATTTCTGAATCAATTTAAAACAACAAAAACAAATGACTGATCCAATTGCAGATTATTTGACAAGACTCCGCAACGCCATCCACGCGGGACATCGTGTGGTGGAAGTGCCGTCTTCGAAAATGAAGAAAGAGATCACCAAGATCCTTTTCGAACAGGGCTACATCCTGAACTACAAGTTCGTGGAAGGTCCTACTCCTTCGGGCACAATCAAGATCGCCCTCAAGTATGATCCGGTCGACAAAGTGAACGCTATCAAGGCTCTGAAGCGCGTTTCCCGTCCCGGTCTCCGTCAGTACACTGGCTACAAAGACATGCCTCGCGTACTCAACGGTCTCGGTATCGCCATCATCTCCA
>CAYPGW010000077.1:0-2565 GCA_964410515.1 uncultured Sangeribacter sp. | reverse complement strand
AATGGGGCCACACTCTCGTGATTCCCAAGCAGGAGACCGACTATATTTTCGACCTCGACGACGACACACTCGCAGGCCTTCAGATATTCGCAAAGCGGGTGGCACAGGCCATAAAAGCCGCCATTCCCTGCCGCAAGGTGGGCCAGGCGGTGCTCGGACTGGAAGTGCCTCATGCCCACATCCATCTCGTGCCCCTAACTACTGAAGGCGATATGGACTTCAGGCACAAAATCTCTGATCCCGACCCTGAGAAAATGAAGGAGATCGCCGCGAAAATAGCCGAAAACTTCAAATAATCAGCCAAAAATGATTTTTTCATAAGGCCGTCTTAACACTAAGGCGGCCTTATTCGTTATAATAATGTGGCACGTGCCCGAAGTGCGCGATCGTCACACCCCTCACCTCGTACCTGATAACACTATACCATGGAAATACTGAACTTCATCAAGATTTACGAGAAAAGCTTTGCCGAGAACTGGGATTTGCCGGCTCTCACCAACTATTCCACCGGCGAGTCTTACACCTACGGACAGTTTGCCGAGAAGATCGCGCTCGCCCATACGTTCTATAAATCGGTAGGCATCAAGCCCGGCGACAAGATTGCCCTCTGCGGGAAAGACTGCGCCGACTGGGTGATACTATATATGGGCATAGTCACCTACGGGGCGGTCGTGGTGCCGATACTTTCAGAATTCAATCCCATCGACATAGGCCATATCGTGACTCATTCCGGATCTTCGATCTTCATTGTTCAGGAATCCATCTGGGAGCATATCGATCCTGACACACTCCCTAAGGTGAAAGCAGTGTTTTCACTTAAAGGGCATAATGTGCTTTATGAGAAGGAAGGAGAAGAGATCAAGAGGCATTTCCGGCTCACACGGCGTAGGTTCCACAGAGAATATCCCGAAGGATATACGAGCAAACACGTGAAATTTGCCGACCGGTCGAATTCCGAGCTGGCTGAGATCAATTACACTTCGGGCACCACAGGCTTCTCGAAAGGAGTTATGCTGACAGGCGAGAATCTGGCCGGCAACGTATGCTTCGGCATCAACAGCAAACTTCACTACCGATCAAGCCGTGCGCTCAACTTCCTGCCGCTGGCCCACGCATATGCCTGCGCATTCGACATGCTCACCCCGCTCGCTGTGGGCAGCCACATCACCGTGCTCGACAAGACGCCCTCGCCCCGCATCCTGCTGAAGGCTCTCTCCGAAGTGAAGCCCAACCTCATCATCTGCGTGCCTCTCATTCTCGAGAAGATCTATAAGCAGCAGATTCTGCCCATGATCTCCAAATCATCCATACGCTGGACTCTCGCCGTGCCTCTGCTCGATTCACTCATCTACTCCAAAATCCGCAAGAAACTCGTGGATGCCTTCGGGGGCGAATTTGAGGAAGTTATAGTGGGAGGAGCCGCCCTCAACCATGAAGTGGAGGAATTTCTGCACAAGATAAAATTTCCCTTCACCGTGGGCTACGGCATGACGGAATGCGGCCCGCTCATCTCCTACACTCCCTGGAGGCAGTTTATCCCGGGAAGCGCCGGGCGCACCCTCCCCATAATGGAGTCGATGATCATGAGCGAGGATCCGGAGCATATACCCGGAGAAGTATGTGTGCGCGGTGTAAATGTGATGAAGGGCTATTACCGCAACGCTGAGGCTACGGAGGCAGTGCTCGACAAAGACGGCTGGCTGAAGACCGGCGACATGGGCACCCGCACCCCCGACGGCACGCTCTTCCTGCGCGGACGCAACAAGACCATGCTGCTCTCGGCAAGCGGACAGAATATCTACCCGGAAGAAATCGAGGCGAAACTCAACAACATGCCCTTCGTGGCTGAGTCGCTCGTGGTGGAGCGCGAGGGGAAACTCGTGGCGCTTGTCTATCCCGACTATCCTGCACTCGACCAGCTCGACCTCTCGAGCATCGACATGGGAGCCCGGATGGAGGAAATAAGAAAGGAGCTCAACCGACTGGTGGCTCCTTACGAACAGATTTCAAAGATTCAACTCATACCGAACGAGTTCGAGAAGACTCCAAAACGTTCGATAAAGCGCTTCCTGTATTCCTAATCGCGTCGGAATATGTCGCGCGTATAAACCTTGTCGGCCACATCGTCGAGCACGCTGTCGTAGCGGTTTGCGATGATGGCATCAGACATCTCCTTAAATTTTGCAAGATCATTGACGACGGTGCTTCCGAAGAAGGAGGCGCCGTCTTCAAGTGTCGGCTCATATATCACCACAGTTGCCCCCTTGGCCTTTATGCGCTTCATGACGCCCTGTATGCTCGACTGCCTGAAATTGTCGGAGTTTGACTTCATCGTCAGGCGGTAGACTCCCACCACCGGAGCGTCAGCGTTCGCGCCGGGGGCCTGATAATGATTGTTTGACGTGTAGGCATACCATCCCGTGAGTTTCAGCACCTGATCAGCGATGAAATCCTTGCGCGTGCGGTTGCTCTCCACGATTGCCGACATCATATTCTGCGGCACCTCGGCATAGTTGGCCAGAAGCTGCTTGGTGTCTTTAGGCAGGCAATAGCCGCCGTAGCCGA
>CAYPGW010000076.1:0-3159 GCA_964410515.1 uncultured Sangeribacter sp. | reverse complement strand
CTCTCAGCACTCGCACCTGAAACGAGCGCGTCTACCATTCCGCCACCTGGGCATTATTTCGTTTTGTGAGTGCAAAGTTAATGCTTTTTCATGAATTATCCAAATTTTTCGTTTACTTTCTGTCTTTTTTCTTTTCAATGTCGAGACTTCTACTCTCAATTTTGAGATAAGGAGCGTGTCGGCCTGAAGTTACCGGCCGCGCAAAGATGTTATGTGCGCGAGAATGATATTATTCAAATGCCACTTCTTTGAAAGCGTATGTGCGAGCCGTGCCGTCGGCAAGGCGCAGACTGATTGGACCGTGCAAGGCAATTTCTTCGATGCGCGCATCAAAATGTTCTCCGGTGGCGGTGTCCTTAAAAGGATAGAGCCTTCCGTCGCCTCTCCACAGGCGACGCTTGAATTTCTCATGAAGGGAGTCCCGATAGTCCGCGTCTGAAATCTTGTCGAGCGCCGTCTCAATGAGGACGGCCATGTCCTTCTCAAGCAGGGGAAGGGGATACGTGAGGCCTGTGAGTTGCCTCATTGATACGGGATTGGGGGCGTCGCTGAGAAATTCGGTCTGGTTCACGTTGATGCCCGCACCTATCACTGAAAAAGATATCTTGCCCGCCATCAATGAATGCCTTATGAGTATGCCGCATATCTTCCGCTCGCCAACATAGATGTCGTTGGGCCATTTCACTTTTGCGTCTATGCCGTGCTCTGCAAGGAAATCAACCACGGCCAGCGCCACAGCCTCCGACATGGAGAACTGTGCCATCGGCGGCAGCCCGGCCGGGCGATGGAAAACCGAGAAGGTGAGGTTTTCTCCGGGAGCCGATTCCCATGTGTTGCCCCGCTGTCCCTGTCCGGCGGTCTGGGTGTGGGCCGCTACCATGACTGGCGCCTCCAACTCTGCGGCATTTCGCATTATGTAGGCATTGGTGGAGTCCACTTCTTTAAGATGCAATATCTTCATTTCTGTAAAATCATCTTACGCGCAAGAAAATAATCTGACGCGCAATAAAATCATCTGATGCTCGAGCAGCATGTCAATGCAATGTCAATTTAGTGTGATGCGGCGCGAGCCGTCGGGCTGCTCTGCAATCTCCAAAATCAGGGTCTCTTCAGGGAGTATGCTCTCAATATTTTCTGTCCACTCCATCAGGCAGAGGTTGCCGCTGTCCCAATAGTCTTCTATCCCGATGTCGTAGGCTTCCGATGCTGACTCCAGGCGGTAGAAGTCGAAATGATATACGGTCTGCCCCGTCGCAGATGAGTGATACTCGTTGACAATGGCGAATGTAGGCGACGAGGCTTCATCGTCCATCTTCAGGAGGCGCATCATTTCAGCAGTCAGGGTAGTTTTTCCTGCTCCCATCGCTCCGCGCAGGGCCACAATCCGGCGGTTGCCGATAGCCTTCAGCAGTTGCCCGGCAGCGCGCGGCATATCGTCCAGATCCTTTATGATGATTTCCATTCTTATCGCAATTTATAAGATTTATTAAGAATTATAAGACTTATATTACTAATAACAATTTTGGAAGAATTGTTATACTAATGTCGGCGCTATTCAATATTCCGGTCCGAAAACGGCCGAAATATGGATTTTTTTCGCTAAATTTGCGGATTGAAGAAAAAACTAATAAAACTCAACATATATAGAATGGCAAATCAGGAATTGAGCGAACAGGAGGTTGTGAGGCGCAACAGCATGCAGGCGCTGCGCGACCGCGGTATTGAACCTTATCCGGCGGCGGAATACGTCGTGACGGGTCACAGCGAAGAGATAAAGCGGAACTTCAGCGATGAAGCCGAGCGCCGCGAAGTGTGTGTGGCGGGCCGCATCATGAGCCGCCGCATCATGGGCAAGGCATCTTTTGTGAGCCTTCAGGACGCCGACGGCCGCATACAGATTTACATCAGCCGCGACGATCTCTGTCCGGGCGAAGACAAAGATATGTATAACGTAGTCTTCAAGAAACTTCTCGACATCGGTGACTTCATCGGCGTGAAAGGCTATGTGTTCCGCACCCAGACTGGCGAGATCTCCATACATGCGCAGGAGATCACCGTGCTCAGCAAGAGCCTGCGGCCGCTGCCGATGGTGAAGATGAAAGACGGCAAGGCCTACGATGCCTTCACCGATCCGGAGCAGCGTTACCGTCAGCGCTACGTAGACCTCGTGGTGAATCCCGGAGTGAAGGAAATCTTCATCAAGCGCAACAAAATCTTCAACTCCATGAGGCAGTATTTCAACGATCACGGCCTGATGGAAGTGGAGACTCCTATCCTGCAGTCGATACCGGGCGGTGCGGCAGCGCGTCCATTCATTACCCACCACAACGCGCTCGACATTCCTCTCTATCTGCGCATCGCCAACGAGCTCTATCTGAAGCGCCTCATCGTTGGCGGATTCGACGGCGTGTATGAGTTTGCGAAAGACTTCCGCAACGAGGGCATGGACCGCACCCACAATCCCGAGTTCACCTGCATGGAGGTCTATGTGGCTTATAAGGACTATAACTGGATGATGCGCTTCGTTGAGAACATGCTCGAGAAGATCTGTCTCGACGTGAACGGCACCACAGAGGTTGAGATCGGAGGGAACACAGTCTCGTTCAAGGCTCCTTTCCGCCGCGTGACGATGACCGACGCCATAAAGGAGCACACCGGCTTCGACATCACCGGCAAGACCGAAGAAGAACTCAGGGCTTTCTGCAAGCAGGAGCATATCGAGATAGACGATAGCTGGGGCAAGGGAAAACTTATCGACGAAATTTTCGGCGAGAAGTGCGAGGGCACATATATCCAGCCCACATTCATCACCGACTATCCCATCGAGATGTCGCCGCTCACCAAGAAGCATCGTGAGAATCCCGAACTCACCGAGCGCTTCGAGCTGATGGTGAACGGCAAGGAACTCTGCAACGCCTACTCCGAGCTTAATGACCCCATCGACCAGTATGAGCGTTTCGTAGACCAGATGAATCTGGCCGACAAGGGCGACGACGAGGCCATGATCATCGACCATGATTTCGTGCGCGCTCTCGAATATGGCATGCCTCCCACGTCGGGCCTGGGAATAGGTATGGATCGCCTCACAATGCTCATGACCGGCCAGACTGCCATTCAGGAAGTGCTCTTCTTCCCGCAGATGCGTCCTGAGAAGAAGCA
>CAYPGW010000075.1:0-3324 GCA_964410515.1 uncultured Sangeribacter sp. | reverse complement strand
ACATCTCCTCAAAAACAAAAATTATGAACGACTCTACTTCTTTTAGAAATAAACTTATCGGATTGCAAAGCAATCTTATGAACTTTGCATTCCAGCTCACCTCCAACCGCGAAGCAGCCGAAGACCTCGTGCAGGACACGACCCTCAAGGTGCTCGACAACGAGTCGAAGTATGTAGACAACGTAAACTTCAAAGGATGGGTGATGACCATCATGCGCAATATCTTCATCAACAATTACCGCCGTCAGGTGCGCAGCGCTACGATCATCGACACCACCGAAGACCTCTATCACCTCAATATATGCCAGGAATCGGGCTTTGAGAATCCCGAAGGCACTTTCGCCACTCAGGAAATCACGAAGGCCATCAGCGAATTTACAGACGAATACAGAGTTCCCTTCTCAATGTATGTGGCAGGCTACAAATATTCCGAGATTGCCGAAGAGATGCATCTTCCGCTCGGCACCGTAAAAAGCCGCATCTATTTCGCACGCAAACGCCTCCAGGAGACCCTGAAAGACTATCGCTGACACTTCCTCACTCACAGATCACGCGCGGGCAAACGGCCCGCTTCCCCATAGACCATATCTCATTTCAATACGCATCCGGCTTCAGATTCATCTCATATCCACGACCACGATTATCCGACTACTTAAAACCCGTCATATTGCAAGAACCATCGTCAAGCCGGATTAAACACCTGATCCTAAATAAACATAATGGCCCGAATCTCAACGAGATCCGGGTCGTTTTATTTCAGTCAGCCAACAGGGAGTTTCAGCGATAGGCCTTCAGGAATTCCTCTGCATGAACGCGATCATTGCCATTATCAACGTCGAAGGCCACCGAGAACTCATACGGCATGACCCTGACCGGAGAAGACGTGGCGAGCAGACGCTGAAAATCGCTGAGCGACTCCGGCTGCAGACCAAGGGCGGCCACCTCGCGCATGATCCGGCCGGAAAGACCATAGAGCCCGGCCGAGACTATCACATCTCCTTCGAAAGGAGTGCCGCCATACCGGTAGTCGACCACTTCTCCGCTTTCTGAAACTTTTGCATAGAGCGGACTCTCATCTTCCACAAACCGGGTGAGCCCCATCAGGGCCACGTCGGCAGGAGCATTCTTCACAGCCTCCACATAATCCCTGAATTCATCGGCAGGGAAGATGGCATCGCATGTCATGGCCACGAACCGGCCCTCCACCCCCTCGGAAGCGGCTTTAAGCGTACAATAAGAGTTGTCGGTGATGATAGGGCGGGTCTCCACCGGCAGCCCCTCGCTGCGCAGCGAGCCGAGATATTCGAGAAGCTGAGGCATGCGGGCATTCGCCCCGACATAGATCTTCTCGGCACCGGTCTTCATCAGAGTGTCGATAAGCACCCCTATCATCGGACGCCCGAAAAGCGGCACCAAAGGCTTGGGCACTTCATATCCTTCCTTGACAAACCTGCTTCCGAGACCTCCGGCAAGAATTACATACTCCATTATTGATAAATTTTATATCGACTTTTAGAAGCAAAAATCATCTGATTCAGTGAGCAATAGCGTGAAGACTATCTAAACGCTCCTCTTCATTTATCACTCGTCGCCCCGCTGCCGCCAAGCAGATCGGGCCTTAGCCGCAGCGTGCGTTCCATAGCCTGATCGAGACGCCACTTTGCAATGTTAGCCTCGTGTCCGCTCAGAAGAACATCGGGCACCTTCCAGCCCTTATAGTCAGCCGGGCGCGTATATACCGGAGGCGCGAGCAGATTATCCTGAAACGAATCGGAAAGAGCAGACTGCTCATCGCCGATCACACCGGGCAGGAGGCGCACCACGGCATCTGCGACGCAGGCTGCCGGGAGCTCGCCGCCGGTGAGCACATAGTCGCCTATGGTTATCTCCTTAGTGATGAGATGCTCCCTGATTCGATAGTCGATACCCTTGTAATGTCCGCAGAGGATTATGATGTTATCGAGCAGCGAGAGAGCATTTGCCATCGGCTGATTGAACACCTCGCCATCGGGAGTCATAAAAATCACCTCATCATAATCGCGCTCCTGCTTCAGAAGAGAAATGCAGGCATCGACGGGCTGTATCTGCATCACCATTCCCGCCTCACCGCCGAAAGGATAGTCGTCTACCTTCCGATGCTTGTTGGTGGTGTAGTCACGAAGATTGTGCACCTTTATCTCGGCAAGGCCTTTCTCCTGAGCGCGCTTCAGTATAGAGCAATTGAGAGGCGACTCAAGCATTTCAGGAAGCACTGTCAGTATGTCGATTCGCATAACTTTTCTATATACGGGTTAAAGTAATTGATAATAAATGAACGCCACATAATGGCTGCCGATAGCATGCGGAAGTTTGAAAAGAGGGCGTCCTTTCTCAAGGACGCCCTCCTCTACCGGGGCATCATACGCCCTATTTTGGAAAAAGCTATCAATCGATTTCTTCGTCAGCCTCGTAGCCACCCATCTCGCGGATAGCATTCTTCAGCATCACATACTGCTGGAAGAGGTGGTTGACGGGCACTTCGCCCTTGGTGTAATCGTGCATCGGGCTCTTGAGGAAGAAGCTGAGGAAGCGCTGAATTCCACTTCTGCCTGCGCGTGCGGCGAGGTCGCTGAGGAGCACGAGGTCGAGACAGAGGGGAGCGGCAAGAATAGAATCGCGGCAGAGGAAGTTGATCTTGATCTGCATCGGATAACCCATCCAGCCGAAGATGTCGATATTATCCCATCCTTCCTTGTTGTCGTTGCGGGGAGGATAGTAGTTGATTCTTACCTTGTGGTAATACTGATTGTCTTCGTCGTTGCCATGGCCATAGAGGTCGGGCTGATTCTCGGGCACGAGGATAGACTCGAGAGTGGAAAGTTTGGAAACTTCCTTAGTGCGGAAGTTGGCGGGCTCGTCGAGCACGAGGCCGTCGCGGTTGCCGAGGATATTGGTAGAGAACCATCCGCTGAGGCCGAGGCAGCGGGTGCCGATGATGGGAGCAAAACCTGACTTCACGAGAGTCTGGCCGGTCTTGAAGTCCTTACCTGCGATCGGCATACCGGTCTGCTCTGAGAGTTCCCACATGGCGGGGATATCTACTGTGGTGTTGGGAGCGCCCATGATGAAAGGAGCGCCTTCCTTGAGAGCAGCGTAAGCGTAGCACATCGAGGGAGCGATCTTCTCCTTGTCGTCGGCTTTCATGGCAGCCTCAAGCGACTCAACTGTAGCGTGAACTTTCTCGTCAACGGGCACATACACTTCGGTGGAAGCAGCCCAGAGCACAACAACGCGGTCGAGACCCTTCTCTTTCTTGAAGTTGCGGATGTCTTCGCGGATCTGCTC
>CAYPGW010000074.1:0-3563 GCA_964410515.1 uncultured Sangeribacter sp. | reverse complement strand
TGCTCGCCGACATGACGGCCTTCAAATTCCAGAACTACTACAAGGATATGGACGGAATCTCGATTCCCCAGCCTTTCTGCGCCGGCTTCGCGCCCTTTGCGTGGATAATCAACAAGGGCCTCGACAAGATTCCCGGCATGGATAAGGTGGAGATCGACGCCGAAGGCCTCAAGAAGAAGTTCGGACTCCTCGGCGAGCCCCTCTTCCTCGGCGTGGTGGTGGGAGTGGGCATAGGCTGCCTCACTTGCCGCTCCGGTGCCGAGATCATTGATAAAATCCCCTACATCCTCGCCCTCGGCATCAAGATGGGAGCCGTGATGGAGCTCATTCCGCGCGTGACGGTGCTCTTCATCGAGGGCCTGAAGCCTATCTCTGACGCCACCCGGCAGCTGATAGCCCGCAAGTTCAAGGGGGCCGACGGCCTCAACATCGGCATGTCGCCCGCGCTCGTGATCGGCGACCCCACCACCCTCGTGGTGTCGCTGCTGCTCATTCCCGTCACCCTTCTGCTTGCCGTGATTCTGCCCGGCAACCAGTTCCTGCCCCTCGCCTCGCTGGCCGGAATGTTCTATCTCTTCCCCCTCGTGCTCCCCTTCACTAAGGGCAACGTGCTCAAGACCTTCATCGTAGGCCTCGTCATCATCACGGCAGGGCTCTACATGGTGACCAACATAGCCCCCGCCTTCACGCTGGCCGCCCACGATGTGTTTGCCGCCACCGGCGATGCAGCCGTGGCCATTCCGCAGGGCTTCGAGGGCGGATCGCTCGACTTCGCATCCTCACCCCTCTGCTGGGTGCTATATCAGTGCTCGGTCAATCTTAAATGGATCGGCGCCGGAATACTCGTGATCATCTCATGCGCCATGATGTGGTGGAACCGTGTGCACATCGCACGCAACCAGCGCGCCATGGCCGGAAAAGACTCCGACCGCCTTCAGGAAAACATCTAACAAGACATAGAAATGAAAAAACTTATTCTTTCAATCGCAGCCGCTTTTGCTGCCATCTCGGCCTCAGCACAGGTGAGCTACACCATCCAGCGCGCCTGCCATCCCGACGACGTGAAGAAATACGACACCACCCAACTGCGCGACAGATTCTGCATGGAAAAGGTGATGGAGGAAAACAAGATCAACCTCACCTACTCCATGTATGACCGCCTCATCTTCGGCGGCGTAGTGCCCGTGGGCATGGATATCAAGCTCGAGACCATCGACCCGCTGAAGGCGGAATACTTCCTCGAGCGCCGCGAGCTCGGTGTCATAAACGTGGGCGGCGACGGCGTGGTGACAGTCGACGGCACCGACTACGAGCTCCACTTCAAGGATGCCCTCTACGTGGGTTGCGGCAACAAGAACGTGACTTTCCGAAGCAAGGACAATGCAAATCCGGCACGCTTCTACATCAACTCAACTCCGGCCTACAAGCAGTATAAGACACAGCTCATCACCATCGACGGGCGCAAGGGCACAATACCGGCCAACCGCATGCACCTCGGCACGCTCGAAGAGAGCAACGACCGCATCATCAATCAGCTCATCACCAACAATGTGCTCCAGGAAGGCCCCTGCCAGCTGCAGATGGGCCTCACTGAGCTGATGCCCGGTAGCGTCTGGAACACTATGCCCGCCCACACCCACGACCGCCGCGTTGAGGCTTATTTCTACTTCAACCTCACTCCCGGCAACGCCATCTGCCACCTCATGGGCGAGCCGCAGGAAAACCGCGTGGTATGGCTCCACAACGAGCAGGCCATCATGAGCCCCGAATGGAGCATTCATGCAGCCGCCGGAACGTCGAACTACATGTTTATCTGGGGCATGGGAGGCGAAAACCTCAACTATAACGACAAAGACCAGGTGGAATATCTCGACATGAAATAATTCAGATGAACGATTTCGACACCCTCAGGCGTCTTCTTGCCGAAGACAGAAGCATAAGGAGATTTGACGCGTCGCGCCCCATCGGGCGCGACGTTCTCTCTCGCCTCGTAGACCTCACGCGCCTATGCGCATCGGGGCGCAACCTGCAGCCGCTGCGCTATCGCACCGCAGCCACTCCCGAAGAGTGCGATGCCATCTTCCCGCTCCTCGCCTGGGCAGGATATCTCACCGACTGGCCCGGCCCCGCTCCCGAAGAGCGTCCGACGGCCTACCTCGTGCAGTGTCTCGACCTGAGCCTCGCCAGCAACTGCCTCTGCGACGACGGCCTGCAGCTGCAGGCCATCACCCTCGGCGCCCGCGCACTCGGCATCGGAGCCTGCATCCTCAAGGCATTCGACCCCGGAAAGGTGGCCGCCGCCCTCGGCATAGACACGGAGCGCTTCATGCCCCGATATGTGGTGGCGCTCGGCTATCCCGCCGAGGAGGTAATGCTCGAAGATATGCAAGGCGACGATTGCAAATATTGGCGATCGGCCGACGGCACTCACCACGTGCCCAAGCGCCCGCTCACCGAGCTCATCATCTCCTGAGCGCTCCCGTCGGCCACATAACCACAAATCCCCCTGCGCCCTGGGCGTAAGGGGATTTTTATTGTTTTTAATAAGCTGATGTTTTATTTCTCGTGTCGCCTTTCGATAGACCGATGCACCCTGTGCACTTCCTTTACAATGCAGAAGGCTGCTGCTACCGATGCTACTTTCAAAGCCAGTTTTGCAATGTCAAATGCCAGATGCAAACACCGGCCGTTTCTTTCTTCGTGTGCCATAGTTTTAAATTCTTTTTTATTTTGTTAATAATTCAATTTGTCGTGTCTTTCATCAGTATCTGTCAAGATAAGGTTTTTTATGTGTCTTTCTCAATAGCAAAAAACTAAGTCAAGGTCTTTATATATATTCAATAGCTTTCAATAGTACTCTAAGATTAAGGAAGCGCTTTCTAAAGGTTTCATCATTACAACGCCCCTCTGGCACGATTGGTTCATTATCCGGCCCCAAAATTTTTCCGACAGGCGCCATATCCGGGTTATTCCGACTGTTGCACAGCCTGAATGATTTTGAAAACCGAAAATTTTGTGTAAATTTGCATCATGAATCGCCCGAAGCCATCCATCGCGCAACTTAGAGAAGATTTGAAAAAAAAGCTATTAGATACATATAAGGAGAAACCTTGTCCCTCACTCCCGCATGAAATTCTCAAATCCCCGGTATATCAGGAATTGCAGAAAAAAATCAGGAATGGATCTTTTCTACAGGAAAATGATATCATTTGGGATGAACTCGAAAAAATTGTAATACAGGTTTCCCCTGATTTTTTAACAAATCTACGACAGATACAAACGTAGGGACATCGCGTGCGATGTCTGCTGAAGGATGTAGGGAGTGCACCCCGGTGCATCCGCTACGGTGGGCTGCCGGAGTCAGGGGCTCATCACAAAATCGCCTCCCCGAGGCTGTCTGCTCTTTTCATCATTTCCCCCGCTTTGAAAAGCGGGGTTTCGTCACAATCCCGGCTCTCCGAGCCTCCCCTCCATCCTTAAACAGCGCTGAATCTGTAGGGATGCACCCGGGTGCACTACTGTCCCAAGAAAATCTTAACATTTAACCTTTATTATCAACATAT
>CAYPGW010000073.1:0-4671 GCA_964410515.1 uncultured Sangeribacter sp. | reverse complement strand
TAATATAATAGATCTACACTCAACCCAAGCCAAGTGAGCAGTTTTTCAAGAAAAGCGGCATATTGGTATAAGCGAGTCGCCAACATCCCCCTGATGTTGCTTTTTATTCTGTGTCTCGGTATACTCCTTCTCAACGACGATGCGTCGCTGAAGCAGAGTATGCAGTTCGAGCAGGATATAGTGCGCCTGAAAAGGGAGATTAAGGAGAGCAATGACTCCGCTCGCTATTACCGCGAGCGCAGGCTGGCTATTGAGCGTGGTGATGACGATCTTGAATATATCGCAAGGGAGCAGTATCACATGAAGAGGCCTACCGAAGACGTCTTCCTTCTTGTGCCACCCGGAAAGTGAAAATATTATGAAGCCGACTGAAGACAAGAATAACTCCATAGCAGGCTCGGAATCGCGCCGCAACAAGGCCGAGAGTGCGGCCACATGCGGGCTCCTGCTTGTGCTCGTGGCCATGATGCTCCCCTTTTTCGGCCATCATATCGGTGTGCCTCTCTCATGGGCAAAATGGGTGTATGCCGCAGGTGCTATCCTCTATACGGCCGCACGGGCCGTCAATTCCCGCGTCGAGGGGGAATCGCTGCGCCTGAAGCGCCTGCGCCGCATGGAGTTCTGGGCAGGAATGTGCTTCATTGTCGGCGGTGCTTTCTGGTTTTATCAGGAGCAGCATTTCTCGGGCATACCTGTAGGCCCTCTCGCCATCTTGCGGCAGACGGTAGCTTTCACCATGGCCGGGGCCGTGATTCAGATTGTGGCGAGCTGGATGATATCCTATCGTCAGAAGCAAGAGTTGCGAAAGAATTGAATCCATATATAAATAAGTAAAGTGTGGAAATGAAGAGTCAGCGTTTTATAGCCGTGGATCAGGGAAATTCCTTTTTCAAGCTCACCCTCTTGATTGATGGTGAAGTGAAGGAAGCCTGCCGTGTGGCTACCGATGCTACCGAAGAGTTCTTTTCGGTAGTGGAGCGCTATAATGCTGACTGCGGCGCTTTTTGCAGCGTAGGGCGCATCGATTCGCGCCTGGTGGAGTCATTAAGGATGGCCGTCGAAGGCCGTCTGCTGGTGCTTTCGCGCCATACGCCTCTGCCCGTGGCTATCGATTATTCCACGCCTGCCACTCTCGGCCTCGACCGCATTGCGCTTGCCGCTGGCGCTGCTTGCTCTTTTAAGGGTGAATGCGTAGTGGTGGCGGATGCCGGCACCGCCATAACTCTCGATGTGGTCGACTCCTCGGGTTGCTTCCGTGGAGGCCGGATCACTGCGGGAATGCATCTCCGCTTCGAGTCGCTCCATCAGTTCACTTCGGCCTTGCCGCTTCTCACAGGCGAGGGGTGTAAGCCCGTGATTGGCGACAGCACGGATTCCTGCATCCGCTCGGGTGTGGTGAGGGGAATAGCCGACGAGATCACTGAGACTTTCCGTGAATATAGACAACTTTTAGGATGCACACGGCTTGTGCTGACCGGCGGCGACGCCCCGATGCTTCATGAGTGCATCTCATCACGCATACCAGCCGACCACGTTCCCGACCTGATGGCCCGGGGTCTGCTCTACATTTATAATTATAATGACAAAGACAGTTAAATTCTTGGGCGGAGTTCTTCTCTGCATGTCATGCGCAGCCTCTGCGATGGCGGATGTCAATACACCTTATTCTATGTATGGCTACGGCGTAATGGGCAACCGCGCCACGTCGAAACAGCGCCAGATGGGCGGCGTGGGCTATGCAATGCAGTCCGGACGTCAGATCAATGCCATGAATCCGGCGTCGTATGCGTCGGTCGACTCGCTCACCTTCCTGTGGGACATGGGCGCGGATGTGGCATCGCAGTGGAGCCGCGACGATAGCGGAAGTAATCATTCGTGGGGTGGCGGCCTTCAGTATGTCACCATGCAGTTTCCTTTGTCGAAACACATGGGTATGTCGATCGGTATGGTGCCTCTGACTCAGGTGGGCTATGCTTTCGGCGAGGATATAAAGTTCGGAGCTCGCCAGAATCAGGGCTCGGGAGGCATTAATCAGGCTTATGCCGGAATCTCGGGCAAAGTGGGCGGCTTCTCGGTGGGCGTCAATGTGTCGTACGACTTCGGCACAATTCAGAACGATGTGTATGCGTCTCCTACGGCATCCTCCCAGTCGCTTTTTGAGCAGATAATGCAGATTCGTGACTGGAATATCGTGGCTGGCATTCAGTATCGTCAGCCTCTCAACAAATTCAATAGCCTCACGCTCGGAGCCACTTATTCGCCCAAGAAAAGTTTTCATGGCAACACATGGCTCACTTTGCAGGATCTGCAATCTGACACCCGACCCGACACCGTGGCATATACAGGAATGAAAGGGAAATACTATTCTCCTCAGACTCTGGGTGTAGGATTGGCTTACAGGCATGAGCGTGTCCACAGCATCCTGATTGAAGCCGATTTCACATGGCAGCAGTGGTCGAAGGCCGAGTTCTCGTCGCTCACTGATGCAGCCGGGCAGGTGGTGTTTCAGGGAATGAAGTTCAACGACAGGCGCACTTTCGCGGTGGGCGGAGAGTATGCCCACAATGTGCGTGGCTCGTATCTTGAGAGGATGCCCTGGCGTATCGGAGGATTCTTCACCCGCGATTATCTGAAGGTCGGCGCCAACTCAGTGAAGGAATTCGGCATCTCTCTCGGCACAGGCTTCACTGCTCCGCGGGCCAAGACTATGATAAATGTGGGCCTTGAATGGCGACATCGCTATTCCGCTCCGGTGAATATGCTCTCCGAAAACTATTTGAGCCTCAACATCGGCGTTAACTTCAACGAGGTGTGGTTCTATAAGAGAAAGATCAATTAAAGATCCGGATGGCAGCGTTTGGAAGATGGTCGGGAGTGGCAGCCGCGGCTACATTGGCTGTAGTCATCATTTCCGGCGGATGCAAGGAAGAGGGCAAGCTCGGGGTGGCCGGAAAGATTGACCCTGCGACTATGCCTTCGATGAGCACCGTCAATGTGGCTACGCTTATTTCCGACTCCGGAATTACTCAGTATAAGATTGTCTCGCCTCTGTGGAATGTCTACGATGAGGTCGATACTCCCTACTGGAACTTCCCCAAAGGCATATATCTGCAGAAGTTCGACCGCAAGTTTAATGTGATTGCTTCTGTAGCTGCCGACTCTGCCAGGTTTTTCAGGATGCAGAATCTTTGGAGACTCGACGGGCACGTGGAGTTGAAGAAAGAACCCGGCGAGCTTTTCATGACGCAGCAGCTTTTCTGGGATCAGCGGCGCAACCGTCTTTACAGCGACTCTTTCATCCACATCGAGACCCCCGACAGGATGCTTGAGGGCATTGGCTTTGAAAGCAATGACCGCCTCACTAAATATACCATTAAGCACCCCACCGGCATCTTCCCCGTCAGCGAGGATCTGCGGCGTTAAAATTCTTTTAGTTGGCACCTGCAGGCGCTATCATTCACCCATTCATTAAGACTGATGACATTTTATTCCGCTTTAATATTGACCATCATCGCAGTGATCTTCTCCGCGCTCTTTTCAGGCACTGAGATAGCCTATGTGCAGAGCAATAAGGTGAGAATGCGCATTGACGGGAGCCGTGGCGGTATGATCGACCGCATCATACGGTGCTTCACCAACAATGAGGATATGTTCATATCTTCCCTTCTGGTGGGCAACAACGTGGTGCTCGTGGTCTACGGCATAACTTTTTCGGTGCTTATAAACCCGGTGCTTGAAAAATGGTTTGGCGATGCCGAGGCCCCTGTGCTGATTGTCAATACCATCCTCTCCACCATGGTGATTCTGCTGTGTGGAGAATTTCTGCCGAAGGCCACATTCCGCATCAATCCCAATTTCATGATGCGCATTTTCGCGGTTCCGCTCTATTTGATATATATGGTGCTCTATCCGGTGTCGAAGTTCATATCGCTCATCACTAAGGGTATGATGGGACTTTTTGGCATTAAGGAGACCAAAGTGGACGCTAAGCTTATCACCATGGATCAGCTCGACGATTATCTCGAGGAGTCGCTTCATGGCTCGCAGCAGAATAGCGGCGAGGTGGAGAATGAAGTCAAGATCTTCCGCAATGCTGTCGATTTCAAGGATACATCAATCGCAGAGTGCATGAGGCCCCGCAACGAGATTATAGCTGTGGAGCGCGATTCCACCACGCGTGCCGACCTTCTCTCACTCTTCTCTCGCACCGGGCTCTCGAAGATAGTGGTCTACCGTGAGGATATCGACGATGTTGTGGGATATATCCACATCTCGGAGCTATTCAATATCGATGAAGACTGGACTGCGCATATCAAGCCGGTGATATTTACTCCCGAAACCATGCTGGCCAATAAGATGATGCGCCGCATGATTGCCGAGAAGCGCTCGCTATGTATCGTGATCGATGAGTTCGGAGGCACTTCCGGCCTCGCCACCCTCGAAGATCTTGTGGAGGAAATATTCGGCGAGATTGAAGATGAGCACGACCGTCAGCGTCAGCTTTTCCGCATCCTGCCCGACGGATCTTTCGAGTTTTCCGGACGTGCCGAGATCAGTTCGGTCAATGAGGCCCTCGGTCTTGATCTGAAAGAATCTGAAGACTACAACACCATCGCCGGCTATATACTGAATTATACCGAGGCTCTCCCGCAGGAAGGCGACAGCATCGTG
>CAYPGW010000072.1:0-5274 GCA_964410515.1 uncultured Sangeribacter sp. | reverse complement strand
CCGCTTTTTTTCAGGTGGCCGCTCGCATATTACGCTTTTCGCTGGGATTTTATAGATTAATGAGAGTCACAGTGTCAGCTGCTCTCAGTTGCGGCGATTTTCCACGTCGTCGTTCGAGATGCTCTTGTCGGTCTTCTTCACCTGAGCCCTGAGGCTGCCGAAGCGGTAGCTTATCTGGATGCCCCAATCGTTGGAGTTGCCGTAGCTGTATGATTTGGAGTATCCTGTATAGCCCATATTGTCGGGCACGCTCTCCCACAGTCTGGCTTTTCTACCGAGAGGATTGTTGATGGAGAGGCGTATTGTGAGGCGGTTTTCCTTCAGCATCGACTTCTGCAGCGTAAGTCCGTAGTATGCCTGATCTGCAAAATGGAACTTTGAGTGTCCGTAGAGGCTCGGAGTCGAAGTGTAACTGTTAAGATAGCCCGTGAGTGAGAGATTCCAGGGGAGTTGCTGCCTGATTCGGATATATCCGTAGCCGCCCCATCCGTGGGCGGTTATGCCGAGCGATGGATTGGCGCTGTGTGCATAATTCAAGTTCGCGTTCACCATGAATGATGTCTTGCTCCACGGGGTATAGTCCATCCAGAGTGCGATGTTAAACCATTTGTTGTGTCCGTCGTTTGCATATCCGCTTTTCATGATGTCGCCGGGCAGAAGTTCCTGCACCGATATCACGGCATTGTTGATGAAACTGTAGGAAGTGCTCAGATCAAGATTGAAATTCCTGCTGATGAGGTTATAACTCAGGTTCACCGATTGATGTCTTGAGGATTTCAGGTCGGGATTTCCCGATGAGATGGATGTTGGCGAGGATATCACGGCCGGATTAAGCTGACTGATGCCCGGGCGGTTGATTCTCGTGGAGTAGCCGAGTTTCAGCGTTTGGGCGTCACTGATGTTCCAAGACAGGGCTGCGTTCGGCACCCAGTCAGAGAGGTTGGCCGAGAAGGGGTCGTTACTTCCGTCGCGGTATTTGGCCGAGAGATGGGAGTATTCATAACGCAGACCGGCGCGAGCTCCCAGCTTCTTCCAGTTCAGCCTGTAGTCGAAATAGAGTGCGAGCACCTGTGTGTTGTGTGTGAAGTCGGAGTGCAGTTTCTGCCAGTCGATGTAATTCTGATCGTTGACGGAATGATTGTTTCGGTTGATATATTTCGCTCCAACGTCAAATTTGTTGAAGTCGTTGATCGGACGCGTCCAGTCAAGTTGTCCGGTGTGCTCTATGAAGTCGAGCGTGAAGTCGTTGCTGACGCCGCTGTATTGCACCGGCATGTTCACGCGGTCGTCATATTCAGTGAGGTTGTTCTGGGTTTGGTTGGTGGTTGATATGAGGTAAGACAGGGTGATGTTTTCACCTTTCTTTCGCGTGGAGCGTTGCCAGTTGAGCCCTCCGTCGATGTCAAAATACCTGATCGGGTCAGACGTCTGATGCGTGGAATATGAATAGATAGGGCGCCCCGCTGCATCATTCATCTGCACGTTTCCAAAGGAATCTGATCGATAGTTGTAGGTATATCCGTTGAACTCCGCCGTGATGAGATTGAGCGTATCGGGCTCGTAGCTCCCTTCCACGCCGAAATAGCCCACCTCGCCCCGGCTTTTGGAAGTGGATGTTGAGAAAATCTCATTGCCTGAATCGGTGTACTTATAGCGGGACTCCTGCTCCGATTTGGAATAGCGGTCTGAATTCTTGTTATATCCGCCGTAGGCCGATAGATTGACTTTATCGAGTTGTGTCTGGAGCCAAAGGTAAGGAGAGGGGAACTCGAGCCTCTTGCTATAATTCAGGCTTGCATTTCCCATCACTCCGTTGATGATGGTGTTGCTCATGGTCACGATGTTGAGGATTGCCGCTGTACCCTCGGCGTCTTCTCTTGCACCCGGATCGGTGATGACCTCAATTTTCTTGATCATTGATGCCGGTATGGACTTGAATATGTCTTTCGCGTTGCGCGTGAAACTGCTGTTGGGGCGTCCGTTCTTATAAATCTTGAAGTCTGTGGATCCTTTTACCTTTATGGTGCCGTCAGGCTCGACACTCACGAGCGGCACTTTCTTCAGTATCTCGTCAAGCTGCGAAGTCTTGGCCTCGGTGTCGGCCTGGACATCATAGCCAATGCGGTCGATCTCTTTTGTGACGAGTGGCTTCTGCGCGGTCACGGTCACGGCATCGAGAAGATGGTCAAATTCATCGTAGGTCGCTATGGAGTCGGTGGATTCCTCCTCAGGGAGTGGATCGTCTGCGAGCGCCGGGAATGTTACAGACGCGGCTAAAACAAGCAAAAGGCTGTGCACAAATCGTGTCATGTAGAATTATTTTGGGTTAAGTTTACTTTTTTTAAGAATCTATTAATATAGACGAATATGATGTAGAGTTTAGTAATACTTGACAGGATTTTTATGATTTATTAACGTTCCGGAGCGCATTTGGGCGAAATAATTGGAATTTTGATACTGCGAATGGGGCCGATTACTAAGTTTTTTGAATTTTTTTTGTTAGTCTTAATGATAATTCTCGATTTTTTTTGTAATTTTGCATCCGTAATCAAGAAATCCAAAGATATGACAAAAGCAGAAATCGCTACTGAAATAGCAAAAACTACAGGTATCAGCAAGGATGCTGTGGTTACCGTCATCGAACAGTTCATGACAGTAGTTAAAGACAGCCTTGCTGCAGGAGAGAACGTATATCTTCGTGGCTTCGGTTCCTTCATCATCAAGGAAAGGGCAGAGAAGACAGCACGCAACATCAGCAAGAATACAGCTGTCGTTATCCCGGCACACAACATCCCGGCCTTCAAGCCGGCTCCTGACTTCAAGGAAAAGGTTGCTAAACTCTGATCCAGACCAAAGGGCTGGCGTACCTGAAGATTAAACCTAAAGAATTAGGGGTGAATCCGAATGCGGATTCACCCCTTACTTATCGGCAGCCTGTCCTTTTCATTCGCTCCTCACAAGCCTTATTCCGTAGGCTTTTGCGTGGTTGGTGGTGATGTTCATGTTCTCGTCTTCGGGTCGGAAGTCGAGCGTTATGGTGTGCTTTCCGGCTTTCAGGTGAGCCTTTACGGAGTTCGACCATCCTAAGTCGTCCCAGTTGCCGCTGCCGCGCTGAGGCATCACGATTGTGCCGGCCCTCATCTTGTCTACGGATAAGGTGCGGACGGCGCATTTGTTTTCGGTGTTCACTGGCCCGTTGCCGTTGGCATATTTCACAGAGATGAAATAGTCACCCTCATCTTCCACTTCGATAGGGATGTCGAGTTTTGTCTTTTTATCGAGGTCTTTCGGAGAGAAGTTCGCCGTCAGGGCCTTGCGGGTGCTTCTCGGTTCGGAGGCGAAACTCTCCGTACCTTCACCTGAAACTCCTATCACCTGATATTCTCCCGGTTCGGAAGCGTCAAATGTAGTGGCATGGGTGCGGGCTATCTCGCGGCCATCTTTCAGCACGATGTATTCTCCTATATATTCAATAGGATTCCAGTGCAGATCCGTTCCTTCGAGCCAAGCCGTGGGCGTGAGGGGTGCCGATATCTGCGGCCGGTGGTTCACTTTTGCAGGAGCTATGCTGTTGTCGGCCATTTCTATCTCGATTCTCAGCTTACCTTTGGCCTCGGAAGCCTTGATAAAAGGCTGTTGGGGTTGGCCGTTCACCTTGAAACTCTTTATGCGGTCGCCGTAGCCACTGATAGTGATGTCGAGAACGGCATCGCGGTAGGGGAATCCCTCGAGAGTGCGGGTAGCTGCAAGTGCTTTCGGCACGAAAGGATGGAAAGCCAGACCATCTTTCATGAAGTCGATACCGAAGAGTATCTTGTGGGTCAGTGCAATATTGCCGGAGAGGCACCACAGCATGTTGGAAGAGTTGAGTTCGGTGGCGATGTCGCCGTTCTCAAGATTGAAATTTTCTTTGTTTGTGCAGAAGAGAGCCGCGGGACGGAACACCGATCCGATGGCCTCCATCACACCCTGCTCATTTCCGGCCTTTGCATTGGCGAGTCCCCACCATGCGCCAACCCAGGGCCATAGCGATTTATTGTGATAAGACGGGATGTCGGCTATCGACGGGTAGAAGATGGCTGCGCCAAAAGGTGTCGTAGGGTTGTTTTCCGTTATGGTTCGTGCGCGCTCCGCCGGAGCCACATCCCACATAATGGCAAGCGACTCGCCGAGGGTCTCGGCCCGGGGATTTGTGATGAGATTGTCGCGGCCGTAGCGATACATTGCGTAGTAGCCCTTATCATCGAGCCAGAGCCGGGCATTGATGGCATTGGCGATTCTGTCGGCCTCCTTGAATGCCTCTTTAGCCTCACGGTCATGTCCCAGAATTTCGGCTGCCTCTCCCAGCACCCGCCAGGCCTGCGCATGGACCACCGAAGTGGAAAGCGTCTCTGAAGTATAGATATCGGCACACTGCATCCATCGCGGATGGCTCTGCTCGCGCCAGTCGATGAATGAGGTCTCGCCGCGCACGAGTCCGCTCTCGGTGTCGTAAAGCGCGGCTCTGTCGGTCTCGAGCGAGCGCTTCATGATGGGATAGATATATTCAAGCCATTGCCGGTCGCCTGTGACTTTGTAGATTTCCCATGCCGCTACGCACCATATCTCACGGTCGGTCGAGACCGGCCAGGCGCCACCACTGCCGGTGTCCTGTATGATGCGGCCGAGAGGGTCTACCTTCTTCATCAGCGAAATTTTCGATGCCTCGGGCTGCATGTAAGCCATGCTAAGCAGTATTGAGTAAGAGACATCGCGTGTCCATACGCCGGCCCATTCTTTGCCGGTGCGGAGTGTGGTGTCAGGCTCCACGGCATTCACCATCTCGTCGAGGCCCATGTTGTAGATGGCCTCGTGCAGGCGGTTGGGAGTGGAGAGGCGGGGATATTTTGATATGTCGTTTTTCAGTCGCCACTCTTTCTCGATTCCCATGTAGTAGCCGGGTTGGGCCGAGTAAGTGGAGATAATTTCTTCAGATGAGGGTGCTGTGGCAAAATATCCGGCTTGCGTGATCGTGTCGCCGTGCCACCGATATGTGTCGGTCTCGACTATCGTCTGTGCATCGGCTGCAATGCAGCATGATGCCATCAATATGGGAAGTAAGTTTTTTTTCATGTCTTTTTGATTGAAAGGTTATCCTGTGCAAAATTAGTGAAAATTTCTCAAATATCATCATTTGTATAAGGAAGTAGGAATGAATTATATGTGTGGCAGTGTCATGCCCACGGCTCTTTCATTTAAAAATTGATATACAGACATACCTTCCCCTACCCGGCT
>CAYPGW010000071.1:0-5524 GCA_964410515.1 uncultured Sangeribacter sp. | reverse complement strand
GAGCTTTCGCTCGTGTGAGTTCGAGTCTCATTTCGGACACAAAAGAGTTGCAGATCAGAATCTGCAGCTCTTTTGTATTATACTTATATGCCGGGGTTGGGAATCACAATAATAATGGCTCAAGCTCTATTTTCGGTGCATCGTATCTTCATTTACCGAAGACGTGGCACTCCACACCCCCACTTTCAGATTGAGCCACAGATACATACGTAGGGACATCGCGTGCGATGTCTGCTGAAGAATGTAGGGCTGCACAATTCTTCCGGTTTGAGCCATAATAATCACTATCTTATAATCCTGAATGAAGATACGAGGGAAAAAATTTTTGAGGCCCATGCAGTATTTTTAATAATTTCGTATCTTATATATAAAAGGTTTATGTAATAATTAATTTCTTGTTTATAACAAGGATCCCGGGCACATATATATTCTTGCACCTGGATTATATATTTCAATTAAAGCAAACGTAACGAAAACAACAAAAACTGAATTATGAAACAACGTAGCCGTCTCATAACTCTATTGATAACGATAATGGGGTTATCATCGACACTGTTAATGCTGTCAGGATGCAATAATTTGGATGATATGGGTCCTTATTCGCCTATGATCCCTGTATTAAACGAGCAAACATACATCTTCAAGGATATTTCAGGGATTGGAATTGAGTATGAGTTTCCTCAGTTTCCTGATGAGAAGGCACAATATTTTAAATATGACGGAACTGAACAGACAATTACCCTTCGTTTGGCTTCCATTACAAAGCCGGATCTGCCGACACCCGATAAGTTTCAGTTCTATCTGGTGGTGAATACCGCCCCGGTGTTTTATGATTATGGGAAAAATCATGGATTTTTTGTGGAATCTCAAGGCGAGGGATTCTATCATGCTTGGACTGATACTGAGAATGATGAGCCCGTGATCAAAATCAGACTCATGAAAAACGAGACCGGGAAAGAAAGAGCTTTTGGGATGTATATTATCGCCGATCCGGCAATATATGAAACAACTAAACTAAATCACAAAGCATATTATGGTGCTTCAATATTAATATTCCAATCGCCTCTTACAGAAGAAACCGAGACATTCAGCCTGAAGGCAAACTTCAAATGCAATGTCTATCAGACAGAGGCCTCGCTCGATGAGAAGATGAAGAAGGTTTCGCTGATATAAGTGCGGGATCTCTGCTTTAACACTCAATAATAACTGTTTTCATGAAGAAGTGGGGATGCGCCTGAGGGGGCGTGTTCCCATTTTTTAACGAATTTAGAATTTAGAACTTTTTTATTAATTGTGAATTGTGAATTGTGAATTGTGAATTGAGGTTAGCTTGAGCGCAAATAATTTGGAATTCTTGCGGTGGGCTTCACTGCAGACGTGGCACGCCACGTCCCTACTTTAAGATTGATTCACAGATATTTGCGTAGGGACATCGCGTGCGATGTCTGCTGAAGGATGTAGGGATGCACCCCGGTGCATCCGCAACTGTGGTCAGCCGAAGTCAGGCGCTTTGTGATGGGGCTTCACTGCAGACGTGGCACGCCACGTCCCTACTTTCAGATTGATTTACAGATATATACATAGAGACATCGCGCGAGATGTCTGCTGTGAAATGTAGGGCGTGAGCCATTCTTCCGGTTTGAACCGAAAAAAAACATCATTTGTGCATCCATTCCTGTGGCGGATGCACCCGGGTGCATCCGTCACGGTAGACTGCCGGAGTTAGGGGCATTGTGGTGGGGCTTCACTGCAGACGTGGCACGCCACGCCCCTACTTTCAGATTGATTTACAGATATATACGTAGAAACATCGCATGCGATGTCTGCTGAAGGTTGTAGGGCGTGCACCATTATCCGGGTTGAGCCATAATAATCACTATCTTATAATCCTGAAGAAGATACGAGGAAAAAAATTTATGAGGCCCATGCAGTATTTTTAATAATTTCGTATCTTATATATAAAAGGTTTACGTAATAATAAATTTCTTGTTTATAACAAGGATCCCGGGCACATATATATTCTTGCCTCGGGAACTTCACCAACGATTATTAAAAATATATATAAACATACTACAAATGAAAACTTTAAGATCTCTATTAACGCTGATTATGGGGATAATCTCAACATCAGTTTTCCTTACCGGATGCGATGATGTTAAGGATGCACCTAACCCTCCATACGAAACTTTTGGTTGCTATGAATTCAAGGATGCGTCAGGAATAGGACTGGAGTATATGCATCCTGACGAGAGCGGCGTCCAATGTTTCCAATATGACAGTAATGAACAGACAATAACACTTAAACTGAAATCAGTTTTAAAGCCGGAAATAGAGACACCCACTAATCTCTTGATCGACCATTTGGATGAATGGAAAGAAGGATTTACTGCTCAGATAGTCTATAATAAAACAAATATGAGCGAATTCCAATCTGATGGCTGCTATCATATTTGGACTGATCATGAGAACGGTGAGCCCGTGATTAAAATCAACCTGATGAAAAACGACACCGGCAGCACAAGACACATTGGCATGCATATTATTTCTTATCCGGGGCAATCTGAAGTTATAAAAATCGATAAGGAGAATTATGTAGTGACTTACGGTGCGTATGTAGAGATTATTCAGTTGCCCATTGAAGAAGAGCCGGAAATATCAGACGGAAGCCTCGCTCGATGAGGAGAAGAAGAAGGTTACGCTGAGATAAGTGCTAGATTTCTGCTTTAACACTCAATAATAACAGTTTGCATGAAGAAGTGGGGATGCGCCTGACGGGGCGTGTTCCCATTCCTTTTATTAATTGTGAATTGTGAATTGAGGTTAGCTTGAGCGCAGCTAATTTGGAATTCTTGATGCTGTGACCGAGCGCTCGGAGATCGCTCGCAGACTTATCCCGCGTACTGAAATTCACAATGTAATGATCGGGAATGAATTATGATTGAGGGAAGCAAAATGGTGGTTGCAGACTTGCGGCGGAAAAATCAGGACTATAATTTTTTGTTACTTATTTTGAATTTAAAATTTTTATATTAATTTTGCACTCCGGTAGCCATGGCAAGTATGTCAGCGGCTGCTCATTTAGAATCATCCCCCGTATGCCCTAACAAGTAAGGGGTATTATTTATCAAGCAGATTTTTAGCCTTATGAATAGAGTATCTTCTATACTGTTGCTTTTTATATGCGGTATGTTATCGCTATCTTCCAATGCTGAGAATAACATCTTCTCTCAGATGAAAGACCACAACGTTTTCTCATCGTTGGAAGTGGCGGCCAATATCGGCACCACGGGGCTTGGCCTCGAGGTGGCATCGCCGGTGACCGATTGGGCAAAACTGAGGGTGGGATTCGACTGTATGCCACATTTCACGCAGTCGCTTGAATTCGGAGTGGAGAATTATATCGGCAATAGTATAGGCGGGAATTTTGACCGTATCAACGAGCTGATGTCGAAACAGACGGGATATTCGGCCGACCGGAGCCTGACGCTTGAGGCAAAGCCCTCGATGGAGACTTTCAGATGCCTGATAGACATATATCCTTTCAAGGCCAACAGGCACTGGCACCTGACAGCCGGGTTCTTTCTGGGTGGAAACTCCATAGGCAATGCCATCAACACCCGCGAGGACATGGCCACACTGATGACCCTGAAGATGTATGAATCGCTCTATGATGACATGACATCGGAAGATTTTGTAAAGAATCCTCAGAATTATCCGCTGTTTGGAATGTTTACTTTCGATACGTATACAGCAGCAAAATTGCAGCGTGACATGCTGGCCACAGGACAGCTCGGCATATATGCCGGCGATTATAAAGACGGCAACCCCTGCTTCGTGATGCCCGACGACGAGGGTCTTGTAAAGATGAAGACTAAGGTGAACAGGTTCCGGCCCTATATCGGCTTCGGTTATGGCGGAAGCCTCTCGGCCGACGGCAAATGGCAGGCATCATTTGATGCGGGCGTGCAATTCTGGGGCGGGACTCCCAAACTGACAGCAACCGACGGAACTGTAATCAATGATCTGACGAACCTCAGCAAGTCAGCGAAGTCGTATATAGACCTATTGGAGATGATTCCCGTCTTTCCTTCGATCGCGTTCAGGATCTCCTACAGGTTCTGATTGGCGGCTACCGGAAAAAAATTTGCTTCGGCTCTCACAATGGAAAGCCGAAGCTCTTTTTTTATTTTCATTCATATTCAGCCGCCATCTCTTCGACGGCTTCCATGTCGATCTGCCACGCTCCGGGAGCATCTACCGACATTGAGATGAAATCCATCACCGGCCAGTAATCGTATGTGTCGGATTCCTCATCGATATTATCGTCATCGACAAGACGCAACGTTTTCGCAGCAGTATCAACCTCTATCTGCACATTATCGCTCCACGCCTCGGGAGCCTCAAGATATTCCCTGAGGATATCAGTAATCTTATTCTTCATCATTATTTAAAATTATATCACGTTGAGTTTTATTAAATTGCAGTTCCGGCCTAAGACCCGTCAGCCTATACGCTTCCGCCACGCATGGCGCACTGCCGCAATGAGCGGACAGGCCACTGAAGCCGGGAACTTTAAGCCCTTTTAATGCACACGGTTGCAAAATTAAACAAAACATTCAATACTTCCAAAAATATTTGCTGATTCGGGAAATTTTTAGTATCTTTGCGCGTTGAAATGCACCCATAACGCCCGCATAGTGCGCTTATGAGGCATTAAGCGTATGATATTCAGAATATTAAACTAAAAAAATCAAGACAACTGTCGATATGATCAATATAACCTTTCCGGACGGATCAAAGAGGGAGTATGAAGCAGGAGTGACTCCGCTTCAGGTAGCGGAGAGCATAAGCCCCCGCTTCGCAGCCGACGTGCTCGCGGCGAAAATCAATGGTCAGGAATGGGATCTCACACGTCCCGTAAACGAGGATGCCGCTATCGAGCTCTTCAAATGGGACGATCCGGAAGGCAAACATGCGTTCTGGCACTCTTCAGCCCACCTTCTCGCCGAAGCCCTTCAGGAACTCTACCCCGGCGTGAAGTTCGGCATCGGGCCTGCCATAGAAAATGGCTTCTACTATGACATTGATCCGGGAGAACATAAGATCACATCTGAAGACTTCCCCAAGATAGAGAAGAAAATGATGGAACTCGCCGCAAGGAAAGAAGCCATCGTGCGAAGCGACATCTCTAAAGAAGATGCCCTCAAGATGTTTGGCGACCGCGACGAAACATATAAGTGCGAACTGATCTCCGAACTCGAAGACGGCCATATCACCACTTACACGCAGGGAGCCTTCACCGACCTCTGCCGCGGCCCGCACCTCCCCTCCACAGCGCCCATCAAGGCAGTGAAGATTCTCTCGCTCGCAGGCGCTTTCTGGCGCGGCGACGAGAAGCGCAAGCAACTCGTACGAGTCTACGGCATCACCTTCCCCAAGAAGAAGATGCTCGACGAGCATCTCGCACTGCTTGAAGAAGCCAAGAAGCGCGACCACCGCAAGCTTGGCAAGGAAATGGAACTCT
>CAYPGW010000070.1:0-6071 GCA_964410515.1 uncultured Sangeribacter sp. | reverse complement strand
TCGCAGCTGAGCAAGGATGAGAGCCGCCAGGCCATGATCAACCAGATGTATCTCTACTGGAACTACTATTATCAGATACGAAGCCTCACGCTATGGGACTTTGCCGGCGGAACCGGTATTGATTCCGACATAAGCAAAATAATAAAGTGACCGAAATGTAATATTAACGCCGGGTGATACGTCTATAATATAGATAGAATATACCCGGCGCTATTTTTCAAACTAATTCAGATGACCCTCACACTTCGAGCAATAATGCTGACGGCGCTTGCCGCCATCGCTTCAGCAGCGGGAGCGCGCACCATACAGGGGCGCGTGTTCAGTGCAGCCGACTCCACGGCCCTGGCCGGTGCCGACTGCCATATCATAGCCGACGGAATAACTCAGCAGAGCGTAGCAAGCGGCTCTGACGGAACTTTCAGAATAGAGACAAACAGCGAAAAAGACGCTATTCTCGAAATAGAAAAAGAAGGATATGCCCCGGCTCTCGTGACGCTGCCCGACGGCAGGAAAGGGCTTGACACCGGCGCACTCTATCTTGAGAAGACCACAATGCTCGGCGAAGTGACCGTGACGGCTAATTCCGCAGTATCGGCGCGTGGCAAGACCATAGTCTATCCATCGGCTTCGGAAGTGAAGGCCTCGACCACGGCGCTGAGCCTCTTCCAGAAACTTCCGCTGCCGGGCCTGCTTCCCGACCCGGTGAACCGCACCATGAGCGTAGACGGCGGCGTGCCGATGATCCTGATCAACGGTGTGCCTTCCACTATGGCTGACGTGAACGCCCTTCAGGCCGACGACATAGCGAAGGTGGAATACTCGCGCGTCACTCCCGCCCGCTATGCCGACAAGGGAGTGTCGGGCCTTCTGAGCATCACGCTCAAGAAGCGCAACGATGGCGGCAGGATATACACATGGGCCAGAAGCGCGGTCAATACCACATTCATGGATGCCGACATCCGCGCCTCCTACCATCAGGGGGCATCGCAGTTCACCCTGTCTTATTCCCCATCGTGGCGAAACTACCAGAGCGTCTATGACGACATCTCGGAAAGCTATATCGGAACGGATTACCGTGTAGACCTCGAGGAGCACGACAGGAGTCCCTTCCACTATTCGATGCACAATATCAGGCTGAAATATGACCTGAGCCCAAGCACCAAGACCCTCTTCTCGGCCACATTCACCATCAATCCGTTTGAGCAAGCCTCGCGTGCCTTCTCGAGCAATGTAGACTCCTCAATCGGAATTTACGAGAACCGGAACCTGAGTAAGAGCAAGTCGCTCGCGCCCTCGCTCGACCTCTTCCTGCGTCAGGACTTCAACGAGCGGAATTCTCTCGAGGCCCAGGTAGTGGGCACACTCAACTCAAGCGACTACCGCCGCGACAACACATATATCTATCCCGACAGGGATGAGGAATCTTACATTATGAACGTAGACAGCCGGCGCAGATCGATCATAACCGAGGTGAGCTACATCCATACCTTCAGCGACCGCACATCTCTCTCGGGCGGAGTGCAGAACACCTTATCGGGAAGCACCAATACCTATCTCGACTCAGACTATCGACCCCTTCTGACAGAGAATAACAACTACATCTACGCCAGATTCGCGCAAAGTGTGGGTAGCTTCTACTTATCGGTGGCTTCAGGAGCCAAAATGTTCTGGATGAAGAACGACATCAACAGGCGCCGTTTCATCCGCAACCTTACCTCGGTGCAGCTTTCATGGAACATCGATCAGCGGTGGAACATCCGGGGCTCATTCCAGTATGCTCCCTCCATCCCCTCGCTGAGCGCCCTGACCGACTATCCGCAGCAGACCACTCCTTATCTCATCTCAAACGGCAATCCCGACCTGAAAGTGGCCGAGAACTTCACTTACCGCTTACAGGCCGCCTACAACATCAGGAAATTCTCCGCATCGGTGCAGTCTTATTACGCCACCGTGCGCAACTGCGTGATAAGCGACCTAACTTATCTCGGCGACCGTCTGTTTCTCTCGCAGTCGGTCAATGCTCGGAAAGCGCTCACATTCTCCAACTCCCTGACTCTTCAGGTGAGGGATATCCACGGCTTCGGGGCAAGCCTATATGCAGGCGTGACGCACTATAACACTGCCGGCGAGGGCTGGGAGCACTCGCTCACTTCTTTCTCCGCGAACATGAGCCTATGGTGGAATAAAGGGCCGTTCACAGTGTCTTACTGGCGCAGCCTGCCCGGAAAATATCTGAGCGGCCATGGCGTTTATAAGGAAGAGAACGGCGACGCCCTGCAGGTGGACTTCAGGCCCGACAAGCACTGGACTATAGGCGCGTCATGGATGTATATGTTCGATAAGAAGGGCACACGCTATCCCTCGTGGAACTATTCAGAGGTGAATCCCGCCTATCGTGACCGATACATCAAGGACAACGGCAACATGATAGTGCTGTCGGTGAGTTATTCGGCCGATTTCGGCTCAATATTCAACACAGCGCGCCGCACGCTCAACAATGCCGACAACTCTTCATCTCTGCTCAAGATGTAATAGTAATTTTGAATGTGGAATTTTGAATTTAGAATATACTGACCGTCAGAATTTTTACCCGCCCTTAATTCCAAATTCCCAATTCTAAATTTGAATGTGGAATTTTGAATTTAGAATAAACTGGCCGTCAGAATTTTTACCCGCCCTTAATTCCAAATTCCCAATTCTAAATTCCAAATTAGAATGATTCTCATAATAGACGACGACATATCGGTAAGAACATCGCTGAGGCTGCTTCTGAAGCGCAACGGATATGAGACGCACGAGGCAGCATCACCCGCCGAGGCGATAGATTACGTCAGGAGTACCCGCCCCGATCTGGTGCTGATGGACATGAACTATTCGCGGTCTACCACCGGAGAAGAGGGCATCACGCTACTGAAGCAAGTGAAGGTGTTTCACCCTGATGTGCCCGTGATCCTCATCACGGCATGGGGCAATATCCCGCTTGCCGTGGAAGGAATAAGGGCCGGAGCCTTCGATTTCATCACGAAGCCATGGGATAACCGCCTGATGCTGGAGAGGATAGCGACAGCAATCGCTCTGACGCGCAATGCCGAAGTGAAGTCCGAGAAGAAATTCGACCGCTCGGGCATCATCGGTAAAGATCCGCGGCTCATGAGTGTGCTCGACACTATTGAGCGCGTGGCGCCTACAGATGCTCCGGTGCTGATACTCGGCGAAAACGGCACCGGCAAGGAGCTGATAGCCGAGGCGCTCCACGCCAATTCGCGCCGATCGGCGGCCCCGCTGGTCAAGGTCAATCTCGGAGGGCTATCGCAGACCCTCTTCGAGAGTGAGATGTTCGGCTATAAACGAGGAGCATTCACCGGGGCCGTGACCGACCGCGAGGGGCGATTCGCAAAGGCTGAAGGGGGCACGATATTTCTCGACGAGATCGGAGACCTCGACCTGAACTCTCAGGTGAAGATGCTAAGGGTGCTTCAGGAGCATACCTACGAGCCGCTCGGCGACACACGCACAAGGCGCGCCGACGTGAGGGTGGTGTGCGCCACCAACGCCGACCTCGAGGCCAAGATTGCAGCCGGAGAATTTCGTGAGGATCTGTTCTACCGCATCAATCTCATCACGGTCACACTTCCGCCGCTCCGCGAGCGCCGTGAGGATATACCCCTGCTCGTCAGCCATCTGCTGCGCTCGGCATGCGCCAAGAGCGGAAGAGAGATGCCTGAGGTCACGCCGGAGGCTATAGCGCTTCTGCAGGCCCAGTCATGGCCGGGCAACATACGCCAGCTCGCCAACATGGTGGAGCGCACCCTGCTCGTGACGGCCGGAAATCGCCTCGACACCTCCGACTTCATTGCACAGGGCCTACACCCCGAGGCGATGGGGAATAAGACTGTCTCGGCACTTGATTCTACCGAGAAAACAGCCATCAGCGCGGCATTGGTGCAGGCCGGAGGCAACCTGACCCGCGCTGCAGCCCTATTGGGAATCACACGCCAGACACTCTATCGGCGACTGGCCAAGCACGACATTAAGGTGAAAGGGGAATGATTCTGATAATCGCAGGCATAATAATTCTGGTCATAGCCGCTGTCGCCGTCTTCCGGAAGGTGGTGAGACCTCTGCGCACCATAGCCAACGGTGTTGATCTTCTGCGCGCCCAGGATTTCAGTAGCCGCCTGGCCCATGTGGGGCAGAAACAGGCTGACAGAATCGTGGATATGTTCAACGGCATGATGGCCGCTCTGAAAGAGGAGCGCCTGCGCCTGCGCGAGCAGAACCACTTTCTCGACCTGATTATCGGAGTCTCGCCTATGGGCATCATACTTATTAAGCCTGATTCCGACGGCCTGATCAGCGATGCCAACAATGCCGCCGTCAGATTTCTGGGTAAGACCGGAGGCGACATAAAAGGGCTCCGGATAACCGACATACCCTCTCCCCTATCGCACACCCTCGCCTCGCTGTCAGACCACGAGGTGAAGGTGGTGAGGCTCAACAACGCCATGGTGTTCAGATGCTCGCGCCTCTCTTTCATGGAAAGCGGGGTCAGACACCCGTTCCTGCTCGTGGAGTCACTGACCGAGGAAGTGATAAGGGCCGAGAGGAAATCTTACGAAAAGGTGATAAGGATGATGGCCCATGAGGTGAACAACGCGCTCGGGGGCATGATATCGGTTGTGGACACCGCCGCCGATGCCTCTGACGACCCCGACATGAAGGAAGCACTCCGCGCCACCTCGCAGCGCGGCAGGGATATGGGGGCCTTCATCACCAAATTCGCATCTGCGGTAAAAATTCCCGAGCCGGTGAAAATCAAGGCCGATCTTAACGATCTGCTCCTGCGCTGGCAACCTATGCTTGAGAGCGTATGCTCCACCACGGGGGCATCGCTGGTGCTCGAGTTGCCTGAGACTTCGCCGCAAGTCTGCATTGACCCCGTACTTATGGAGCAGGTAGTGACCAACATAGTCAAGAACGGGGCCGAGAGCGCACGCGACACAGGGCGAATCAGGATATATGTGGAGGGGAAATCCACACTGACTGTGGAAGACAACGGTCCGGGCATATCGCCCGAAGCGTCGGAAGGCCTCTTCACGCCTTTCTTCACCACGAAGCCGGAGGGCCACGGCCTGGGTCTGATCTTCGTGACCGAGGTGCTGCATTCCCACCGCATTCCCTTCTCGCTTCAGACTGAAGCCGACGGCCTGACCCGCTTCCGGCTGCACCTCTGACCTGCACGGATACTCGACTTTCAGGGAGCAAGACACATGAAAAAAGGCCGACATCACGTCGACCTTGTTTCCTTTAATTCAAACAACAATAACAACTTTTTTCAGAACGCTTATAGCAATTAAACTAATCAATCTGTGTTTTTCATGGGTAACTCCGGTTTGCTTCTCGCTCTCTCAGGCGACGCTTACCGTTTGTCTCTCTGAGTTACACTAATAAAACAATGAGGCCCGGAGAAGGTTTAGTAAATACCTTGCTCCGGGCCTTGTTTAATAACTATTTAATAAATGTAACGTATTTGCAATAAAATAGGGTCTTCCGGGGTTGGAACCACCCTTTTTCTTATTTCAGACGCTCGCGGATTGCGGCAGTCTCCTTCTCATAGCCGGGCTTGCCGAGAAGCGCGAACATGTTCTTTTTGTAAGCCTCCACACCGGGCTGATTGAAGGGATTGACACCGAGCATATAGCCGGAGATGCCGCAGGCTTTCTCGAAGAAATAGATGAGGGCACCGAGAGTGTGCTCGTCGAGCTTGGTGATCTCGATCTTGATGTTGGGCACTCCGCCATCGACATGGGCGAGCATCGTGCCGAGCTCCGCCATCTTGTTCACATCGTCCACGCGCTTACCGCCGAGGAAGTTGAGGCCGTCGAGGTTCTGGTCGTCGGTGGGAATATACTTGTGCAGGAGCGGCTCCTTCACTGAGATCACTGTCTCGAAGATGGTGCGCTCGCCGTCTTGAATCCACTGGCCCATTGAGTGGAGGTCGGTGGTGAAGTCTACGGCTGCCGGGAAGATGCCTTTGCCGTCTTTGCCCTCGCTCTCGCCGTAGAGCTGTT
>CAYPGW010000069.1:0-6248 GCA_964410515.1 uncultured Sangeribacter sp. | reverse complement strand
CAGTTGTCTGACATGGTAGATGAGAGCGATGCATGTTACTCCTTCCCTATTGCGGTGTGGAGGCGGCGGTAGAAGGGATGGCGGGTGAGGGTGGAGACTGAGCCGATGATGATGAGTTTCATGCGCGCACGGGTCATCGCCACGTTCATGCGCCGGAGATCGCGCAGAAATCCTATGTTGCCTTCGTCGTTGCTCCTCACAAGAGATATTATTATCACGTCGCGCTCCTGCCCCTGAAATCCATCGACTGTGTTTACAGCGATGAGATGACGGAATGGCTTGAAAAATGGGGTGCGCTTGATCAGGCTGCGAAGATAACGCACCTGAGCCCGATACGGTGATATTACTCCAACGTCGATACGCTCGTCGAGAAAACGCTCTTTTCCTATCTTCTCGATGTATGATCGGAGGGTCAGGATGGTGAATTCCGCTTCGTCGCGGTTTATGCGTCCGTGGCTCTCTCCTGCAAGAGCTTCCTGAAACGCGGATTCGGTTTCGGCCGGATCCGCGTCTTCGTTGACGGGGAGTACCGCTTCATCGGTATCGATCCACTCGATGGGCGTGTCAAAGTCAAGTATTCCCCTATGCCTCACTTCGGGCGCCGCAGTCATGGCTCCGGAGTAGAACCATTCATTCGAGAAGCGCATTATCTCCTCGTTCATTCTATATTGCATCGTGAGGAGTGACACTGCTTCGGGGTGACAGGCTGCGAGCCGCTCCATGAGCGAGCGTCCGAGTCCTGCTTTCATGGCTTCATACGATTTCACGGTGGGCGGCAGCTGGCAGTGATCGCCGGCAAGCACTACCCTGCCGGCCCTGCGAATAGGAATCCAACAAGCAGCCTCGAGCGCCTGCGCAGCCTCATCGATGAAGAGTGTGGAGAATTTCATCCCTTCCAGAAGTCGTGACGAACTGCCCACGAGTGTAGAGGCTATGACATGTGCCGAATTGAAAAGATCCTGATTTATTCCTATCTCGAGTTCTGTGGCCCGGCTACGCAGGCGGTCTAATTTCCGGTGCCACTGATCGCTGCCGCGATGACGTGTGGCACGTAGCTCACGTATGGCCTTGCGCACGCTCCAGAGGTCGGGATAGTCGGGATGAGCCTCGAATCGCCGCTCGTAGGTGAATGAGAGCATCTTATCGTCAACGCGCGAGGGGTTGCCAAGCCGGAGCACGTTCACGCCTCTGTCTACAAGCCGCTCGCAAATCCAGTCTACCGCCATATTGCTCTGGGCGCATACAAGCACCTGCGGCTCCCGCCTCAGAGTCTCGACAATGGCCTCCACAAGTGTTGTGGTCTTACCGGTGCCTGGAGGGCCATGAACTATAGCCACGTCTTTTGCCCTTAGAACCTTATTGACGGCCTGCTCCTGCGATGGGTTGAGATATGTGAAGCCGAGCGGCTGCAGGGTCAGTTGCCCGGCCGGCCGGTGCGAATAAAAGAGATCGCGCAGCTCGCCGAGGCGCCCTTTGGCTTTCATAGTCCGGTCGAGAGCATCAAACATAGCGCGGTAAGAAGTTTCGTCGAAAGAGAGCATGATTCCGGCCTCCGAACCCGACGACAGCCTATCCAAATCGGCACTTTCGGCTATGGCCACTACCATTCGGTTGCCGTCTACAAAACTGACAGTGCCCGTGAATGGATACACCGGCTGCCCCTCCCCTTGCGCCGGAATGGTGAAGAAGGCTACAGGACGGCCATATTCAAAATTATGATCGTCGTCAGAAGAAGACTCCGGACGCATTATCTCGACCACCCTATGATTGAGAGAGTTATACCACACCCGACCCACTGAGATTCCAAGCCATGCGTTGCCACGCTCGGCGAGGCGCTTCAGGCCGATGCGCGCAGTGAGTTGGGAGAAGGCGTTCTTCTCCTCTTCGTATTCTATCTGCAGCAGCCGCTTCTGCTCCTGTAGTGCCTGTATGGGGGAAATCATAATGCAAAGTTAGCAAAATAATCCGGAACCATTGTAATAATTTGGAATTTGGAATGCAGAATTTTGAATTAGGAATCGGAGACGTTCTTAATTTTGAACTGTGATAATTTTCGTTAATGGATTATTTTGATTAACTTTGTCATTCCGAACTCTGCTGCCCGATATCAAGACGGCCCAAAAGCCACTTCGCCTCCTGAAGCTGCAGATGCGGAGAACATGGTTCTGAATTAAAGATAAAGCCTGATATATGAAATCTAACACCTTTAAAATCTTACCATTTCTGTTGGTTTCGATGCTCTTCCTCATGTGGGGCATAGCCAACAACATGAACGACACTCTTCTGGCGGCGTTCAAACGCATAATGTCAATGTCTGACCTTCAGACGTCGCTCGTTCAGTTTGCCTTTTACGGAGCTTATTTCTGTTTCGCGCTTCCGGCCGCCATATTCATCAACCGCTACGGCTACAAGGCGGGTATCATCACAGGCCTGTCGCTCTACGCTCTGGGCACTCTACTCTTCCGTCCGGCCGGAGATGCGGCTTCTTATCCCTTCTTTCTCTTCGCCATCTACGTGATGGCTTCGGGATGCTCTGTGCTGGAGACTACCGCCAACCCCTATATTCTGGCCATGGGCCCGAAAGAGACTGCAACACGCCGCCTCAATATAGCGCAGACCTTCAATCCGGTCGGCGCGATAATCGGCATCCTTCTGAGCCGCTACCTCATTCTCTCGCAACTTCACGAGGCAGACGCGGCCGAAAGAGCCGGCATGGATGAATCAGCACTGCGGCAGATCATGCAGGGTGAGCTCTCCGCTGTAAGTGGCACCTACCTTGTGATCGGCGCCATTCTTGTTGTGCTGCTTCTGGTGATATTATTTGCAAAAATGCCGAAACCTGACGTTTCGCAATCTGACGGAGAGGAAGCATCCTCAACATTGAAGAGTTCATTCAGGGCCCTCAAGCGAAATAAAAGATATTGCTCAGGCGTGGTGGCTCAGTTCTTCTATGTAGGAGTGCAGACGTGCATGTGGTCGTTCACCATCCGCATGGTCATGGCCGAGACGGGTGTGCGCGAGAGCGAAGCCTCGCTCGTATTCCTATGGTCGATTCTGGCATTCACCGGATGCCGCATGCTCTTCACATGGCTGATGAAATGGATCAAGCCATCGCTGCTGCTCACCATCGCCGCGTGCGGCGGACTGGCCGGAGTGATCGGCGTTATGACACTGAGCGGCACAGCCGTCTCGGCAGCCATAGTGTTCGTGTCGGGCTGCATGTCGCTTATGTTCCCCACAATCTATGCCCTTTCGCTTGAAGACGTAGAGCCCCGCGATGCAAAACTCGCCTCGTCGGGCCTCATCATGGCAATCCTGGGCGGCGCCCTCATCACACCATGCCAGGCAATGCTGAGCGATAAGGCCGGTATCACGTTCTCGTTCCTGATACCGCTCTTCTGCTTCGTAGTGGTGGCTATATATTCAATCACTCAACTCAAACAACGGAAAGCGGCATGAAAGTATTCGTATCAGGATGCTACGACATGCTCCATTCCGGACATGTGGCATTTTTCAAACAGGCCGCCCAATTCGGCGACTTATATGTAGGAATCGGATCTGACAAGACCATCGAGGAACTGAAAAACCGCAAGACAGTCTACTCCGAAAAAGAGCGTCTCTACATGGTGAAATCGATAAGATACGTCACCGACGCTTTCATCAATACAGGATCGGGAATGCTCGATTTCGTAGAGGTGATGGATCGCATCAAGCCAGACATCTTCGTGGTGAATTCCGACGGAGGCTCAGACACCAAGCGGAAACTATGCGAAAGCCGGGGAATAAGATATGTCGTGCTCGACAGAGTACCCGATGAAGGGCTTACGGCGCGCTCCACCACTGCCTTACGCGGAGAAGTGCGATCGCACCTCCCCTACCGGGTGGACATTGCCGGAACGTGGATTGATCAGCCTTACGTGTCGGAGCATGGCGCAGGTTGGGCCATCACGGCCTCCATAGAGCCGAACCACCAGTTTATGGAGCGCGGAGGCATGTCTACCTCCACCCGCAACTCCGCGCGTAAAATATGGCCTTACGAGCTTCCACCCTACAACGAGGAGATGCTCGCGCGCCTGATATTCTGCTTCGAGAACGATCCGGAGAACACCGGCCACATTTCGGGAGCACAGGATGCTATCGGCATCTGCATGTCGGGCATCACGCGCCATTATTACGACGGACATTTCTGGCCTTCACAAATCGAATCCATTCACGATGAGGAAACACTCTCGTGGCTTGAAGATCATCTGGCTATAGTGCCGATGTTTCCGCGCAGGCCCGGCTGTTCGGTAGTGGAAGGGAAAGACATCACACCCGAAAAGGTGCATGCGCTCACCTCGGCGGCAGAGCGCTGCTGGCAGGCTATCACGCAGAAAGATCTCCCGGCTTTCGCAGAGGCCTATCTCGCATCGTTCGAGGCTCAGATTGCCCTTTTCCCGGCCATGATGCAGCCCGGGGTGGCCGAATTCATAGAAAAATACAGGAATAAAGCATTGGCGTGGAAGATGCTCGGCGCCGGCGGAGGAGGTCATCTGATGCTCGTGCTTCCCGACGGGGCAAAGAGAACGCCAGAGATGCTCGATATCAAGATACGTAGAGGCGGGTGAAGCATCACCTATATCAAGACCTCAACACCTTATCGCAGCAAGCATCCCGATTGCTTATGCGACATCTGATTCGTGTCAGTTCTCCTTCAATATTTCATTCGGAGTGAGGATCTCAAGAGCGCGGGCACCCTTATGAGTGCCGGTGATATAGGCTATACGATCATGTTGGCCTATCGATCCTGACTCCACAAGTCTCTTCACGGCATTCACCGAATGGCGCTTCCCGTCATCTCCCGTCAGCCCTGCGTCGAAGAAGGTCATCACCCCGAAGCTGAGTGCGAGCCAGCGGTAGACCCTCTCGTTATGGCATATCGAATAGATCGGATTGTTGCCTCTGTAAGATGATATGAATCGGGTCATGGTTCCGGAATATGAATCGGTGAAGATTGCCTTAGTGCCGATGGCGGAACCGGCCATCACAGCCTCATGGGCAAGGAATGACGAGATATTGCTGTCGATCAGCGGCTCTACCGGCATCTTGAGATAGAGCGAGGCCTCCACCTCGCGGGCCACGCTCGCCATAGTCTTCACTGCTTCGAGGGGATATTTGCCATAGGCAGTCTCTCCTGAGAGCATGATGGCATCGGCGCGCTGATACACGGCGTTGGCCACGTCAGAGATCTCAGCACGTGTAGGACGAGGATGCTCAATCATGGAATGCAGCATCTGAGTGGCCACAATCACAGGCTTGTGGGCCTTTATGCAACGCTTAACCATACTGTTCTGAATGCCCGGAATTCTCTCGGGCGCCACCTCTATCCCGAGATCGCCGCGCGCCACCATGATTCCGTAGCAGGACTTCAGTATCTCGTCGAAATTATCCACACCCTGCTGGTTTTCTATCTTCGATATTATCTTTGTGTCGGCACCGAGCGAATCGAGCACATCCTGCACTTCCTTCACGTCGGCAGAAGAGCGCACGAATGAATGCGCTATAAAGTCAACTCCCAGTTCCACTCCTATCTCTATATTGCGGCGGTCACGCTCCGTCACGGCAGGAAGATCCACGCATATTCCCGGAAGATTCACGCTCTTCCTTGATCCGAGCATGCCATCGTTGACAGCTACCGCTTTTGTCATATCGCCATCCTTGACCGTGACCACAAAATCCAATTCTCCGTCATCAATCAGAATATGCGCGCCCGACGTAAGCACCCTCGAGATGGCAGGATAATTCATGTAGATCACCTCTGAAGAAGTCTTGCCCTCGGGGTCGCCGATTATTTGCACCTCATCGCCCTGTCTGAACGATATCGGATTGCCGTCTGTAGTGACCGTGGTGCGTATTTCGGGCCCTTTGGTATCCATCATTATCGCCAGCGACGGATCGGCCTCACGTGAGTTATCCACGATTTTCTTAAATCCGTCATAATCGAGATGTGCCGAATTCATCCTGATCACATTTACACCGGCCTCGGCAAGCGACCTGATGAAATCCACATCGCATCTCTTATCTGAAACGGTGGCTACTATCTTGGTAAATATCTTCATAGCGGAATAAGGTTTATTTTGAGTGTGCTTTATATTTTAACAACACTTCCGTAATGGAAATGGTTGAACTGAGCGAAGCTGCCGGCGGCATGACACACGGCTCTTTCATTTAAAATTGTTTTGATCTTTCTCAAAGGGTCTTATTTTATA
>CAYPGW010000068.1:0-7626 GCA_964410515.1 uncultured Sangeribacter sp. | reverse complement strand
ACGTCCCGTGTGGACTTTCACCACAGATATATGACATGCCCGTCATACTAAAAAAAGCGGCCGCGAATAGACGCAGCCGCTTAATGACTCGGGGTGATTCCGGCATCAGTTGTTTTCTTTCTTGCGCAGGCAATATTCCACAATGAACGCGATGAGCAGACCCAGACCGCCGCCTAAGAGCACACACCCGCTCATGTAGGTAACCTGATATTTATACGACTGGGTATTGAGCGCCATGACTGTAGATATGACGCAACCCGCGCCTATCCCTATGGCAAACAGTCCCCACTTCAGGGCGGTGAACTTCGAGTCGCCACCCGATGATAGCAACTGTGATAAACTCTGCATTCCCGAGAATTTATCCACCAGCAGATCTGGAGGAAGTTCGGTGATTTTTTCAATCAGCGTGAGGCGCTCCTTGCGGCGCACGAAGACTTCGATGATCTTGTAGATGGCCAGGAAAACGATGCCTGTGATGAAGATTGGTGTCAATTCCATAAATCAGTTTGTTTATTAATTGTTTTTTTGGTTTCTTTGTATTCGTTTTGACGAAGACATAAAAAAAAGGTTACACAATGTAACCTAAATTTTTTGCCTGCGTCTAAACAATTGAAATGGACCAACTCGAAAAGCAGATAATAAAGGATATTCTGGCAGGACGCACAGAGCGCTTTGAATATATAGCGCGCACCTACGGCCAGCGCGTGTTCGCGCTGATCGTCAGGATTGTAGCTTGCCGTGAAGATGCCGAGGAGCTGGCCCAGGACGTGATGCTGAAGGTCTTCAGCAACCTGAGCAATTTCAGGGCCGAGAGCTCACTCTCGACATGGATCTATCGAATAGCCTACACCACAGCCATGTCGCACGCCCGACACTCACGTAAGCCGGAAGTAGCCGTAGATGAGACCACACTGCGCACGGTAGCCGACGAGTCGGTATCCAATCTTCTCGATTCCCCGCCCGACACGGAACTTGAATCGGCCCTGATGCGGGCAATCGAAAGGCTATCCACTGAAGAGAGAGCCCTGATAACGCTTCATTATTATGAAAACCTCAGGCTTACCGAGATAAGCAAGATCATGGATCTGACACTCAGCAATGTAAAAGTAAAACTTCTGCGCATAAGGCGCAAATTATACCTGATGATAACCGATGAGCAACGATAACTTACATAACGCTCTCCAAAAAATTGGCGAGACATATTCTCCGAGTCCGGATTTCACTTCAGTCATAATGCAGAGGGTGACACGCAGGGCGCGTCGCCGTCGTCTGCTACGCTACGCAACGATCACAATATTCGGCATTCTGGTGGCAGCCTTTACGGTCTATACACTGAGACCCGTGCTCAGCCCTGTAATCAGCGAAGCCGCTACGATGCCCGCCGCGGTATTTCTCGCCATCTGCTGCATCGGGTCGCTGCTCTGCATGATGCTCGTGGCCGACACCCTGCTGCGCAAGAGATTCATGCCTCGCGGGAAGCCTTAGGATGGCTCCAGGTCAAATCGAGGTGGTTGAGAAGTACGTATCCCTGATCGGTTTTGTGACTTTCTTACCTTTGAGTTCGATATTTTCTTCCAGTCTGATATCGGCCGAAGATGCTCCGATCCTCACCTTATATTTACCCGGGTCTATGTTCCAGTGCCGGGTGCCGTCGTTGGTGAAATATCCGAACTGGTCAGGACTCAGCGTGATGTTCACTCTTTTCGTCTCGCCCGGCTCAAGCGGCACACGGGCAAATCCCTGCAATTTTATGGGACGGATATTCTGCCCCTCCTCGCCGGGAGAGAGATAGAGCTGCGCTATCTCGTCACCCTTCACCTTGCCGGTGTTGGTGACATCGAACGAGACCTTAATTTCTTTGGCATCTGTCTTGGCGTCATCCTCCACCTTCAGATTGGAGTAGGAGAAAGTGGTGTAGCTTTTACCATATCCGAATTCCCATGCCACACGCGGATCTTTCTCATCTGAATAAAGATAACAGAGCGGGCCATATACTTCTGTGTTTGGATAGCTAACAGATAGTTTTGCCGATGGGTTGACTTTTCCATAGAGAATGTCGGCCACGGCATTGCCTCCCTCCTCGCCGGGATACCACGCCAGCACTATCGCGGCGCATCTGTCAGCTATCCCGGAAATCACCTGAGCACGTCCTCCGAAGAGTACAAGCACCACCGGCTTGCCGGTTGCTATCAGTGCCTCCACGTATTCTTGCTGACGTCCGGGCAGCCCGAGCCCCTGACGGTCTCTGTTCTCTCCGCACAGCATCACGTTCTCGCCCATAGCGGCCACAATCACATCGGCTTCCTTAGCCATCTTCAGGGCTTCATCGCGGTCGGCTTTCTCGCCGGAGTCAACCTTGCGGTGAAGAGTCAGATACTCCCATGCGCGCTCGTCGCCACCTTTCTGGAACTTTGTCTCGATCGTGTCTGTCCAGTCGCAACCACGCGAATAGGTTATCTCTATATTTTCAGGCTTGCGCGAGCGCATACCTTCCAGCAGTTTCACAATATGCGGATCCTTCACCTCCTCTTCCCTGCGCTTCCAGAAATAATTCATGCTCGGGAATGAATAGTCGCCACACATAGCCCATATTGAATTGGCATTTGGTCCGGTTACGAAGACCTTCTCGCTCTCTGAGAGCGGCAGAACCCCATTGTTTTCGAGAAGCACCACCGACTGCGATGCGATATCGTAAGCCGTCTGCCTCTCCTCCGGAGTGTCTAAAGTGATATCATCCTTAGAATAGAGATACGCGTCCTTGTCGAGAAGGCCGGCCTCTATCTTATATCTGAGCACGTTTTTCACGGCTTTTTCAAACGTCTCCTGATTCACGAGCCCCTTGTCGATGGCTTCCTGCAGATTGGCATAACATGTTCCATTGCAGAAATCCACGTCGGTGCCTCCGTTGATGGCCAATGCGGCTTTCTCGGTATTGTCGCGCCCGGGCAGCTGGTCGATTGCCGTGTAGTCGCTCACCACCATACCGTCGAATCCCACATAGTCGCGAAGGATATCGCGGAGAATCCATCCGTTAGCGGCACAATTTGTGTCTCTGACAGCATGATAGCCCGGCATCACGGCTTTGCTGCCTGCTACGCGAATCATCGCCTCGTGGGGAAAGAGTATCTCCTCCATGAGTTCCTTCTCATCCGCGTCTCCCCCACCGCCATATCCGAGGTAATGCTTCGAGCATGCGCCGACGCCTTTGGTGAGGTCGCCTTGCTGAAGGCCCTCCACGAAGGCCGTCCCCATCACGGCAGACAGATAATCGTCTTCACCGTATGATTCCTCCAGACGGTTGAACGATGGATCACGACACACATCCACCATTGGCGAGAGCGAGAGCACACCACCCATCTGACGGAGAGCGCCGGCAGTTTGCCGGGTCTTTACCTCGGCGAGTTCAGGATTGAACGAACAGGCCTGCCCTATCTGCTGGGGATATATGGTGGAGCCGAGGGCATTTACTCCGGAGAGCACCTCTTCATGGAAGAGCGCGGGAATACCATTGGGAGTATTGTGAATGAGCCAGTCCTGCACGGCAGCCACCCTGTCGCGCAAAGTTTCGGGGTCTATCGGAATCTGGCTTGCGAACTGGCAGAAATGTCCGATCCCGTTGGGAATCAGCGAGTCGCACTTGGCGGGGTCAAGATTGCCGTTTTCATCGAAGAGCACATCCATCATGCAGCTTCTCAACTGCATTATCCTCTCTTCCTGCGACATGCGCCCGTAGAGTTCATCGACGCGCGCATCTACATCGTTCACCTTAATAATATTAGTGGAGCATCCGCACAACGCGGCCGCGACAGAGAAAGCCATAAAATATTTCTTCATAATTCAGGGTTCGTGTTGGTATCAGAGTAGGTTTTGCTTTCCGGCTAAAGTATTAAAGCCGGGAAATGTATCTATCAGTGTGCAAATTTAAGAAAAATCCTTATATTCGGCAATAGGTATATGATTAATTTAAAAAAACGCCAATGATTTTCAGTTCCCTGCATACGCGATTGAATTTTTTTGATTAACTTTGCGCAGAATATGCCCATATTAGACGATGTGCGCGAATAGAAAAGCCGATATAGCCCTGAAAGCAATCAAGATGCTCGGGAAAATCATTCTGGCGACAACCTTAATCGCCGGAGTGTTGCTATTCTGCCTCGTGAAATTTGTAGATTCAAAATATCTGGCGAGGGCTACCGAGCGCGTGGTGAACGATTATATCGACGGAACGCTGAACATAGGGAAAATGAAATTGGGCTTCAATCCCGGTTTCCCCATTGTGAGTGTGGAGATAGAGAATCTTTCAGTGATATCCCATGCCCTCGATTCCCTCTCTGCATCCCAAAGGGGAGATTTGCCCGAATATGCCGATTCACTGCTCTCGCTCGACTACATGAAGGGAGCGATCGACATAAAGAGGCTGATTGCCGACAATGAACTCTCGCTCCACGATGTGGAGCTGAGCGGACTCAGCGCGAACATGGTCATTGCTCACAATGGCAAGGCCAACTATGATATAGTGACCATGACTCCGGACTCTGACAGCAAGAAGAAGAGCCGAATACCTGCCATCAGAATCAACCGTTTTGCACTTTCCCATCCCAAGGAAATGCGCTTCTACAACGCAGCCGATTCCACTTCGGCCTCGGTGCTTCTGCTCACTGACGCTTCGGTGGAGCAAGACGGCGAACCGGCATATCGCCTTAGAATCAACGGCAATGTCACCTCTCCGAAGGCCACACTCATCACTAACCTCGACCAAATCACGTTTGGAGTGAATGGCAAGATAATGTGGGATGCCTCCCGGCCCGGCCTTGTGGCGATGGATGAGATGGAGATTCGGGGTGCTTTTATCAAGGCGCTGGTGAAAGGAGAAATAGATCTCACGGCAAGCCCGATAGTGAAAAGTGGCGAGGTGCGTCTTGAGCCGGTGGCGATCACCGATTTGGTTTCACTTCTGCCCGACTCGTTGCGAAGGGAGCATCGCCTGTATGAGCCTTATTTCGACACAGATGCCTTTATCGCGGCAAAATTCGAGCTCACAAGCCCGATGAATCTTGCCACAGACACCATTCCCTCTGCGCTGATAAGTTTCTCTTTGATGTCTGATTTCCTTAACTATGACCATGCGAAGTTTAAGGAAATTGCTTTCGAGGGGAACGTGAAGACATTCACCAATCTGCCTGACAGCACTTTGATAACCGTCTGGGGATCTGCTCACGGAAAGGCAACAGACTTCGTTGCCCGCGCCCGTGTGTCATCGCCGCTCTCCGACCCTGCTTTCGAGGCAACAATGAATGGAAAAGTTGACCTGAAAGATCTGCCGCCGGCAGTGCGCCGTAAGATTCCGGGCTATCTCTCCGGAATCCTGACCGCCGACCTCAAGGCGAGCGGAAGAGTGTCGATGCTTGGCGAGGAGCATTTTCATCGCCTGAAGGCAGAAGGCAACCTGACAGCCGGCAATGTATATTTCCTCTCGGCCGACACTAACAATATGACGGAGGTAAGCAAAGCCAGGATAGACTTCGGCACAGGGCGCATGATAAAAGACATGCCGATGCTCAGCGCCAAATTGGATATCGACACGGCTACCGTGCTCACCGGCGGCGTAGCACTGGCAATAGGGAAGCTGAATCTCGCGCTTGGCGCGGAAGATTCCCGGCCCGGGCCCGACACCACACTGAATGTGCCCTTCGGCGGCAACCTCAATGTGAAGCGTTTCAACGTGATTTCAATCACCGACAGCGCCGGAGGCCGCATGAGAGATATCCACGGCCGTATAAATCTGAAAAGATTCAGGCATCCGCGCCGAATGCCCGAGTTTTTGGTGAATATCATCACAGGCCACGTGTCGGCTGGAACTCTTTCTGACCGCGTTGTGATCGAGAACACCCGCGTCACGGCGTCGCTAAATATGCGCGCCAAGAAAAAAGAGGAGAAGAAGGAGACAGCAGGTAAAAAGAAGGAATTGACGGATTACGCTTATATCTCTCCCGATAAAGTGTTCAGATATGTCTACGAAAAACGACACCATCGCCCGGGAGAGAAGCGGAAGCGTAGGGTTTATGGCGCGATAGGGGCCGATAATAACGAACGCCTCGAATGGGATCTTGCTTCAGGCTTCAGGAAGTTCCTAACAGGCTGGCAACTGAGGGGAACTGTCAATTCTCATGCTGGCAGGCTTCTCACCCCTCTCTTCCCGCTGCGCAACAATATTTCGCTTATCGATCTGACTTTCAGCAACGACACTGTGGCGCTACGCAATATCTCAATGAGGGCCGGCAAATCAGATCTGGCTTTTTCGGGACTCATCACCAATGTGGAGCATGCTCTGACTTCGAAGACCGACGACACGCTGAAAGCGAATCTCTTAATAAAGTGCGACACCATCGACATCAACCAGATCTCAGCCGCCATTCTCACCGGGGCATCTTATGCCCACGACCGCAGAGAGGGGAAATATCGCATCGCCTTCAGCACAGACGATGCCACCCTTGAACATCGCATCAAGCTGATCGCCGCTAACGGCCCCGGAAAGGTTTCTCCGCTGCTTATACCGGTCAATATCGATGGCCGCCTGAGGCTTGATGCCGGGTGCGTGCTATATAGCGACCTGGAGATGAAGAAGATGGAGTGTGACGTGCTGGTGTATGACGGCGGAGTCAATATTCACAATCTGAATGCGTCATCAGATGCGGGACGCCTGTCGGTCTCCGCTCTCTACTCCGCCCCTAACACTGAAAAAATGCACGTGGGCTTCGGCATGGAACTCAACGATTTCAATATAGCAAAATTCGTGAAGCTTGTGCCGGCACTTGACTCGATTGTGCCTCTGATGCGAGACTTCTCAGGCATGATAAGCGCGGATGTGGCCGCCACATGCGGCATCGATGCCGGCATGAACCTGATATTGCCCTCGCTCGACGCGGCAGTGCGCGTCACCGGCGACAACCTTGCCTTTATCGACCCGGAAAAATACCGCATGCTGGGCAAATGGCTCGGATTCAAGAATAAAGCCGACAACACCATCAAGCGCATGAATGTGGAATTGACCGTGGCCGACGGCATGATGCGCGTTTATCCGTTTGCGTTCAACATCGACCGTTATCGACTCGGGATATCGGGGTCAAACGACATTGCCATGAATTTCAACTATCACATCGCCGTGTTGAAGTCGCCACTCCCCTTCCGTTTCGGCATCAACATCTCAGGCCATCCGGGCAAGTATAAGGTGCGTTTCGGTGGTGCGAAATTCAATGAGGAGACTGCTGCCGAAAGCGTGAGCGTAGTGTCTGCAGCTCGAATCAACCTCTTAGATCAGATAGAAAACGTCTTCAAGCGCGGTGTCCGCAACTCACGCTTTGCAAAATTGAAGATAGCGCAACCTGCATTGCCGGAGGCTGATGAAGACACAGGCCTCAGCGCTTCAGACTCGATTCTCTTAATTAAGGAGGGTCTGATGCTCGATCAGGAACCCGAACACTGAAACTTATTCAAATCAGGATAGATTTCTTTCATTTATATCAATCATAAAGATTAAGGGAGGCTCCGGACGAGTCTCCCTTAATCTTTACAGGAAAAAACTGTATATCACCCCGACTTTTCCATCCAAATCTCTTGCTAAGAGAT
>CAYPGW010000067.1:0-8206 GCA_964410515.1 uncultured Sangeribacter sp. | reverse complement strand
CGATTTCAAAAAAATGTATTCGTTCCTTTATTGATGGTCTTCCGCATCCTTCGGACAGATTTGAGAGAACAGAAATAATTGCTCGCCCCAATTGACTGGATAATCCAAATCGTTCTGTTGTAGGGAAACGAGCTGCAAGGAGATACACCTCTTTTACCAAAATTCTTGCTTTTTGCCAGGCTTCGAGCTTTTCAAAAGTGAATAGTTCCATAATTGGATATTCTTAAATATTTTTTACTCAAACTCAACGTATTTACTTTTTACGTATGCTATGATCTCTCCACTCTCTACTCTCCACCCTACTCTCCACCCTACTCTCCACCCTACTCTCCACCCTACTCTCCACCCTACTCTCCACTCTCTACTCTCCACCCTCCGCTATAATAACTTATTGTTGGTAGCAGCAATGATAGCTTCTGTTATGTTGCGTGCACCAAGTTTCTCAAAAAGTTGCTTGCGGTATTTCTTGATGGTATCGGGCGATAGACACATCTTGTCGGCAATCTCCGACATTGTATAGCCTTGTATCGATAACGTTATTACCGATTTCTCACCTTCAGAAAGAGTAGGCATACACCTTTTGTCCCATCGGCGTGTCAGGCGGTTGTATTCAAAATACTCAGGAGAGCCCACACGGTGCATCTCGATATGTCCCGGTGTTGTATGATTGGAGGCTGAGACCACGCAGAGTGCAAGCCAAATCCGACCGTCGGAGGTAAGGGCAATGGGGGTCAGCTTATGATTTATGAGAATCGGATGTCCGTCATTGATGATGTGGAAATCATATTGGATATACCAATCTCTGCGTTCCTCCACCGGTATGTTGCCGAAGAAAGAGAACCCGGCGCGATTCAAGTCGAGCAAAAGCGACTGCTCATTCTGGGGCACATATTCAAGGTAGAATCGGTAGCCCAATTCCTTCATTCGTTCCGGAGTGAGGCCACAAAGGAACATCGGATTAGGAGAAACGTAAAGGAAGTTTTGCTTAAAATAGTCGATAATATAGACACTCTGATATGTGGAGCGAGAGAACGCTTCAGCAGAGTGAATGTACTCATCCACTCTGCTATAGTCAAGCTCCTCAGGGAGCTTTACCTCATTGTCCGGAATGAAGAAATCTCCTATCCTTTTCATTGGGGTTATTCAACAGTGATAATATGATGGCCGAAGAAAGTCGAGAGCATGGCGAGAGTAAAGTATATGCCGTATGCTGTTTTCATGTATTAAGGTCTTGTCTGTTTCTATTGTATTCTGTCCGTAATAATGGCCAGATCCTTAATAAGCAAGTATGTCCTTTATTGAAAAAATCTTACTAATCGCTTCAAACGAAAAGAACTGACCATCAAGAATTATATAATCTTCTCTTTGGGCTTTATTTAATTTCTTTATTTCAGGAAATAACCCTACCGGGACCAGTACTTCTCTGCCATCGGTCAGGTAAACAGCCATTTTCCCCCTTTTCTCATTGAAAGCAAGTTTCTTGATTCCTAATATTGTATCATTATATGTACACATAATATTATTTCTTTTTATTGATTTTCAGAATATCTATTTTCTTTCCATTAAACAATTTGTCAATCCTTTCGTTTATTGCTTCATAGTTTTCTTCAATTATGTCGATAATCTCTTTATTTTCGTCTGCAGACAGTTCAGACCAATCTACCTCAATTTTCTTTTTTCCCACTTCTTCTATCCATATCTTTGCCACTGTATGCCCGCTATGCGACTTTTTGCTTCCTCTACGAATAACATGCACATGTCTTCGGTTTTCGTTCACATCAGTAGGAAAAACTGATAATATAAAGCAAAGAAAATATAATATTTTCCCCATTAGGAGTTGTGTTAAGATTAATTATTTTTTCCAAGGGAACTTAAACTCACGTATCTGCTTCATCACTTTATCAATACGCGCCTCACGTTCGGGCGAAAGTCCGGGAATAGCATGCTTTTGACGCTCTTCTGCCATACGTGTGAAGTCATCCTCTATTTCCCTTGAGAGGATGGGTACTGTTTTAATTGGAATTGCCATATCAATATTGCTTTGATTTACAAAGTTACAAAAAATGTTTCGCTTTTGAGTATACAAAAGGGGATTATTTTGAATTGGTCTACTCTGATTTTAATGGTAACTATGAAAACTTGATATTGCCGATGATTTTTCTCCTTTCGGATAGGGAATTTGACAAGATTAATTTGAAATTAATTCACGATATAGCGTGAAAAAAAGTCCCAGAGAATTTTTGAAGTATCAACATCCTCGTCAGCCCAGGAATGTTTGCCGCCATCAATCTCGTAGATAATTACATCGCAATCAGCCGGCGCTCCACTATATAAAGTTCGTTTCACCATTCGGTTCGCGTCAGACTTGGATGGAAATGTCTCAATTTCCATCAGAGTGCAACGGTTGTTGGTTGCAACGGTCGCCACAGCAAGCGGAACAGGTATATAAGGCCCCCAACCTCCGGCATTGCAGTGGTCTCCTTGCCACATAGCGAACTCGTCTGCAGTGCCGTGAATCTCAATGAAAGGTACCGGAACTGATAATGTATTGTTCGTATACATATTCTCATACATAAGTCCACCTACAGAGCCGTATGCCCTAAACAGAGTGGGGTCTGTATAGGCAAGATGATAACAGAGGTCTCCGCCGTTTGAATACCCGGCCATAAATACGTTGCTATGGCTCAAATTGAATCGTGAAGTTACCTCTTCGAGAAGATGACGGAAAAAGTCTGCTTCATCTATATCCATGCAATCTTGTGTGGGATAGCCGACGTTCCAACTGTCGTAGCCACGTGAGTCAGGCAAACCGTCGGGGTAGCATACTGCGAAACCGCAACTGTCGGCAATCGCATTGAGGTCCGGGCGCCAACGTGTCTTGGAACCGTAGCCATGTGTATATACAACGAGTGGTGCACCCTTTACAATCGAAGGAGGCAAATACATGCTGTAGGAACGCACGGTGTTGTCGTAGGACATTGTATATTTTTCAGACGGTATCGTGTCATTGGCAATAGTCGTAACTGCCAATGTCAAAGCGATTGTCAAGGTGAAAAATCGCAAGATTATTTCCTTCGATAACATAGAATCCATGTTTTTTCTTCTCAGGAATATCAATTTTTAGAATGCTACAATTGTCTGATAAAAGTTAACCTACATTTATACCTTGAACCTTGATGCGTCATCTGCTGTGGCGCTCCTTGATGATGCCATGGCGGAAAGCCTGAAGGAGGTCGCGCAGCTCATCAATCTGCCCCTGAAGCTCAGTACCTTTGTCGGTGTCACGCACGCGCAGACGCTTGGCGGAGAGTTCCACAATCTGCTTCGATCCCAATATGTCGGTACCCTCCTTCACTGCCATCTCAGCCGACTCAAACGGCTCGTGCTGCACGAGCTCGAGGCCGCGGCTGTGATACACGAGCGTATAGCCCGCGATTCCGGTAGTGGAGTGATATGCCCTGGCAAATCCTCCGTCGATCACCAGCAGTTTGCCGTTGGCCCTCATCGGCGATTCCCCTTTTGTGGCTCTCACCGGCACATGGCCGTTGATGATGTGGCGGTGCTCGCCTTCCACACCGAAGGCATCGAGAATGCCGTCGATTATCTTCTCGTCGTTGCGCAGTTTATAGTAATTTCCTTTCTCTTCGGTGTGAGTGTCAGGGTCTTTGATGAAATAGCGCTCGAAAGTGGCCATTTTCGACTTGTCGAAGAGGGGAGAGTCTTTTCCGCACCATAGATACCAGTAATAGTCTACGGCATATTCCTTCAACGATTTTTCGGTGTCGTCGTTAAATGCGGCCCTCATCATCATTCCGGTGCGGTGCATCAGTTCGCGTCCCTTATATTTCTTGCCGTAGAGTTCCACTTCTTTCAGGCTGCCGTCTGCATTGAGCGGCATCGACGCGTGGAAAAGAAGGTTGGAATTATAGATGGCATACATGCAGCCATGCGAGAGAAGACACTGAATATGCTTCTCCAGCTTGTCGCTCACCATGAAGGAATGGTGCAGCTTCTCAACGAGCGATGCCTCTTCCGCGGTCAGTTCGTAGGGCGAATCTGCCGATAGGGTAGGGAAGTTGCAGTCTTTCAGCTCGTATTCCTTCCCGTTGAGTTCGATCACTCCTTTTTCCGGACGTAGAAGGTGGAGCAGTTTCCTGTCTTCCATACCCCACTCAGGATGCCGCCCTATGGTCTGGGCCTCGAGCTTGAACTGTATTATGCTTATGGCCTTGTGCATCTTGGCCCAAAGCTGCAGCGATTTCTCATCGGGAGCATGCTCCTTGTCGAGGATGTGGGGGCCGAATCCCTCGCAAGGATCGTCGGCGTATGTCTCAAGCGCGAATGTAGCGAGCGGCACGAGGTTGATGCCATATCCGTCTTCAAGAGTAGCCATGTTGCCGTAGCGCAGCGAGAGCCTCAGCACGTTGGCTATGCAGGCATCGTTACCGGCGGCGGCTCCCATCCACAGGGCGTCATGGTTGCCCCACTGGATATCGAAGCGCTCGTAGGCGCAGAGCGTGTCCATGATGAGGTGCGCCCCCGGCCCGCGGTCGAAGATGTCGCCCAGTATATGAAGCTGGTCAATGCTCAGGCGCTGAATCACGTTGCACAGCGCTATGATGAAATTGTCGGCCTGCCCGGTTGAGATGATGGTCTCTATAATTCGCCTGAAATAAGCGTCCTTGTCGTAGTCTGTAGGCGACTCATGCAGGAGCTCCTCGATGATATAGGCATATTCTTTCGGAAGCTGCTTCCTGACGCGCGAGCGGGTGTATTTCGACGACACTGACTGAAGGACGAGAATAAGCTGATGGAGAGTGACGCTGTAGAAGTCTTCCATGTTGTCTTCCTCGGCCTTCGTGTATTCTATCTTACTTTCGGGATAATAGATCAGGGTGCAGAGGTCGCGTATGTCCTGTTCGCGCAGCGAGGTGCCGAAAAGTTCGGTCACTTTTCTGCGGATATTGCCCGAGGCATTGCGGAGAATGTGGGAAAATGCCTCGTGCTCGCCGTGAAGATCGGCCACGAAGTGCTCCGTTCCTTTCGGGAGGTTCTGAATGGCTTCGAGATTGATTATCTCTGTGCTTGCCGCCTGAACGTTGGGAAAGGTCTGCGAGAGTAGCTTCAGAATCCGGAGGTCAGTCTCTCCCTCGGCATGAGGGGGAGTCATCTCGAAAGTAGCCGGAAGGTCAGTCTTGTGGTCCATACCACGTGGAATAGAGATGATAATTGTTGGCAATCTTGATGTTCATCTCCTTTGCCTTCTCGGGCTCCACCATTTTCACGAATTTGGCAGGACATCCGGCCCAGAGCTCGTGGGCTCCGATCTTGGTGTTGCTGAGCACCACCGAGCCCGCGGCCACGATAGCGCCTTCTCCCACCACGGCATTGTCCATCACCACGGCACCCATGCCTATCAGCGCGTAGTCTTCAACCTTGCAGCCGTGGAGCACCACGTTGTGGCCCACCGAGACATGATCGCCTATCTCTATCACTGACTTCTGATAGAGGGTGTGGAGCACACTGCCGTCCTGGATATTGACGCCGTTGCCGATGCGTATGGAATTGACGTCGCCCCTGAGCACGGCTGAAAACCAGATGCTGCAGCCATCGCCGATTACAACGTCACCAACCACCACGGCGTTAGCAGCCAGAAACACGTCTTTGCCAATCTTGGGGACGAAGCCCCTTACTTCCTGTATTATAGCCATATTTTTTTCTAATTTTGAGTCATGAATTTTGAATTAATCGGATAGCTGCAAAGGTTTCTCGGCATTTGCTAAGAAATTTCGCTCTGCGTTATGATCCTTTTGCACTTCCCGGCGAGCCATTCAGCCTCATCCGGACTCAGTCCGGGCGAGAGTCTGGCGTATACCTCTCTGTGATAAGTGTTGAGCCATTCGGTCTCTTCTTCGGTCATCGCTCCCGGCTCTATCAGGCCTTGGTCAAACGGGAAGAGGGTCATTGTAGTGAAGCGGTAGAACTCACCGAAAGAGTTCTCTTTCCACTTTTCTACGGCAAGCATATTCTCACACCTGATGCCATATCTGCCCTCTATGTAGAGTCCTGGCTCATCGCTCACCACCATACCGGGTTCAAGATCTACCGGTATCTCGTTCATCCTGATCTGCTGCGGCCCCTCATGGCAGTTGATGAAGAATCCCACGCCATGTCCGGTGCCGTGGTAGTATGCCTTCCCCTCGTTCCAGAGAAACCTGCGCGCGAGAATGTCAAGCTGGGCTCCACGGGTGCCTTTGGGGAAAGTGGCCCGGGCCAGTTCTATCATCCCTTTCAGCACGAGTGTGAAGTCATGTTTCTGTTCAGCCGTAGGCTCTCCTCCGAGTGCTATTGTGCGGGTGATGTCGGTGGTGCCCTGTTTGTATTGCCCACCGCTGTCGATCAGCAGCAATCCCGGGCCGGTGATCGGCACGTCTGTAGCGTCGGTTGGCTCATAATGCACGATTGCACCGTGCTCGTTCCATCCCACTATAGCCGCGAAACTCTCGTCAACGCAGTCAGGGTCAGCGAGGCGAAGTTCTCTAAGTTTCCGCGCAACTTTCATCTCGGTCAGGTTGCCTTTAGGAAATTCCTCCTCCACCCATTTGAAGAATTTCACGAGCGCCACGCCGTCTTTCTCCATAGCTGTGCGCCACTGTCGCAGCATGGTGGCGTTTTTCACGCTCTTTAATTTCGCCACTCCTTTGCCGCCTTCGTTGATGCTGCGGATGTTTTCGGCTATTGGAAAGGCTGTGAGCGAGGGATCGATCAAAACTCTGATGTCGGCGGGAATCTTGCCGGCAAAGTCCAGAACCTCACCATATGGCTTGATCTCGAATGAATATCCACCTATAAAATCCTTTACCTCGAGAGTGAGTTTCTCCTCATTTATGAAGAGTATGCGGGTGCCATTCTTGTCAAGATATAGATAAGATGGAAATACCGGACTGAAACTGACATCGCCGGCAGCTCGCAGATTTGTGGCCCAGGCTATGTCGTCGAGCGCAGACAGAAGGATTGCGTCTGCTCCCTCTTTCTCCACTTCTGTCAAGATTCTTGTGATCTTGGAATCCACCGTCTCTCCCACTATCTCCTCATCGTGGATGAAGAGCGGATTGAGGGGCTGCGCAGACCGGTCGGGCCAGATGAAGTCGAACATCGAGAAGTCTGTGCGCAACTTGAGCCCGCAGCCGGCAAGCGCCTCTTTCATGGCGCGAGCTTCCGCCGCGCTATAGGTCATGCCGTCGATGCCTACCGTAGATCCGTGTGGCAGCATCCTGCAGACGTATGCGATCATATCCACCCGCTCGGGCCCGTCGAGCGGCATCATCGTGAAGCCTGTGCCGTCAAGTTGCTGGCGCGCCTGAATGAAGAAGCGGTTGTCGGTCCACACGTAAGCCTCGTCTTGAGTCACCACGGCGATGCCGTTGGTGCCGTTGTCCGACTTGAAGCCGGTGAGCCATTCGCGTCCCCGCCAGTGTGCGGGCGGAATTTCGCTCTGGTGGGGGTCTGTGCTCTTGATGATGCAGCAGTCTATATTCTCGCGGGTCATGGCTTCTCGCAAAGCCGACAGACGTTTCTTTTCCAATTTTTCCATAGAGTGCAAATTTAAGAAAAAATTCCGAATCTTCCCAATCATCCCGCCATTTTTTCTCTTGCAGAAGATTTTAGGCTTCTCCTTCAGGCCTGTTTTGATGCGAGTGTTCTATTAGTGATATATATGGTCAGATTGGGTCGGGGGGGGGTAAAACACAAAATCAACTCTTGCAATTTCGGAATAATTGTACTAATTTTGCAATGCCAAGAGAAGAAGAGTTTGGTTTGAAATAATTGGCATAGCATATTGGTTCTCTTGGCATGCAAGTCTTAAAGCTTTTTAAGTAATAGTGATATAATTTGTAAGTTAGTGGTTGAGTAGGTGTTGTGGTTGCTTGTGAAAGTAATTGCAATAACTTAAAAATCACACTGCGGCCGGAGTTTGTGAAAATCTCGGCCGCAGCGCTTTTTATATATGCCTCCGCTTTTCCAGAAATGCCGATTGCTCCGCTTATGGTCCGAATGTAGCGGCAGTTCCCGATAAGATATAGAAAATCCCGGGCTTGCGGCCCGGGATCGATAAGAAAAATCAGACCTATGGGTCAAAATGGAGGCTGAAAAGGCTCAAAAATCATAAAACGCCACGCTATGGGTCAAAATGGAGGCTGATAGC
>CAYPGW010000066.1:0-8808 GCA_964410515.1 uncultured Sangeribacter sp. | reverse complement strand
CCGCTTTTTTTCAGGTGGCCGCTCGCATATTACGCTTTTCGCTGGGATTTTATAGGTTAATAAATATTACTCTGCAAAACGCGAAAACGGAACATCAGCAGAGGGAACAGAATCCGGTGCATTCTTCCGGGGTTACACCATCAGATTCTTATTTGCCTGTCATAGATTTATATCGTATGCACAACAGATGGACAACGTCCGGGGAGTGGCAATATCAAATATCGTCTTCATTAATCCGAGATAATAATCTACCCTGAGAGTAACGGAACGGTATGAAATGTTGCCACCGAAAAGCAATCCGGAATCATACCTACTTGACGGGTATATATCATAAGGTATTATCTGATGGAGTATAGGATCGTAGATGCTAAAACTTGTAGAGTCGAATACCACTCCTTCGGTTCCAAAATTATAGTTGGAAGAAAATATAGAAGAACCTTTACCGAGGCCCACTCCAAAGTATCCTCCGCCCCTGACTCCTACCTTCAAGTGCTTAATTATCGGAATTGAGAATCCAACGCTCAAAGGAACTGTGAAAAAATGAGTTTTGCGAAGTTCGATATTATCGATTAATGGGAGACGGTCGGGACTATTTACATTGAAGAATTTACGATGTTCCTGATGGCTGAATATCACCCCGGTTTCAACATCGAGATTTTTGGCTATCGTGTATGCGATAGTGGAACCGAATCTGAAACCACCGCCACTTTTTGAGGTGCAGGATCCGGATGTGGCATAGTTATCCCTTTCGTATCCAAAGAATGGCGAGACGCGTATGCCGTTCCCTTCTGCAAGACATGATATATGAAAGAATATCAGAAGTAGAAAACTTAGATATCTCATAACTTGATTGATTAAGTTTATTATAAACACAAATCTTAAAAGCGCCACAAAATTAGCCAATAAATTTTAAATACACAACAAAATCTACTAGTTTTGTGAAAAAATATCGATAATCATACCGGAATTTGCAACAAAAATCCATAAAAATAAACTCGACCGCCGGAATATCGGTAGTCGAGTAAGCAGGTCGGAATAAGGCAAGACGGCACTTATCTGAGAATCAGCATCGCATCGCCGTAGGCACCGAACTTGTAACCCTCTTTCACGGCAGTGTCGTAGGCCTTCATAATGAGGTCGTAGCCACCGAAAGCAGCCACCATCATCAGCAGCGTGCTATAGGGAAGATGGAAATTCGACACCATCGAGTCGCACACCTCGAAGTCGAATGGCGGGAAGACGAACTTGTTGGTCCATCCCTCAAAGGGCATCAGGTGGCCGTTCATGCACTCGGCGGTGACAAGGGCGCGCATGGTGGAGGTGCCCACAGCGCAGACGCGGGAGCCGCGGTCTTTGGCAGCATTTACCATTTCCACCAGTTCCTCTTCCACAAACATCTCCTCCGAGTCCATCCTGTGCTTGGTGAGATCCTCAACATCGATGTCGCGGAAATTACCACGTCCGCAGTGCAGGGTGACGAAACCTCGCTCCACACCTTTAATCTCGAGGCGCTTCATAAGCTCGCGGCTGAAATGCAGGCCTGCGGCGGGAGCCATTACAGCCCCTTCTTTAGTGGCGAAGATGTTCTGATATCGCTCGGCATCGTCGGGCTCGGCCGGACGATTGATGTAATCGGGCAGCGGCGTGTCGCCAAGCGCATAAAGCGCTTCCTTAAATTCATCGTGCGGGCCGTCGTAGAGGAAACGCAGCGTGCGTCCGCGCGAGGTTGTATTGTCTATCACCTCGGCCACCATCGAGTCGTCTTCGCCGAAATAAAGCTTATTGCCAATTCTTATCTTGCGGGCCGGCTCCACGAGGACGTCCCAATATTTATTAGCCTCGTTGAGTTCGCGGAGGAGGAAAACTTCTATTTTCGCATTTGTCTTCTCCTTGTTGCCGAAGAGACGGGCCGGGAAGACGCGGGTGTCGTTGAAGACCATCACGTCCTTATCCTCGAAGAAGTTTATTATCTCTTTGAAAATGCAGTGCTTGATGGAAGAGTCGCGGCTGTCTACCACCATAAGGCGGCACTCGTCGCGGTTTTCCGACGGATACATGGCTATCTGCTCGTCGGGCAGTTTGAATTTGAATTGTGATAGTTTCATTATTGGTCGTGGTTCATGACTTTCTGCGTAGGAAAGGTTAGTTCGCAATTTGATATCTTCTCCACCGCCTCGTCGATCGAGAGGCAGTCTGACAGGCTTATGGCGCCGACTCTGGTGCGCGTCAGCTTCGACAGATAGGCACCCGAACCCAGGGCGCGCCCGATGTCGCGGGTTAGGGCACGGATATAGGTGCCTTTGGAGCATACAATCCTCAGTCTCAGTTCGGGGAGCGTGGAGTCAAGAAGCTCAAGTTCCTCTATCACGAGCGGCTTGGCCTTGAGTTCCACTTCGGCACCCTTGCGGGCATACTTATAGGCGCGTTTACCATCTATCTTCACCGCGCTGTAGACGGGGGGAACCTGCATGATATGCCCGGTGAACCGGGGCAAGACTTCGGCTATCATGTCGGGGGTGATGTGCTCCCAGGGGTAGGTGGCATCTATCTCGGTCTCGAGGTCGAAACTCGGCGTGGTGGCTCCCAATGTGAGGGTGGCAATATATTCCTTAGTGCCATTCTGCAGACGCTCTATCTCGCGTGTGGCCCGGCCGGTACAGATTATCAGGACGCCGGTGGCGAGCGGATCGAGAGTGCCGGCGTGTCCCACCTTGAATTTCTTGACGTTGAGGCGCCGCTGTATGGCTCCGCGCACACGCTTCACGGCATCGAACGATGTCCAATTCAGCGGCTTGTCGATTCCAATGATTTCTCCGGTGATAAAATCCATATATCAGAATATTGAATCTGTTACCACACGAGGCACAGGATGGCTACGACAAGGCAATAGAGCGCAAACCAGACGAGTTTTCCTTTCTTCACGAGCGCGAGCATCCATTTGCATGCGGCGCAGCCCACGAGGAATGCCGAGACAAAACCGATGACCAGGCACGAGATGGATACCGGAACATCGCCGGCAGCCTCGCCCGAGGCTATATCCTTGATGCTCAGCAGGGCCTCGCCCAGAATGGGGATGATGACTATGAGAAAAGAGAACGAAGCCACCTTGTCGCGCTTGTCGCCGATAAGGATACCGGTGGCAATAGTGGTGCCGCTGCGGCTTAATCCCGGCAGCACGGCTACGGCCTGCGCCACGCCTATTGTGATGGCATCGGCAAATGTGATGTCGCGTCCACGATTGGCAGCCACCATCTTTCCGCTCATAAGGCGATCGCTGAAATGCGCGAAAGTGAGCAGACACGCGGTTGCCAGCAGGCATATACCCACGATGGTGAGATTGCCGGTGAATGTCTCCTCCACAAGATCCTTGAAGCAGAAGCCTACTATCGCTATAGGAATGCAGCTGACCAGAATCTTCATGACATACATGAAGTTGGCATCCATCTTGAACGTGAAGAAACTCTTGCAGAGATCTCTGAAGACGGGCCAGAGCACCACTATGGTACTGCATACGGTGGCCGCATGAAGGATAATGTCAAATTGAAGCGCATCGTCGCCCTCAAGTTTCAGGCCGAGTATCTCGCGGAATATCACGAGGTGTCCGCTCGAAGAGATGGGAAGATATTCGGCAAGACCTTGAACTATGCCGAGAATCAGGGCATCTAACCAATCCATAAGAAATTATAGTAAGAAAGAGAATAAATTGCGGCCGCCTGCATTATCCTATCGGCCACTTTTGAAAAAACTCAGGAACTCAGCCCTTTTTCCTATCGGGCTTTATGAGGATGGCAAATGCCATCAGGAAAAAACCGAGAAATGTGATCAGCGGCCCCACCACAATGCGGCGGGTGGAGAAAATGTCGGGGTTGAAGCCTTCCTCCACATTGCTGCCGGGGCCCGACATGAGGAGAAAACCTATCACTATCAGCGCGAGGCATACCGACATGGCGATGTAGTTGGCTTTGCCGAAAGGACGTTCGCTTTCAGGCACTTTCTTGATGCCGCCCTCTTCGGGTGCGGGAGTAGATATCTTCATGATTTCCTAATTAAGAACATTACTTAAATAGCTCTTCATAATCCTGACGCAGATGATGGGTCGTGGCCAATGCAGCCGCGAGTCCGCAAGTGGCGGCTCCGAGAATAATCAGCGCGGCAGCGACCGCCCCCATCCATTCCCAGCCTACCAATGAGGTGGCATTCTCGACACCCGCTTGCGGAAGCAAGGCAAGCATCAGGGCAAGCACCCCGCCGGCAACAGCACCCGAGATGGCACCCGTCAGGGCATTGGCGGCCACAAACGGACGCCGGATAAACCCGTCGGTAGCGCCTACGAGCTGCATGGTGTGGATTGTGAAGCGTCTTGAATAAATTGAAAGGCGTACTGTATTATTGATCAATACAAACGAGATGATCAGAAGCACGGCGGCAATGGCCAGAAACCCTATAGAAAGGCGCCGGATGTTGCGGTTCATGCTCTCGATGAGATCACTGTCGGGGGTAGCCACTTCAGCCACACCCTTTATCTTGCCGAGCTGCTGCTTGATCTTTGCAATGGAGGCAGACGAGGAGTAATCGCTTCCTACCGAAAATGCCACTTCAGGAGAGAGCGGATTCACCCCGAACACTGCCTCGAGATCCTCGCCCGTGGCCGCCTTCCAGTTGGCCATGGCCTGACTGCCTGAAATATATCTCACATTTTTGGCGAAAGGCATGGTCTTGATACTTTCACATATAGCCAATGCGCGATCCTCACCGACACCGTCGGCAATGATCACGCTCACTTCTATTTTCTCAAGCATTCGGCGCGACTCCGAAGTAGCCGCAACCCACAGGAGAGCCATCAGTCCAAGTGTGAGCAACGCCAGCGTCACGCTCACTCCGGTGGTCAGATGCACCGCCCAGTTGGATATTCTCACCTCTTTTTGTGGCTTCATCTATCTGAATTTAAGTTACAGCCCGACCCGCGGGCATTCACCGGGTGCAAAGATAATACATTTTAACCCCGTTGTCAAGACTTTACCCAAAAAAAATGAAATTTGCAACGCTGTGACGCGCCGCCCCTGACAATTCAGCATACCCATCGCAATGCTGAAGCGCATTTCGTGATTGCGAAGAATATATTGGGGCACAAACTGTATTCTCGGTGCACCGTATCTTTATTTACATTTACTGCAGACGTGGCACTCTACATCCCAACTTTGATATTGACCCACAGATATATACGTAGGGACATCGCGTGCGATGTCTGCAGGGAAGCCCCCATCACAAGGCGCCCTGACTCCGGCAGACCTCCGTGGTGGATGCACCGGGGTGCATCCCTACAGGCTACGCTCATGATAACGCAAGTCCCAATTCTTCCGGTTTGACATCCTTTACCCATTTACCATACGGACATTTTATAAAAAATATCAGATGATTTTTGCTGAATTCCGGAATTATATATAACTTTGCGATAGCAGACCGCCTTGCAGAAGCCCCTATCCGGGGCAAACGAGGGTGAGAATCTGTGAAAATACACTGAGGGTGTTTTCAACTTATTGATTTAAAAGCGCATATCCACGTCAGCTCCTGACACTATGAAACCTCAGATTTCAGGACGGAGACAGATACAGATTCCCGCGCTTTTCCATTTCCAACTTAACGCCAACGAGGGGAAGACCGAGGCATATAAAAAGCATGAGACAAATAATTACAAAAGTCTTGATTAGCACCATCTTGCTATGTTTATCCGTCACAGTTTCAGCCTACGATTTTGAAGTGAATGGACTTTCTTACTCAGTGTTATCAGAAAGCGAAATGACATGCGCAATTGTAGCGGGCGACAATAATTATGAAAAATATGTAGGCGATATAGTAATTCCTTCAGAAGTTACTTATAACAATAATCAATATGCAGTCACTGAAATTGGCAGGGGCGCTTTCTCCGGTTGCCAGGCCCTTACTTCGGTAATCATTCAAGGTTCAGTAACAGAAATTGGCGATTTTGCTTTTGCGTCATGCATTGCACTTGCAACTGTGGAACTACCTAATTCGGTAACAAAAATTGGCGAGAGTGCTTTTGCGTCATGCATTTCACTTGCAACTTTGGATCTTCCCAATTCATTAACCGAAATCGGCGTTAACGCTTTCGATGGTTGCAGTTCCATCACTTCCGTGACCATTCCGAATTCTGTAACTGAAATAGGCGCCGGTGCTTTCGCATGGTGCACTAATCTTACTTCCGTAACCATTCCGGAATCAGTTACTCAGATTGGAGAGCAAGCTTTCTATTCTTGTACGTCACTTGCATCTGTGAAATTACCAAATTCGCTAACTGAGATAAGATGGGGGGCTTTCTCAGATTGCACTTCCCTTACTTCCGTAATTATTCCGGATTCGGTAACTGTTATTGGGAACTATGCTTTCAATTTTTGCATTTCCCTTACATCAGTGACCATTCCGGATTCTGTAACTAAAATTGGTGAATATGCTTTCAATCTTTGCGGTTCCCTTACTGATGTAATAATCGGAAATTCTGTAACTGCAATTGGCGAGCGAGCTTTCTATGGTTGTTCTTCCCTCACTTCCGTGATCATTCCGGATTCTGTGACTGAAATTGGCGTTTACGCTTTCTCCGGTTGCAGTTCCCTTACATCCGTGAGCATTCCCGGTTCAGTAACTGTATTTGGAGATTATGCTTTCTATAATTGTGAATCCCTTACTTCCGTGACCTTTATGGATTCCGCAACTGTAATTGGCAGAGGTGCTTTTATTAGTTGCAGTTCCCTTACAGACGTAACCATTCCGGATTCTATGACTGAAATAGGCGAATCTGCTTTCTTAGGATGTGATAATTTAACATCTGTATATTACAATAGTGAAAATCCGATCGAAGTAGTGGATGAAATATTTCAATCAAGCACTTATGAAAAGGCCACTCTTTACGTTCCTGCAACGGCTGTAGAAAAATGCAAGGTGATAGTTCCCTGGAAATATTTCAAGAATATTGAGGCGTATGATTTCTCGGGAGTGGAAACTGTCAGCGGAGCTGTGACGAAGACTGTGACCGGCCGCTATAACCTATCAGGCTCCCCGGTAGACGAAAAACATACAGGTATGGAAATTATTCAGTTCTCAGACGGCTCCAGCAAAAAAATTATCCGGAAATAATAAGTAGTTTTCTTACCGGCAAGACGCGGCTCAAGACGTAGGAATCCATATCAGCCTCAGGCGCTACAAAAAGAAGGCGCCTGAGGCTGTAGTATTATGAAGACACCAACTTCGCAGATCCAAACATGCTTGCGCATAATGCTGACAGTTGTGAAAATTATGCTTTCGCTTCGGGGTTTTCTTATTGCATGAATGCGAAATTATTATTAACTTTGCACTCTGATATGCCCGAGGCATAATACCCCGGCCCGGTCAGACACCTTATTTGTATACTTTTCTAAACTTATACTGCCACCATAATGGACAAGAACACAGTCTACGGCCTCATCCTCATGGCTCTCGTCTTCTTCGGATTCATGTATTTCACTTCTCCGGATCCACAGCAAGCCGAGCAGCAGGAACAGCAGATTGCCAAGAGCCCTGCCGAGACCGCACCCACATCCCTATTCACCGCCACTGAAAAGGAATGGCTCACGAAAAACATCCTTACCTACGGCACCCCCGCTGCCGATGCTGACGGAAAAAGCATCCTCACCATCAACTCAAATGGAGTAGACCTCTCGCTCATCGGCGATTCTGTATACGGCTCTGTAATGGTGGGAGGAAAAAACATAGCATGGCACGACATAGAAGATCATAACCTGCAGGCAATGTCGCAGGCCGAGTATGCCGCAGCACTCGACAAGGTGCGGGGCATATCAAACAATATCGGACGCTATGGCCGCTTCGCATCTTTCCTTAACGGCGAAAGCAAAACCATCACTCTTGAAAACGACGTGATGAAACTCACGCTCGACACCAAGGGCGGCGTGCCCGTAAGCGCGGAACTCAAGAAATATTACACCGAATACGACCCGGACGAGACCAAGAAAGTGAAGAAAAACGTGGTGATGTTCACTTCCGAATCAAACCAGATGAACTTCACCCTTCCCCTCCCCCAGGAAATCTCAACCGCCGACCTCTGCTTCACACCCCGGCAACTCACCGACAGCACTGTGTTCATGGCTCTCGACCTTTCGGCAGATGCCTACTGGGGCATTAAATACACCCTGCCCAAAGGCGACTCATATATGGTGAAAATGGAGGTGCTCCAGAAGAACATGGCCCCGATAGTGCAGAGCAATGTGCGCACTCTGGGAGTGAACTGGCACCAGAACCTGCACCGCCAGGAGAAAGGCCGCATGTTTGAGGAGCGCAACTCATGTCTCGCCTATAAATTTGCAGGTGGCAGCGTAGAGGAGATGAGCGAGAGCAAGAACGCCTCGAAAGAGCGTGAGCAGAAACTGAAGTGGATAGCATTCAAGAATCAGTTCTTCTCCACAGTGCTTATCTCAGACAAGAACTTCAATTCGGCCGATTTCAATTCGGAAGTGCTAAAGGGAAGCGTCTTCCTGAAATCGTTCACGGCAGACGCCACCGTGAACGACTATGACTGGGCATCGGCCAATCCTGCAGGATTCCGCCTCTATATCGGCCCCAACCTCTACCCTCTTCTCAACAAGATAAGCAAGAACACCTACGACGACGAGAACCTGAAACTCACCAAGCTGATTCCCCTCGGCTGGTCGATGTTCCGATGGATCAACACCCTCATAGTGATTCCGGTCTTCAACTTCCTCGGAAGTTTCGGCTGGAACTACGGCATCGTGATCCTCGTGC
>CAYPGW010000065.1:0-8974 GCA_964410515.1 uncultured Sangeribacter sp. | reverse complement strand
GGTCGCCCGGCAGGAGGTCGATCACCGGAATTTCGATCATGGTGTAGGCTCCGGGCGCGAGGCGCATCGAGGCGCGGGCCACAGCCACAAGTATCTGGGCGGTGAGCGCCGGATTATTGATCGACATGTTGAACTCGAAACGCTGGTTCTGGGTCTTGCCTGATACTCCCTTGCGCACGAGATGCACGCCGTGGCCCATGTCCTTGACTGCATCCACGCTTTCCACGGCCATCACGTGGGTCTCGTCTGATGCGAAATAGGGGTCTTCCTTCACTGCTTTTGTCACGTCTTCGAGGCGCGCACCCTCTTCAAGCTCCACATATACCATGCGGCGGTGCATTCCGTCGCCCTTAGGCATTGTCATGGATAAGGCATTTTTAACACCCGGTTTCGATTTTACGCATACCGTGTGGCCCATACTCATGCCGGGGCCGAAATTCGTGTGGGTCAGACCCTTGGGGGCGGCAGCCTCAAGAAGAGCGCGCACCACTGAGTCGGAGCCCGGATCCCAGCCGGCTGAAATCACGGCCGTCTTGCCGGCGGCTTTTGCGGCGGCATCGAGCGAGCGGCGCAGGTCGAGGATGGAGGTGTGGATGTCGAAACTGTCTACCGTATTGATGCCCATTGCAAGATATCTGAGTGCATGCTTCTCCACCTCGCGCGTGGGAGTGCAGAGGATGGCCACGTCTACGTGTCCGAGTTCGGAGATGTCGGCCACTACCTTGTAATGAGCTATCTCAGCGGGAATCTCACTCACGTTGCGGCGCACGATGCCGGCTATCTCGAAGTCGGGCGAGGCCTCAAGGGCCTCGATCGTGAACTTGCCGATGTTGCCGTAGCCCACTACGGCGGCTCTGATCTTTGTCATATTCTTTAATCTTTAGGGCTCAGCTCCGTGGCTGCGGTGAGTCGCCGGATGCCGGGCAGAGTTGTAGTTGGTCAAGGGTTCTGAACTGATAGCCGCGGCTTTTCAGCATGTCGAGGATAAGCGGGAGGGCTGTCTTCAGTTTGGCTATCGACTTCAGGGAGTCGTGCATGTTGATGATGCACCCGGGCCGCACGTGGCTGCTGACGCTCTTCACTATCTGCTCCGGCGTGCGGTCGGCCCTGTAGTCCATAGTGTTGAGGTCGAACATCACTATGCGGTATCCTTTGCCGGCCAGTGCCTTCTGCTGTGGGCCGGTGATCAGGCCGTGGGGTGGCCTGTAGAGCCGGCTTCCGAGTATCTCGTCGGCAAGGGCCACATCCGTCATGAGTTCCTCTATCGTCTGGCGATATGGCGGCACATGATGGAAGGAGTGATTCCCCACGGCGTGGCCCTTATCAAGCACACGCCTGTGCAGTTCGGGATAGCGCCGGGCATTGTCGGCCACCATGAAGAATGTGGCTTTGGCGCCATATTCCTCAAGTGTCTGCAGCAGCCAGGGCGTGGACTCGGGTATGGGCCCGTCGTCGAATGTGAGATACACCGTCGGGTCGGCATCTGCCATCCTGAAGACCACATCGCGCCGGAATGCCGGGAGTCTCAGAAGCAGGGGAATCCTTTCCTGTGGGAGCAGCATCAGAGGCTTTGCTGAAGCTGAATATCGCTCAGACGCTTGGAGCGGGCCTTGTCGAGCTTGCGATACTGTTCGTATTTCTGCAGGTTCTCCTCTTTGCCGCCGCAATCCACGATGTAGTAATCGATCACGCTATAGAGCGCGGAGTCGATGGCCTTCTCTTCGTTGGAGCGCTTTGCATACTCTTCGGGTGAGAGCGAAGCGAGTTCGTTGGCTATCTCGCAGTAGCGGGCTATCTCGGCTTCAAAATCCTCCCATGTGATGGCGTCTTCCGACGAAGCACGCGGTTGCCGTTGGGCCATGTATATGTCGTAGTCGCGCTTGATTTCTTCCTCCTTCAGTCCGTGGCGCTTTAGGATTGGCTCCACTTTCTTCATGTCGCCGCCATATTTGCGGTATAGCTCGAGAAGGCGGTAATACTGAATGGGGATGATGGAGTTCTCATACGTCAGCGAGGGGCTGCCGAAGTTGAAGCGCATGGCGCGGTTGTAGGCCACGTTCGAGGCATATTTCTCGAGCATCTTCAGCAGTTGGGCGCGTCCTTTCTCAAGGCGTTTCGGGTCGTTGAGAACGTCGGCTCCGCCAAGCTCGCAATTAATCTGGGCGAGTGTCATTGCCGTCGAAACGTCGAAGGGTGCAACCTTTTCGCTGAGTTTCTTCTCCAGGAGATCGGCTATCTCGGCCGACTGATTATACTTCTGCATGGCTTTGTCAGAAGATTTGCCTTCGGCGCGTATCAGATCGCCCTCAGCCAGCAGCTGGCTCGCCAGGTCTGCCATAGAGGTACGTGTGGAGAGCAGCATTCTGCGCGCGGTCTCGTCGAAATATATCTTGTTGTCGTCTGATGCTTTGTCGGCTCCACCCCATAGATAGTTTTTCACCACATTGTAGGCGCGGTCTGTGCGCGGCGCCATATCCGGCTGTATCGTGGGGGTGAGCTGATGGGTCATTCCGGTGCTGCGCACGTAGGGAGTGAGGCCGAGGTGATAAATGGGGCCTACGGTCGAAGCCCAGTAGATGGGGCGCTCCCAGCCGTTGGCGGCATTGGTGGCGATGATGTCGAGCATAAGGATCTCGCCGAGCCCTACATATCCTTTGTTTGTTACGGATTCGGCCGAGGAGAGGTCGATCACGATGTGGTCTTCTATGAGGGCCGAGTCTTCAGGCGCCACGAGTCCGCGTTTCAGCACCGCGTCGCGGTCTACAGGGATGGTGAGCGTCGATGAGCTGAGCATCGGGTAGCCGTAGCGGTCATCATATTGGCCTGCATAGAGGGCCTTGAGCGAGGTGAGCATGTCGGCGGCGCCTACGTTGCGGCCCGGAAGGGTCACATCGAGGTGTCCGTATGCATAATCGCTCGGCTGCGCGGTGAATTTCACCGGAGCGGCGTCATAGCTCTGCAGACGCTGCTGGTTGGCATACCAGTCTGAGTTGAGATAAGAAAGGTTGATTATCTTCACGTCGGGGCGCACGCCCTCCACTTCCTGCACATACCAGAGCGGGAAGGTGTCGTTGTCGCCGTTGCAGAAGACTATGGCGTTCGGCTCGAGACTGTTGAGATAGTTGATGGCGTAGTCGCGCATGGCGTAGCGGCCGGAGCGGTCGTGGTCGTCCCATGTCTGGCTCACCATCTGCAGCGGCACGAGCAGGCACACTGCAGCCACACCCCATGCCAGAGGCGTGTGGAGGCGCTCGTTACCCTTCAGTTTCGGAATGCTCAGAAGCATATTGTAGATGGCGGCCACGCCCATGCCTAACCAGATGGCGAAGGCATAGAATGAACCGGCAAAGGCATAGTCGCGCTCGCGGGGCTGGTTGGGCACCTGATTGAGATAGAGCACGATGGCGATGCCCGTCATGAAGAAGAGGAAGAATACCACCCAGAACTGCTCTATGCCGCGTCGGCCTTCAAACGACTGCCAGCAGAGTCCCAGCAGGCCCAGAAGCAGGGGCAGCATATAGAAGACGTTGTGGCCCGGATTTCCCTCGCCCTGATCGTAGGGCAGAAGGCTCTGGTCGCCGAGGCGCGCGTTGTCGATGAAGGGTATGCCCGAGATCCAGTTGCCGGCATCAAGCTCGCCGCTCTGGTTGTTGATGTCGTTCTGGCGTCCCGCGAAGTTCCACATGAAGTAGCGCAGATACATGTGGTTGAGCTGATAGTTGAAGAAATAAGCCAGATTCTGCGCGAAAGAGGGCTTGAACGCATATTTCGGAGAATACATCACGCGCCCGGTCACCTCGTTGTATTGCGGATCGCGGTTGGTCTCGAGCTCGGGCACCTCGTGGCCGTCCTGATCCACGGCGTGGATCTGCACCAGTGATGACCCTGTGGTGTCGAGCCTTACCCACTGCTTGTAGAGATCGGCATGCTGCCGGCTGTAGAGGCGGGGGAAGAGCATGTTGAGCTCGGGATTATATACGGGTTCCGACTTGTAGTCTTTCTTCACGTAATAGTCTTTTCCGCGCTCGGCAAGACGAGCGTTTTCGGCCATCTCCTTTTCTGAGAGGAAGCCGTATTCCGAAGTGGCCACGGCGCCCTTCACACCCTTCACGTAGAGGGGCTTGCCGTCATTGATGAGCGAGGAATAGAGGGGAGTGGCGAGGGTCACCGGGTAGCCGTCTTCAGTGTGGCCGAGTGTGTCGGTGCGTACTCCCACCTGCTCTTTCTGCACCTGCGAGTAGAGGGTTTCGCCGTAGATCAGCGGGTTCTCGCCATATTGCTCGCGGTTGAGATATGTGGCGAGGTCGAATACATTGTCGGGCGCGTTCTGATTCATCGGCGTGTTGGCTGTGGAGCGTATCAGGATGAGCGCGTAGCTGCTGTAGCCCACAAAGATCATTGCCATGCTCCAGACTATGATGTTGAGCACCCTGACGGGCACCGCCTTGCCGAAATAAGTGAACAGCACTGCCGCGAGCGCGATGAAGAGCACCCATCCGAGCCATGCCGAGTCGCCGATCCAGAGGACTCCTGAGATGGCCACCGCCGCGAGGAAGGAGATGCGTATCATGTTGGCGCTGCGCTGCTGATTCAGGGCGAAGAGAGCCCAGACAAACACGGCCACTACCGTGAAGGCATAGATGATGGCCCCCGTGTTGAAGCTCATGCCCATGGAGTTTACGAAGAATAGCTCAAATTGCTGGGCCACCTTGATGAAGCCCGGCACAAGCCCGTAGAGCACGAACGCGATGATCACAAACGAGACTGCGAGTGCCAGAAGCGACGTCTTCACGTTCATCTTCTTCCACTTGTGGTAGGCAAACACAAGCACGATGGCCGGGATGCAGAGCAGGTTGAGCAGATGCACTGCCACGCTGACGCCGATCACGTAGGCGATGAGGATGAGATAGCGGTCGGCATGAGGCTGGCTGGCCCGGTTTTCCCACTTCAGTATGAGCCAGAACACCAGAGCCGTGCAGAACGATGAGAAAGCGTAGACCTCACCTTCCACCGCCGAAAACCAGAACGTGTCGCTCCAGGCGTAGGCGAGCGAGCCCACGAGGGCTGAGCCCATGATGGTGACGAGTTTGGAAGTGGGGATCTCACCCTCATGGTCGTCGGCCACCAAAAGGCGGCGCACGAGATGAGTGATGGTCCAGAAAAGAAGCAGGATGGTGAGGGCCGAGAGAAGTCCGCTCATCGCGTTCACCATCAGGGGAACGTAGGTGGCATCGGGGGCGAAATTCACGAAGAAGCGCCCCACGAGCATGAAGATGGGATTGCCCGGCGGGTGGCCCACCTCAAGCTTATTGGCCTGAATGATAAACTCTCCGCAGTCCCAGTAGGAGGCGGTGGGCTCGAGAGTGAGCCAATAGGTGATGAGCGCTATCACGAAGACAGTCCATCCGCCTATATTGTTGATGAGATTGTATTTTCTGGTAATCATGTTTCGATTAGCTATATTGACTGCAAATTTAGCAATAAAAACGGATATGTGCAAATTAGCCGGGTTTTTCCGCAGCGTTCAAGCCGCTGCCCGGCGGGGGAGAAGGGGCATTCCCCCGGCCACTTTAAGCATATTTAACGCCCCGCTGAAAGATTCTTGCAGCGCGCTCGGCTATCTTTGCGTCGTGAATAGGAGAACGTTGGGGTGCCGGCGATGCGGCTGTGCATCCCGAGATGAAGTGAAAAGGAAGAAACGGTATGTTCAGAATTGAAAAATATGAGGCCGGGCGGTCGCCGCTCACGGCCGGCGAGATGAGCGGGGCGCGACCCGGCGAAGACTCGGTGTGGGTGCAGCGCGTCGATGCCGCTGGCGAGCGGGTGGGCGACCCATTTCTCGTTTCGCGTCGCCTCTACGACCTCCACCTCCGCACCTGGCCCGAAGCCCGCACCTCCCTCCGCTTCCTCTTTCCCAGCCCCCCGTCAGAACCCCATAACCCGAATTAAGTTGTGCCGCCGAAACATAAATAACTAAAGATTTGTTAAGTAATTAGGGAACTATAGTGCAGATTATCCGGGTAAAAATTATCAATATTATCGGTATGTATCTAATCAACGACAATTTGCAGAATCTATTTAGACTTTGTAAACAATACAAGGTGAAGAATCTGTATGCTTTCGGATCGATTCTCACACCTCGGTTCAATAGTCAAAGTGATGTGGATATACTGGTAAATTTCAATTCAGAAATTGACCATGACAATTATGCCGATAATTATTTCGACTTCTATCATGCACTGAAAAACTTATTTGGCAGAGACGTGGACTTAGTCGATGAAACTTCAGTAAAAAATCCCTATTTCAAGGCAGAATTGGAAGAAACGAAATATCTCATTTATGGATAATCGGTAAGTCTTTTGCCGACTCAAGTGCGACGTGGCTCCGCATGTCAGGATTGAATGAAGGATCCCTAAGCGCCTCTCTCATAAATCAGTATTTTATCATTATCGACTGTTGCTCTTACCTCAGGATATAATGATGATTCATTGACGAGATCCACTGGGCGTTGGAGCAGATCCTCAAGGTCGCAAAGCATACCGGCATGGCGCAATAGACTCCCTGTCATCGAAAGACACAAGGATATCCACATCGCTATCCTCTCTCTGCTCCCCTCTGGCAAATGAGCCAAACAGCCACGCTTTTACGACGGGTTGCCCCGACAAATATCGCTTTATTTTTTCAATATCAATGATTCCCATATTCTATCCTTTTTCTTTCAAGCGCAAATATAAGCAAAATTGTTGAAATCTGCAAATTAGAGTTGACATCATTTCATGACTAATGTTGAAGTGTCACCCTTAGCAAGACATACGCTTCCTCTTTCCCTGATGCCCTTGCTTTTTGAGCAATAATTCAGATAATTAGCGATAAATATAAGGTTCAAACCGGAAAAATGGGGCATGCCCTACATCCTTCAGCAGACATCGCACGCGATGTCTCTACGTTTATGTCTGTAGATCAAGCATATAGTAGGGACGTGGCGTGCCACGTCTGCAATAAATGAAGATACGATGCACCGAAAATACAGCTTGTGCCCTAAAAACCTCGATAACTCTCGGTGAAGCTGGGAATATCCCCCCGTTTTCTCTCTCAACATCTTCGGATGAGTAGCACTTAAAAAAAAGGAGGACAACCAAAACGGTTATCCTCCCCCAAGACAAATCTGAGTCTCCTAAAACTAATCTATTTCTCTTAATCAGATTCAAGAGAAACCTGCCATGAGCAATTATTACTGTAGAAGTTCAAAAATTCGCTCTGCAAAGAACTTCACACTCAATAAAAGCCAGAACATTTCTGTTTTCGAAACCTTTAGGGTAAATTGAGAAGTTTTAAGGTACATCAATATGTGTTTTAAATTAATAAAATATTGATCTAAAACTATTTGAATCTATCTCAGTTGAGCATTTGTCCCTGCCCCTGGGATTTTACTATTGCAAAATCTTCTTCACAGATCCATCGGAGAAACGTACGATTACGAAACCTTTGTAATCTTTATTAACAGGTTTGCCTGAGAGATCATAGCGAGCAGTTTCTGTTTTTTCACGATCTACATGCACAGGGATAGTTTCGGCAACACCCTCGATATTCCAGAACTTACCCCATACTGGGTCTGCTTTATACGCTTCCAAGGATTCCTCAGGCACATATACATTGATGTTCATATATTGCATATTTGACAGACCCGGTAATTCGGGCGGCACTATGGCATGACTCTCTATTGTTGTAAGATTTTTAATTTTATTTATATTGGCAACTTGAACCTTCTGCATGTGTTCTCCAATCACAAGCTTCTCAAGATTTGGGACAGAAATACTGGTAGACAAGATTCTGTCAATATACAGTTCTTTAATTGTTTCTGTCCAAGATGTCCAAGCTGCACCATAAAGTGATGTAAAGTATTTCTCACCATCCAAAGTAGTGCAACCTATTTTTAATTCAAAAGAATCATTAGGAAGCAAACTCAATTTTTCTAAATGATTACAATTATCAAACGTGTATTCGTCAGATATTTGGCCAAATTCACGATATAAGTATTGTGATAATTGTTTTACAGATCCAGGTATAATTAATTCTTGAAGCATATTGCAATCCTTAAACAATCCATAAGATATAGACTCCAATTTATCAGGCAGATCAATAGACGTGAGAGAACTGCAACGGTCAAATGCATTATTTCCTATATATGTTATCGAATTCGGTATATGTATATATGTAAGGGATCTGCAAGCCCAAAACATATAAGGATTTATTTCCGTTAATGAATCGGATAAAATCACAGATTTCAATGAGGTGCATGCTCCAAAGACTTCTTCATAGTAAGTAGAGCCATTACTATTAGTTATCCCTAAAGATGTTACGGAATTGGGAATAGTAATGGATTCAATGGATGTGCAGTAATTGAAAACTTCGCCTTCTATAGAGGTGACAGATTCCGGAATATATATATTTATTAAAGAACTGCAACCATAGAAAGTGTTAAAAAGAATTTTGGTTACTGAGTCGGGGATATTTACAGATATAAGAGACGAGCAATCTCTAAAAGCACTTGACCCAATATATGTTACAGAGTTTGGAATATTTACAGATACAAGAGATGAGCAATCTCTAAAAACTCCATACCCAATATATGTTACAGAGTTTGGAATATTTACAGACACTAAAGATGAACATCCTTTAAAACATTGATATCCGATAGTTGTCACGGAATTTGGTATGTTAACTGAAATAAGGGAGGTGCAAGATAAGAAAGCTTCATATCCTATTGTTGTTACCGAAAAAGAACGGTTATTATAGGTTACTTCTGCTGGTATCGTCACCTCTCCTTCGTAATTGCCTTTATCGACCTTACAAGTCATATCTTCTAAGGATATTACAGTATAATTGATTCCATCCACTCTAAAATCATGAGCAGAGGATGAAATGAGGGTGTATCATAAGTAAGATTATGATGCACCCTCTCTCTATGCAGGAT
>CAYPGW010000064.1:0-9136 GCA_964410515.1 uncultured Sangeribacter sp. | reverse complement strand
TATAAAATAAGACCCTTTGAGAAAGATCAAAACAATTTTAAATGAAAGAGCCGTGGTGATTGGAGATGAATTTTGAGGAATAATTTGTGGAAGTCGGGATTTATTACTAACTTTGCTATTAATAAACCATTACTCTCAAATTCAACCTAATGAAGAAGCTATTTCGCTCCCTCCTCGCCGCAATGCTTGCCGTGTCGGCTGCAGCCACTTCCAATGCCCAATTAGTGATCAATGAACTGATGCAGTCGAATATCGACTGCATTATGGATGATATACACGAATTTCCCGATTCATGGGTGGAACTGTATAATCCCGGCTCGGTTGCCGTGAATCTGAACGGATACTCTCTCGGCACGAGTTCAAAAGCCAAGAAAGCGTGGCAACTTCCCGACTATATGGTGCCTCCTCAGGGCTATGTGGTGATCTACTGTGACAAGGCAGCACAGGGTCGCCACACCGATTTCCGTCTTGATTCCGGCAAAGGTGCCTGCGCCTATCTCTTCCTTAACGGTGAGATCACCGACAAAGTGGAGGAGCTCAAGAAGCAACCCGCGCCCAATGTGGCATGGGGACGCAAGACCGACGGGGCTGACGAATGGGGATATCAGGCATCGGCAACCCCGGGTCGCACCAACTGCGGGCATCTGGTGAAGGATCTTCTTCCTGACCCTGTCTTCTCACAGACCGGACGAGTGGCATCTGACAAATTCTCGCTCACCATCTCACTTCCGGAGAGTGCCCCTGAGGGGACTGTGATCCGCTACACCACCGACGGCTCCGAACCTACATCGCAATCGGCACAGGTCACGGGAGATATCTCAATCAACAAAACCACCACGATAAGGGCCGTGGCTATGTGCGACGGCTATATCACCCCGCGATCGGTGGGACAAAGCTATATCTTCTTCCCGCGCGAGATGACGCTCCCAATCGTGTCGATGCTCGGCGATAAAAAATATTTCAGCGATCCCACCAACGGCATCTTTGCCGGCAACAACTACAAGGAAAACTGGCGTCGCCCCGTCAATCTCGAAATCTTCATGGAGCCGGGAGAAGCCAGCGTGATCAATCAACTCTGCGAGACACGCGTGAAGGGAGGCGCCACACGCGACCTGCCGCTGAAATCGCTCGCGCTCTATGCTAACAAACGCTTCGGCACCAAACGTTTCACCTGCGAGTTCTTCCCCGAAGATGCTCCGGGCAAGGAAGAATGGAAATCGTTTGAGCTCCGCAACTCTGGCAACGACTTTGATTATCTGTATTTCCGCGACGCGCTTATCCAGAGAGTGACAGGCCGACACGTGGATCTCGACTGGCAACCCTGGCAGCCCGCCATCTTCATGCTCAACGGGGAATATAAAGGTATGCTCAACATTCGTCCGCGCTCCAACGAAGACTTCATCTATACCTTCTACGACGAACTGGAGGATATAGAGATGTTTGAGAACTGGGTAGAACTCAAGACCGGCACCGGTGAACTGCTTGAAGAATTCAAGGCATTCTACGCCGAGCACGGGCACACGCTCGCTGAGTATGAGGAAAGAATGGATGTAGGCGAATTCCTCAACCTGATGATCATGAACCTCTTCTATGACAACAAGGATTTCCCGGCCAACAATCTCGTGCTGTGGCGTCCGCAGGCCGAGGGGGGACGCTGGAGATGGATTGCCAAAGACACTGACTTCGGACTTGGCCTTTACGGACACGACCACAAGTATAACACCATTGCATGGGTCAACGACAATAACTATGATCCTCAGAACTTCGGCTGGGGCAACACGTGGGAAGGTACGCGCCTCTTCCGCCGCCTCATGGAGATCGACGAGGTGAAAGATATGTTTCTCGACCGGTGTGCAATCTACATATCCGACTTCATGAACGAGCGCACCACCAACGCAACCCTCGACGAGATGCGGGCGCTCATAAACTACGAATATCCCAACCACCGGCGCCTTTTCAACCCGTGGTGGCCCAACTACGATCAGGAAGTGTCGCACATCAAGAATTGGGTGCGCCAGCGCCCGGCCGTGTTCATGAAATATGTGCAGGAATACTATAAGGTTGGAAAAGCCATTCCGATGAAGGTGGACAAAGGGCGCACCGACGACGTGCAGCTTACCGCCAACGGCATCCCCGTCAGCGGACGCGAACTCGACGGATATTTCTATGCCGGACGCACCCTGCGGCTCTCAGCCACTCCTGAAGTGAAAGGCTGGAAAGTGAGGGTCACCAACGGCAGCAGCACCACTGAGACGTTCTACGAAGGCGCCGAGCTTGCCTTCACATTCCCGCAGGCCACGTCTGTGACCATAATCTCTGAGGCAGGAGCAGGCGGAGTGGAGGAACTTGAAGGAAGCAGCAATTTCGATTTTGATGCTCCATTCAGCGTAACCGATCTCACAGGCTGCGCGAGGGGCACGTTCTCATCAATCTCGGCTCTTGGTGATGCACTGCCGGCCGGGGTCTACATCCTCTCGCAAGCAGGCGTGAGCGTAAGGCACATAGTTAAATAATCAGGAACCGTACAAACCCGAACGATAGCGGCCCTGAGAGTAAAAACCTCTCAGGGCCGCCGACTTATTGCAACATTCCTAATTAAGTTTTTCTGCTATTGCCTGCATCAGGAAGTCTCTCAGATCCACGTGATATTCAGCACAGGTTCGTGCCGCCACCACTCCGGCGCCTGTGGAGACATTGCTGTAGCCCCATTTCGACTCCGCAAGGCCGATATCGGAAAGATCCATGCTGATGCCTTCATCTATGTTCCATTTATACACGGCCCAGTTATACATGCTTCTGGAGACATTGAAAATGTAGAGGTTCACGCCGCAGTCAAACAATGAGACATCGTCCGCATCAGAACGTATATTAAAGTAGCAGGTATCGAAAACGAGATGCAGAGGATATGTCTGTCCGCTTATCTGCCGGTCTGAGAAGAAATAGAACTCCGTGTCCAGGCCATTGCCCATTATCGACTCAAACAAACTGATATGCTCCCTGAAGATAGGTTCGGAATGATAGTCGAAGCCTCCGATCCTAATCGATGCGTGATAATATGAAGACCATAGCCCGTCGTCGGGATAATCATCAGCGGGATAATACCAGTTATAGTCAAACTTATAATAATTTTCTGCATCCGCCGGATCCTCAAGATCCATATCCACAGTCAGCCTGAAGGTCATATCGGCCATCAGTTCACCATTGTTCAAAGCCTGACTGTCTATCCATAAGTATGAGACCTCGGGCTTGACCGATATGTTGCCCACAGAAGCTGCACGGGGCACTTCAACTTCAGCCGAAGCCGTGCCGTATGTGGGGCTGTCGGCCACGATTCTTATCCTGTCGCCCTCGGCAGGCAGATAGTCGCTGCCGACGACCTGATCATTGGCAAAGACCGTGACTTTCGCATCGGTCACCAGATGATTCTTTTCCGCTGCCATGTCGGTGTAGAGCCATGTATGGGTCACATCCACGTTGATCGGCTCTCCGGCCGTGATCATTGAATTGAGGCAGAGCACCGGCTTTGTGTCTGTCTCCGGTTCGAACTCAGCGTAGCAGCCCGTGAGCATCAGTGCCATCGATGCGGGCAGTATATATCTTAGAATTGCCATGTGTAGGAAACTGAAGGAATGATTGGTAAAAGTCTGACTTTCTGAAAAACAGGAATATATGTATAATTATCATTTAACACGTGTGCGCGCCGGATCGCCACCGTGTTGAGGTTGCAGTATGCGTTATACAATCCGAAATTCCAGTATCCCCTGCTGTTGCGAACTGTGCACGAGAGATCCAGACGATGATAGAAAGGAAGCTGATAATTGTTGATGCTCGTCTTGAGCGGAGCGTAATCGCCTGCATATCCGTCATCGAACTCCGGCGCTTGCCACACTTGCGGAAGGAACGTGAAGCGATTGCCCGAGTGTCCGGTCCATGCGGCGTTGAGGCTCACTTTGGAGTTTATGTTCCAGTTGAGCAGAATGTGGATGGTGTGGCGGTGATCGAAACGTGCCGGAAACGGCTTGCCGCCGTTCTTGTCTGCAAACTTTCTGTCGGCCCAGGCGAGAGAATAGGATATATGTCCCGTGATGGGCCCCAACACTTTGGCAAGCCTGAAATCAAGACCTTTGGCAGTGCCGCTGCCGGAGCATAACTGGCCGTCCCACATTTCAGTCGGTGGCTGCAGATAGAACTCGTCACGATAATCCACAAGATTGCGCATCACCTTATAGTAGCCCTCCACCGATGCCTCATACATCTTGCTGCCCGACTGCCAGTAAGCGCCAAGCGAGATTTTATCGGCCGTCTGAGGCTTGAAACGCCTCGTCACCGGCACCCACTGGTCTGAAGGGAGCGAGAGATAGGTCTGCGAAAGCTGATGCACATACTGGTTGGTGCGCGCGTATGCCGCCTTCACGGCCCAGTTCTCATCCGGACGGTAACTCACCGAGAGCCTCGGGGCATAGCCGAAATACGTCTTCCGGTCAATGTTGAAAAGCGAGAGATGCAGACCGGCATTCATGCGCAGCTTGTCGCTCACCATCCAGTCGTCTTCCATATATAGATTTGCCTCATTCGCCGGATAAGCATAAGTGGAGTCGCGGGTTATGATCTGATTGGCACCCACCTCATATTTGCTGTCGGAACAGGCCGGCAGAAATGAATGGCGTATGTAATTGGCGCCGAAACGCGTATGGTTTGCATCATTGGCTATCCAGTCGAAGTCAGCGCGGAATATCCAGTCGTGGATATGATTCTTTGTGTGTGAGAGGCTTCTTGTCTTTATATTTCCTTCTCTATGAACCTCTTCCGACACGCAATCAAGCTTCATATCTGAGAAATATCGGGTATATGCGGCGGCAAACTCCGCGGTGAGGGCGCTGTCAAACCGGCGGTTTACCCCCAGGCTTGCCACCATATTGCCCCAGTTATAGTCTGACTTGTCTTCATACCACCCTGATTCCGACTTTCTTTTGTCATTCGATCCCGTCTTCAGCAGGTCATTACCGAAATAGACAGAAGCGAAGGCCGCAGTGCTGCTTGAGAAGCGATGCGTCACCTTGGCGTTCAGATCCATGAATGAATATTTAAGGCGGATATCCTCATCACTATTGTTTGAATTCGATATAGCGACTAAAGGTGCTGTGAGGAGGTCGAACCATGAGCGCCTCAATGCTACCGAATAGGTGGTCTTTCTGCTTATAGGGCCGTCGATATTGAACGCTGCCGATGTCAGGCCAAGGCGGAATGAGCCGTGATGCCCCTCGGGCGAGCCGTTTTTGGTGCGGACATCGAGAAAAGAAGAGAGCCTGCCGTCGTATTTAGCCGGCACCGACGACTTGAAGAAGTCGATATATCTTATCGCCTCAGGATTGAATGCCGAGACAAGACCGGCAAAGTGATTCACCTGATAGAGGGGAATATTGTCGAGCATATAGAGGTTTTCGTCGGCATCGCCGCCGTGCACGTGCATTCCGGCCATGCCCTCCATGCCTTCAGAGATGCCGGGCTGAAACTGCAACGCCTTGATCACGTCGCTCTCGCCAAACAAGACCGGAGTGTTAAGTATCTCCTCCGCCGTCAGTTTCTTGGCGCCCATCTCCGAAGTCTCCACCACCGGGGCTTCCAGGCGGGAGACAACCACTATCTCGTCGAGCATCTTAGGCTCGGGCTGCACCACCGGCGCCTTGACAGGCGACGCCACGCGTGGCTTGGACTCTTTGGGGGTGTCTTTTCCTCCCTTCTTCTTTTTCAGTATGATATTCTTACCCTTGATTTTCCATTCGATGCCGGAATCCCGAAACATCATGTCAAGCGCCTCCTTGAGAGGCCTGTCTTTCACATCTACCGTCACATATATATCCTTGAGCAAATCGGAAGAGTAAACGAAGTTCTTTCCAGTCTGCCCCACGATGCTCCTGAACACCACCGATGCCGGCTGATGCGCGGCCTTGACAGTGACACGTTGCGACATGGCTACGGCTCCGATGCAGAGCATCACCAACAGAAACAAATACCTTCTCATCTTTCTGATACTGTCATTTCAGTGCCTAATATTTCATTGATTACCTCTATAAGCTCTGCGGGGTTGCCCTGATAATGGAGCGAGAGGGCATATTGCTCTCCGTCGGCAGGCAGATTGCTCACCTCCACGCCATAGGTGGCCTCGATCTTATTCACCACATCTTCGAGCGAGGCGTTGTCGAAGTCGATCACCCTCACCTCTTCAAGCGGACTGACCACGGGCGCCGTGACAGTATCCCGAACATCGTCGGCAACGTGGTATTGCCGGTAGACCACCGCTGCAGTAGCTGAAACCACGATAATGGCGGCCACTGCAGCCGCAACCCTGAAACGTCGCCATATCATGCCGCCCCCGATGCCAAGTCGTCGCCAGCCCGAAGCCACCGAGAAACGCCCTTTTTTGTAGTGGCGCGCTACGAAATCTATATTCTTATTGTCCATAACCGTTAAAAATCAATACCCACCCTGAATGAGAAATAAGGTTTTACCTTATGTTTTGTGCCCAAGTAAGATATCTCAAAATAATCAGGGCCTATGATGGAGGCTTCATAACAATCCGTCTGATAGCCGGCGAGCGTGAGGCCCAGACCGACATTCACACCCATCTTGCGTCCCCAGTTGAAGCGGTAGCCAATCGTAGGCGAGAAATATGCAGCGACTCCAGACCCGAAATTGACGCCGATCCTGACGTCGCCGTAAGGCGTGAACCGACCGAATTGCAGATCGGCACGTCCATGCAGAAACAGCGGAGCGATGAAACTGTCGGAATCATAGTGATATTCCACACCAAGACCCGCACCGATGAAGAACATCGGATCTATCTGATAACCATGAGAAGTAGAGAAACCTGTGAAGAACACATTATCGGATAAAGCCCCCGACCCTTCGGGAGTAGTCCATGTGAACCATTTTTCATTTCTCACGCTGCTGCTCCAGTCGATAAAGCCGCGATAACCGCGATGAGGCTGGCGTGCTTCAGCCAACTGGAATATCGCGGCGATAGCCAATAAAAGTAAAGTCGTTCTTTTCATGTCTGTAGTCATTGTTCACTTACAAGACTCCCGCCATCAAAAAAAGTCCTACTCCAATTCCAAAAATTTTTAATTTTTTTTGGAACCCCGCTCACCACACCGATTTCATTGGTATGTCCGCCGAACAGTTACAGCATAAAAATATGGTGACCCCAACCGAAATTTTCATCAGCTCACCATAATTTTTTTTTAATATCAAAATCTTTTTGTATCTTTGCATCCGGATATCACATAGAGTGTCCAGACATATTGTAACAAAGAGGCGTTATGTCTTCTGCTTGTACGGATAAAGCGTAGGAAACTTACATCCAAGTATATGCAAGAGAATGTCATGACAGTCTCCATGCCATACGGCGTGGAGCTGTTTTTCCACATCTTCATATACAGGTATTCCTACCACCTATCCGTAAAGGCGTGGCATAGCAGCCCACGCCTCTTTTATTATTATCCTGAGTTGGGCTTCTTGGGAAAATAAAACATACATAAACAATAATTAATCTAAAGAGCCGACTTATTAAACGGTAAGAACGATGGAAATATCAATAAAACAAATTAGCGAAGGCGGTACATTTATGGCCGATTTCAACAAAGTTATAGTTGAAAGATGTCATTATGTTAATGCGGCTGAAGAACGTGTCGAAAAAACTTTGATACTTTCGAATGCTACGGCAACCATTATGCGCCTATCAAACAACGGAACAATCTTAATAAAAGTCTTTGATGATGAATTCGGGGTTGAAGCTCCTCTTGCTAAATTCAGAATTACATCAGCGTACTATCACAAAGGTGAGCGATCCGAGGTTTCCCAAACTGCTATGGTGCGTGGTAATGAGATTATCGAAGAGTTGCCGATTACTCATAGCGACTTTGAAGATGGTAAAATAAGCATGTTTATGATTTCTAAGCAACATGGAAAAGCCGTCGCATTCCTCATAGTAAATCCCAACGATATCGATGAGTATTACTACCGTATAATGTTTACTCAGTAAGTATAATCTATAATTTAAGTTTCGTAAGTTCAATTTGCGAAACTTAAATTACTAATAATATAAAGTTATGGATAATTCTTTAAGCTATAATGCGATGATGGCATGGACTGCATTCGGGATGCAGGACTATTCTTCATTGGAACAGTATGCCAGATCAATATATAACTATGTTGTTGATAATCCATTAGAGCTTCTAAATATAGACAGGCCACTTCTAATTGGGAAAATCTTTCATGTATGTCTTGGTTTTCAAGAACCTGATGAGGACATACAAGAGGTAAGAGCTGAAAATGCCTTTCTCTGTTTTTCTCAAGCTCTGAATTCGGAAATAATAAGTGTACATGATGAAGCAGCCGCAAGATTAATGTTGCTTCTGATTAAAGAACAACGGCATCTGATTGGATACGTTGAACGCGCGTGTCAAAATCCTAATGCCAACCCCTATAGCTTTTTCGGAATATTAAATGATGGCCTGCCAAACGACATGCCATTGGCAACAAACACAAAAATGCTGTATACAGCATATTATCTATATGACAGTATTATTGATAAGGAGAATGTAAGTAGAGAGTTTGTAAATGCTAATGAAAGAAATTCATTTGAGGTGGTAAGGCGTCATGTACTCGATAATTGTAATCAATTGTTGAGAACACCCTCTAATAGGAAAAGTGAATTAGGAAAAATTGTTTTTGATAAAATCCTTAAAAAACTTATTAAAGACATTAAGGACTGCTCTACAAGATACTAAATCTCTCAATCGCAACATTCAAGAATCTATACATCTTCATGAAACAGTTAATATTCATTTGCTTATACCTTTGCACTTTTACTATTTCTTTAGCACATAATTGGGATATTGCAGAAATATATGAAGTCAGGGATGTCCCATTCAAAGCTAAAGCTATAGATGAATATGGCAACATCATTAATTCATGTGGAAGTGCCACAACGATATGTAAACTTCTTATTCCAACTAAAATAAATGAAGGCAAATACAAAATTACGATAGTTGAAGTAGATAACGGATTCTTCCGTATCAAGGACACTGATTTATATATTGAGATGAAAGGAACAAATTATTTAGGGCCAACATCC
>CAYPGW010000063.1:0-9270 GCA_964410515.1 uncultured Sangeribacter sp. | reverse complement strand
TGTGGGCGTCAAGTAAATTTTCCAGATTTAATTAACCCAAATAACTTGTCTAAAAGTCATGTTTGAAATATGTCTTGTTTTAGTCTTTCTGTTTCTTGCTTTGGTGGATATTAGTTGAACATTTCGCAAAATAAGCAAAAAATTCTGACATGTGCAAGCTCATATCGCAGAACTGCGTGGAAATATGTTTTATAGCATAAAAATCTGCGCTGTTTTTTGTTCAGCACAGACCAAATGCATTTAACATGGGACATCGAATGCTGTAGAATGACAAAAGCCGCGGCCAGAGAGACCAGCCGCGACACTTTTGTTTCACCTAAAATATTCATCATGAAGGTTGAAGAATTTGAAAAACTCTTATTTCTTGAACGAATAAGAGTAGCGTTTGAATACTTATTAAGCTGTATTTGAACCTCGCCACTGCCTTCACCTACCAAGAGCAGGCAGTGGCGTTTTTAATAAGTTGCAATAAATTATACATATCTCAGTCCCATGTTTTTCGCATTCTCTACGAAATCTCATGTCCTCTTGCCAAGCAATCAGTTCATCCACATAATTGGATTTTAGGCAGATTTCTCCATAGTGGAACCGTCTGCTCGGCGTAAGTAAACAATCAATAAGGCGCTATCTACTTGTGTATCATGATTAAATTTTGCGTCATCGTCACGCAGATTTTCACGGATACGACCAAGCATAAACCATGCTGTCTTTTGAGTTACGTGAATATCTCGGGCGAGTTGTGCAGAACTAATGCCTTTCTTATGGGATATAAAGAGGTATATTGCATAGAACCACTTTTTGAGTGGAATGTGAGTTCCCTCAAACATGGTGCCTATACGGACATTAAACTTACACCTGCAGTGGCGGCATTTGTATTGTCCTTTGAACTGACCGAATGAGGTTAGTTTCCAATGCTCCTTATCCACCGCTCCGCAATGAGGACACACTGGTGCATTTCCCCAAAGCAGAGATTCCAGATACTCCCTGCACTCGGTTTCGGTGTGGAGCGTATCTATCATTTCTAGTATCTATCATTTCTATTATTGAGTGGAATGGAGTCATTTACTTTGTTTGATTTTTGATTTACTAAGTAATTGTACCGCCCGAAAGAGGTTTTGTTAAATTTTGAGGAAAGAAAATTTGTGTGCAACATAAGATTTATGTTTCAGACCCTCTAAGAAGCACTTTATGCCTACTCGTTAGAACTTAAGTTAGAAGTTCAAATCAAGGTATCACTCGACTCAAACGAAGAGGAGCATCAGCCAGTTCAAACCAAGAATGATACAGAACCCTTGGTACACGAAAGTAAATAGACGCGTATTTTTAAAGAGAGAGAACTTGAAGAAAATTCAGTATGTAAGGAATCCTTACTAACTGATCGTATCTTTGATGCATACGCTTTGGTGTGTGACTTGATTCAGAGTGCAAAGGAAAGGATTGTACTTATCGATAACTATGCCGACTATTCAGCTCTCCAGCAACTTGACAAACGAGCTGCAGGTGTCTCTGCCTTAATTTCTACTTCGGATAAAAATGAGACAATCAAGAACGATTTAAAATCGGCTATGGACTTCGCAAGCTGAAACGTTGGATGGAAGTGACAGGACGTCCAGTGCACATTGATACAACCATTAATTCGGTAAAAGTTACATTTGACCTACAACCCGCGATGCTGATGTCGCTAAAAATGTCGCTAAAAACTTAACCGAACGACAGCATAGAATCATAAACCTTATAAGTGAAAACCCTCAAGCCACCAGAGCCGAAATTGCTTCCTCAATCGGAGTGACCACGAAAACAGTAGAACGCGAACTTGCCACCCTCTCCGACTTAGTGCGATACGTTGGCTCCAAGAAAGGAGGCCATTGGGAATTGACTTCCAATAATTTAGAAGATAATGGTTAAGGCCTCGTGTTTACACGTCCCGATTTCGTAAATATAACTTAGCTCCCGATCAGGAGGATTCAGTTATTGTTGTATTACAATTTTTTTATTTTTCAATATTTACAACAATACTTATTAGCAATTCTTTAGGTTTCTGAGGGGAAGCGGGATGGGGCGCTGAGTGGTGGTGGAAATGAGTATCAATCCGGTTCCGTAGTGGCTGTTTGGTGAGCGATAGGGACAATTCATTATTGGGGAAGGGGGATTTCACAGATTTTTAATGATTGTAGGACGCTATTATTTTGAGGTTTCACTGAAATGTATTATATTTGCGGCCTGATACACCTCACACAATATTGTAACCTTGAATTGACGACATGAATAACGTAAAAATCGGAGTTATCGGCCTCGGCTATGTTGGACTGCCGCTGGCGCGCCTTTTTTCTACTAAATATCCCACTGTGGGCTACGACACGAATGAAGCGAAAGTGGCTGCCATCAACGAAGGGCACGACCCTACGATGGAAGTGGGTGACGAACTGCTTTCAGAGGCCATCAAGAATCATGGCTTTAAGGCTTCCTCGGATATTCAAGACATTAAGGATTGCAACTTTTATATTGTGGCTGTGCCCACCCCTGTAGACCATAGCAAACGCCCCGACCTGAAACCCCTCATGTCGGCGAGTGTCACCGTAGGCCGGGTAATCGGCAAGGACGATGTGGTGGTGTATGAGTCTACGGTATATCCCGGAATGACTGAGGAGGAATGTCTGCCCATCGTGGAGAAAGTGAGCGGATTGAAACTAAATGAAGATTTCTTTGCCGGCTATTCTCCGGAGCGCATCAATCCGGGCGACAAGGAGCACACCGTGGCCACGATACGCAAGGTCACTTCAGGCTCTACGCCCGAAACTGCCGATTTCGTTGACAGGGTATATAACAGTGTGTTGCTCAACGGCACTTTCAAGGCCGCGAGCATTAAGGTGGCCGAAGCGGCGAAGATTATCGAGAATACGCAGCGCGATGTCAATATAGCCTTTGTCAATCAGCTTTCCATCATTTTCAATGCTATGGGCATCGATACTCACGACGTGATCGAGGCGGCTTCCTCAAAATGGAATTTCCAGGCTCTCACTCCGGGTCTTGTGGGTGGACATTGCATCTCTGTCGATCCGTATTACCTCATCGAGAAGGCCAAGAAGCACGGCGTGCAGCCCCGGCTTTTCGCATCGGCCCGCCACGTCAACGAGCGTATGAGCAAGTATGTGGTAGACCGCACGGTGAAGATTATGAATCTCCGCCATATTCCGGTGAAAGATTGCGATGTCCTGCTCTTAGGCGTAACATTTAAGGAGAACTGCCCCGACACACGCAACACCAAGGTTGTGGATATCTACAACGCGCTGAAAGTGTATACCAACAATATCACGGTGTGCGATTCATGGGCCAGCCCCGCGCAGACCGAGAAAGAATATGGCATCCGCCTCACGCCTTTCGACGTGGAGAAACTTAAAGGAAAATTTGACGCGGTGATTCTCGCCGTGGCTCATGAAGAGTTCCGTAATCTCCCGATACGTGAGTTCCTGAAGAATCCGGAAGAGGGCGTGGTGTTTGACGTGAAGGGAATAATGCCCCGAGAGACAGTAGACGTCCGTCTCTGAAAGGCGCCGCGGCCCGGCTATTGCCGGGGCCCGGCCCGACGGAAAGGTATTAAAGCCGCTGACATGCATGTCGGCGGCTTTGCTTGTCTGAGCAAGTGCCTTAGAGTTGCCCTTGCTCTATAAGGAATGCTATTCGGTCGATGGTGGCATCGTCTTTGTTTGAGTCAGGATGGAATCCTGACTTCATGTTCATGCCGAAAAACTTGCCGAAGGTCTGCCAGAATCCGGCCCTGAAACTTCCCAGAAAGGCCTTCACTATGTTGAACGAGCTCTGATCCGTCTCCCTGTTGATGAGCTTGAGCAGAATCTTGCCCTGATTTTTCGTCATTGTCTTCACCACCGGCTTATACTGCTCGAAGATGTCGCTTTCCAGTCGCTTCAGGTGCTTCTCGCGTGTCTTCTGGTCAGGAATGGTCTGGATATATTCGTATGTCTCGCAAAGAGTGGCAAAAGCAAGTTTCGCGTAAGGGAGAGTCTTGCGCACATCACGCACCGTGCGCCAGTAGAAATCCTCCTGCTTCTTGTTTTTGAACTTCATCGGAGGATATACGTGGAAGTCGTTGAAGATGGTCATGCGCACAGTGTCGCCGTATTCATCCACGAAGCGATAGAAGCCCTTCACCGGCTTGAAGGGCACCCTCGGCTCGTCGGTCTGCGCCGCAGAAGCAGTCTCCGCGCCGCATGCCAAGGCAGCGAGGATTGAGATGAATAATATGTTAAGCCAACTGAGTCTTGTCATAATCAAGGAGAAGGAATATTGCGTCTCTGCCGAAGCGGAAGAGAGGCTCGAGATAGGAATGAGTTAAGTCGCATCCGGCTTCGAGGCGCCCGGCGATGCCGGCCACTCTCTGCGGATGGCGGGAGAGCAGGTTTCTCAGCGGGCCGATCTCGTCGGCATAGCCTGCAAATGAGAGCATCATGCGCAGCAGCCTCCCGTTGAGCTCGGTGAGCGATTCGGGATAGCCTGAGATCTCTTCGGCAATCTCCGGAAAGAGATGCGCGAAGTAAGGCTCCTTCCCGTAGGCGGCCTCGAGGGCTCCGAGATGAATGCGCGGCCAATCGCCGTGGGCCGACACGCGCAGTTCCGAGACCGGGCCCCGCTTCACGGCCGAAGAGCCGCCTTCCACGGGCACCGTCAGCACCTGGCCGCCGTCGCGGTTGCTCTCTATGAGGGTGCGCGTATAGTCGCGCCCCCGCAGAGTCAAATCTTTTCCTTGCGTTCGCATCCAGAGCGTGGAGGCAAGGTAAGGAGAAGGCCGCAACCCGGTCATTTCCATTTCGTGTCCTTGTCCGGGTTGGCGTTGCGCAGTATGCGGTTCCAGCGTATCTTGCCGTCGAAGAGACCTTTTTCTTCGTCGAAAGATGCGATCACGAACATCGGACTTCCCACCACATGGTCTTCAGGCACGAAGCCCCAGTAGCGTGAATCGGCCGAACGGTCGCGGTTGTCTCCCTGCATCCAGTAGTAATCCATCTTAAACGTGTAGGTGTCCGTCTGCTCTCCGTTGATATAGATTTTGCCGTCTTTCACGCTCAGGTCATTGCCCTCATAGTTGCGGATCACCCGCTCGTAGACTGGCAGAATGTCGAGGTTCAGCTTCAGCGACGCTCCTTTTTTCGGAATCCATATCGGGCCCATGTCAGAGCGCGTCCAGCCGTAGTTGTTGCCGAGCGGGAACATTCCGTCGAACTCGAAGATTCCGGTTTTCGACTCCTTTATGAGCGGCCCCGACACCTGCGGCCATTTCTCTACCTCGGCTTTCATTGCCGCAGTGAGCGGAACGTCGTAGAACATGTAGGGGATTCCCTCCACGGTCATCGGGCCTGAGCCGCAATCTTCGGCACGCACCCCAATCTCCTGCCATGCCGCCTCGGAAATCGGCGCCTTGACGGGCACCACGTAGTTGTATTGCACATTATCGGCGTCTTCGATGGCCCGGCCGTCGATATATATCACGTCGTCACGAATCTGAAGGTTCTCTCCCGGAAGCCCTACGGTGCGCTTCACATAGTTCTCGCGCCTATCCACCGGGCGAGCGATGATTTCGCCGAATGTATTTTTATTGGCTTCGATGTAGGCTTTCGGGTCTTCCACACCCCGGTGCTTCAGTTCGTAGCAGATCTGATAATAGTCGGGATTCGGGATTTTGGTGACCACGGTGTCACCATTGGGATAGTTGAAGACCACAATGTCGCCGCGCTCTATGTCGCGGATGCCGGCGAGCCTGTGATATTTCAGCTGTGGCGAATCTATGTAGCTTTTGGTGTTGATGAGCGGAAGCGTGTGCTGCGCCAGGGGGAAATGGAGTGGAGTCTGAGGCACTCGCGGCCCGTAGAGGGTCTTGTTCACCCAGAGGTAATCGCCCACGAGCAGCGACTTCTCGAGCGACGAGGATGGAATCTTATAGTTTTGCCCTATGAAGGCGAATATGAAATATACGATCACCAGCGCATAAATGATGGCGTCGAGCCATGAGAAGATAGTCCTCACCGGCTCACGCGTATTCTTCCACCATCCCCAGGGTATATATTGGGTGATATATATGTCGATCAGCAGGGGCCAGATCAGGAGGAGCCAGGGATTGCCCATCCAGATCACCCATAAGAAGAAGAGCAGCGATACTATTGCAAATCGCACCCAGCGGGTAGTGCGCACCCGCGAGAGCCGGGCTCTCAGGTCGGAAAGGAAACGGTTCATACCATAATAACGCGCGAAGCGGAATAATTATTACATCAGAAGCCGAGCATGTCTTTCATTGTGAAAAAGCCGGTGCCGGCAGAGCCTATCTTTATGGGGCCCACATGCTTGGCCCTGCACTTTGCGGCGAGCCACTCGGCTGCCATCACGGCGCCTAACGCGAATCCCTCGCGGCTTTTTGCAGAGTGTGAGATGGTGATTGTGTCTTCGGGTGAATCCCACACCACCGTGTGGATTCCCGGCACTTCCCCTTCGCGGCGATGCGTGATGAAGAGAGTGCGCTCCTCAGAGTCGACGGCCACTCCCTCGGGGTTTTCGGCAGGCTCCTTCCAGTTGTCTACCTTATCGGAGGCCTCTATCAGCTGCTCGGCGATAGTGATAGCCGTGCCCGACGGATGGTCGAGTTTGTGGATATGGTGCACTTCCTCAAGAGCGGGATGATACTGCTGATAAGGGTTCATCAGTTTTGCAAGATACCGGCTTGTGGCCTCGAAGATATTGACTCCTATCGAGAAATTGGTGCTGAAAAGGAGTGCTCCCTTGCCGCTGTCGCATACAGACTTCACGGCGGGCAACTGGCTTAGCCAGCCGGTGGTGCCGCATACCACGGGCACCTCTGCCGAGAAGCACTTCAGAATATTGGCTACGGCGGTGTCGGGGGTGGAAAACTCGATAGCCACATCCGATTTCCGGAAAGCCTTCGAGTCGATGTCCGCTTCGTTGTCACGATCGATTATCACGCTTATTTCATGCCCTCTGTCGCGGGCTATCTTTTCAATGATATGGCCCATCTTGCCATATCCTATGAGTGCTATCTTCATATTGATGATTTATAATTCGTAATTCAGGATATTTCTACATTCCGGAGTGTCAGAAACCGAAACAGATATTGTCGATATATAGCGTAAGGCCTTCAGTGCCGATGAAAGCCTCGCCGCAAGATGAGGAGGCCATCACGAGCACATGAGTCGGGGTGGCGTCGGCCGCATCCCAGCCCACTTCGTGAACCGGCACCAGCTTGCCTTTTGAATTGCGGGCATAATAGGCCTTGTCCCCGTCGAGCAGTCCCATCCAGGGCTTGTAGAATGCCTCTTTGGTGATGTCGCCGTAGTGTATGGGGAGCTGATGTCCTTTGGTCCAGGGTACTGACTTGCTGTAGCGCTCGCGTCCTGTGCCCACGCGCTTTGCATAGATGTTGCCGTCCTTGTCTTCCCATCTGCGCTGCAGCAGCACGTAGACCTCGGCGTTGTCGCGCCCCTGAAGGGTCTGCTTCTTGCTGAAGCCCGTTGATTTGGTGCGCGTGTTATCTTTCGGCATATCCACTTCAAAGTCATAGACAAGGGCTTTCGGACGCTTCGTATAGGGTATTCCCATCTCCATCTTGGAGTATGCTCCCTTAGTGGAGGATACGGGCTCGAATAATTGGCCGAGATAGATCGTGCCCGCCACCATCACGTCCATATTCACTATGCCGAGGGCCTTGACATGCTCCATCTTGGCAGTGCATTTCGCCACGGTAGACCCACCTTTAGTAGCCGGCTCCACAGTGGCCGAACCCTTTACCACCCCCGCCACCTTTGCGTAAGCGTTTGATGAGGTCCAGGGCGAGCCTCCCCGGTTGGTGTAGGGCTTGTTGCCGGTGATCGTCGCTTTAGGCCCTATGGCGTAAAGTGTCTTGGGATTGCCGCCGATAATCTTTGACTCGGTGATGTTTCGCGTCACCCAGTTTTCCATATCTCCGTATTTGATCGGTTCCAGTCTCAGCGCGCGAACTGAAATGGCGGCACACGTCACTGCCAGCAGGCAGATGAGGATTCTCTTCATAGCGGTTGTCAGATATTGTTTATGCGGAAGATTTTGCTGTTTTCGATAATTTGCTCTCTCAGTGGGGCGCCGGCCGCTATCTCAAGACGCGATAAGATCTCGTTGATGGAGAGGGCCGATTCGTCGGTCTCGGCAAGCAGCCGTTCCCGGGGAGTGATGAGCAGTGATTCAGTATTGAATTTTTCTCCGAAACTGAGATAACACCCTGCGTTGAGATATATCTCGGCTATCGACGGCTTGTAGCGGAACCCGTGTATCACCCATGGCATCTCAGGGTTTATATCACGTTTCAGTCCCACTATTATGTCGTGGGCCTTCACTGAGTGTATCACGAGCGGCTTGCGCAACCTTTCGGCAAGAAGCGCTTGCTTGCGGAAGGCGAGCATCTGCGTGGCGAGGAGGCCCCCGCGCACCATGTCGATGCCGCATTCACCGATGGCTACCACCTGCGGCGCAGCCGCCGCCCCCACGAGTTCGGTCCAGATCTCCTCTTTTATACGTAAAGAAGAGTCACAGAAGAGCTCGAGATCCCAGGGATGCAGCCCCACAGACCATGCCTGGCGGCCTTCGGAAGGCTGAAATCCGATGGGCGAAGTGCTGATTACTGCATCCTCATCAGGAGCCGGGTGGTGGGTATGGCAGTCGATAATCATAAAGATATAACAATCTGCACGCCGAAGTTACTGCCCGATGTTGAAGGAAAGATATTGACAGTAAGATAATAGCAATATATTATCAGTGAGTATAATATTGATTAATAACAAAATAGTGGATGTGTGTGAAAATTGTACGAAAAAAATTGAATAAAAATTTGTGGGAATCAAAAAAAGGTTGTAACTTTGCACTCGCAAATGAGGGATAACCCCTTCGTGAGCAAACTCCTTGCAAGAGGAAAATCCTGGTGCGGTAGTTCAGCTGGTTAGAATGCCGGCCTGTCACGCCGGAGGTCGCGGGTTCAAGTCCCGTCCGCACCGCCGAGGAGAGAGGATGAGCAACATTGTTGGCTTCGGTCACTTGTTGCTCATTTTTCGTTATTATAATCCTTCCATACGGCAATCCGAATAGAAAAATTAAGAAAATTTCGGAAAAATTTGCGTGATTAAAAAAATTGTTGTAACTTTGCACTCGCAAATGAGGGAATAGCCCCCTCGTGAGCAAACTCCTTGCAAGAGGAAAATCCTGGTGCGGTAGTTCAGCTGGTTA
>CAYPGW010000062.1:0-9651 GCA_964410515.1 uncultured Sangeribacter sp. | reverse complement strand
GCTTGCAGCTCCGCTTGCAGCTCCGCTGCGTAGCCCGAGAAGCAGTCGAGAATCCTCACAATTTCCTCCTGCACCTCAATCGGCGGAATGGGTATCATTAATTTGGCAATTGAAGAACCATGAACATGAGGCACGCCGCTTCCCTTTTTAGTACTATGAATCTTCTCTTGCATATTTTTCATACAATAGAAAACATACTTTGGAATCAATGAGTCATTTTTAGGGTGTACTGAAAAGGCATCAGATAGAAAAATTGGAGTTTCCCACCAACTCACAAAACCTGCATAAGCCCCGGAACCTGCTACTGCTATTGTTTGCCCTTCTCGATTCGATGAGTTATGGTAATATGCAGGCTTTTGTCCTCCAGCGATAACGGGAATACTACCAGGAATAGCATCCTTTTCGGTTATAGTGGAACCTCTTCGGAAATCAAGTACTTCACCGAATGGTTTATGTGGTACTCCATTAGGGCAAAGGCGATCAATCAGTTCTTTAAGCCTGCTCATAGTTCCTCCTCCTTCTCTTTATTGCCATTTAACAGTCTCAATTTCCTTTCTTTCCTTTCTAATTTCTTAATGCTGTCGGCTACAGGGAGATCTTCCGGCATTGTTCCACCAATATCTTTTATGGCTTTTCTTACTTTCGCACCAACTTGTTTATGGATTTTATTGGCATTAGTTTTTCCTTTTATTTCCTCTTTTCTAAGTTTTTCCTCAGTTTGAGTGGCACGGAAAAGATTTGCAGCCAATTCGGTACTCCCCATGTGGTCAAGAATATCTTGAGACTTGCTCAACCCTTTGCGCTCGTGAATATCCTGTTTATTTAATCCTGCATACAGTCCTTCATAACCGGCATTTTGAAAAATGGCATAATCTTTACTGGTCTCTACACCTGCATTTTTTGCAGCCCCGGCCAGTTGAACATTATGTTTTTTCATTTCTGAACGAAGCAGTAGACGCCGCTGTTCCTCTTCTGTCAAAGGAGCATTGTCCAATAAAATCTCCGCTCTACGCGTTTGAATAGCAAAATATGTTTGAGCTTGAGCCACAATAGGTTTAGAGGGATTTGCATTCTGCACGGTGAGATAGCATGCGTATCGGCTCATTTTGATATTATCTATCTGACGTTCAGCACCTGAACCTATTGTGACCATATCGTGGAACGGAACGAAATGGTCGTTAGGATTCACCCCGCTTTCCTTACAGGCTGTCCATGCTTTTCGGGCAGCTGGCAGGAAGTTTCGATATTCATTGTATTCCAAAACTTTATATAAATCACGAGCAGTCCAGAATTCCTTCCCCTCCTCATCTATATGCCTGATGCTTTCAAAGGAGGCTTTGGCTTTTTTTGATAATCTGTTAGTCATATCGTATCATCCTCCAATTCTTTTATAATTGCATCGATTTCGGCGCGGAGCTTGTTCTCGTGCTCTACGATACGGGCTATGCGGGCGTTCAGTTCCTTTATGTCGGTTTCCGGGCGAGTATCTTCGGCCTCAACATAACTACTTACTGAGAGGTTGTAGCCGTTTTCGGCAACTGTAGCGTTATCCACAAGTGCTGAGAAATGGGGTATAATCTTGCGATCGGCATATTCCTCGACTATCGCCTGTATATTTTCGGGCGACAGTTTATTCTTGTTCCCTTCATGCACAAACAAATTGGAGGCGTCAATAAACAGGGTCTTATTCTCTTTTTTTGACTTTTTGAGTACGATGATGCAGGTGGCAATCGTCACTCCAAAGAATAGGTTAGACGGTAACTGAATGACGGTATCGACATAATTGTTATCAACGAGATATTTGCGAATTTTCTGCTCTTTACCACCACGATATAGAACTCCGGGGAATTCAACGATGGCCGCGGTGCCTTCAGTCGACAGCCAGTGGAGCATGTGCATTGTAAACGCCAGATCACTCTTGCTCTTGGGAGCAAGCACACCGGCAGGAGCGAAACGAGGATCGTTTATCAGCAGAGGGTTATCGTCGCCAACCCACTTTGTGGAATATGGAGGATTGGAGACTATTGCATCAAACGGTTCATCGTCCCAGTGTGCGGGTTCAAGAAGCGTGTCGCCGTTCTGAATATCGAAGTGTGCATAGTTGATGTCATGTAAAAACATATTGATGCGGCAGAGGTTGAACGTAGTGATATTCAACTCCTGGCCGAAAAATCCCTTCTTTACATTCTCCTTTCCCAGTACCTTTGCAAATTGGAGCAACAGAGATCCGGATCCACATGCCGGATCATAGACTTTGTTCACATGGTCACGATTGTGGCTCACGATGCGGGCAAGAAGTTCGCTTACCTCTTGCGGAGTGAAAAACTCGCCTCCGCTTTTGCCGGCATTGGAGGCATACATGGTCATGAGAAACTCGTAAGCGTCGCCGAAAATATCAATCTGATTCTCGGCATAATCCCCTTTGAGGTCAATGTCGCCTATGTTATTAAGTATCTTACAAAGTTGTTCGTTACGTTTCTCTACGCTTCCTCCGAGTTTGTTAGAGTTTACGTCGATGTCGGCAAATAGTCCTTTCAGGTCGGGTTCGCTTTCAGTTCCTACAGCCGAAGTCTCGATAGCCTTGAATATGTTGTCGAGGGTCACATTGAGGTTAGGATCATTCTTGGCTCTCTTGCGTACATTGCAGAAGAGTTGCGACGGGAGGATGAAAAATCCCTTCTCGCGTACAAGGTCATCCTTGGCTCCGATAGCATCTTCATCTGAAAAATTGGCATAGTCGAAATTTGCATCGCCGGCTGCCTTTTGCATCTGATTGATGTAGTTGGTGATATTTTCGGAGATAAAGCGATAAAACAGGATCCCGAGAACGTAGCTCTTGAAGTCCCATCCGTCTACTGAGTTTCGCAGATCTTCGGCGGTAGCCCATATCGCTTTGAAAAGCTCTTGTTTCTGTTGGGTACTGGTTGCCATTATGAAGTTTTGTTGTTATTGAATAATAAGAGTATAATATCCTCGAAGCATCTGAAGGCAGATCAAATTTTGGCTCTTGCCGAATAAGTGTGTCATAGCCGAACGTTCATTTTCAGATTGCTGTTAATTATAATCGCAAATTTACTAAAAATTTTCTGAATATTACACCTTCAGTCAGGATTTTATCAATAGAAAAAAGGCGCCTTATGCTGTTGGAGGCATAAGGCGTCTTTGCAGAATCAATTAATGGTGGGTGAGGGGTCAGAAATGAAGTTTGAGGGTCTCTGCGCGATTGGATGTTTCCATGAGCAGCAGATAGATGCCGTGGTTGAGGTTCAGTATGCGCTGAGCTTCTGACCTTGCAGTGGCTTTCGTAGCTTCGAATTCTCCTACGAGGATGCCGAAAGCATCGTAGACCTTGCAGTTTACAGTCTCCGAATCCTGAATCGCAGTTACTCCGCTGCTCGTCTTCACCTTCAGCATGCCGCTTGCATCTGTGAGGCCGGTGAAGTCCCATTCAAGGCCTTCGGGAAGTTCGGGAAGTTCGATGACCGGTGTGCCGGAGAAGTCATTGGTCTTCCACAGGCAGAATTCATCGCCTGCCTTGGGAACATAATCCGGATTCATTGTCACCTTCACATTTCCGTCGATGGTCAGCTTCCCTTTCACGTTCATATATGAGCAGTCGTTGTTCTTTCCGGCATCGCGGAGATAGAGGCTAAGGGTGGCTCCCGGTTGCACGGTGACATTGCCCGACGCGATTATTGCTCCATAGTGGTGGGGGCTGGTCTCGGCATAATATCCCGGCTCCACAACGCCGTTTTCTGTCACAGTCAGGTTGGCTACTGTGCCGCGGCCACGGAGTTTGGCTTCGCCTTCGATGACGAGGGGAACCTCGAGGAAGGTGGTGTTGTAGGGTGTTTTAGCCGCGTTGAGGCTCACGATTCCGTCGCGCGCAGTGAGGCTCGAGATGCCCGACATCAGTTTGGCAATGCGAAGATCGCAGAGACCGGTCTTTATGATTTTCGTGTTTCCTGAGAAACTTCCATTGAATGAAATGGGTTTCTCATCATTGCCTATGGTGAGTGTTCCGGTGCCGTAATAAGTGCCGTTACCCTTGAGGTTCGCAATCTTCAGGTCAATGGTATTGGCATTGAAGGTCACATTGTTCATGATGTTCAGGGTAGCCTCGGGGAGTCCGTAGTTGTTGCCCCACTTGAAGTCGGGGTCGTAAGCGCCCGTCTTGTGGTAGCCGGCTATGAGTTCTCCCTTGAATCCTGACCAGTCACCGGTGAGGTCGCTGCGCACGCTTTGGACGTAAACCGTGAGAGTTCCTTCTCCGGTCAGTTTTCCGGTATAAGTGCAACGTGAATCAAGATAGAGCGATCCGCTGTTGTCCTTATCCACAAAATAATTAGTCGGATTCCTGCTGTAGGTATAGATGTTGTCAGGATCCTTGAGTGAGCCTCTCACAAATTCCACAGTCGCCGGGAGGGATACCACATCGTTTACTTCCGAGGCTATCACCGTTCCGTCCTCGATCACGAGTCTGGTCATGTTGTTGCCTCCGGCAAGATTGAGCGTTCCTTTGCCGCGTTTGATCAGTCTCTGACCTACTCCGGCGGCGCTTATGCCTGATGATACGGTCAGATCAACACCGGTTGCCACCTCAATAGCCGCGTTTCCGCTCTGCATAGTGATGCGTTGTCCGAGTGTGCCGCTTGCATTTACGGCTAATGTGGCGCCATTGTTGATGTATACGCGGGAATTCACATCCGACAGGGCACCCAGGTCGTTGCCGACATTGTTAGAGAATACTCCTGCTGTGAGTTTTCCGCCGTTGATGTAGGTGCCTCCCGTGTAGCTGTTGATATTGCTGATGTTGAGGTTGCCTTCACCCTCTTTCACGAGTTTGGCTTCGCCTACTATCTGTCCGTCGCCCGAGAGCGTATAGTCTTTGACGTTGTTGTTGAAGGTGACGCTTGCAGGTTGAAGCCTGCCCGAGATGATTACATCGGTATTCTCTGCCGAATCGTCAAACACCACATTGTCGCCCGGGACGAAAACGTCGTCTTCTCCGGTCTCCTCGTTCTTGAAGCTCTTTGAGTGGTCAAGATCCCATACAGCGGTGTCTGATCCTGTCCATGTCTTGTCTCCCGCCTGATATGACACGAGATTGAAGTACAGTTTCCCGTCCTCGTAGATGAGTTCTTGCTTCATCTTCTCAACTCCGAGGATGATGATGTCAGAGAGGTTGCCATCAATCATATCTACCTCTCCGATCAGGAATTTTCCCTGGGGGAGTGCTTCTTCTCCTTCTGCTTTATGAGGGGTGATCTTGATGATAGGCTGCAGATATTCCGGGCCATTGGTCCAGTCTTTCTTCTCGATGGTAAGTTTCTTGGCTGAGATGCCGTCGATGGTCCCATCAGCGAATACATCAAGTTCCACCATAGCTCCGAATCCGAGCCTGAGGTCTCCGGTGGAAATTTTTCCTGCCGCATTGTTGTCGCCGAGTCGAAGCACGCTTGCATAGTGCATGTCTATGCCATTGGGCACATTGAGCGAAGATGTCTCGATCACTCCGAAGCGGTTCAGCCACAGGTGGCTGTTTGTAAGTTCGCCGTCAAGAGCAATCGTTCCGGCCCATACCTCGGTGTCACCTGAATACGGGTGAGTGCCTGAGGGCAGAACGAGTTTGCCGTCGCCCTGCTTCACAAGGCGCATCTCTCCTCCGAATGTTCCGGAAGAGATAGTGTGGGTAAAGGTCTTGGTAGTGATGTTGTCGTTGTTATTGTGTCCTTCCACCCATGTGGGGGCATTCACCGTCAGTATCGACGGAGAAACACCATCGGCAGCAGATACGGTCATGTCGCCGGTCTCGCACATTATCACGTGTTTTCCGTTGAGCGAGGCGTTGATTTCTCCGTTGTCTTTTACTTCTGTGCGCCCCGTCATGGTCAGCGGTGCCGGGGGAACGGTTATGTTCTCGAAACTGCTGAGCCAGAAACTTACGTGAGGCGGTTGATTGTAGCCGCACATCTGCCAGTTCATGGCATTGCGGTATTGATGATCGAACCAGAGCGAGTAGATGCGGTGTTCGGTCGGAATATCGGTTGTGTAGATTCGGATATTGTTATCCTGGTCGCGCATTATATACTCCTCACGCCAGTCGCCGAGAATGTCACCCTGGAAGCAAGGTGTTCCCTTCGTGTCGTTGTTGGTCTTGCTGCCCTCGAGTAGCGCGATTCTTCCCGACTTGGCCTTATAGATGGCTCCGGCGGTATTTTTACCGTCGTTATAGTCAAACGATTCGTCGCAGAGGTCTCCGTCCCAGTACACTCTGAAGTTCTGGGAGATGCTTACGGTGGCTTTGCTGTCGCCGATTATGGCTTTGTGAGATGCACCGCCAATCAGGGCATCGTCTCTTGATGAGAGACCCTCAGCACCGGGATACTCGTCGATAAAGTTGCCCATGTTCGAGCGGCCATCGTCGTTTCCTCCAGTTGTGCGGTAGTAGATTTTCGATGTTGTTGCGTCACGGAAGTTGTTGTTCGGATTATCTTCGTTGCAGGCGAAAATCTCCTGTCCGTGTGAATAGGGGTCGAAATCACCGCAATGCTGGGCGTCGCCGTGTCCGAGTCCTGTGGTGGAGAGTCCGTAACCGTTATCGTCGATCACCATCGATCCGTATACGATTTCGTCTCGTCCGTCCCAGTCCACGTCAGCTATGCCGAAATTATGATAGCCCTGTCCAAACCATTCTCCACCCAGGTCGTTCCATCTCCAGCGCTCCACAAGCCGATGGGTCGTGGGGTCGATGTCGTAGGCTATCATCTTGTGTTTTGTGTAGATGCCGCGTGCGAGGAAAAGGCTCGGCTTGCGTCCGTCGAGGTATGGCGCTGCGAAGAAATACTTGGAAGAGCGGTGACCGTAGCCGTCGCCCCATTCTTTGTTTACGAGCGTGTCGTAGGCCCCGCCGCTCAGCAGTCCGTCGGGATTGTTCTCAGGCTCTACGCGCATCAGCGGGTAGTCGATGCATTCGTAAGGCTGGCAGGTTTCGCCGTTGGCATAGATGAGATATTCCTTGCCCCAGTGCATAAACCATTGTCCGTCGGGCCAGGAGTTGCCGCGATAGTTTATGCTCGGGTCGCCTACGGTGTAGGTGGTACCGTCGGCCTGATGTATTATTGTGCCGTCGGCTGCCCGGAACACTACCTCCGCCTTTCCGTCGCTGTCCCAGTCTGTAGCGATGATGTTGATTTCATTGTTCTGGAAGTCACCAATGTTGGGGCCGAAATTGATCCACCATTTCACGCTTCCGTCCATCTCCAGGCATTCCACCACCGTGAAGATGCCGTTGTCGCCATCATGATAACTTGATGCGGAGTTGTCATATTTCATTATTATCTCCAGCTCCCCGTCACCGTCCACGTCTGCTACCGTAGCATCGTTGGGAACGAGCCCGGCCTGAATCTCCGGTGCATGCTGAGGTGTGATGATGGTATAATTCTTCTCCCAGACCTTTACGGGAGCGCACGCCTCGGCTTCCACGCCGTTGATAATGGGGCGGATGGTGTATGTAGCATCGGCAGAACCTGAAAAGTCTGTAAAGTTGGAGACTTTGAGAGGTGTATCGTTAAGTTTGGTAAAGCCTCGGTAAATGTTATATTCCGTGCCATACCATTCATCGGCATTAATGCGCCAGGTGCAGAAGACTCCGTTGTCAGTCTTCATGGCCACGAGACCTCTCCCGAGGGCATCTGTCACTCGTTGGGCTGTCACCGCCGGAGTAAGAGCGATGGTGACACCGAGTGCCAGCAGTAATCGTTTGTTCATAATGTCAAGCTTGATTATAGTTGGTTATTAGTTGTCTGTTATCAGTGAAATGCAAATTTACAATATTTTGAGATAACTCGCAACCAAAATTTAGTTAAATTAAAATAAATATATGACTTGGCGAAAAAAAATGTTTAAGGACGCACCCTGAATGTGCGCCCTTAAATTTGAATTCCTGATTTGATTATGTCAGAATATAATGGATTGTTAGTATCTTCGGTCAATAACACCGGTTCTATTAGATTGCTTACTTTGCGTCTTAGTTTCCATAACAAAGGCGTATCATTAAAATAGTTGTCACTAAGGTGATCAACAATCACGGCAATATCAATATCACTATTATCTGTATATGTACCTTTACTATAGGATCCATAGAGATATATTGCCTTGATAGGTAAGAAATCTATGATTAGTTGTTTATATTTTTTTGCTAAATTTATAGCTTGCTCTTTATCCATGTTCGTAATTTATCTGTTTCTTCAATTATTTGTTTGCACTTCTCATAATCGAGACTTTTGAGAAGTCTTTCTTTATATGAAGGATAACGTGCTTCAATATTTAATGGTTCCAACAGATCGAGAAAATCAAGTTGTTCTTCCGTCATATAATTTGATATATCTGTCTTTTCAGAGAGTCTGGATAAACTATGAATTTTTAATGGTGGATCTGTAAATACTTTGGTCCAATATGCCTTTAGTATTTTTTCAATTGTCTGATGGCACATGAATCCGACATACAGATATCGTTTTGATGAGAGCATAGCTTTTGCTGTCTCAAAATCATAATCCGATAATTCTGTCCAATAGTTTACTTTGTCAATCCTTTCCATTAACACTTTATTTATTTGCAAAGATAATATATATTTTATAAATATCAAAATTTTTAGTAAGAAGACACTTTTATGGCGGATAAAGAAAAGAAGGACGCTCGATTTGAGCGCCCTTCAGTGTAATATGATCGTGTTTTAAATAAGAATCTGAAATAGAAATGAATTCTAAATTCAAAATTCTACATTCAAAATTTACTTAACGATGATCTTCTTGCCCCTTATATTGATACGGAGGATGTAGAGACCGGAGTAGTGGGCTCAGCAACGCGAAGAAAAAAGGACGCTCGATGTGAGCGTCCTTCTTTTGATTATGATAGGTTGGGAATTACTTCACGATGATCTTCTTTCCGTTATGGATGTAGAGACCCGGAGTAGTGGGCTCAGCAACGCGAACACCGTCGATTGAATACCAGTTGTTGTCGCCTGCTACAACAGCCTCAATGCTTTCTACAGCACCGGCATTCTTAGCCTTGAAGATGACGAGCTTGGTGAGAGCTGTGTCAATACGGTAGAGTGCATAGTGGATGTTGTAAGAACCATCCTCATTCTTGAGAGCGTAGCTGTTGCCTTCTTTCTTCAGGTTGGGGAGAGCTTCAGGATCAGCAAGGATCTTCTCTGCATTGAGAACGATGTCTTCGCCTGCAAGAACGTCATAATATTCCTGATCATTTGCTACGGTCGGGTGATTTGAGTTGCCGCCATAGTTGTTGATGTAGTTAGCAAGAACGAAGTCAGAACCATCAACGTTGAAGATAGTCACGTCATTGTAGTTGTTGGCAGTCTCGTCGTTGTAAACACCGATATGTTTCAGGTAGCCTACATTGCGGGCGTTGTCAAACATTCCAAGACCATCGAAATACATTGTATTGTCCTGATCAGCTGCGATCACGCTATACTGAAGCACGTTGGTGGTGCTTTCTGCAGAAACGAAGCCGAAGGGATATACAGTCTTAGCTACTGTTACAGTTTCGCCATCAACTTCTTTTTCTTCAGTCTCGGTAGAAGAAGTGTAGTAGAGACGCTTGCGGGCAGTCCAGTTGTTGAAACCGCTT
>CAYPGW010000061.1:0-10448 GCA_964410515.1 uncultured Sangeribacter sp. | reverse complement strand
GTGACTCCGAAATTGGAGGAGGGCGCATCATATTATTACTTATGATACACCCTCCCCCGTCTCAACTAACTGTTCGGATTAGAGTTTGGATTCACATGCGCAATGCGCTTAGCGATAATTGGACTTTCAGCATCGCGCGGCAAGAACAATCCTGACTTGATCTTCATGCCCCTGCCGGGGATGCACCATATACATATTTTATGAGTTGGCTGCTGTTGAAATGACGTCCTGTCCGTGTGCCCCGAGGCGCCTCATCGGACTATTGATTCTGTCAAGGCCTCATTATTAAGAGAGAAAGGTGAGTTGCCGGCTGGTATGCTCACGCACACCAGCCACAACAAGGGTACCTAATAACTAAACCTATAATCAATCATTACTAAAAACATCATCCTTTTTTCATGAAAAGGAGCCCGGGAAGCCTCTGCCTCACGATAAAGGAACGTGAAAAATTTCCTCTCCTTTACGAATGCAAAATTAGTAAGATTTCAGCAGAACCACATATAGGCACGTAGAAGATTTATCCCTCTTTATCGCCCGCATGTTCAAAAGCGCAACTTAAACATTCAAATTTGTCAATTACGACGTTTCAGGGCCTAAAATAGCACCGGAAATGCACCGGAATGGAAAGCGGCGGGCATCTGCAAGAGACGCCCGCCGTAATGACACTGTAGACACGCCCGAAGCAGCACTATTCCTCCTTTTCGGCGGCTGCATTCGCCAGCGACCGGGCCCGGAATTCAGACGGCGAGAAACCGGTGTATTTCTTGAAGTGGGAGGAGAAATGCGGCTGCGAGGCGAAGCCGATCTGATATGCCACCTGAGTCACCTCGATGTCAGGACGCTTCAGCAATTCGCATGCCCGGCTGAGCCTGATGTTGCGGATATAGTCGCTCGGCGTGAGACCTAAAAGCTCCTTCATCTTGCGATGTAGCTGCGCGCGGCTCACGCCTACCTCATCGGCCAGACGCTCAACGTTGAACTGCGCATCATCGATGTTCTTGTTGATCACTTTCTGTATTCTCTCGAGCAGAATCTCGCCGTTGCCCTTCATCTCGGGAGCATCTATACGGCCCTCAGTCTCCTGCGCGCCCGAGAATTTGCCTCTCATGCGTCTGCGGTTCTCGATCAGCGTGTCGATAACCGAAATCAGCTCATTCATATTGAAAGGCTTGCCGAGATATCCGTCGGCGCCCTTCTCCCAGCCCGCCATGCGGTCGGCAAGTTCAATCTTGGAGCTGAGAAGCACTACCGGAATATGATTTGTGGCCGCTCCTGATTTGAGGCGCTTGAGGAGTGTCAGACCGTCCATTCCCGACATTATAACGTCGCTCACCACCACATCGGGATGCCATTCGGCAACGAGCCTGAGGGCATCGGCCCCGTCAGCGGCGTCTCTGACGTTGAAATATTTCTGAAGTTCACCTTTAATATAATTGCGCAGCTCGGTGTCGTCGTCTACCACGAGGATTCGCTGACCTGCCGATGCCGGCTTCACACGAGTCACCACATCAGATGCGCCCACGGCTTCTGACACGCCGAGATGAGCCATCTGCTTGGCAGGGGCCGAGGAGGTCTGCACTTTCTCAGATTCGGCATATTGGGCCTCATCTACAGGGATGAGCACCGAAAATATGCTGCCCTGCTCCCCATCTTCCCTGTTCTTGCCGGAGATGGAGCCATGATGCAGAGTCACCAGACGGCGGCAAAGATCAAGGCCGATACCGAAACCGGCAGTGGCGGGCTCGTGATCCTTACGCACGCGGTAGAATCGCTCGAAGATGCGTGCCTGGGTTTTGGCGTCGAGTCCGATTCCGGTGTCGATGATACTTACACGGGCACACTTGCCGAGCTTCTCGTCGTGCGCCTCCTCGAGCCTCACCTCTATTGTGCCGCCCGAGGGGGTATATTTGATTGCGTTGGAGATGAGATTAACCAGAATCTTATCGAAGTTGTCGCGGTCAATCCAGACCTCGCCAAGCGAGGAGCATCCTGAATAAGTGAGAGTCTGACCTTTCTCGCGGGCTTGCTGATCGAAAAGCTGCACCAGTCCTCTCACAAATTCATCAATATCCGTCATGCGGCACGAGAGACGCATTTTGCCCTTCTCAAGTTTCTGCACGTCGAGCATCTGGTTTACGAGGCCGAGAATGCGCTGCGCGTTGCGGCGCATCACGTCGAGACGCGATTTGTGGGCCGGCTCCTCCACTTCCTTCATGAGCGTCTCCAGCGGATTGAGTATGAGCGTGATCGGCGACCTGATATCGTGGGAAATGTCGGTAAACATCTTTATCTTGTCTTCATTGACGGCCTCGTCGCGCTTCTTCTTCAGAAGGCGCAGCGCAAGCACGAGCAGAAGAAGCACAAGCAGCACTATGGCGCATTTCACCCACCACGACTGAATCCACGGGGTGGCTATGCGTATCTTGATCGAGACCGAGGGTGAAATCTCATTATTCTCCTGGGCGCGGATCTCAAGATGATATGTTCCGGGGTCGAGATGAGGAAGATAGATCAGGTTATCGCCGGGAGCGCAGCGAATCCACTCCTCGTCTTTTCCGAGCCGCCACATATAGAAGATGTTGGAAGCATCGCGGAAGTCCATGGTGGATACCCTCAGAGTGAGGGCATTGTCGGAAGAAGGAAGATACAGTTCTTCGGGGGCGAGCGGTGTACCCTTTATGACTACATGGCCGTCGATCTTGGTGTCAGACATCAGGCGCTTTCCGTTGAGATAGATGCCCGATATCTTCACGGGATTGTCGAATCCTAACGATTTTATGGAATCGGGACAGAAAGTTGTGATACCGAGATCGCTGCCGATATACATAGTGTTGTTCTCCGGAGCGAAGCGGATGCAATTGATGGAGCGCTCCACCAGTCCGTGACCGCCGAAATAGGAATTGACGCGGTCGTTGGAGACAGGCACGTAGGAAAGTCCGTTCATTGTCCCGACCCATTTGCCGCCATTCTTGTCGCGGGCAATAGTGCGCACATCGTCGTCGCTCATCATTTTCGAGACTGTCATCTTGTCGATCACCCCTTTCTCAGGATCAAAATGAATAAGGCCGTGGCTCGTACCCGCCCACACGGAATTGTCAGTAAGACAGGGCTCTATCGAGAAGGTCGCGCCCTCAAGGAATGGTTGCTGATTGATATGCAAAAGCTGGTCGGTCTTCAGATCATAACATGCTATGCCACCATAAAGCCCAATCCAGATCTTGTCATCCGGAGTCCGCTTCAGGCTTGCGGTGTAAGGATTGGTGAGCTGATCACCGTCAGGATCTACAGGCAGCCATGTGCGCTGCCCGGTAGCACGGTCATAGCGCATGATTCCCATGCCGTGAACTGCAACGAAAAGCTCTCCGGGGTGACCGGGCGCGACATCCAGATCGGTATATATGCCGGGCAAGTCGATCATCTTGCTCAGAGCGCCCGAATGCAGGTCAAGTTGCCAAACACCGTCGTAAGCCACACTCACTATAGCGGTGTCGCCCTCCACATCTATATTAGTGATGTTGCCGCCACCGGGAATTACGGTCTGAAGCAAAAGCCGACCGTCGGGCGCGACCATAGCCACACGACCTTTGTCTATACCTATCAGGACGTTGCCCTTCCATACGCCCATAGCGCTTAAACCTCCTACATAATCAGGGAAATAATCCGAAACTTTCCTATACACGAAAGGCATCGGACGCGCAGGCACCATCACTACTCCCCTATAGTTGCAACCAAGCCAGAGATTACCGTCGGGAGCGCTGTAGGCAGCACCGATCACCGCAGACGGAATCTTGATAAACGGACAATGCAGGCCTGTGCATTCGGCAACAATGTCGCTTCCGGGCGTCACATTCCATACACCCCGACCCGCAGTGACCACATATACACCTGAACCGGAGGAATTTGAAAGATTATTGATTGCAGTGAGGCCATCAGCCTCCAGACGCCGGAGTTCACCCGTTGCTGTATAGAAACGGAAGAGCATACCATAGACGGCGATAAGCAAATTTCCATCCTCCTCAATAGACAATGCCTTGATATACATGCCGTCGGCCACCGAATAGCGTGTCATTTTACCATTTTTTGCCATCTCATAAAGAGCCCCGTTGTCGGAGCCCATATAAAGACGCCCCGAAGGCGCAGCAACTATGGTGTTGACGGACTGCTCTTCAGATCCACTCCAATATTTCACAGCTACCGGATCAGCCCCCTTGTCGTTGATCACATAGACACCGACTCCGGAAACTACAAATGTTACAGTGCCGTCGGGCTGCTCTGTTATTGATATGATGTAGCCGAGAAAATTCTTGGAGGGAATCGTAATCGGCTTAAATGTGTCGTCAGCACTGTTGTAAAGATTCAAACCGTTGGCTGTAGCCACCCAAACACGCCCCTTTTTGTCGCACATCACATCAAGCACACGGCTATCGCTGAGCGAGCCCTGACTATTGTCGTCGTGGCGGTAGATGTCATAACTGTTGCCGTCGAAACGCAGGAGTCCGCGGTCTGTGCCTATCCAGATGAAGCCGTCATGATCCTGACAGAATGAACTAAAAACTCCCGACAGGGAATTTTTATCGGTGTAAAGATATGCTGTCTGCAGTCCTGCCGGGGGAACAGCCCTGACACCGAGAGCCGCGAGACATATAAGTAGTATTACTAAGAAATTTCTCATGGTGATGGTTAGATATCAATCAAATGAATCAGACCTCCTTATCTACAATGAATCTTTATTTCTGCAAAGATAACTAAAAAATGCGACATATCCGCATCTTTTTGAATAAAAAAGGAGTATGTTAAGTCAACAGACATTTGCAAAATTAGCAATTGCCATGAAGAAAACAGATTTAATTTATTTTTCACTGTGGCCTACGGTTGTCAAGCAACTGATGGAATGCAGAAAGGAGTGTAAATGATAGAGAAAAATTGTATTGCTGCTTTCGATTACAAAATTAGTGAATGTCCGAGAAATAACCAAATCATATTTGGAAATTTAGAAGAAATTTTGTAATTTTGTCACCGCGGTAATAATTACCGCCGTAATAAAGTATGAAATTCTGTAATCGGACAAACGAAATAGAGGAGCTGAGACGAATACAAAGTCGAGCTTTTGACTCCCGGTCAAGGATGACTGTGATAACCGGGAGTCGTCGTATCGGCAAGACATCGCTTGCTCTGCGTGCAACTGAAGGCGAGTATCCTACGGTGTCTTTATTTCCAACTGTATCGAATGAGAACATGATATAGTGTCCACTTATCTTTTTAACTTTTAACGAATAATGTTATTATGAGTGCTGCAATGCAAGATAATTTTAGACCCAAGCCTATTGCCGAACTAATTGATGGCAAACATCTGTTTGTTATTCCGTCATTCCAGAGAGGTTACAGGTGGGAAGAAAAACAGGTAGCAGATCTTCTCGAAGATATTAAGCAATTTGCCAATAATGATGTGCCGGGAGCTGACAGCTATTTCCTGCAGCCAGTTGTAGTGCGACCATGCAAATATCAAGACAGGGATGCCTGGGAAGTCCTCGATGGTCAGCAACGACTAACCACGTTGCTGCTTATACTCAAAAGATTGATGCGCAAGCTAAGCGAAGACGACAGGGAAGATTTCGAGCCGCTGCTTTACGAAATAGTATATACCAACCGTCGGTCTCTTAATTTTAATAGCCCTGATCCGTCTAAAAATATTGATAGTTATTATCTCAGTGAGGCGAAAGATGTTATAGATGATTGGTTCAAAAAGAATCAACGAACCAATCTCGATGGTTTTAAAGGCAGCCTTCTGTATGATCAGAAACGTCAGGTTAAACTTATATGGTATGCTATCGAAGCTTCAAGCTCTGACAGAGATAATATCAACATATTCAATCGGTTGAACAAAGGGAAAATCGCGCTTACGAGTGCCGAACTTATTAAGGCTTTGTTTATAATGGACAATGACCTCCGTAATAAACATGATGCTCAGGCAGCTGAAAGGTTGGCTTTGGAATGGAATGAGATGGAACGTCGTTTTCAGGATGATAAATTCTGGTATTTTATCAGCGACAATGATGAAGGTCTACAGACCCGCATGGATATTCTTTTCGATTTCGTGACATGTAAAGGTCAAGAGAATGATTCCGACTATTCCTATAGAGAGTTCCAGAAACTTTACGATCATTGCCGCAATGTGGAGAAGGAAGCTCAAGAGAGAGGCTCGGATCATCAGCATGCTCTGTTTGAAGCTTCATGGGCAAAATATATCCATAATATGGAGGATGCGTGGCTACTGATAAAGCGTACATTTGATCGCATCGTGGCTTGGTATGAAGACAATCTTCACTATCATTATATAGGTTATCTTGTTGCTGTAGGTTTCAAGCCTCTTGAAATTTACAATCATCTTGAAAAAGCTAAAAAAAATCCACGAACAGTGGAATGGAGTGAAGATGACACGAAGTTAGAATTAAGGAAATTGATAATGGAGCGGTTTAAAGACCGGAACAATTTCCTGAATAAAGATGCCATAAATGATTTCGAATATGGTCAGGAATATGTAAAAAGATTGCTTTTGCTGTTTAATGTCGAGACCTGTTTGAAGAATTGCAATTCCCGATTTGACTTCGAACGATTTAAAAGCGAGAAATGGGATGTGGAGCATATCGACTCGCAAAACGACGCCTCGCTGCAGGAATTTGACGATCGTATCAACTGGCTTAAACATGTGGAATTTATCTTGGGCTTGGAGGATGATGTTGCGGCAAAGAATCTTAGGAGTGAAGCTTTTGAACTCATAAATAGATTTCAAGAGAAAGGAAAAGTAGAGCTAAATAAATATTTAAATTTCTACTCACGTATCAATCAACATTATGCAAAGGAATCAGGTGAGGCTGAGAGTGAAGTGGATCTCACGACACTCAAAAAAGATTACATAAGTAATCTTACGCTTTTGGACAGCCGGACAAACCGGGAGTATCAAGATGCTCCTTTCCCGTACAAAAGATATCTGATAATGAAATATGATCGGGAGGGAAAAAGGTTTATCCCCACGGCAACTCGCAATGCATTTCTGAAGTATTATACCGATAGCGAACAACATTCGTCCCATCTTGACAGAATTCGATGGAATAAATCCGATCGTGAATGTTATCTTAATGCGATTCATCAGATGCTTGATCCTATTTTCGATTCTGTATTGTCTCCGACTAAACAAGAAAACGCATCTGCGGAGCATCCACAACAACCATCCAATTAAATTTTATTAGACAATGAGTGAGAAACTGAAAACATATAATTTCCTGCAGCAGATAGAACAAGGATATATCCTTATACCACGTATACAGCGCGGATATGCTCAGGGTAGGCAAACGAAGAAAGTGGATGGTATCCGCAAGACTTTCCTGCACACACTTTTTCAAGTAATTAAAGGGAATCGTGCATCAACTGAACTTGACTTTGTTTATGGCAGCATGAAAAACGGTGCATTCGAACCTCTCGATGGACAACAGAGACTTACAACTCTATTTCTAATCCATTGGATGCTTGGCATTGATCTTAGGCGCAAAGAATACGATAAGAAATCTGTGTTTACATACGCTTCGTGCCCCACATCTGAGGATTTCAGTAACGAAATTGTGGCGCATGATGCCTCTGCCTTAATCAAGGAATCAATCGACAAGGAAATCTCCCCTTCTGAGCTGATTAAAAAGAGAGACTGGTTTCATTGGAAATGGAAATTCGATCCTTCGATAAGTTCGATGCTTGTAATGATCGACAGCATCTGCACTGAATTGATAACAGACAATCCGAATTGGGAGAAGAGTCTCGAGGAATACCGTCGGAATCTCAATAATATCACATTTAATGGATTGAATCTTGGTGACTTTGGCTTATCCAACGAGCTTTTTATCAAAATGAATGCGCGTGGTAAACAACTGTCGGATTTTGACAAAATGAAATCCACACTTGAAGAGGAAATCCAGATTCAGCAGACGGAATATGATGAAAATGGCGAGGCGGTTGCCTCTGAAAATGTTGAATCCTATTGGCGAACATTGATGGACGGGAAATGGAGCGATTACTTCTGGCATACATACGCCCGCAATTTAATCAGTCAATCTCAAAGGTTGCCAAAAGAAGAGAGGAAACAAAAAAGCCTGGAGGCAGCCAAGACTTGCGAACTGCAGTTTAAAAAACTTATGTTGCGCCTTATCCAATTGCAGCTTCATGCAAAAATGCCTTCGACTGACTTACTACGTGAAGCTTGCTATAAAATGAACGCGACCGATATCGATGATATTCTCATGATATATAGCGATTCATTGCTTACTTTTAGAAGTAAAGAAGAACATAAAGTCAGCTCCGCTGAAACTTTAATCGATTTCCAAGCCCTTATAAAAACAGTAAATTCCTTGCTTGTTGAAGATGAGGATGGCACGATACGCGATATATATGCAGCCTTAGCAAATGATACACATTTTAATTATGATGAGATTAATCTGATGCAAGCGTTTTTGAGTGATATTCTACCCAATGATATTGCTCTGACATTCTTTGCTTCGTTACAATTTCTAGAGGTGTATCCAAACACCGGTGACGAAGTATGGAAGAATAATTTCAGCAGATGGATTAAATCTTTCCGAAATATGTTGGCTAACTACAATAATACCCAACGTATTGATAAACGATGGCGTTATGAAAACGCGATGAGTGCCATCTCTACTATTACTTGTGACTTACAGAAGTTCGGTGAGAAAAACCGTCTTGGATCGTCAGATCACAATTACGTATGTCAATTCTTCAATTCAATCAAGGATAAGACCTACGTTGGGATTGATAATAAAGCACTGAAAGAGGAATCAGAAAAAGCATCTTTATTTTTATTAGATCCTCAATGGGAGGCGGTTATTACGGCAGCTGAGAAAGATCCATATCTTTGGGGACAGATAAGAGCGCTGCTGCAATGGTCTGATGGAGATATCGAAAAATTCAAATCCTACTCTTCAAAACTGGTAGACTTATTAGGATTAATTAATGTAGATTGTAACTCAGTCTATATAGCATCATTAATGATTAATCCTAAACATTGGCTACAATCCAATCGTATGTATCAGTTGAATTTCGACCGCGACAACAGTTTCAAACGTTATCTGCGAGATTTCGATAAGGAGCAATCTACAAATGCACCTTTTATTAAAGAAATAATTGATTTATGGATTAATACTGCCAATGACCTTGGTGCGAAAGAGTTTATCATCAATGTAATATCTAATAAAGATCACACATATCCTACATGGATTGAATGCATCATCGAAGAGCCCTCAATTATTGATTATTGTAATAACAAACGACTGTTTATTGATAAAGGACATGTAATCTTCGCCCAATATAAGACTATGGACAGCCATTGCATTGATCCAGTCTTAAAGTATATCTATACTGTAGTGCTTAAATCTTTGCCTCAGAATCAGATTATTTTCTATGATTCAAAAGGAGATTACCCTCACAGTATCTCATATATAACAGAAGATGGTGGTTGCCATCTGAAATGGAGTAATATAGACGGGATGTATGAACTGACAAGTAATGATGGTGATACGGAAACATATTGTGCAAAAGATGCAATAGATAAGTTTATCGAAAAACTAAATCCCTGTAGATAATCCAAAGAGAATATTTACACAATATCAATTTCCATATTTAAGTCATTGATATCTGTTGATCATATTAGATTAGTAAGATGAAATTCTATAATCGGACAAAGGAAATAGAGGAGCTGAGACGAATACAAGGTCGAGCTTTTGACTCCCGATCGAGGATGACTGTAATAACAGGGCGTCGGCGTATAGGCAAGACATCGCTTGCTTTGCGTGCAACGCAGGGCGAGTATCCTACGGTATATCTTTTTGTCAGCAGGAAAAATGAGGCTGCCTTGTGCGAAGAGTTTGCCGGACTCATCTCGTCGGCTCTCAACTGTTATGTGCCGTCTGAAATTAAGTCTTTTAAGTCTTTATTCCAGATGTTGATGGAACTTGCCAAGACACGCAAGTTTAACCTGATTATTGATGAATTTCAGGAGTTTTTCAATATCAATCCCTCTGTATTCAGCGATATGCAGAATATTTGGGATTCATATCGAAACGATACCCACGTTAATCTTTTGCTGATGGGTTCGGTATATTCCATGATGCACAAGATCTTTGAGAACTACCACGAACCTCTGTTTGGCAGGGCTGATGCTATGATCCGTCTTTCCGGATTAGGCACAGAGACGATGAAAGAGATCATGCATGACTATCGCCCGGAACACACAAATGATGAGCTGCTTGCATTCTATACCATAACCGGTGGCGTACCTAAGTATATCGAGCTGCTTTGTGATGATACCGATTTGTCAATTGAAGGAATGTTCGACTATGTTGTTCGAGAGAACTCCCCATTCGTAAATGAAGGTCGCAATCTTCTTA
>CAYPGW010000060.1:0-10643 GCA_964410515.1 uncultured Sangeribacter sp. | reverse complement strand
CGACAAGTCCTGACCTGCTCATCCTCTCTCTCCGCTCAAACCTATATAGGTATAGCCACACCCTTCGGGATGTGGCTTTTTTTTATGGCGTCTCCATATAAAAAAAGCAGCCGGAAGGTGACGGCTGCCTTGACTTAATTTAATTTTTCTTTCAATATTTAAACATTTCTATAAGTGCTTCAGATAACTGAAGCTTTTCATCTTCAGAAATTTCCCCGATGAGCTTTAGTAATCTTGATTTATCAATAGTCTTTATCTGGTCGAGAGCTGCGTAACTGTCGTTTTTCAGACCGCTTGTTTGGGTTGCTTTTATTAAAACCCTTGTCGGGAGTGCTCTGTTGGTCGATGTCAGAGGCGCAACAATTACAGTTTTCAGATAATTATTCATCTCGTCAGGGGAGATGATTACACAAGGTCTGAGCTTATTCATTTCAGCACCGATAGTTGGGTCTAAATCGACCGCATAAATACTATTTTTTACCATATTACACTTAATTAAAAAATTATTATTGTTGTTGAACAGATATCAAGATCAAATCTGAGCTATAGCTTCCGAGTCGAGATAGTCAGGCAGCAGCATTTCGTCTTCACCTTCTTTTGCATATTTTGCGAAAGCTTCTGCCCAACCGGCACGGTTGGCGCGTATTTTTGAGATGATTATCTGATCGTTTTTATATTCTATGTTCACTGATGAGCCTTTTGAAAAGCCTCCCTCGGTGGCGATATATCGGGGGATTATTATCCCAACAGATGTACCGACTTGTGAGATTCTTGTTTCCATTCTGCAGTTTGTTTCTTTGATTATCTATTTATCTTCTTATCTTCGGGAACTATCCTTTAGTTTTGACCCCTTATTCTGTTCAACACTGCAAAATTACAAAAAGTTTTTCAATATTACAATAAAATTATAATAAAAATTACAATAAAATTATAATATCGAAAATTTATTTGGTACTTTCAAATTTATTTCCTAATTTTGCAGTGCCAAAACGTATGATGGTATCACCATTCCGCAGAGTCACGGTTATCGGCTCGAACATATTTCGGGCATTTTTTATGCCCTTGCATACACAGCTACGGCTGTCATATCCACGCATCTTTTTGCTCTGCGGAGTGAAACCTTGTACGTTTTGGCGAACGGGATATGACAGCCGTTTTTCTGTCTAAAATGCCAAAACGTACAAGTAATGAACGAATTTGAAAAACAAATGAACGCTCTGCGAATCCAATTCCGCAACGAGCGAGTGAGCATCCAGAAGGATTCCAACCGAATCATCGGCCACCTTAACACCGCAATCGGCCAGGTCAGGACTCCTGAAGCCCGCGAGGCTCTCCGCGCAGAGAAAGCGCGTGTCTACGAGGCCACCAGGCAGTCCATGAAGTACAATCGGCTCTGCTACCGGCAGCAGCTCGATTTCCTCGAAGACCAATATTTCAAACATCTCGAGCGGCATCCATCCAAAAGACATATCAGGTCGCTCCTGACTACTCTGTGTGAATATTACGAAGCCAACGGGAATGATTCCCTCTCTATCGCCTTCGGTAAAGATCGAATCGCCAAAATCTCTTTCGAGTAATCACCCGATCATACAAGGCTCCCTGACCTGCTGCAGGGGGCCTTTTCCCTTGTCTTTTATCCTCATTCGGATACCGTCTATATTTGCGGTATGTTTGTCGATTTTCTCTCCTCAGATATCACGCAACGACCGGTCTGTGCCACTTCGGCACTCGGAAGACTTACGGTCTCTACCGACGCTGCCGCCATAAGGATATCACTTTCATACGAGACTTACGAGTTCTATTCCGCCACACTGTATGCGTATGACGGATTGGTCCACGTGGACGATCTTGCCTCGGTTATCGAGTCTTTGTTCGTGAGGCTCGGATGGCATTCTCATACAATAAGAATCTCTGCCGCGGCTGCAGGAACTCCTGAAGTGTCGGCATTCATCGATGTGAACTGCCTTTACTGCTCTTACGATATGCCCGATGATTTCAATCCTTCGGCATCTTTCTACACCTGCATGCCGGCTCAGAGGGTTCCGCCTCACGCTGTCCTGAAGGTTTATGGCAACGTATCTAAAAATAATCCCGTCAGGTTCGGCGTCTCTGGGTATATGTCTGACGGAAGCCCGGTAGCATGCAATATCCAGACCACGGCCGGCGACGGATATATCACCGTCGATATCCCCGACATAATGTCGCAATGCAGGTCGGCCTTTGCTTTCAGTCAAGTCTCGATAGTCTCGGTGGTATATGGTAGCATGTCCAAATCTTTCTTTATATGCGATATGCCGGACTGTCTTGAATTCAATTACCGCAACTGCTTCAACGTTCCGGAGTCGGTCTTCGTCTCCGGCTTGTCGGTCATGAAGACCGATGTCTCACGCGATACAGCCTTTTGTGCGGGCAAGATCTTACAATATAATCATCTCACAACCCGGACTTACGAGCATACCACCGCACCATTGACAAGGATGGAGGCGGCGGCCATGTCGCAGCTTATAGAGTCGATAAACACCGCTGTGGTTGTAGACGGTGCGGAATATCCGATAATTATTGAAGATCATACGTCAGACGTCTCCAACGATGATAATTCTATGAATTCGATGAAATTTACTTGGCGATTCACCGGCCGACGCCCGCGCCTTTTCGGTGATACACTTTCTCCACTCCTGGAGTCTTTCGGAATATTCACTTCGCAGTTCACTGATCCTTTCCAATGAGATCCACAATACATATCAATGAGGCCCGCCGCATTCTTGACAAGGGTGACCCGGTCTCCTTGTCTGTCGTCAAAAAAAACGGCTCCATCCTCAATATCACCAAAGACAACCCTGTTGTCTCGCTCTCTTACGATGTCTACACCGGGCTGCGAACAGTCAAGTTCCTGCGCTCGGGCGAGAAGCGTACCATCCGCGACTGCATGATCATCGCTATAAATGACTACGACGTTTTCCTTTAACTCTCCCTCAAAATGCGTAAAAAAGACTCTCCTTCAACCCCGAATAATGAATTGGATTTTTTCTCGGTCCATCAGATTCAGAATATCCATGGCAACGCTTCTGCTGCTTTTGTCACTAAGACTTCGGACATCTTCCGCGAGATGGAGCATCCTGAGATCCGTACCTGTAACGGCTATGAATACGTGCCCTGGGGTGCCACCGATATGCTCCCTTACAATATAATAAAGCTCATCGAGTCTGATGAGACTCTTTCCACATGTCAGGTCTTTAACGCGGAAGTCTGCTATGGCAGCGGTCTGAAGTACTGTACCGAGGAAGCGACAGCAGCCGTCCGATCTGAAGTAGATGATTTCCTGTTTGAAAATTCAATCTCGGAGTATTTTCTGGGCGTCTGTCAGGATCTCAAGCATTTCAATTTCGCCATCTCTGTCGTAATCTTGAATGCCGACGGCTCCCGCATCGTGCAGCTGCTTCGGAAACCGGCATGTTACTGCCGTTTCACCAAAGCCGACAAATACGGCCGCATCCCCAGTGTGCTTTTCGCAAACTTCCGCCATCTCGAGCCGAATGACAATGTGGAAGTGATACAGCTGCTCGATCCGGCGTCTCCATGGCGCGACCTTCAGATGCGTGTCGGCCGCCTTGCCCGCCCTGACGGCTCTCGTAAGGATGATAAGATCCGCAAATTTGCAATCCTTACCCGGTTCCCGGGAGTGGACTCCCTGTATTACCCGATCCCCCATTACGCTTCCCTTTTCAAAGGATCATGGTTCGGCATCAAGCGGCTCATCGGTATGGCTAAGATGGCCAAACTCAAGAATGCCGCACCGATAAAGTACGTGATCGAGGTTTCCAAGACGTACTGGGACAATCAGTTTCTGCTGAATAAAATTGTCGGTATTGATAACCAACGCAAGTTTATGACCAAGAAAAAACAGGAAATGCTTGAGTTTTTGACCGACGTCGAAAATTCCGGCAATGTTCTGTTCACGTCAAAATCCCTGTCGATGGATGGGAAGTCGGAAAGCTCCGAGATCACCGTCAACCGCATCGATTCTGCTACAAAGGAGGGTGGCGACTGGGAGTCTGATATCGCTGAAGCTGTGAATATGATCTGCTTTGTGATGCGTGTCCACTCTAACCTTGTGGGTTCTGTGCCGGGAAAGTCGCAGACTAACAATTCCGGATCTGACAAGCGCGAGCTGTATACCATCGCACAGGCTCTGCAGAAACCTTATCACGATCTCCTGTTCCGCGTCCACAACATAATAATCCGCTTCAATGGTTGGAAGGGTGTTCACCCGGACTGCCCGTTTATTCAGCTCACCACCCTCGATGAGCACACTGACGCAAAAGAAGTAACAACAGAGGCAATTGATTAAAGATTTCCGATATCCCAATTCCAAATTCTCAATTCTCAATTATGGACATAGATCTGACTGACGAACTCCTCAACTCAGTCCTGCCGAACTCCATCATTACCGTCGATGAAGAGATTCCGCTGTCAGAACGCATCAAGCCATACGTCAACGACTCTATCCGCTGGATTGAGGCGCTTGTCGTCGGCGACGTGCAGCTGCCTCCGGAACTGGAGGAAATAGCCACCCGCGCCGTGATTCTCCGCGCCGTGATCCATGCGGTTCCCGCTCTGGATCTTGTGGTCACCCCTACGGGATTCGGTGTTGTTTCATCATCGAATCTTGTGCCGGCTTCCAAAGAACGAATCGAGAGGCTGATCTCAAGCCTCTCTGCCTCACTCCGCGACATAGTACTCCTTCTGCAGGAGAAGTGCGTCTATTGTGAGGACTGGAGGAATTCCGCTCGCGGTCGTTGGTACTGCTCGACATTCCTCCCGTTCCTTGCCGATGTTTCTCCGACAAAAGATGACATTCATGAGGTCTATAAAATTGCTCGTGGTCTTGCAGAAAAAATCGAGTCTATGCTTGCCGAAAAATATATCGGGTTCGAGCTGATGAATTCCTTGCGTTCCTGTTTCTGTGACGGCACCTATGACATGTCTGTCCCTGTCATATCTGCATTGCGCACAGGAATCCGCCGGTATGTGTCGCTGCACATAAAAAAAGACCCGTACCGCTGTCCTGATGATCATGAAGTATGGCATCTCGCTGAGTCAATCCTGATACACATAAAACAAGATCCGGTTTTCTTTTCAGTCTGGAAGCGTTCGATGCGCACAGATGTAGAACCATTCAAAAATACCCGCAAGGGTGGATATTTCTTCTGACGTCATGGAAACCCTGAATCTGACAATCCCCACATCATGGTCTGAACTCTCACAGCCGCAACTCCGCTCTGTCTTCGTCCTCATGGTGCGCTTCTCAACCGTGCAGCCCTCATGGTGGCCGGTGGCTGCATCTTTCATAACCCGGTGGTGTGGATTCAGTTTGGTGTCACCTTATGGCCGCAACTGGTTGATCCGTTCCAAAGGACGCGAATATGTTATGGATTCCGAGGAATTCTCCCGGGCTTGCAGCTCTATGGAATGGCTAAGGGATATCCCTGAATATCCTGTGCGGCTCGATCGTATTGACGGAGCTGACGCAATGGCTCCGGACCCGACATACGATCTCACGCTCGAGCAATGGCTTGCCTGCGACAATCTCTATCAGGGATATCAATTCACGCAGGATCACGCCCTACTCCGCTCGATGGCGGCCATACTATACCGCAAGGATGATATCTGCCTCACGCCGGCAGAAGAAATAAGCATATTCTACTGGTGGGCTTCGGTCAAGCAACTGGTGTCATCGATGTTTCCGCATTACTTCCAACCGGCCCCGGTAGCCGGTCAGGATATTCCGGATGCAGATACCGTGCGCCGTTCTGTCGATGCTCAGATCCGCGCACTTACCAAAGGTGATATCACAAAAGAAGATCAGATTCTGTCGATGCCCGCCATTAGAGCACTCACGGAGCTCGACGCTCAGGCAAAGGATTATCAGGATCTCAATAAAAAATATCCTCAGTCTCGATAATAAATTCTGATTTCTTAATTCTCAATTCTCAATTCTCAATTCTCAATTATGACTGATTTAAACTGGGACGCCGCAGCCTTCTTCAAGCGTCTTACCGAGTCAAATAAATTCGCCATCGATCACGGATACCGCTTTCATCCTGTGTCCGGACTTGAGGGATTTCACGGCGCACTGTCGAATCTTCTCAACACGAAAGCATTCGTATGCGTGTCCGATACTTCTGACGGTGGTCTCGATCTTGACAATGTGCCGCATTCAAGCCGTATCAAGACGGTGTTCATGGCGTTCCGCCATAAAGCGGCGGATGAAACTTCGCGTAACAAGGCAATGGAGAATATGCGTGAGTTGTTCCGCCAGTTTATGTCGGTGCTCATGCAGGAGAAAGTCAGGATTGAGGATGAAGATATCCATATCGATTCCCGCATAGCGTTCAAGGAGGTGGAACAATATTTCTACACCGGCGCTGCCTGCGCTTTCTACCAGATCAAGACTACCACCTACCCTGAACTCTCTTACAACCCTGACGAATGGATCACACAACCGCTGATGCCGTAGAAGATCGCCGAAAATGGGTCGAAGGCTGGAACAATACCATGGTCGATATCTGGCAAGAACGGATTCATAAGCTCCGCGTGGAAGATACCGGGGAGCTTTATCGATCACCTACTGCCATGAGGATCCGGACTGATGCAGATGGTCGGTTTCTTGATTTTGAGCTGTCTCATAAGTTCCTGGAGTATGGCCTTTGGCAGGATATGGGCACAGGCCGTAATACTGCCATAGGCAATACCCATAAGAAAGATAAGGATGGCTGGACCAACAAGCGTGAGCCCCGCCGTTGGTTTTCCACAAAATATTATGCTTCGACTATGCGCCTGAAAGAATTTATGGCTGATTCCATCGGAAAGGAATTTGTCGGCATGTTTGCAAAGCTCGAGGCGGAAGACTACAGGAAACAGACCGAATATTACAGAAATAAGGGGCTATCCTGATTTCCGTCTTTTATCCGGCTTCCCGATATCCATAATTTTGTAACAACACACTTTTAATGACATGCGTGATCTCCGCTCCGTAATAAAGAAAATTTCTGACCTGAAGGCTAAGGTTGTCAAGGACTCCATATCGCCTAACTACCTCGGGTGTATACTCGAGGAAATGCTATACTGCATGTCTACGGAGCCTGACGTCGAGATCCCTGTATACTATTCTCTCGAATTTGACGGAGCCGGCGACGGGTATCTGGCATGGGGTGAGTCTTTGACTATCTCATGCCGTGTTCTGATGGGATGGCATGATGTCACCGACAAGGTCACGGAATGGGAGATATCGCGCGATTCCGGCCTCCCGGCTGAAGATGCCGTCTGGAACCAGTCGGCTAAGGCCCGGCAGTTTGACGGCACAATCACGCTGTCCATGACAGATGCGGTCAATGACATACCGGGCAATATGGCCGTTTTCTCGGTCAGGGCAATGGTAGATGATACATCTGTAGAAGCTGAGATATTGATATGATTACTGCAAAGAAAACTTTCAGGCGCGAGTTTGCGCCTCTGACTGTGGCGGCCACGCTCCGCTGCGTCACTCCGGACAGCCCCGCGGCACAGGTCTATGACGCTGTGTGCGATGACGGGGCTCAGTACACTCCTGACCGTGGCCTCACACCCACCGTGCTGATGCCTGACGTGGTGGCCGCCGCTTCTGACGGCTCATGGCCATCGGGTAATTGCAACGCCATGCTGGCCAATGTCAAATGGTGGGCCAACGGCGCGGATATCTCGCTTGACTCCGCTTGGGCCGGAAAATTCAGCATTTCTTCGGCTTCTGACGAGACTAAGGGCATGCTCACAATATCCCGCAATGTCGCCGTCGGAGACGTCGTGGAACTATATATGACCGCGACACTGGCCGACACCCGGACAGGGCTCAATATCCCTATACGCTCCGACTCAATTTCCCTTTACACCACCGCTAAAGGAGATGACGGATATTCTATCGATTTCCCTGACGGCGATCTCATACTCTACGATGAGCTTAACGATCTCCTCTCTATCGATGACTACGCCAAAACAAACGGCGAAGCCGGGCTGACTGCATCGCAACGCCGCGATGTGATAGCGTCGAAAAGATCATACCACCGTGAGTTCGGAGTCACCATCCGGCGCGGAAAGAATGAGCTTGCCGCCGACAGCGTCACATTCCGCCTGTTTGAGGTGGATGCAGACGGCGCGCTCTCCGAACTGAAGGCCGGTCGATCGATAGCCTATTCGCTCCCTTCCGACGATAACGGAAGTCTCACTCTTGACCTCCGACTGGTGAATCGCGGCACCTATATGCTGAAGGCCTATGTCGGAGAGCGAGAGGTGGCACGCCGACAGTTCTGCATCGACCGTGTGAAGGAAGCACTCGATCTAACCATGATCAACGGAGGCAGCCTATCCGAGGCTGACTCTGTACGCACGAACATGGCTATTGTCACTGACTCGAGAAAGAGATCCGTGCGATATCCGGAGCGTTTGCTGAGCATGAAATGGTATAGCAACTCTGCAAGCAAGGGCGAAGTGCTGCATGGCACCGGACAGATAGGCACCGTGATACTCGCAGATGCCATTGACGATTCCGATTCTTCGCTTGAAATTACGTGCAAGGCCGAATATGCCGGCGCTTTCCGGCCCGTAGTCGCTGACGACGGATCGTATCAGAGGAACGCTGACGGCACTTACAAGGTCGCACGCTGAATAATACACCATGTATAAATCTTTCCTTTATGATATGAAATACTACATAGCAGACAAGAGCAAACTCGCTGAATCCGGTCTCGGATCAGAGCCCTGGCGTAAATGCAGGGATGGCCTCGTGTTGATTAACGAGACAGAAGCCCGAAAGGCATTCGGCCCGCAAATCCCCGACTGGGTCGAAGAGACTACCCATGACGGGGCCGTTGATTTCCTGAATCGCAAATTATCTTAACAATATACTGACATGGCAGAATCAGACATCAACCAGACGCTGCGCAACAAGCAGTGGTCGGCCCAGGGGTCGATCACCATTAAGCGCCTTCGCAATGGAGATCATCTATATCTCGTGCTCAATAACGAGACAGGCAAGCCTCTCTATCAATCTGTGGATTTCGGCAACAACAATGCCATCGCTCCTGACTGGACGGTTGATGCCAACCGCCCCGTAATCGTACCCTCCGTAACATCGGCTATGGGCGCCGCCGTGGAAATGACAAATCCCGGTTGGCAATATAACGGCGTGTCTCTCATATTCTCCGGAGCCACAAGCGCGGGGTGGAAGTTGGACTCCACCGGAAAATTCGCCATGCGGCTCGAAGATCATGCCATCAAGCCGATGGCGAATCTCGCGGATCCGGCACATCTCGCTAACGGCATCCTGACTTTCAACTGCATGGCCCTCTCGGGTGGTGGCTCATACGAGATGAGCAAGGCGGCAGACATCATACTGCAGCGCGGTGGATCGTCGGGCTACTATGCGGCTCTCACCACCACCAATATGTCGCTCGACCGGCAGAATCCCAAGTCTACCATAACAGCCGCTTTATTTCTCGGCGGCATTGCTGTGGAGCAGTTTTACGTCAAATGGCGTCGAGATGGCTCCGTAATGGCGGCCAACGATGGCCTGAAGAGCATTACCGTGACTCGAAGCGGTGTTGACGGCACGCAACTCTATGTCGCCGAGTTCTACCCGGGCTCATCCGCTCCTTCGGCCGGCGCCACTCCCGTAGCTGTGGCCGGCATCACGATTATAGATGCTGCCGACACTTATCAGGTGCGTCTTGAGATAACGTCTGCCAAGCAGGAGATCGCTAAGACCGGCGATCAGGTGACCGTGAAGGCATCACTCATCGACACCTCCGGAGCGCCGGCGCCCGGAAATGTGAGATGGAGGCTCGACGTGATTGATCCGCAGACGTTCAGCTCGCTGAAATCTTCTAACACCGACACCATAAATGTTACTTCGGCTGAGACTGACCGCATTGTGAACGGCGTGGCTGTCATCTCGGATGTTGAAGTCATAGCCGATTCCAACTGGGGTGTGGACTTCGCCGAAATGCTGCCCGAGACTGCCCTCCCCGAACTCTATTACCGTGAGGCGGCTAACATTTGAGTATGGACGCAACAAGACAATTCTGCGCGCAGGGAAGCATCACAATACACCGGCGTGTAGACGGCAAAGACGGCCGTACTCCTGTCATTACCTTTGATGACGAAGATCGCCTGTTGGTTGATGGTATTGTGGTTTCCGGATCTCTACGCGGAACTCAGGGCCCGAAAGGAGACACCGGGGCTGCTGGTGCTACTGGGCCACAGGGGCCCAAAGGTGATACCGGTGCCAAAGGCGATAAGGGTGAAACCGGAGCTACCGGCCCTACCGGCCCACAAGGCCGAACCCCTGCAGTCAGTATCTCCGCCAACGGGTTTCTAACCGTGGACGGCGTAGAGCAAAAAAATAAAAACCTCGTGGGGCCGCAAGGTATTCAGGGCCCTCAGTGGTCTGCCGGAGCAACAGGCGCGACAGGGCCGCAGGGCCCCAAAGGCGACACAGGAGCGACAGGGGCAACAGGCCCTCAAGGCCCTCAAGGCCTAACCCCTACTGTCGGTATCTCCTCCGACGGATTTCTAACCGTTAACGGTGTGAAGCAGACGGCCAAGAACCTCGT
>CAYPGW010000059.1:0-11805 GCA_964410515.1 uncultured Sangeribacter sp. | reverse complement strand
GTAACCTTCTGATCCGTAGTCAGATGCTCTATTCAGTTGAGCTAGCGAACCAATCCTTGTGTGACCCTTTCGGAATCACGATGCAAAATTACTGCTTTTTTTTGAGATATGCAAATTTTGAGGCAGATTTTTTCTGACTTTTCTTGATTTTCCTGTGAGGCCTGACTAAAATGAATACCTGATTCCGGCCTCTCCTATCATGCCCGGAATAGGAGGCACGAGTTTAACAATCTCAATCTCACCGCTTTTGACGCAAGGATTTCCGACCGAGCGCGGCCAACGGTCGCATATTCTCCCGGCCATCCGCATTGCCAAGGTCTCAAGCAATGGCGTGGGCTTAGACATCTCACACGCTACAATATCGTACACTTCGGCGTATGATATCGTAGAGCTGAGATCGCTCCTGTCGGGATCAAACGCCGAGGCATCTATATGCAGGCGCACATTCAGCCGGTACTGATTGCCAAGTCTATTTTCCTCAGGCATGACTCCGTGACATCCATACATGAGGACGTCACGGAGCTGAATTTCAAATTCAGGCATCGCAAACGGGAATTTTCGCTATTCTCTTAGCATGGCGCCCGCCTTCAAACTCTGACTCGAGATATGCGTCGACTATCTTCTTAGCATTCTCCTCGCTGATGAATCGGCCGGGAAGAACGAGGAAATTGGCATCGTTATGCTGGCGAGCAAGTGCTGCGAGCTCGGGCAGCCAGCAGAGAGCCGCACGTATTTTCTGATGCTTGTTGAGAGTGATCTGAATGCCGTTGCCACTGCCGCACATGGCTATTCCGAAGTCGCACTCTCCCGATTCCACTGCGCGCGCAGCCGGATGAGCAAAATCGGCATAGTCGCAAGAATCAGCGCTATATGTGCCGAAATCTACAGTCTCATAACCTTTTTCCTGCACGTAGGGCATGATCACATTCTTGAGATCGTATGCAGCATGATCTGATGCAAATGCTATTTTTTTCATAAAGTGAAGTGTTAGTGTATAATTATTATGGTTTGAAGAGTTAAATATCATCTTTGTCCTCAGCGGGCATTACAGAATCAGCAGGGGCATCACTATCTGATGAGCCGGCAGAGTCTCCGGATTCTTCCGCCTCCGCCTCCTCGTTTTCTGCCCATACCTTATTGGTGGCTTCGATGAAGTCGAGAATTTCGTCGCGCCCCGTTTTCTTTTCGGAAGAAGTCAGAAACATCGGGGGCAGTTCTTCCCACTTCTCAAGTAACGCGCTTTTGAAGAGGCGCATGTTTTCATCGGCAGCCTTTCGGCTCACCTTATCGGCTTTTGTGAAAACTATAGCTACAGGCACTCCATTCTCGCCACAAAAGTCAAGAAACTCAAGGTCGATCTTCTGCGGCTTATGGCGCACGTCGATAAGCACGAAGAGGCATGCCATCTGCCGGCGGGTCAGAATGTAGGTCTCAATCATGCGGGCAAAATGCCTGCGCTGCTCCATGCCTCGGGCTGCGTAGCCGTAGCCGGGAAGATCCACTATATACCAACTTCCGTTATTGACAGAGAAATGATTGATCAAAAGGGTTTTTCCCGGTTTTTGCGAAGTTTTTGCAAGGCTGCCGTTGTTGGCGAGCATATTTATCAGTGAAGATTTGCCTACGTTTGAGCGTCCGATAAAGGCATATTCCGGCACATCGGTGTCAGGACATTGATCAGCCTTTGAATTGCTGATTACGTATTTTGCGTTTTTTATTTCCATAGTATCGTGATTATTTATTTAGAATTGGGAATTATATCTAATTGAAAGATTTATTCAGATGGTGATTTTTCAGAAGAATAATCCGTGAATTGCCCTTATAGCCTCGACTGTGTTCTCTTCATCTACCACGAATGAGAGAGTGGTGTCGGAATTGCCTTCAGAGCAGGCAAGAGTCCTGATACCACTTCTGAGCATGGTGTTGATGATGCGCTTGTCAATACCCTTGAGAGTGCGTATGCCCTCCCCTACCACGGCTATCGTGGAAAGGCCATCGGCAAGAGTGATGGCTGTGAGTGAGCCATCGATCAGTTCGGGGGCGAATTCCTCGTTAAGGGCTTTATTCGTCTGCGACATGTCGGAAGCCGCGATGGCGAAAGAAAACTCCTTGTTCTCGCCCGGCTGGGCAAGCAGGAACACGCTCACACCGTGGCGGGCAAGCGCATTATAAGCACGCGTATTGATCTGCGCCACATTTTCGGTCAGACTTCCCGTGAGGCGCACCAGGCAAGTGTTCCTTATGGCGGTCACGCCCTTCACGGGCACGTCGTGATTAGCCGGCGAGTCAGAAATCAGTGTGCCCGGAGCAGTGGAATTGAATGTATTGAGAATCCTGATGGGAATATTTTTGTGAAAGACGGGGTAGATCGTAGGCGGATATATCACTTTTGCTCCGAATGTGCAAAGTTCCATGCTTTCTACAAACGACATTGCCGAAAGCACCTTGGCATCTTTGATAATTCTCGGATCGGCTGTCATAAACCCATCTACATCAGTCCAGATATCGAGCATATCCGCATCAAGCGCCGCTGCAATCAGAGCCGCCGTGTAGTCGCTGCCGCCTCTGCCAAGATTGGTTATCTCTCCCGAGTCACGATCTTGAGAAATGAAACCTCCGGCTATGTGCGGACCAAACTCAATATCTGAAAACTCACGGACGATCAGATCATGTGTAAGAGATGTGTCGGCTATATTTTTGTCAAACCATTTCTCGGTCTTGATAAAATCGAGTGAATTGTGAAGCCGCGCACCCTTTATGATGCCGGCCACTATCGGAGCCGACATGCGCTCTCCCAGACTTACAATAACGTCAAGAGTCTTCTGCGGAAGATCGCCTATTAGCGAGACGCCCTCATAAGTGCGTCTAAGTTCTTCGAGAAGATCATCCACCACGGCGAGAGTACTCTCACGTTTCTCCTCTCTAACAAGAGCATCTATTATATGGTGATGGCGCACGGCTATGGCATCGGCTTCCGGGGCCCACGGGCCTCCTTCAGCTGCGAGCCTGGCAGTGGCTATTAGCTTGTCGGTGAGTCCACCCAGAGCCGATACCACAACTATGGTGTCGGCCGGAAGTGACTCCACTATATTTCTGACATTAGTAAGACTTTCTACCGTACCTACGGAAGTGCCTCCGAATTTTAAGACATTCATGGTGCAAAATTACAAAAAAACTTAGCAAATTCAAATAGTCTTCACTATTAAAACAAAATTGAGCCGCATTTGACACGCAACAGACTGCGGACCGAACTGAAAATATGTTTCAAACGTTAATAAAGTGTAATTAAAAAAATCTTGATATGAATACTGCTGTAAAAACATACCCCGCTTATCCTTCATTCGACAAGCTTTATGAAGCGCTTCGCGCTGCCGAGAAGATGCGCCAGACAAAATCCGGCGATGAATCATCTGAAAACCTGAGGCAATCAGCCGGTCTTGAATTCAAGCCGGTGACCCACGCCTCGATGAAGGAGATTTTCCCCTATCTTCTGATGGAGAATGGACGCACCACTGACTTCTCTTATGCAGGTCTCCTGATGTGGGTGGACTATTTCAAATACAGTTATGCCATTGTGAAAGACACCCTCTTCATCAAAGGCACGGTGGAAAATGACACTCACGTGCCTGCGTTCTCGCTTCCTATAGGTCGCCTTCCACTCTCGGAGAGTCTTGAGATGATTAGGGATTACTGCCGCAACGCAGGAATTAAGCCGGTGCTTTCGGCAGTGCCCGAATATGCCGTTCAGGATTTCATCGAACTCGGAATCGACCGCATTCAGCCGCTCGAAGACTGGGGCGATTATCTCTACGATGCCAACATGCTTTCCACCCTCTCGGGAAAGAAGATGAGCAAGAAACGCAATCATGTCAATAAATTCGATGCCCTTTATCCCGATAGTAAGATTCAACCTCTCACTCCGCTGAATGCCGACAGGGCTATTGAATTCATGGACACAATCGATGTCGAGGGCGACAGCACCCCGATGGCTGTGGAAGAGCGGAGAATGACACGCCACCTTCTCGATCTGATCAAGGAGGGCGACACTCAACTTGAAGGAGCAATTCTTGACGTAGACGGCGAGATCGCAGCCTTCACCATCGGCGATGTGAAGCACGACACGCTTTTCGTGCACGTGGAGAAAGCCAGCAGGAAATTTGAAGGCAGTTATGAAAAGATCAATAAGGAGTTCGCAAGCCTGATGTGTGAGAAATATCCCGAGATAAAATATATCAACAGGGAAGATGACTCGGGCGATGAAGGGCTTCGCAAGGCCAAGCAGTCTTACCACCCTATCGAAATATTAAAGAAATATAATATCGCAATCTGATTTTGAAAAGTTGTTTTTTTTTGGTAATTTTGCACCGTCAAGACATGAAAAACGCCTGACGACGGAACAAAACCATAGAAAACATGAGTGACGTACTGGTTATCATTCCAACCTACAACGAAATAGAGAACATAGGCAATATGCTCCGAACGGTGATGAATCTGCCCGACGGGTATGACGTGCTTGTGATCGACGACGGGTCGCCCGACGGAACTGCTGATGTGGTAAGGGCCGAGATGGAGAAGGCTCCGGGTAGAATTCATCTTGAATGCCGAAGCGGGAAACAAGGACTCGGAACTGCCTACATTCACGGTTTCAAGTGGGCTTTGGCACGCGATTATCAGTATGTGATTGAAATGGATGCCGACTTCTCGCATAATCCTGCCGATCTCACCCGCCTCTATCATGAATGTAAAGACAAGGAAGCGGACGTGTGCGTGGGCTCCCGCTACATTTCAGGCGTAAATGTAGTGAACTGGCCTATGGGCCGCGTTCTCATGTCATATTTCGCATCTGCTTACGTTCGATTCATCACAAGGATGCCTCTGCGAGATTCCACCGCCGGCTTTGTATGCTACCGCCGCAGAGTGCTTGAGGCTATCGATCTCGACAAGATAGAATTCAAGGGCTATGCTTTCCAGATAGAGATGAAATTTAAGGCGTGGCGTAAAAAATTCAAGGTCGTGGAACTCCCGATAATCTTTGTCAACCGTCAGCTTGGCACATCGAAAATGAATTCAAGCATCTTTGGAGAGGCAGTGTTCGGAGTCCTCTCTCTCAGGCTAAAGGCCCTGTTCGGTAAACTTTGACTTTTTAAACTTCACAAATGAAACATAAACTTAAAAAGGATGCTTATCAGCATCCTTTTTAAGTTTATTCTATTCAGTCACCTCGGTAATAGAGCTGAAGATAGCATCGGGCTATGAAATCGTATGATTTTGCAGGCAGCTCGGTGTCGGTGCTTCCGGGGAAGCGCGCATCGGGCAGCCAACCTTTCTCACAGATGAGCGCAAGCAGGTCATGAGGACACTTCCCTCTCACTGTGAGGAGATCTATGGCATGCATCGAGGCCTCTGACTTGTCATACATATCATTGCCCGGAGCCGCTATATATTGGCATATATCCGGAGCCACGAGCAGCCCCTTCTCCGGATTGGCCATCAAGACGAAGTTCTTGCAATCTTTCAGTTGGGCAAGATGCTCCTCGCCGGCTTTCCAGCCGAGTACGTCGATGAGATACAAGTTTAGAGCCTGATATCCGTTTATGAATTTCATGGGAAGTTCACCCGTGTCGGCCGTCATCTTGATAAATGCCGGATGCGTCTGCCTTTCCTCCTGCCGCTCCTTGCGCCGTGGCAAACGGTGATGAACCGTGAGGTTTACCCATTCTCCGATGAACAAAGCAAGCGGCCCGGTTGGGTCCGACTTCACGGCACCCTGCAATTCTTCGGCTATTTCCTCCATACTCTTTCCGGCGCCCCGTAAGTTGCCGATGATTTGGGAGGATGTAAGAGCGAATGCCGGCACAAGCAACCAGCTGTGAAGAAACAGCCAACTTCCCAGACGCATGAGCATCTCCCGGTCTTCCTCTTCATAGACGTCGAGTTCGTGGGCAAGATGATAGCCTTCCGGCACAGGAGCATCCTCATAGACCTCATTCATAATGTCATACCATAGGTCGGCAAGATCAGTGATGTCTTTGCGGAAAGGATATATCCTTCGGTCGTCGGAATACATTGCTATGAAATACCATGTCAGAAATCCGACATCTTCCGGATTTAGCTCATAGTCTATATAATCGTCAGAGACGTCATAAAACGGCACCGGTGTGCCATAAAGCCTGCGGCATTCGTCTGAGAAACCGTGCCAGAGTCCCGCATCGGCTATTACGTCCTGAAGATATCCTGTCATATACATGGCAGCCCGCTCTATAACCGCCGAATGCACCCCGGGCGCAACACGCCTCTCTTCCGCAGCCCTTATGAGGCGGCAGGTGAGATCGTAATAGAACCTGTCGGTAGGCATCTCCTCCGGGCAGCAGGGCTGTGCGAGAAGAAATGACTCAAACGTCAGCATAAAACGTCAGCAAGTTTCGACTGCTCCACAGTGGTTTGAGAGCCGTCTGCCATCTTCTTGACTGTAGCGGTGTGGTTTGCCATTTCCTCCTCGCCTATCATCACTACATAGCGCACTCCTTCTGCATTTGCATACTGCATCTGCTTCTTAATCTTGGCCACATCAGGATAGAGCTGAGCCGAGACGCCATGGCTGCGGAGATCTTTTATACATTTCTGCGCGGCGCGGGCCTCTTCTTTTCCGAAATTGATAAACAAGGCCTTGACACTTCCCGAAATCTCTTCGGGATAGAGGTTAAGGGCATTGAGCACGTCGTAGATACGGTCTGCGCCGAATGAGATACCAACACCAGAAAGACCCTGCACTCCGAACACACCCGTAAGGTTATCATAGCGGCCGCCGCCGGTGATGGAGCCTATCTCAACATCAAGAGCCTTCACTTCAATGATGGTGCCGGTGTAGTAATTGAGTCCGCGAGCCAGAGAGACGTCAAATTCCAGACCGCAGTCATGGCCGAGGCTTTCAAACCCGTCAATCACCTCTCGGATTTCATCCACACCTTTCATGCCGATGGCGCTATCCTTGAGGAAATCAGCCATTACTTTCAGCTTCTCATCGTTCGATCCCTTGAGTTCGAGAAGTGGGCGCAAAGACATGATAGCCTCTTCGTCAAGACCTTTCTCTCGAAGTTCGGCGTTCACATTCTCTATACCTATCTTGTCGATCTTGTCTATCGCCACTGTAATGTCTACGATCTTGTCGGCATGTCCTATGGTCTCCGCTATTCCGGTAAGGATCTTCCGGTTGTTGATATGAACGCAGGTGCGGATGCCGAGACGCCCCATTACGAAATCGATAAGCGACAGGAGTTCGATCTCATTTTCAAGAGAATCGGAACCCACCACATCAGCATCACACTGGTAAAACTCACGGTAGCGACCCTTCTGAGGCCTGTCGGCACGCCACACGGGCTGAATCTGGAAACGCTTGAACGGCATCTGGATGTCGTTGCGGTGCTGCACCACGAAACGTGCGAAAGGCACTGTCAGGTCGTAGCGCAGACCTTTCTCACAAAGGCTGTTGGTAAGTTTACCGAGGCGTTTTTCGGCTATATCCTCATTATTTACGTCTTTCAGGAAGTCGCCCGAATTGAGAATCTTAAACAGGAGTTTATCGCCTTCCTCACCATATTTCCCCATAAGGGTAGAGAGGTTCTCCATGGCCGGAGTTTCAATCTGACGATAGCCGTAAATCCTGAAGGCCTCGCGTATAGTGTCGAAGATATAATTGCGTCGCGCCATCTCGATGGGTGAGAAGTCGCGCGTGCCTTTGGGTATAGAGGGTTTTGTTGCCATATATGTTTCAATAAAGTGATTGTTTTCTATATAATTAACATCAGTTGGAAGCCATCTTTTTGAATTCAGACGGAGAGAATCCCGTGAGATGCTTGAAATATTTACCGAAGAAAGACTGGTTGGCGAAATTAAGTTTGTTTGAGATTTCCTGAATGGTGAGCGGCGTTTCTGAAAGCATGATCTTGGCCTCCATTATCACGTAATGGTCTATCAATTCGCCTGCTGTGTGCGAAGTGATTTCTTTTGTCACAGCCGAGAGATGCTTAGGCGTGACGCAAAGGCGATCTGCATAAAACGATACACTGCGCTCGGTTCTGAAATTCAACAGCACCTCGAGAATGAATTTTGACACAATCTCTTCCTTTCTCGTGCGCGTTTTCTCTATGCCGTCTTTCGAGACATAATGATTCTCCACAATCTCGCACATGAGAGCCTGGATTATGTTGCTGATCTTGGTGCGTTTCAGAGGAGACGAGCCGGTTTTCAGCTTCTTTTCAATGAGGTGCATGTATTCCTGAATATCTTCTGAATGCTCGTCGGAAAGCTGGCTCACCGATTCTATGGGATTATGGATTATGAGCGGGAGCAAACCCGATATCTTGGGCATGATGGCCTCGATCATCTCAAGACAGCATCCGATAGCCATAATCCTAACCCTGCCGTCAGAATTCAATGAGTGAACATACTGATTGGGATTGAGAAGCATCAGGCTATTTTTGCGGAACTTATATTTCTTAACTCCAATCATCACCTCTCCTTCACCATCCAGACAGAGGGCTATAGTGAGTCCGAGCACCCTTATGGGAGCCTCGCTCTGATTAAGTGTATTGTCCACTTCATAATACACCACATATTTCTCGGAGTTTTGATTGCCGGTGCGACGGTTGAAAAAACGCGAGATATCCGAGATGTTGTAGGTGCGGTGGAATTCAGTAGACATTGGATCTTTAATCATAATCGAAAGGTATGTTTGGAATTATAGTTCAAATGAAAGTCTGATATTAAACTGGCGCCGAGTTAGATAGTTGGGAACGGCATATTGGATATTGTTTACATCCGTAACCCAATAATAACCGCTGACGTTGGAGATGTCGAAGAGATTGAAAATGTCTAAAGCCAGCGAGATATCCTTGAAATGACGCCAGAAATTATAAGGGCGAACTCCTTCGCCTGGTGCACCCACGAGCCTATATGAGAAGCCGATATCCACACGCTTGTAGGCGGGAGCGCGGAAATAACTGCTCGAGCGTGCAACGTGAGGCGCGGTCATCGTGAGTCCGTCGGAGAATATGCCACGTAGAGCAAACTTCAATTTTGGGAATTTTGGGAAATAATCCGTGAAAAATAGAGCCAGCGAATAGCGCTGATCGCTTGGCAGAGGTGTCTTCACCCCGTTAAGCACCTGCGATGTATTCATCAACGAGAATGAAATCCATGAATCCGAACCCTCCACAAACTGGCCGAACAACTTCATATCCAGGCCCATAATGTGCCCTTTTGAGTCGTTCACTCCGGAATATTCCACCTTCAGGTTGTCATATTCGTATGAAATCAGGCGTGAGAGCGCCTTGTAGTATGCCTCACCGGTGAGTTTGAATGGACGGTTCATAGCCCGGAATGTGTAGTCTGCACCAATGATAAACTGGACGCTCCGCGGCGATTTGATGTCAGGATTAAGCTCTATCACTCCGTTGCCGAGGGCGTCTGTGACCGTTTTCCTGTATTCCTTATAGAAGGGCGACTGATAGTAAAGTCCAACGGCAGCTCTGTAGGTAATGCTGTTGTTGCCTACAGGAGCGATGCTGATATTTGCACGAGGCGAGACGAGAAATTCCCGGTTGAAATCCCAATAAGACATACGCAGGCCGGCGTTGAGTGTGATAAACAGCTTCTGCGTCTCAAGATAAAGGGCATCTTCGGCAAAGAAGGCAAATCGGTTGGCCTGCATGTCCTGCCGTGAGGAAAGATTATAGATAAGGTGCACCCCCTCGGGCTGGGTTGGGAGCGAGTAACCGGCCGAATCCCTCCATTCCCACTCTTTGGAACGGTCGCGGAAGTTTTCGTGCTGCATCGTCACTCCGTATGTGATATTGTTATTGCGTACTCTGGTGGTGCCTTTCAATATTCCCTGCACCACAGAAGCACGCAGTCGGTTGCGTGCATGCTCCATATATTTGCCCACACCAATCTCTCCGCCCACACTTTCTGTGCCGGCCTGACTGAGCCAGTATTCGCCCGAGATATCATAACTCACCAGTTCATCGGTCAGAAATCCCGAGATGCCGAGTGAGAAAGACGTGGCCCTGTTCTTCTTATAGTTTATATTGAATGCACCGAGGAAGGTCTGAAACTTATCCTTTTCCTCTCCATCGAAAAAGACCTTGAATACCTTTGAGTTTTCCGACGTTCCGAATCTCGTCTCCCGGTCGGCAGGACGAAAATTGTAAGAATTTAACGCTATATTTCCAAGCACGTTGAACGAAATCTTCTCCGACGCCTTGTAAGTCATATTCGTCTGATAATCAAAATAAGAGGGGTCATATTCTCCACGGGTCTCCAGACTGCTGAGAAGAGAATTATTCTTCTTGAAACGAAGGCCGTGTAGCATCGAGAATTTTCTTGTGTTGGTGCCAAGCGCAAGTGTGGCTCCCATGAGGCTGCCCGAAGCTTTCAGTTCAAATGCCTCAGGATCCCTATAGGAGATATCAAGCACCGACGACATCTTGTCGGCATATCGGGCCGGGAAACCACCCGACGAGAATTTAAGATTTCCCACCATGTCGGGGTTAATGAGTGAAAGGCCCTCCTGCTGACCGCTCTTCATCAGCTGCGGACGATAAATTTCAACACCGTTGATGTAAGCTGAATTTTCATCAAAAGTGCCGCCTCTCACCGAATATTGCGAGGTCATCTCGTTGTTTGCGTTCACACCGGGCATAGTGGCAAGAACAGACTCAACGCTTCCGCCTGATACGTCGGGCGAAAGTTTGAATGCTTCCGTGTCAAACGTCTGCATTCCGTTGATGTTCTGACGAAAGCCCTGCACTTCAACTTCCTCAAGCAGTTTGGTGTCTGTCTGCATCCTGACATTCAGCGTGACCTCACCTTTTGCATCAATCAGGACACGTGTCACTGTCTTATATCCTATGCAAGAGAACTTAACGCTGATCGTATCTTGCGACGCTACGGATAAAGAATATTTACCCTCCAGATCTGAATTCGTGCCGATTGCAGTTCCAGATATCTGCACTGTAGCAAACTCCACTGGCTTATCTTCCTGATCCACTACTTTACCCGATATGTGCACATTATCCGCTTTCGACAAGCAGAAAACAAGCGAGATGATAAAAGCAATCAGTAATCGAAGTCGTGTCATACTAAGATATAACGCGAAAAACTGACCATAAATTGTAATGGACGCAGCCTAAAAACGACAAAAATACCAATTCCATAGCCGCCGGCATATACTAAGTCATACCATTCACACCAATCATATCTGCCTTGTCCGGCTGAGGAATAAAAGGTGGCGATTACCTACTCTCCCGCTTTCGCACTGCCTTCGGCATTATGAGGTTTAACTTCCCTGTTCGGCCAATTGACGGAAAGCGAAGAGGTGGAGCCCTCAATATTTGTCAGCAACTAAAAAATAAAAAAACACCCCGCATGAGTTATCTTCAAAGATAATTTAAAAAGCGGTTCAAACCGGAAGAATGATGCACACCCTACATTCTTCAGCAGACATCGCACGCGATGTCCCTACCTATATATCTGTGGATCAATCTCAATCATGCAAATCACAAGGCGTCTCTGCGAGGCTGTTTCTGAAATGCGTACCTTCCCCGGGCTGAAGCCAGAGATTATCTCACAATGATCAGCGCTCCGCGCAATTTCAGGATGGACAGAGGCTCGGAGAGCCGGGATTATGACGAAACCCCGCTTTTCAAAGCGGGGAAAGTGATGAAAAGAGCAAATGGCCTCGGACAGGCGTCTTTGTGAAGAGAACAAAACTCAGGCAGACCACCAAGACGGATGTACCAGAGTGCA
>CAYPGW010000058.1:0-12330 GCA_964410515.1 uncultured Sangeribacter sp. | reverse complement strand
TTTAACATTTCAATCTGCTCATTTTCTTATATGCACCGTAAATTCGGCTTGTGCCTATTTGTCCTCTCGGAGATATCCGGGGGGGCTTGTTGTATTCGGGCAGTCGATTCTGAGTGTCGATCTTTCGTCTGACAATGACAATAATTTTAAAGTGAATACTGCCACAATCTTAAAGTGAAAAGTGTCACAATCCTAAAGTGGAAACGCCACAATTCCAAAGTGAAAAGTGCCACAATCTTAAAGTAAAAATGCCACAATCTTAAAGAGAGAGGGTATAAAATGTTGCGTAATACGGTTTTGGCCGAATTGCTGGCTGTGCAAATTAGTAGAGGAGGTTGATGGGCAACTCTACAAGAAATATCATCTATTCGATATCTTTAAGAGAATGCGACTAACTATTAATTAATGAGTCTATCTTATTAATAAAATCTTCGGCTTGTGGCCTTAATTCATTGAATAGTTCAAGGGTGCAGTATGTAAAGTCTTCATAATCTCCAGATTGGCGATTTTCGAAGAGTTGTTGATATATGCGCCCATATTTAGGATCTAATTTACCTTTCATTACAAAATTAAGACCAAGCAAAGTTTTAATCCCTTTGTGTGTGGAAGCACTCAGACCATTAGCAAGCATTAGTGCACATGCTGCATAGTAGCAAGCATAGTATAATCTATTTATTGCAGCATTGAAATAATTACCTTTTGCATTGTAATCTGCTTCTTCGAGAGTTTCGTTAGCACGTTGTAATCGATATGAGATTAAGTCGGTAATCGTTCCGTTGTCAAAATTACTAATCATAACTCTATTCCTTCGTTCAAGACATTAATGGTAAAAGGTGTTTTTCTCGCAAAAAACACTTTCGGAACTAAAATTAATGGCGATATATCTATGCCGAGAGTTAATGACAAATCGTATAAATGACCTGAAATATCAAGTTTCTTTTTTACAAACTTATTACCTTCATAGTGGTCGGGTATTAATATTAATATATCCACATCCGAATCCGGACGGGCATCACCGCGTGCTTGTGAACCATATAAATAAGTACGCGCATCAGGGGCAATGGTATTAATACATCCCTTTATTTTTTCTATGATCTCTTGTGCTATTCTCATTACTTCCGAAATCTTATACCGGAGGGTGTGATTTTGAATTCAGATCTTACCTTGCAAATTTACTAATTATTTTTTGAAATAACAACACATCAACATCGTTATGTTGAAATTGGATGTACGATTACCTGTCAGACAGCGAGATATCTTTTATCAAGCCAATAAATAGATTATGTGACAAAGAAATTTATGTCAGGTGAGTTTGAAGACTATACGCTGCACTCCGTCCTGATAGCGTGAGCTGGAGATGCGGAACGTGCCGATCTCTGATGTGCGGGCTACGTGCGTGCCTGCGCAGAGGCATGCGTCGTAGTCGCCTATGCGCACGACCCTCACGGTGTCGGAGGCTCCTTCCGGAAGGCGGCTCATGTCGAAGCGATCGAGGGCTTCCTGCTGAGTGATGAACTCCTCGGTCACCGCAACGTCTTCGGCAACTATTCCGTTTATGTAGTCTTCGAGGGCTTTGAGTTCTTCCGGAGTCATGGGGCGCTCCAGATGATAGTCGAGTTTAGACTTCTTTCGCTCTATATGGGCGCTGAAGGCGCGGCCGCATCCGAAGCGGCGGGCAATCTCACCGTTCAGGAGATGCTCCGCCGTGTGCATCGGCGGATACTCCTGTTTGTTATGCTCGTTGATTATGTTTTCTGCCATACGATCAACCTATCTACTATTGTTTCAACCCAACTGTTTGAGAATATTATCCATCTTAGCCGTTATGCGGTCGTTGGCGAGGTTGCCGAGGCTTCCGAGATGCGTGTGATGCAATTCTCGATTAGGATGATATTTACCTTCCTGCACCTCCATGCCGATTTTTCGGTAGGCATCGCGGAAAGGCATCCCCTTGAGCACCAGGCGGTTCACGTCTTCAACAGTGAAGATATAGTCGTAGCGCTTATCATCAAGAATATTGTCTTTGATCCGGATCTCGCCGAGCATGTAAGTTGCCATGTCCAGACATTCCTTCAGTTCCGTAGTTGCTGGGAACATGATGTCTTTCAGAAGTTGCAGGTCACGGTTATAACCAAGCGGCAGGTTGGCCGTGAGCAATGCCACTTCATTCTGAATGGCCTGCAGCCGGTTGCATTTACCCCTCATAATCTCGAACACGTCAGGATTCTTCTTGTGGGGCATGATGCTTGAGCCGGTGGTAAGCTCGTCGGGGAAGGAGATGAAAGCGAAATTATTGCACATCCATAGGCATACGTCCATGGCCAGATGCCCCAAGGTGGAAGCTACAGCGGCAATGGCGGCGGCCACTGCTTTCTCGGTCTTGCCGCGGCTCATCTGTGCTGCCACAACGTTGTAGTGGGGCCAGGCGAAACCGAGCAGTTCAGTTGTCATCTCCCTGTCGAGGGGGAATGAGCTTCCGTAGCCGGCTGCTGACCCTAATGGATTCTGGTTGGCTATGTTGTAGGCGGCAGTCAGCATCTGCACGTCGTCGGTCAGCGACTCGGCGTATGCGCCAAACCAAAGTCCGAACGATGATGGCATCGCCACCTGCAGATGTGTATATCCGGGCATCAGGCGGTCTTTATGAGTGTCGGAGAGTTCGATCAGACGGTCGAAAAGGCGTTTTACACTTGCTGCAATCTCCTTCAGTTCATCGCGGAAGAAGAGTTTCAGGTCTACGAGCACCTGATCGTTGCGCGAGCGGCCGGAGTGTATCTTCTTTCCTACGTCGCCGAGTCTTCCGGTGAGCAGGAACTCCACCTGAGAGTGCACGTCTTCCACTCCCTCTTCAATAGTGAATTCACCGCGCTCTATTTCAGCGGCAATCTGTTCAAGTGCCGGAAGCAGTGTGTCAAGTTCCTCCTTTGTCAGCAGTCCGATTGACTGGAGCATCCTGATATGCGCCATCGAGCCCTGCACGTCGTAGCGCGCGAGTCGCAGATCAAGTTCGCGGTCACGGCCTACGGTGAATTGCTCTATGTTCTTGTCAGGCTCAAAGCCTTTGTTCCATAATTTCATAACAATATTTTCTGATGAGCGCGGTGAGGGTTTGATTCCAGTTACAGCGCCCTGATAATTTCTATATATGTTTTTATTGCCTCCTCCACTTCAGATATCAGTATATATTCGTCGGCAGTGTGGGAGCGTGCCGAGTCGCCCGGGCCCATCTTGAGCGAAGGAATGTCGTGCATCAGGGCCATGTCTGAGGTAGTGCCCGAAACGAAAAGTTGCTTTCCCTGCGACAATGCCGCTTTCACAAGAGGGTGAGCCTCGTCTATCACCGATGCGCGCACACGTGTCGATCTGGGGGTCAGTTCGCTCCATTTCACGCAGTCTTGCAGCAATCTTACTGTCTCCTCGTTTGTGTAGGCATCAGTGGTGCGCACATCAGCCACAAACCTGCATGTGTCGGGCACCACATTATGCTGGGTGCCACATTCCATCATCGTCACGCTCGCTTTTATCGGGCCGAGTGTCGCGCTCACTTTTTCAGGAGCAAAACTCCTGATGCGCCTTACGTCTTCTATTGCACGGTATAAGGCATTGATGCCTTCATCACGTGCGGCATGTCCTGACTTGCCGTGAGTGACGCAGTCGAGCACGAGCAGCCCACGTTCAGCCACTGCGGGCTGCATGCCGGTGGGCTCGCCCACAAGAGCCATGTCGGGATATATCCCTTTCTCTTTAAGATGGGGCAGGAACGCACGCATTCCGAGCTCGCCCATCACTTCTTCGGCGGCTGTGATGGCGAGAAGAAGATTCACCGGAAGAGTGTCGTCATCTTTCAGCGATAGATAGGCGAGGGCAAGAGCCACGCCGGAGCCCCCTGCATCGTTGCTCCCCAATCCGTAGATACGCCCGTTCTCTATGTCCGGCGAGAACGGATCTCTTGTGTATGATGAAGCCGGGCGCACGGTGTCGTGATGCGAGTTGAGCAACAACGTCGGCTTTCGAGGGTCGAAATGAGGGGTAAGGGCGTAGACGTTGTTGTGAAATCTCACCGCATTGTCTGCACCGTTTTGAGTGAGCCAGCGGTGCCAGATGCAGGCCGTTGCATCCTCCTCACGCGAGAAGGATGGAGTCTTGATGAGGTTCTGAAGATGTGATATCCAGTCGGGCGTCATTCTCCGGCAATTATTAATGTTCCGGAATCGCTTCCGGCCGCCTCGGCCTTGCAAATCCTTACTTCCGCCACTCCCTTTGCGGCAGAATCGAGAGCATTTGCAATTTTGGGTATCATTCCTTTGGCAATGACGCCCTCTTCTTTAAGCCGGCTGAAATTTGATGCGGTGACGAGTGGAATCACCGACGATTCGTCGTCAATATCGGCGAGCACCCCGGCCTTTTCAAAGCAGTAGGTGAGCACGGTGCGTCCGAGCGATGACGCGGCTATGGCTAAAGCCGCGGCCACTGAGTCGGCATTGCAGTTGAGCAGATTTCCTTCTGAATCGTGGCATATAGCGCACACCACCGGAGTGATGCCTCCTTCAAGCAGCAGACTGAGCAGCTCTCGGTTCACTTTCAGTGGGTCGATGTCGCCGACATGTCCGTAGTCGATAGGGGTGGAGCTGCGGCGTGAAGCGGGAATAAGGTTACCGTCGGCGCCTGACATACCAAGAGCATTGCAACCGCACTGCTGAAGCAGACTTACTATCCTCTTATTGATCAGTCCGGCATAGACCATGGTGACTACATCGAGCGTAGCCCTGTCAGTCACGCGTCGGCCTTCTATCATCTTTGTCTCAATGCCCATAGCAGCACTCAGGCGCGTGGCTTCTTTCCCGCCTCCATGCACGAGTATCTTCGGCCCTTCGATGGCCGCGAACACTTTCAGGAATCTTACAAGCGCTTCTCTATCATCGATGACGTTTCCACCGATCTTCACCACGTTGATTTTTTGAAACTCCATGGCTTTCAGAGATTTTCAAGAAGTCGTTTGATCACAACCTGAGCTGAAATCTCCCGGTTGGCTGCTTCCGGAATCACCAGGCTCCGTTCTGATTCTATCACATCGTCGGTGACAATCATGTTGCGGCGCACCGGAAGGCAGTGCATGAAGAAGGCATTGTTGGTAAGCCCCATCTTTTCTGCATCTACAGTCCATGCTCGATCGGTAGAGAGCACTTTGCCGTAGTTCGGATCAGTATATGCCGACCAGTTTTTTGCATAGACGAAATCCGCGCCCTCAAGAGCCTTTCTTTGGTCATATTCAATTTTAGCACCCTTCGTGAATGCAGGGTCGAGTTCATATCCTTGAGGATGGGTTATGACAAAATCATATCCCGCGGCCGTCATCCACTCTGCAAATGAATTTGGCACAGCCTGAGGCAGTGCTTTTGGATGAGGAGCCCACGTCATGACAACTTTAGGGCGCGCCACTGTCTTATATTCTTCGATAGTGATGAGATCGGCAAAACTCTGAAGGGGATGGCGGGTGGCTGCCTCCATGCTGAATACCGGGCGCCCTGAATATTTGATAAACTGAGATATCACCCGTTCCTCATAGTCTTCCTTCTTGTCGGTGAGTCCGGCAAAAGAGCGCACTCCTATTATGTCGCAGTAGCTTCCCATCACTGGAATAGCCTCAAGCAGATGCTCGGCCTTGTCACCGTCCATGATCACACCGCGCTCTGTCTCGAGTTTCCATGCTCCCTGGTTCACGTCAAGCACAATCACGTTCATCCCGAGGTTCATGGCGGCTTTCTGAGTAGAAAGGCGTGTGCGCAGCGATGAATTGAAGAATATCATGAGCAGAGTCTTGTTTCTTCCTAATCCTGTGAAGGCGAAGCGGTCTTGTTTTATCATGGCTGCTTCGGCAAGAGCCTTGTCGAGAGGGCCGATATCGGCCACGCTTATGAATTGTCTCATAACGGTGATGGCTTTTTTACTGATTATTAGTGATGGCTTCTTTCAGCCTTTCTATAAATGTGCGGGCTTCTTCCATTCCGAGTGTCAGGGCAGGAAGCAGTCTCACTGTTAGCTGTCCTGCTCCGCCGGTGAAGACCTTGTGGTCGAAGAGAAGTTTCTTCCTGAGGTCAGAGCCTGTGAAGCCCTCAACCTCAAATCCTATCATCAGTCCGCGTCCGCGCACTTCGTTAATCCCCGGTATCTGTTTGAGTTGCCCGATAAGATATTCACCAACTTTCCCGGCATTCTCGATAAGATTCTCCTCCTCGATGATGTCGAGCACTGCGAGAGCGGCCGCGCAAGCGAGATGATTGCCGCCGAAAGTGGTGCCGAGCATTCCTTTGGCGGGTTTAATATCCGGCGAGATAAGCACAGCCCCCATCGGGAAACCGTTGGCTATGCCCTTGGCGCATGTGATGATGTCGGGCTTGATGTCGTGGTGCTGATGCGCGAAGAAGCGCCCGGTGCGTCCGTAGCCCGATTGTATCTCGTCAAGAATTAGCAGAGTGCCGGTGTCCTTGCAAGCCTGCTGAAGAGAACGGAGGAAGTCGCCGTCGGGCTCGTGAATACCCGACACACCCTGTATGCCCTCGATGATGGCAGCCGCGAATTCTCCGGTGCTGAGCACATAGCGCATGGCTGTGTAATCGTTGAGCGGAACGAATACGACATTGTCCGTCCTGTTGAATGGAGCCTGAATCTTAGGATTATCGGTAGCAGCCACTGCTCCTGACGTGCGTCCGTGAAAAGACCTGGAGAAAGCGAGTATCTTTTTTCGTCCGGTGGCGAAAGATGCGAGTTTCATTGCGTTCTCGTTGGCTTCCGCTCCCGAATTGCATAAGAAAAGGGCATAGTCGTCATAACCGCTTATTTTCCCCAGTCGCTCGGCCAGTTTGGTCTGCAGGGAATTCTTCACAGAGTTGGAGTAGAATCCGAGTTTGCCTACCTGATCAGCGATGGCCTTTACATAAGCCGGATGAGCGTGCCCCACCGATATGACAGCGTGGCCGCCATAAAGGTCGAGGTATTCAGTGCCGTCGGCCGTATAGACATGATTCCCGCTGCCCTTCACGGGCTCTATATCATATAGCGAATATACATCAAATAGTTCCATATTCAAAGTTTGAGGTGATGATCGGGTCAGAATGCCGATGGCTTCAGTCGCAGACCGGTTGTCTGGTCAAGACCGAGCATTATGTTCATGTTCTGCACTGCCTGGCCTGATGCTCCTTTAAGCAGATTGTCAATCGCGCAAGTTACGAGTATTTTCCCGTCATGCACGTCTACATGAATTATCGCCTTGTTGGTGTTTACGGCCTGTTTCAGGTCGATAGGGCGATTGCTGACCACAGTGAACGCAGCATCGCGGTAATAGTCGCTGTAGACTCTTTCCGCTTCTTCCTGGGTGAGCGGGCACTCGAGCACGCTGCATGCAAAGATTCCTCTCGCAAAGTCGCCGCGCATGGGAATGAAGGTGATGCGGGCTTCAGTGTCGGGTTGCAGTTTTCTCAATGAGACCTTGATCTCAGTTAGGTGCTGATGGGTGAAAGGCTTGTAGACACTTATGTTGTCGTTTCTCCAGCTGAAGTGTGTGGTGGCTCCCGGTTTTACTCCGGCTCCGGTGGAGCCTGTAAGGGCGGTGATGGTGATGTCTCCGTCTTTTGGCAGGAGTCCGTTTGCAGCAAGCGGCAGTAGCGAGAGTTGCAGGGCGGTGGCGAAGCAGCCTGGGTTGGCCACTGAGTCAGCCTGCGCTATAAGCTCTTTCTGGAGTTCGGGCAACCCATAGACAAATCCTTCGGATTCATCTCTGAAATCTTGAGCAAGGTCAATCACTTTCAGCCCTTCCGGACGTTCGTTCTCTTCCCAGAAAAGTTTGCTCTGTCCGTGTGCTGAGCATAGAAAGAGCACATCGACCGATTCAAGCGGATGCGTGTCTGAGAATACGAGATCCGTCTCTCCAAGCAAACCTCCGTGCACATCGCTAACAGCCTTGCCGGCATTGCTCGATGAGTGCACGAATTCAATGCTCACCTCCGGATGATTGATGAGCAGGCGCAGGAGTTCGCCGGCGGTGTAGCCGGCGCCTCCGATGATTCCGATTTTTTTCACTCGTTCTTGCCGTTTTTAAGCTGATTGTTGTGATATATCTTCATCTGGTTGGCCAAAATCTTGGTGAAGCCTTTAACGTCGTCGGCTGTCCACGCCTTGTTTACCTCACCATATTCGCCGAAGTCTGTCTTCATCAGGTCAAACGGAGAGTCCACGCCTACAAGTGTGTAGCTGTAGGGGCGCAGTGTGATCTCAACCGTGCCGGTCACGTTCCGCTGCGAACTCTCCAGCATTTTCTCAATGTCGCGCATCACCGGCTCGAGATATTGGGCTTCGTGGAGGAACATGCCATACCACGTGCCAACCTGATCTTTCCAGTATTGCTGCCATTTGGTGAGAGTATGTTTCTCAAGCATCTTGTGGGCTGCAATTATGAGAATAGGCCCGGCAGCCTCAAACCCTACGCGGCCCTTGATGCCGATGATGGTGTCGCCTATGTGCATGTCGCGGCCTATTCCGAAGCGGGAACCGATGCGCTCCACTTCCCTTATGGCCTCAATCTTATCGGCATATTCCTTGCCGTTGACAGCCGAGATCTCTCCTTCTTTAAAAGAGATGGTGAGCTTTTCAGGCTCTGTAGCAGTTACCTGAGAAGGGTAGGCATCTTCGGGAAGTGTCTGATCGGAATGAAGCGTTTCTTTCCCTCCGATTGATGTGCCCCAGAGACCCTTATTGATGGAATATTCCATCTTCTTGAAGTCGGCCTCATAGCCGTGCTTCTTGAGATAATCTATCTCATATTCGCGTGTGAGGGTCAGGTCGCGGGTAGGGGTGATGATCTCTATCTCGGGCGCTAGAATCTGGAAGGTAAGATCGAAGCGAACCTGATCGTTGCCCGCTCCGGTTGAGCCGTGAGCTATGGCATCAACTCCCAGTTTCTTTGCATATTCTATGGTGGCGATAGCCTGAAAAATTCTCTCGGAACTTACCGAGATAGGATATGTGCCGTTGCGGAGCACATTCCCGGCAATCATATATCTGATGCTCTTGTCGTAATAGTCTTTGGTGACGTCAAGAGTGGCGTGCGATGCGGCACCGAGGCGCTTCGACCTGGATGCAATCTCCTCGAGTTCCTTTTCTGAGAACCCTCCGGTGTTGGCAATAGCCGTGTGCACTTCATATCCGAGATCTTCGGACAGGTATTTCACTGCAAAAGAGGTGTCGAGACCTCCTGAGAATGCAAGAAGCACTCTCTTCTTTTTCTTATCTGTCATTGGTTGAAAATATTCGTAAAACCATTAATTATTCCATCATTTACGTCAGATGCGCATAATGCTCCGATGGCTGAACCGACGTGGCGTGTGGTGCGTCTAATGCTATTTCTTCAGGTGCAGGAGACGTTTGATCCTGTTTCTCACCTTTATCATATAGGGATTGGCTCTCTTGTCGACCGGCAGCGGTTGCTGAGGGTCGAAGAGCATACCGGTGCAGAGACACATACGTCGGTTGTTGCGCTGAAGTATATCGTAGTTCTTGCAGCCCTGACAGCCCTGCCAGAATTCTTCATCGTCGGTCAATTCGGAGAATGTCACGGGTTTATATCCCATTCTCGAATTGAGCTTCATGACGGGAAGCGAGGTGGTGATGGAAAAAAGTTTTGCGAACGGAAAGCGAAGTCGAGCCAGCTCGAAGGTTTTCGTCTTGATGGCGCCGGCAAGGCCAAGATGACGGTATTCGGGGTCGACAATCAATCCGGACGTCGCAACGAAATCTCCATGACCCCAGCTCTCGATGTAGCTGAACCCTACGAGCCTGTCGCCGTGAAGGGCCACCACGCTTTTACCGCTCGTGATTTTCTGAGCGATATATTCGGGTGTCCTCTTGGCGATACCTGTGCCGCGCTGAAGTGCTGACTCATAGATGAGTTTTACTATCAGATCGGCATGTTTGGCATCTTCGGGAGCAGCAAACTTAACTGAAATGTCGCTGATTTGCATTTTGTTGAGATGTTACCGAAAAATTGTTTTAATACTGTGTCTGCCTGTCGCGCAGATGCAGGCTCTCCGTGCGCTTGCACCCTTCTTGTGTTTGAACAAGGCAAACAATTCTGCAAAGTTACAAAAAATATTCGGAATATTGACAATTTTGATGATTTTTCGTGAAAAAGTATTGGATATTTCTTTGCAAAGTGTTATTTTTGCGCAGTTTGAGATGCATGATGCTGCCCCGAGGGAGTGTGATGCCATGATTTATTGTTGTTATGATCGATAGGGAGAACTTTATAATATCGTTTGATAGTGAGCGACTTGGATATGGAAAGGTAGTGCTTGACAATTCTGCGCGGAGCGGGATATGTCAGGGTGTGACCGTTGTGTTGGGAAAGAATGGCAGTGGAAAGTCCACTTTAGGCAATATAATAGCCAAAGGACGTTATGCCTACGGCAACCGGCTCGCGTTCAAAGACTCTATCACCCGGATAAAGATGCTCACTTTCACCGATATCCATTCATTCACAGGGATTGATGTGCAACACCACACCCAAAGAATGGAGGCTACGGCTAATGACTATGTGCTCACGGTAGGAGAGATTTTCAATAAGAAACTTGATAGCCCGGTATGGCGCAGATATTCTGAAGCTTTCAGGCTAAATGATGTCGAGACCAAAAAGATAAATTATCTCTCAAGCGGAGAATTGAGAAAACTCCTGATAATTAATGCTCTTTGTGATAAGCCCGATTTGCTGATTCTTGATAATCCTTATATTGGGCTTGATGCGGCCTCCCGCAGTGATTTTGACGAGGCCATGAAGATATTGCGTGAGAGCGGTGTCTCGGCGGTGTTTCTTATATGCGATGCGGCGGAGGTTCCCGATTATGTCGATTCCATAATAGAGATGGAGGATTGCAGGGTGGGATATCCAATCACGGATAAGGATGAGATTTCAGCCTTGTTGAAAAAAGAAGACGAATGTCGGGATGATGATGACATAGTGCTTCCGGTCAGGAGCACTCCCAGCCTCTACGACGGGCGTGATATAGTTTTTTCAATAAAGGATGGCCATGCCAGATATGGCGACAAGACTGTATTTGATAATTTAAATTGGACGGTGCACCGAGGGGAGTGCTGGTCGCTGTGCGGTCCGAACGGTTCGGGAAAGTCTTTGCTGCTGAGTATGATATGTGCCGACAATCCGCAGGGCTATGCCAACGATATAATTCTCTTTGACCGCAAACGTGGATCGGGAGAGAGTATCTGGGAAATAAAGGATGCCATAGGATATGTCTGCCCTGAGATGCAGTTATATTTCAAGTCAAATGAGCCGGTGCGCGAGATAATAATTCAATGTATGCGCAAGTCGCTCGCCAGATATGCCAAATCCACAACTGAAGAGCGGGATGTGGCCGACAGATGGTTGAAGATCATGAAAATTAGTCATCTTGGCGATAGGAAGTTTTCGGAATTGTCTTCGGGCGAGCAGCGAATAGTCTTGTTGTCGGGAGCGCTCTCGAAGCAGCCTGCTCTATTGGTGCTTGATGAGCCATTGCATGGTCTCGACCATGAGCACAAACAATTAGTGAAGCGGATAATCTCCGAATTAGCGGCAAATAATGGCTCTTCTCTCATCTTTGTGACTCACTGCGTGGAAGAACTTCCTGACTGCATCACTCACACCAAAGAGATTGGATCATAAAATATCAGCCCCCATCCTCATGGCAAGGTGAGGGCTGAATGATGCCGTCCGACACTTAGTTTTCTTTTTTCTCAGGAGTCGCTTGAAGGGCAAACACAATAGGCAGTGTGTAGCTGCTTGCCACATCCTGACCGTTTACCTTGCCCGGAGCCCATTTAGGCATATTGCTGACTACGCGCATAGCCTCTTTGTCGAGCGATTCCGAGACTCCTTTCAAGACAGTCACATCGCTGATGGAGCCGTCTTTATTGATTACGAATTCGATGATGACACGTCCCTGTTCGTTGGCTTTATGCGCTTCCTCGGGATATCTTATATTAGTTCTGAGATAGTCCAAAAGCGCCGGTATTCCTCCCGGAAATTCAGCCTCAGTCTCGACTCTTTCATAAACTGTTCTCTTCTGGTCAGCCGCATTCGCTGCTGCCTCATTCGCTGCGGGAGCGGCTATCGCTACCGATGTGGTTGCCATCGATTGGAGCACTCCGGCCACTGACGGAATTGAGGTGACTGCGATGCCCGCGCCTATGGCGGGAATCAGGGCGAGCGCGAACAATCTGCCTCGCACCGATGTTTTCTTTTTGTACATCATAGTTACACGTTTTTTAAGTTTACTGTGATTAAGG
>CAYPGW010000057.1:0-14465 GCA_964410515.1 uncultured Sangeribacter sp. | reverse complement strand
AGTTTCCTAAACTTTAGATAGGGGTTCGATTCCCCTCGGAGGTACCGATCTGAAAGCATCAAAAAAAACGCGCCCCGGATGGGACGCGTTTTTGATATGCTGACCTACCGTGGCTTATTTCAGCAGATTTCTGCCTGCCTCGATAGCCTCCTTATTGAGAGGAATAAGATGATGATGCCTTTCAGGGAGAGACTTCTTCAGACCTTTCTCCACGTTTTCCATCGGAATCTTATATTCCATGGCTTCGAGCAGAGCGCCGAGCACAATCATGTTGTAGGCCTTTGAGTGTCCTATTTCGAGCGCCTTGTCCATTGCTGCGATCGGTATTATCCTGATGTCGTCGCGCACGGGATGCTTGTGAATGCCGTTGGTGTCGTAGATAAGCACTCCTCCGGGCTTCACTTTCGAAGCGAATTTGTCAAGACTCTGCTGGTTGAGAGCCACCACTATATCGTAAGTGTCGAGCACGGGCGAAGAAATTCTCTCGTCGCTGAGAATCACGGTGACGTTGGCCGTGCCGCCTCTCTGCTCAGGGCCGTAAGAAGGCATCCATGTCACCTCCTTATCGTCCATCAGTCCGGAATAGGCGAGTATCTTGCCCATCGAGAGCACACCCTGGCCACCGAATCCTGCCGCTATAATTTCTGTCTTCATAGTTGTCTGTTGTCAGTTATCGGCAATCTTGAGGTCGCCGAGGGGATATTTCTCAAACATGTGTTTCGCCATCCATGCGTTGGCATCTTCGGGCGACATTTTCCATCCTGAATTGCAGGTGCTGACCACTTCCACCACACTTGTACCCTTCTTTTCGATGGCGTTGCGGAAGGCCCTCATGAGGGCAGCCTTCGTCTTGCGCACGTTGGCAGGGGTGTGCACGCTCTGTCGGGTCACGTAGCAAGTGCCGTCAAGATCTTTCATCAGGTTGGTGATCTCGAGCGGGTGGCCGTTGAGGTCTACACGGCGTCCGTAGGGAGAAGTAGATGTCTTCTGCCCCAGGAGTGTGGTGGGTGCCATCTGGCCGCCGGTCATGCCATAGATGGCATTATTGACGAAGATCATCACTATGTTTTCTCCGCGGTTGGCTGCGTGAATGGTCTCTGCGGTGCCGATGGCCGACATGTCGCCGTCGCCCTGATAAGTGAAGACCACGTTGTCGGGCCAGAGACGATTGACAGCGGTGGCTATGGCGGGCGCACGTCCGTGGGCGGCCTCAATCCAGTCGCAATCTATATAGTTGTAGGCAAACACGGCGCATCCTACGGGTGAGACGCCGACAGTGCGCTCCACTATTCCCATCTCGGCTATAACCTCGGCCACGAGCTTATGCACCACGCCGTGGCTGCACCCCGGACAATAGTGCATGTGAACCTGGTCAAACAGTTCGGGCACTGCGTAGACCTTGTTTTCCGGTCGTATGATTTCTTCTATATTCATCTCACAAATCACTTGTCAACTAATAACACCTTCAGATTCTCGACAATTTCGGCAGGGCTGGGTATGATGCCGCCCATGCGTCCGTAGTGCTTCACCGGAATGCGGTCGTGGATCGACAGGCGCACATCTTCTATCATCTGCCCGGCGTTGAGTTCCACCACGAGGATGCCTTTCTTCCCTTCAGCTGCCTTGCTGATGGCTTCGGCGGGGAAGGGCCAGAGGGTTATGGGGCGGATGATGCCCACTTTCAGACCCTCTTCGGCGGCGAGTTCCTTGGCTTTGGTGGCGATACGCGCTATGGATCCGAAAGCCACTATCAGATAGTCGGCATCGGCGGTGTCGATCTCTTCCCATCGGGTTTCATTGGCTTCTATATCACGATATTTTGCCTGAAGCGCGTGGTTGATTTCCTCCATCTTGGAAGATTCGAGCTCGAGCGAAGTGACCACATTGCGTTTTCTGCGACCTTCACGTCCGGTGGCAGCCCAGGGACACTGACGGCGAATCTCCTCTTCGGAGCGCCTCGGACGCTGGGGAGGAAGCACCACCTTCTCCATCATCTGCCCTACGAGGCCGTCGGCAAGAATCATGACGGGATTGCAATATTTGAAGGCGAGATCGAAGCCGAGACCCACGAAGTCGGCCATCTCCTGCACTGACGAGGGTGCGAGCACTATCAGGTGATAGTCGCCGTGGCCGCCACCCTTCACGGCCTGGAAATAATCGGCCTGCGAGGGCTGGATGGTGCCGAGACCGGGGCCTCCGCGCATCACGTTGAGGATAAGGGCCGGCAACGAGGCTGCCGCTATATATGAGATACCCTCCTGCTTCAGGCTCACACCCGGAGAGGAGGAGGAGGTCATCACTGCTTTGCCTGTGGCCGCTCCGCCATACACCATGTTGATGGCCGCCACTTCCGATTCGGCCTGGAGCACCACCATGCCGGTAGTCTCCCACGGCATCAGGGCCTCAAGCGTCTCGAGCACTTCAGACTGGGGAGTGATAGGATATCCGAAATAGCCGTCGCATCCATACCTGACAGCGGCATGGGCGATAGCCTCATTTCCTTTCATTAGTTTGATGTCCTGTTCCATAAGATAAGAGATAAGAACTTTAGCATTTTACGCGGTAGACTTCTATGCAGGCGTCAGGGCACACCAAGGCGCAGCTTGCACAGCCGATGCAGGCGTCGGGATTTGCCATATAGGCGAAGTGATAGCCGCGGTCGTTGACCTCGAGAGGTTGGAGAGACAGTGTGTCCGTAGGGCAGGCCACAACGCAAAGGTTACATCCCTTGCATCGCTCCCTGTTGACGGTAACCGCTCCTTGTATTTTTGCCATTATTTTTGTCGGGTTTTATATAATAGATTGCCTTATTTGTGGCAGAAAACTGCCGTCTGATACTTCTCACTCACAAAGATAGCCAAAAAAACTAAAAATAGAACCGAAACATCTTCTATTTAACTAAATTTAATATTCAGCGCATATTCAGATGAAATGTGCATATTTTTCGCCAATTCTTTTTTGTAAGCAGTTGATAGATAAGTGTATCATTTTTCTTTGTGGAGAAAAGCAGCCGTAACTATTCCTGATATGATAGCTCCTGAGATGTCGGCTGCCATATCGGCTGCCTCGAAAGTGCGGCCGAGTTGCATCGTTTGCTGAAGTATCTCGGTCAGGACGGCAAGCCCGACGCCGGCCGCTATGGCCGCCACCGCCACACCCGCAGGAGCGCGCCGCCAGGAATGCTGACGCACCCAGTCGAGCACTATACAGAACACGAAACCTCCGAACATCAGGAAGTGAACCACTTTGTCGGCTCCCGGAAAAAGCATAATCTCATTATCTCCGAGCGGCCGCGGCGCAAGAGTGAGCCAGAGGATGGCAACCAGACACAGGCCGCTCAGCAGCCAGGAAGGAAGGGCATTGAGAATCTTAATTATTTTCATCTTATTCTCTTAACGCAAAAAAGAAGAACTATATTTGCCCCTGACACAAATTTTGATTATCTTTGCGCATCCGACTTCCCCGCGCCGGGGCATTGAAGCCGCAGAGAGGGGAGTAGCGTATGAATCTAATACCCTTAATTCCGATATCATGGAAATATATATTCTCAACCAAAAGAAATATGTGGAGGCAGCCGGAGGCGTGACTCCGCTGCAACTCATAGATGAAGGCAAAGTGCAGCCCGGTTTCAGGCCAATCTGCTGCCGCGTCAATAATAAGACGGAAGACCTGAGGTTTTCCATCTATTCTCCAAAGCAGGTGGAATATCTATCAGATGTGTCGGAAAGCGGGCGAAGGGTATACACCCGGGCCCTGTGCTTCATGCTGTATAAGGCGGTGACCGAGATGTTTCCCGGCAGCCAGCTGCGCATAGAGCATGCCATATTCCGCGGCTACTTCTGCCGCATCCGCCCGCTCGATTCAAATTCTCCCGTAGTGCCCGACGCCGCGATGGTGAAAAGACTCGAGGATAGGATGCATGAGCTTGCCGCAGCAGATATTCCTTTTGAAAGGCATGAGAGTCTCACAGCCGATGTGCTCCCTAAACTCAAGGAGCAGCACCTCGACAGCAAGGTGCTCCTTTTCGAGACCACATCGCAGCTCTACACCACCTACTACACACTGCTCGACCTCGCCGACACCTATTATGGAGCACTTCCTCCCTCCACGGGATATGCCCCGGTCTTTGCCCTGCACCCCTACGCCGACGGCTTCATCCTGATGGGCAAGGATCCTAAAAATCAGGATATGCCTCTGAAGCCTGAACAGCAGGACAAGATGTTTAAGGCCTTCACCGACTACATGCACTTCAACGAAGTGGTGGGAGTGCGCAATGTGGGCCAGCTCAACCATGCCGTGCGCGAGCGGCGCGCCGGAGACCTCATCACCGTAGCCGAGGCTATGCACGAGCGTCAGATAGCAAGGATAGCGGATGAGATAGTGGAGCGCGGAGCAAAAATAGTTATGCTCGCAGGGCCCTCTTCTTCGGGAAAGACCACTACATGCAAGCGGCTTGCCGTGCAGCTCATGACCCGGCTCATCACTCCGAAAATGATCTCTCTCGATGACTATTTCGTAGATCGGGATAAGACCCCGCGCGACGAGACCGGAGACTATGACTATGAAAACCTCCACGCGCTCGACCTCGCGCAACTCAATACCGACCTCACGCGCCTGCTGGCCAGAGAGACCATCAACCTTCCCACCTACAGTTTTGAACTCGGACGCCGTATTCCCAAAGAAAAACCTCTGAAGATGGAACCCTCCGACGTGCTAATTATGGAAGGCATACATGGTCTGAACCCCGAACTTGTGTCAGACATCGACCTCTCATCAATCTTCAAGGTCTACGTGTCGGCTCTCACCACTCTTGCCATCGACGACCACAACTGGATCTCACCAAACGACAATCGCCTGCTGCGACGCATAGTGCGCGACTACCGCTACAGGCACACGTCGGCACTCGACACCATACGGCGATGGCCATCCGTGAGGCGCGGCGAGGAAAAATGGATATTCCCCTATCAGGAGAATGCCGACGCCACTTTCAATTCCTCCCTGCTCTTCGAACTGGGAGTGATGAAGGAATATGCCGAACCGCTTCTGCGCCAGGTGCCGCACAACGTGGAGCAATATGACAATGCCTACCGGCTGCTTAAATTTCTCGAATATTTCGATCCCATTCCCGTAGATCAGATTCCCCGCACATCGCTGCTCAGGGAATTTCTCGGCGGCTCCGCTTTCCACTACTGATACTTATTAATCACGGCCTCACACCGCATTTACATCGCTGTGTTCATAACCTGTAGATAACTGTAGAAAAGTCGAAGAAAGAAGGCACTGAAGTGTTGAAAACATTACTTCTCATTTTTCACCAACATCTGAGAAGCATACCTGCATGCGGAATTATTTACTCAATTCTTCTGTTTTTATTCACCAAAGCCCCCTTTTTTCTTCTGTTTTTTGCCCAGTTTCTACACTCCTTTGCCAAATATTTATTAACTTTGCAATTGTCTACAGCGTGTAGACAACCTCCGCATCTGCGAGGAAAATCAACAGTTTGGACTCAGGCAGCATGTAGATAAGTATTTCTTATGATTCAATAACCGAGATTTCCAAATTTTTAGGAGAAAAGTAATCTACCGTTATCTACACCTGTTGTTGCTATTGTTGATTATATTTAATTTTAAAAATATTTTTAAAACTTAAAAACATAATAACAAATGGTGTCGAAAATCACCCCTTCATCATCTTCCGGCAATGCCCGGCTTGCCGAGGAAATATGTCGACTCAAGAAAGAGAAAAACGCAGTAATCATGGCTCACTATTATCAGCGCGACGAGGTGAAGGAAGTGGCCGACTTCATCGGAGACTCGCTTGCGCTTGCGCGCAAGGCTGCGGAGACTGATGCCGACGTGATAGTGATGTGTGGCGTGCATTTCATGGGCGAGACGGCAAAGATACTCTGCCCCGACCGCACGGTCATCATCCCCGATGCCGCCGCCGGGTGCTCGCTGGCCGACAGCTGCGACCCTGAGGAATTTGAGAAATTCGTAGCCGCCCATCCGGATCACACCGTGATAAGCTATGTCAATACTTCTGCCGCGGTGAAGGCTCTCACCGACATAGTGGTGACTTCGGGCAATGCCCGCAAGATAGTGGAGGCCCTTCCGGAAGATGAGAAAATCATATTCGGACCTGATCATAATCTGGGTGAATATATAAATAGTGTCACCGGCCGAAAGATGCTGCTATGGAACGGTGCCTGCCATGTTCACGACCGCTTTTCTCTCCAGGCGATCATCGACCTTAAAAAGGAGCATCCCGGGGCAAAGGTGCTCGTGCATCCCGAATGCAGGCGTCCGCTGCAGCTTATAGCCGATAAGGTTGGAAGCACGGCCGCTCTGCTCGACTTCGCACGCAACGACGATGCCGGGGAATATATAGTGGTGACTGAGAGCGGTATTCTTTTCGATATGCGCAATCAGTGTCCGGAAAAGACATTCATAGCCGCGCCGGCCGAAGATGCGGAATGCCAGTGCAACGAGTGCGACTATATGAAGATGGTGACTCTTGAGAAGCTCCGCGATGCCCTGCGCGACGGCAAGCCCGAAATAGAGGTGGATGCTGATATTGCGGAGAAGGCTCTGCGTCCTATCGAGAGAATGCTGGCGATGAGCTGACGAGGCCTGAAGATGGAGAACATCAAGAAAAACCTCGCGCAGCTCACCAACTGCAGCGTGGAGGAATACAGAAGTATTAAAAAGCTCCCTTTCCGCGTGCTTCTCGACAATGTGAGGAGCATGAACAATGTGGGCTCAATACTCCGCACGTCAGATGCCTTCCTTATTGAGGAGGTAATAATGGCGGGCATCACGGGTGTGCCTCCGCATAAGGAGATACAGAAGACTTCGCTCGGAGCGGAGGAATCGGTGAGATGGAGGCAAGTGAAGGATGCGCGTGAAGAGTGCCTTCGCCTCAAGGCTGAGGGTTGGAAGATATGTGTGCTCGAGCAGGCTTTCGGCAGTATGGATCTGATGGATTTCAGGGCTGCCGGGGGCGAGTCTTACCTGCTTGTGGTGGGCAATGAAGTGAATGGTGTGGATCAGAGCATAGTGGATATGGCCGACCGCATACTTGAAATACCTATGCACGGAGTGAAGCATAGCCTTAATGTGGCTGTCTCTGCCGGGATGGCTATGCTTGTAATGGCACATGCAATGAACAATTAGGGGCATTGCGGCGTAATGATTTCAAACCACTTTTAAAAATGAAGATTATGAAGAAAGGTATACTCCGATCATTAGGTATCGCGTTTGTGGCGTCGCTGGCCATTTTGTTTTCAGGTTGCGGATATGTAGACACATCGTGGGATCCGGAACCCCCATACGGATGGAATGATACTTTCTATGACCGTGATCTTGACGGATGCTGGCAACTTTATCAGATCAACGGGGAGCAGGTGAGGCGCGATCAGGTGAACTATATGCAGTTCTACGGCAACGGACGCGGCATGTATTATTATTATGACCGTGGTTATCTTGAAGATGAGAATCTTGCCTACTGGTGTCAGCGGTCGGTCAGCGGCACTTCATCGCTGCAGATCAATATTAAGTATGAATATGACAATCCGGTGACGATGAACTACTGGTTTACCAACCGCGACACACTCTGGATGCAATGGCGCAATTCCTACGGGGTGCAGACCTACGTCTACGTATGGGTCGACCGCATTCCGTAGTGTATCTTTCACACCTCAACCTTAGCCTGCTAAAGTTGAGTTATTTCTCGGTGCTTGCTTGGTGGAATGAAGAAAAAATATTATCTTTGCCATCATGAAGGAATTCACGGAGGAAGATATTGAGAAAATAGAGAGCATGGCCGATTCGGGAGATGCGGAAGGGATTAAAAATGAGATTGCCGACCTGCATCCTGCCGACATCGCGGAATTATTGCGCGAACTTTCGCTGAAGCAGGCAGAATATCTTTTCAACCTTATAGAGGATAAGGAAAAGAAGGCCGACGTGCTCATGGAGCTCGACGAGGAGGATCGAAAGAAACTTCTCGAGCACATGGAGCCGGAACAGATCGGCGAATTCATTGACAAGCTCGACACTGACGATGCCGTAGACCTTATTCAGGAACTCGACGAGGAAGACCGTGAGGAGGTGATCCAGCACATCGACGACATGGAGCAGGCAGGCGACATCGTCGATCTTCTCCAGTATGACGAAGACACGGCGGGCGGCCTCATGGGCACGGAATACATAGCCGTCAATGAGAACTGGTCGATGCCCGAATGCCTCAAGGAAATGCGGCGTCAGGCTGCCGACCTCGATGAGATCTACTACGTCTATGTGGTGGACGACGACAACCGCCTTAAAGGTATCCTTCCGCTGAAGAAGATGATCACTGATCCGAGCGTGTCGAAGATCAAGCATGTGATGCAGACCGACCCCGTGAAGGTGCACACCGACACTCCTATAGATGAGGTGGCCATCGACTTTGAGAAGTACGACCTTGTAGCCATGCCTGTGGTAGATTCCATAGGGCGCCTTGCCGGGCAGATTACCGTAGACGACATCATGGATGAGGTGCGCGAGCAGTCGGAACGCGACTATCAGCTGGCATCAGGTATATCTTCAGATGTGGATGTGGACGATTCCGTCTTCGCCCAGACCAAGGCACGCATTCCGTGGCTCCTTATAGGCATCATAGGAGGTATCATAAATTCAGTTATACTTACCGGCTTCGAGGCCCAGATAGCCGCCGTCACCGCGCTGGCCATCTTCATTCCTCTCATCGGCGGCACGGGCGGAAACGTGGGCGTGCAGGCATCGGCCATAGTGGTGCAGGGCCTTGCCAACGGACGTCTTGATATAAAGGACGCCTGGAAGCAGATAGGGCGCGAGGTGCTGATTGCCCTTCTCAACGCAGTGGTGATAAGCGGGGTGGTGCTGATATATGTGTTGTGTACGCAGCCTCACATGTATGCCGTCTCGTTTGCAGTGGCCGCATCGCTCTTCTGCGTGGTGATATTCGCTACTGTTTTCGGCACTTTCGTGCCTCTTACACTCGAAAAATTGAAAATAAACCCTGCACTCGCCACCGGCCCCTTCATCCAGATTATGAACGACGTGGTGGGATTGCTGATATATGTGGCTATGTCTACATGGATGCTGTCTCTCTTCCCTCTTAAATGAGAAATTCAGAATTTTAAGTCTCAAATCTCCACTCGCAACCCTCAACCGACAATAATGGCTAAGATAGTAGAAACCCCACTCATGAAGCAGTATCTCGAGATGAAAAAGAAGCATCCCGATGCGATACTCCTTTTCAGGGTAGGCGATTTTTATGAAACCTTTTCAGACGATGCCATAGCTGCATCTTCGATATTGGGAATCACACTTACGCGGCGTGCCAACGGATCGGCACAGTCGGTGGAATTGGCGGGCTTTCCCCATCATGCCCTCGACACTTATCTTCCCAAACTCGTAAGGGCCGGAAAGAGGGTGGCTATATGCGAGCAGCTCGAAGATCCGAAACTCACCAAGAAGCTCGTGAAGAGGGGCATTACCGAACTGGTGACTCCCGGTGTCAACACCAACGACGCCTCTATCAGCGGCGTGGAAAATAATTTTCTCGCCGGTGTTCATTTTATGCGGAATCGCAGCGGAAAGGTGCTGCGGGCAGGAATTGCCTTCCTCGACATCACTACGGGCCAGTTTCTCGCCACTGAAGCAAAACCGGAAGACATAGAAAAGATTATCTCCACCTTCGCGCCGAAAGAGTTGCTGCGCATGAGCGGCACGCGCGATGCCTGCCGCGAATATATCTCATGGAAAGGGCCGGTGTTCGATATGGAAGACTGGGTCTACACTGAAGATTCGGCCCGCACTCGCCTGCTGAAGCAGTTTCAGACCGCGACGTTGAAAGGTTTCGGGCTCGACGATCTGCCTCTGGCCCTGATAGCGGCCGGAAGTCTGCTCTATTATCTCGACATTACGGGCCATAACAATACGTCGCACATCACGGCCCTCTCGCGCATAGATCGTGACCGCTATCTGAGAATGGATCCGTTCACGCTGCGCAATCTCGAGCTGACGCGTACGGGAGGAGGCGACAGGGGTATGTCGCTTTTTGATGTGCTCAATCACACGGTGACCCCGATGGGAGCGCGAATGCTTGCTGCCAATCTCTGCATGCCTCTGCTCGATGCCGAAGAGATAGGCCGGCGCCATACGATGGTGGATTTCTTCTTCAGGGATACGGACTGCCGCGACTTCATACATCATTGCCTGCAGGCAGTAGGCGACATGCAGCGTATGATAGGACGCCTTGCCAACCGCAGGGCAAACGCGCGCGACCTTCTTGCTCTGGCTGGAGCCATGGAGGGGTGTATGCGCATGAAGAATGCGCTCGTCGGATGCGATTGCCCCGAGATGAAGGCGCTTGCCGAAAACATGAAGCAGCTCGATCCCTATATTCGCCTTATCCGCACCACTATCTCGCCCGATGCGCCGGTGGCGATTGCCAAAGGGGGAACCATAGCGCCGGGAGTGTCGGAGGAACTTGACCAATACCGCAACCTGCACCGCAACGCCCGCGAGGCGCTCGACGAGATTTGCAGCCGCGAGATTGAGCGCACCGGCATCACATCGCTCAAGATAAGCTATAACAATGTATTCGGCTACTACATAGAAGTGCGCAACACACACAAGGATAAGGTGCCGGCCGACTGGATAAGAAAGCAGACCCTTGTGAGCGCCGAGCGTTATATCACCGAGGAACTGAAAGATTTCGAACAGAAGATACTCACGGCCGGCGACCGAATATTGCAGCTCGAGAGCGAGATATATGCGCGTCTGCTCGACAGGCTCACCGAAGCCATTTCACTCATGCAGGCTTCAGCCACGGCTGCTGCGGAGACTGATTTCATCCTGAGCATGGCTGCTGTGGCCGCGGCTAACAATTACGTGCGCCCGGTGGTAGACGATTCGCTTACACTCGACATCAGGGAAGGACGCCACCCGGTGATTGAGCGCACTCTCCCGCCCGGCGAGGCATATATAGCCAACAGCATACACCTCGACTGCGAGAAAGATCAGATTATCATGATCACCGGCCCCAACATGAGCGGTAAGTCGGCGTTGCTGCGGCAGACAGCACTCATCGTGATAATCGCCCAGATGGGGGGCTTCGTGCCTGCGGAGTCAGCCCGCATAGGCATAGTAGACAAAATATTCACACGTGTGGGAGCCAGCGACAATATTTCTTCCGGCGAGTCCACATTCATGGTGGAGATGAGCGAGGCCGCATCCATACTCAACAATATGAGCGCCCGCTCGCTCATTCTCTTTGACGAACTGGGCAGAGGCACCTCAACCTACGACGGCATCTCGATAGCATGGTCGATAGTGGAATATATACATGAAAACGGCGTGGTGGCCCCCAAGACACTTTTCGCCACTCACTATCATGAACTCAACGAGATGGCGAAATCTTTCGGCAGAATCCACAATCGGAGCGTCTCGGTGAAGGATATAAAAGGGAAGATAGTGTTTCTGCGCAAGCTTGTGGAGGGAGGTTCGGAACACTCCTTCGGTATTCATGTGGCCAAACTCGCGGGAATGCCCCCCTCGATAGTGAAACGCGCCAATCAGGTGCTCGAGCGTCTGGAATCAGCGGCACGCAACAATCCCTCAAACCCCGTAGACGGCGTGGCAAAAGGAAAACTGGGAGAGATAGCCAACCAGCGCGACGGTTATCAGCTCAGTTTCTTTCAGCTCGACGATCCGCTGCTCAGTCAGATACGCGACCGCATCCTGAATCTCGACATCGACAATCTCACACCCATGCAGTCGCTCACCATGCTCCACGAACTGAAAGGCCTCATCACCGGCAAATAATCCCCTCTCCCCTGCCTGTGTAAAGTCTATTCCCTGCATTGTATAGAAACTATTCTCTGCATTGCTGTAGAATCTATTCTCTGTCTGCTGTAGAATCTATATAGCCCGACCCATTATAAACCTCGTGTCCATCATGTATTTCTTTAAAAAAGAAGTGATTTTTTGATGGCAACGTAGGATTATTCCAAAATTTTACGTAATTTTGCACTCGCCAGCCCACCTTTGACAATAAATGTTCTTTCGTGAGGATTATTAATCAGTAATGATGTTAAATATATTCTTTAGAAATGGCACAAAACAATGAACACGTTTCTTCTTAAAAGACCTGTTGATCTTTCGCTACTTACTAATGGTTTCCATATTCCAGTCATCTTCCATCCATTAGTTTATTCTATGTGTGGTGAGATTCATCGTGGAGATAATTTATCAGTAGAAATATTGATTGGCGATGAGGCTTTTAACGCAAAATTATATAATATTAATTTTGATCAGAAACGTTACTCTGGACATCCAGATCTATTACAGATAAGATATACTCCTAAATCTCCTATAGCAAAAAGACTGCAAACTATATTTCGTAATGAATATAATTTTTTGCTGAACGAAAGAACTATTATTGGACCTCGTAAACAAATTCATCTTCCCAAAGAATACAATAGTCATGTAATATTCTATGGTACTCCTGTAAATGGCATTTTTATTCTTGAATGTAACCCAACCTCTAATAGTTTTGAGGAACTTCAAAAGTCCTTTCAAGGCATTACAGAAGAAGAATTTGAAATGGTTACTCCAATTGAGGATAAAACAGCATCTATAAAAGAATTATCACGTATACAAAGAATCCGACAACTTGACCGATCTATAGGTGATACTTTAAAACTGCTATATGGATATCGTTGTCAAATGACAGGAGAACAAATTGGAGAAAAATATGGGATAACATGTGTTGAAGCTCACCATATTATTCCTTTCACTAAAAGTCTAAATAATGACACATCAAACATTATAATACTTTCTCCTTCATATCATAGAATAGTTCACCAAGCAACACCATTTTTTAATAGAGAACAATTAACATTTGAATTTCCTAATGGATTAATTGAAAAAGTAAAATTGGATAAACACCTAAAAGTATAATGTATGGCTAACGTCATTACCTATAGATATATTATCTAAAGCATATTATCATTCTAATTATATGGAACGAATTTATACATATTATAACGAACAACAAAGTCTTGAAGCAGCAAGAGAAGATTCGGCTTCAGCAATTGAAAAACTTCCGGCTCTTATAGAGCTCATAAATTTTATTTATGATGGGAGTCTTGGATTAGATGTAGAAATTAAGGAAAAGACTATTGATGATGCTTTTGATTGCGTTATCGATCGGAATAAGGCTTTTATTAAAACAAGTAATTTGTCTAAACAGGATAAAGATAATAAAATCAACCAACTTGAAAGCCATATAAACTTGATGAAGGTGACTTTCAAAAATTCCTTAAAGCTAAAGTATTAGTACACTATCATCTGAGCTATTTCGAGTGTCTAAATATTTCAAATATTTATTATCATAGAGAAAATCTTTGTTGTTTACAGATGATTTTATTTAGAATTAACTCTGAATATTAGTTTCTTTGGGTATTAATCAGTATAGATTATCTCAATTAAAAATAAAAGTGATTCCAATTTTTACCTCATGAGGGATTGATAAATTTAGTGATGACTACACTGAAGCTTGAGTGCTTTTCATCTCACACAACAACTCAAAGTCAACTATGACCTATCGCCACCTCTGCCAAAAACGAAATGAATACATCGCTTCCATCTCCGACGAACTCGTTTTTTCTTCTCTCACTTCAGAAAGCTCACTATATTCATTAATCAATTCAAGTAAAGCAATACGAAAGCTATGATCGTTTTAGTGTAAAATGCTCCTTGGAATGTAAAAATAGCGTTCCATGTGTTTTTATATTGCTGTTTTTGAAATCTCTCTTATTGATCCTTAAAGTCGAAGGAATTAAAATATCGTGATACTAAACTTGAATCTGAGTCTGTATCTTATTTGCTATAATCTGAGCGATCTCTCCGTAAATAGGGGTTTCTGTTGTTTCTATTGAAACAACAAGCGCATATTTAATTAGATTCTCTATTTTATCAAACTTTTGCTCCTTCCACCAGCCGGGTCCAGGATATATCATGATTTGTCCACATTCAGCTAATTCTGCGGCGGTACATTCAAGCCAGTCCGATTGTATAGTTCCAGATTGCCTTTTTCTAATACCTATTTCCCATCTTGAAGCAGCTGTAGTAGCTGTATTCTGTGCAGTTTCTAATTTGTTATGTCTGGCAACAAAACTATCTATCGATTCAGTCGGAGCCTTTAAATCAAAATTCAGAGAAGCATTATGGTACCGATAGCGGTTTAGGCGTCCCCGCTTTCCAGGAGCTGGGTCAACATAGTACGACAATGTAACTTTTAATCGCACCAATTCTTCCCCCATATTTTGCAATACTTCCGTAGGCCATGGCAGATCCAACAATTGAAATCCGGCGTATTTTAGACTATAAAATCCCATTGTTAGGCGTAATATCCAGGCCGGCGGCTTCGATGAGCTT
>CAYPGW010000056.1:0-14540 GCA_964410515.1 uncultured Sangeribacter sp. | reverse complement strand
TAGGCGACGAGGGTATGTTCCAGGCTAAGTTCTTCGGTCTCGGTGCTGACGGCACAGTGGGCGCCAACAAGAACTCTGTCAAGATCATCGGTGAGAACACCAATAAATATTGTCAGGCTTACTTCAGCTACGACTCCAAGAAGTCGGGTGGCTTCACCTGCTCTCACCTGCGCTTTGGCGATCAGCCCATACGCAGCACATATCTCGTGAACACTCCCAACTTCGTGGCTTGCCACGTTCAGGCCTACCTGCACATGTATGACGTGCTCCGTGGTCTGCAGGACGGCGGCACATTCCTTCTCAATACTATCTGGGAAGGCGAGGAACTCGCTGCCAACCTCCCCAATAAGGTTAAGAAGTATCTGGCTAAGCACAATATCACGCTCTACTATATCAATGCTTCGAAGATAGCTCAGGAAATCGGTCTTGGCAACCGCACCAACACCATCCTGCAGTCTGCATTCTTCCGCATCACCGAGGTTATCCCTGTAGATCTCGCTGTGGAGCAGATGAAGAAATTCATCAAGAAGTCTTACGGCAAGAAGGGCGATAACATCGTCAACATGAACTATGCAGCCGTTGACCGTGGCGGTGAATACAAGAAGCTCGAAGTTGATCCCGCATGGGCTGAACTTCCTGACGACGCTCCCGTGAAGCGCGACGAGCCGGAGTTCATCACCAATGTGGTGCGCCCCATCAATGCCCAGGACGGTGACCTGCTTCCCGTAAGCGCGTTCAAGGGTATCGAAGACGGCACATGGCAGCAGGGTACAGCCGCATACGAGAAGCGCGGCGTAGCTGCTTTCGTTCCCGAATGGAATCCTGAGAACTGTATCCAGTGTAATATCTGCTCCTACGTTTGTCCTCACGCTGCTATCCGTCCGTTCCTCCTTACTCCCGAGGAAATGGCTGCAGCTCCCTTCGGCGAGGATCACACTCTGCCCGCAATCGGCAAGGGACTTGAAGGTCTCCGCTTCGTGCAGCAGGTTGACGTGCTCGACTGCCTCGGATGCGGCAACTGTGCTGATGTCTGCCCCGGCAAGAAGGGCGTGAAGGCTCTTGAGATGAAGCATTTCGAGACTCAGGAAGGTCAGGCTAAGAACTGGGAATATCTTGCTAAGAACGTAACAAGCAAGCAGGATCTCGTCAACATTCAGCAGAATGTGAAGATGAGCCAGTATGCTAAGCCTCTCTTCGAGTTCTCAGGTGCATGCGCAGGCTGCGGCGAGACTCCGTACGTGAAGACCATCTCCCAGCTGTTCGGCGACCATGAGATTGTGGCAAACGCTACCGGTTGCTCCTCTATCTACTCAGGCTCAGTGCCCTCTACTCCTTACACCACCAATGCAGAGGGTCAGGGTCCGGCATGGGCTAATTCACTCTTCGAGGACTTCTGCGAGTTCGGCCTCGGCATGTATATCGCATACGAGAAGATGCGCGAACGCCTCGTGGATACCTGCAAGAAGATGCAGACCTGCGATTGCTGCTCAGATGAGATCAAGGCTGCCGCTGCCAAGTGGCTCGAAGTGCGCGAAGACGCCAAGGAGTCGCGCGCTGCAGGCAAGGCTCTCGTTGAGGCTGCTGCCAAGTGCGACTGCGATCTCTGCAAGACCGTAATCAACAATCAGAAGTTCCTTGCAAAGCGCAGCCAGTGGATCATTGGCGGCGACGGTGCTTCCTACGATATAGGTTACGGCGGTCTTGACCATGTGATCGCTTCAGGCAAGAACGTGAACATCATCGTTCTTGACACCGAGGTTTACTCCAACACCGGTGGTCAGAGCTCCAAATCAACTCCGATCGGCGCTATCGCCAAGTTTGCCGCTGCCGGCAAGCGTATCCGTAAGAAAGATCTCGGCCTGATGGCCACAACCTACGGATATGTATATGTAGCTCAGGTCGCTATGGGCGCCAACAATGCCCAGACCCTGCAGGCTATCCGTGAGGCTGAGGCTTACGACGGCCCGTCGCTCATCATCGCTTACGCTCCCTGTATCAACCACGGTCTGAAGGCCGGTATGGGCAAGAGCCAGCGTGAGGAGAAAATGGCTGTGGATTGCGGCTACTGGCATCTCTGGCGCTACAATCCCGCTCTTGAGGAAGAAGGCAAGAACCCCTTCACTCTCGACAGCAAGGCTCCCGACTGGAGCAAGTTCCAGGACTTCCTCGCAGGTGAGGTTCGCTTCGCTTCTGTGAAGAAGATGTGTCCGGATGCAGCCGATGAGCTCTTCAAGGCTTGTGAGGAAAATGCTAAGTGGCGCTACAACAACTATGTGCGTCTCTCTCAGCAGAACTGGGGTACAGATCCCGAACTTACACCCGAAGAGATCGCACTTCGCAAGAACGACTGATAAATTCTAATCCACCAATTACAGAAAGACCCGCGATTGTAAAATCGTGGGTCTTATAAATTTGTATCTGCCTATGAATGAAGGAATATCTGATATGATAATAGCAATAAGCATTGCTTTAGGAACTCTGATAGGTAAACTCTATTTTAAGAAATACAAGTGGGGATGGCAATTACTAATAATAATATTAATATCAATCGTAATTTCAATTCTGGGGCATATAATAGTAAAGGCTTGTCTTAATTGAAATTAAAGAAGGGTCAGCTTGCGCCGATTGCCTTTGATTTTCTTAGGTTCCAAATCTTTGATAAGCCGCTTTGCTTTGTCGGAAGGCACTGCTACGAGTGCATGATGATCAGATAGGGTTATAGGGCCTACTTCAGCAGCTTCCAGGCCACCTTCCTTGCATAGGAAACCTACAATGTCACCCTTTGAGAGTTTTTCTTTTCGGCCGGCGCTTATGCGGATGGTGGCCTTGTCGCTTCGCAGAGCGGATTTTGCATCGGGATTTACCCGATAGTTGCCGTCGATCTCCACAAATGTCTTAACCTCCTCATCAGGGCCGGTAAGAATAAATATGTCGCCTGAAGCCTCCACTCGTGCCGTGCGGCCATTTCGATGGGTATATGTCTCCGGTGTGAGCGGCTGGTGATAGTGAATTATATTGCTCACTCCGCGTATGTCGAGGCCGCGGGCAGCAAGGTCTGTGGCTATCAGAATCGGTGCGGATCCGTTGTTGAACATGGAGATGGCGTCTTCCCTCTGGAATTGGTCAAGCTCTCCGTGATAGAGCGCGCATGCCACCTTATGCTTCTTCAGGAAATCTGCCACCCTCACCGCACTCTCTCGATGATTGACGAAGATAATACTCTTGTCGGGGATATCTCCGTCTGTGATGGAGCGCAGCAGGGCAAGAAGCGATTCCAGTTTGTCTTTCTCAGTGTCCACACGATACACCTTCATTCTCTTTCTCACGTCACCGGCTCGCTCCGAGAAGTCGATCTCCATAGCGCTATCAAGGTGCAAGAAAGAGGGGAGCACATCGCTGCGGGTGGCGGATGTGAGTATGAAACGGCTTACATTCTTCAGGCGGTTGAATATCTTGCGCATGTCGTCCTCAAATCCGAGTTCAAGCGATTTGTCATACTCGTCGAGAATCAGTATGCGGGTAGGAGTGGGGTCTACGTTGCCGCGCTTCAGGTGGTCGAGAAGGCGACCGGGAGTTGCTACGATGATGTCGGGAGTTACGCTGAGCGTGTTCACCTCGTCTTCCACATTATGGCCGCCGTAGAGGGCGCTCACCTTATATCCCGAAGCAAGTTCACGCACCACTCCTGCAATCTGGATCACCAGCTCACGCGATGGTGCTATTATGACAGCTTGTACGCGGCCAGTCGGGGGATTGAGCCATTTCAGCATAGGCAGCGTAAACGCTACAGTCTTGCCTGAGCCTGTAGGGGCCACCAGTATGATTTCTTTAGTTTCTGAGGCAGCCGACATAGTGCGCCGCTGCATATCGTTAATCTCGGTAATGCCGAGTTTTTCAATATTCCCTAAAAATTCTTTTTCTCTCATAGTCTTGCTCCCTCAATTCAAAGGGTTGTAATCATTATAAATTCGGATCAAACCGGAAGAATGGTGCATTCCCTACATCTTTCAGCAGACATCGCACGCGATGTCCCTACGTTTACATAGTGAATAAATTATAAAGTAGGGACGTGGCGAGCCACGTCTGCAGTAAATGAAGATACTATGCACCGAAAATACAGTTTGTGCCAGTAATTCTCGATTATATCATCATCTAATATAACTGATTCCAGTCAGGAATCGTTCAGGAATATACAAAAAAAGACTTCCGAAAGGAATATCGGAAGTCTTGTTGTTGTGGCGGGAGCAGGACTCGAACCTGCGACCTTTGGGTTATGAGCCCAACGAGCTACCACTGCTCCATCCCGCGGTGTGATTGCGACTACAAAATTACAACATTTTGGACGCGTTGTCAATACTTTTAGTGTTAAAAAATCTTAACAAAATCTCGGCTAAATTGCATTCGTCTGATTCTCAATATTAAAAAATCAGATGCGCTTGCGAAGCCCCTGCAGGAGAATCGACACCAGAGTGCGACAAAGATCATCTTTGTCAGCTCCCGACTCGGCCATATCATCCTTGATATAGGGCACGTCAAGACCCTGAAGCGTCTTGGTGATGACAAGAGCCGTCCTTGCGATATTCTCAATTTCGAAAATATCTTCCTCCACTCCTTCCATCAGTATCTGCTGGAGCAGTATGGTCTCTTTTCTGCTTACAATTTTGCGTGCCCGGTCCACTTTTCTTACGTCGCGGAAAAACCATGCACGCAGCGAGCCATTGCGCGATACCACCTGCTGCATTGTCTCGAAGTGCGCCTCGATATACTCACGAATTTTCACATCGGCAGGAATTGGCTTCGCGGCTATCGTGCGCAACTGGGAAAGTGCTATGTCTGTCTCGCGCTCGATTACGGCATTGTAGATGTCGCGTTTGCTTTTGAAATAAGTGTAGATTGTGCGACGCCCTTTTTCGGAAGCGGAAGCGATATCGTTCATGGTGGTGTTCTCAACACCTTTCCTTGCGAAAAGTTGCCGAGCCACCTCTATGAATCTTTCTCTCGTCTTTAGTGCCACTTAAATGATGCTGAATTTGTTATAACTCCACAAAGTTAATAAAATCTTTTCACATCACCAAATTCATCTCGGGGAGCGGATCTGTCTCGACCTCGATATGCTCTTTGCTGACGGGGTGCGTGAACTCGATGCGTTTTGCAAGCAGCGATATGCCCCCTCCGGGATTCGACCGCTTCGCACCATATTTGAGGTCTCCCTTTATTGGGTTGCCGGTGCCTGCCAACTGGGCCCTGATCTGATGTTTTCTGCCCGTGAGCAGCGTAACTTCAAGCAGGGTGTAACGGTCGCCCACGGCGATTGTGCGGTAGCGCAGTTTCGACAGTTTAGCCCCCGGCACATCCTTATCCACTATGCGAGTCTTGTTCATGCGACCGTCTGAAAGAAGCCATGATTCTATCTCACCCTCAGGCTCCTTTCGCTTCCCTTCCACGAGGGCCCAGTAAGTCTTGTGAATCTCACCATTCTGGAGCATCGCGTTGAGGCGAGCGAGCGCCTTTGAGGTCTTGGCGAATATGACGAGTCCTGCCACCGGACGGTCTATGCGGTGGACAACGCCGCAGAATACATTGCCCGGCTTGTTGTATTTCTCCTTGAGATATTTTTTCACTATCTCGCTGAGAGGTTCGTCGCCGGTCTTGTCGCCCTGCACGATCTCGCCTGCTTCTTTCCTGATTATTATTATGTGATTGTCTTCGTAGACAGGTGTCATCTTTTTTCTTTCAATATTTCTTCGGCTATCCGGAAATCTCCGGGGTAAGTTACCTTGATGTTTCTCGGGTCGCCCTCGTAGGCGAATGGCATTACACCATATTGCTGAATCAGCGTGGCGTCGTCCGAAAAATTGATGGTCTCCCCGGCCTGCCTGAAGTGGGAATATCCTGCTTTAAGCACATTCTTGTCGAACACCTGCGGAGTCTGGACCGCGAAGTATTCAGACCGATCAACTGGTATGCTGTCGGCACTCGTGCCTTTTCGCAGGGAATCGGCCACCGGCACTGCCGGAAGGGCAGCCTTGTGCAGCTCCGCATACTTCCATCCGTCGCCTATCAGACGTCTGCTCACGAGCGGGCGCGCGGCATCGTGCACCGCCACCAGACCCTCTCCCTCGTCGGGTATCAGCTTCAGTCCGGCCATCACCGACTCGGAGCGTGTGGCCCCGCCGGGTGTCACAGCGTGGGGTGTGCAGTCTGCTCCGCATATCTCTTTCCAATGGGAGATATAATCAGGGTGCATCACAACTATGAGTCTCGTAGCCGGATTTTCTTCATGAAAAGCGCGGAGCGTCCACCAGAGCATGGGCTTGCCCACTATCTGGTGGAATTGCTTCGGAAGAGAATCGCCGGAGCGGCTTCCTACCCCTCCGGCGACTATAATGGCATAATTCATTGCGCAGCGTATGGCTTACATGTTCATACCGCCGTCTACCTGTATCACCTGGCCGGTGACATAGCTCGACATGTCGCTGGCGAGGAAAAGGGCAACGTTAGCGATATCATCCACCTGACCTCCGCGACGCAAGGGTATTTTCTTGCACCAGTCAGCGCGCACTTCATCGGGAAGGGCAGCGGTCATGGCTGTCTCGATAAATCCGGGAGCGATAGCGTTGGCGCGGATGCCGCGGCTGCCCACTTCCTGTGCGATGCTCTTGGCGAGCGCGATGAGGCCTGCTTTCGAAGCGGCATAGTTGGCCTGGCCGGCATTGCCGTGAACGCCTACCACCGAAGCCATGTTGATGATGGAGCCGCTGCGCTGGCGCATCATGATCGGGAGCACTGCGTGGATGAAGTTGAACGCTGATTTAAGGTTGACTGCGATCACGGCGTCCCACTGGGCTTCGCTCATGCGCATCATCAGTCCGTCTTTGGTGATTCCTGCGTTGTTCACGAGTATGTCGATGCTGCCGAAGTCATCCTTTATCTGTTTGACAACTTCCTCAGTCTGTGCAAAATCAGCTGCGTTGGATGCGTAACCTTTCGCTTTCACACCGTAAGCGGCTATTTCTTCTTCGGTTTTCTTGCCGTTTTCATCTATCACGAGGTCTGTGAATGCTACGTTGGCTCCTGCCTCTGCAAATTTAAGGGCAAGGGCCTTGCCTATACCACGGGCAGCTCCGGTGACGAGGGCTGTCTTTCCTTCTAATAACTTCATGTCTGTTCTTGTTTAGTTATTGTGTTTTCTGACTGCAAAATTAACGATTATTTACGAAATACACAAATAAAAGTAATGATTTGTCCTTACACTAAATGAAGAAGGTCTCGCCGCCGGCAAGTGTCTTATTGATATATTTTTGAGGCGTCTTAGAGTAAAATACGGCGTTCCTCGGCCACCGTGATGGGTGAGGAGTGGCCCGACAGAAGGAGAGTGTCGTCGGGCAACGTGAGAATTTTGTTAATGATTGATTCGTCAAGCACCCTACGGTTGCCACCCGGAAAGTTGGTGAGTCCAGGCCCGTGTTGATAGAGTAGGTCTCCCACAAATGCCGCTCCTTCACGCTCGGAATAATAAGTCACCGATCCGGGTGTGTGTCCGGGAGTGTGGATCACTTTCAGTTGAAAACTGTTGTTCTCCTTCAGCCTGAGTATCTCGCCGTCGTGCAATTCCTCATAATGCGCCACAGTAATGGGGTCTCCCGTATTGGCGCTGAGGTTAAGCTGCGGGTCGATAAGATATCTGCTGTCTTCGGGGTAGATATATATGGGTGCCACCAGTTTTTCTCTCAGGATTTCAGCCGCTCCGAAATGATCGAAATGGCCATGAGTGAGAAGTATCTTTTCAATTATCCAGCAGTTGCTCCGTATCGCGTCGTAGATCAATCCCGCCTGTGCGCCCGGATCTATAAGGAAGCCCGCTTTGCTGACAGGGTCTATGTAAAAGTAGGTGTTTTCTGCATATACGCCGCTCACCATCAGTTCCTTTATCATTGTATCCTCCTTTTTTTAGAGCAGTCTGCATCCGTCAGGGCCGCACTGGTGCGGGCGCTCGGCTGAGGCATTGTCTTCTACACGTTCGTTTTCCTGCTTCTTCAATTCGCGCTGAAGGGCTGATTTGAAGCCGTCTACCGACATAGCTCCCGGCACGGCGAAGTCTCCGTTGAAGACGATAAAGGGCACTCCGCGCACTCCACGCATTGCTGCCTCACGCTCTTCAAATCTCACCTCATCGTCATATTTGTCCGAGTCAAGCACTTGGCGCACTTTCGCTTCATCCATGCCTGCTTCGAGTGTTTTATTCAACAGCACATCGTGATCGGCCAGAATCAGATTCTCCACAAAATAGGCCTTGAAAAGAGCCTTGTTGAGTTTCTCAACGGTATTGCGGTCATATTCGGCTTCAGCCAGTTTCATAAGCCTGTGGGCGTCACGTGTGTTGGAATAAAGCGTAGTGGAGTAGCGGAAATCGATGCCGAGTTCCTTGCCCAATGCTGATATTTCGTCAACCTGCTTCTTGGCATCTTCAAGCGAGATGCGATACTTCATGGCGAATCGCTCCGGAGTGGAGCTGATTACTTCCTTTGGAGCCGTGGGGTCAAGTTCAAATGCGCGATAATCGATCTGCACTTTATCTTTCAGTCCGAGTTCTTCAATAGCACGTTCAAGGCGAGTCTCGCCGATGTAGCAGTAGGGGCATGCGAAATCGCTCCAGATTGTGAGTGTCATCATAGTGTGTTGCCTTTCTTTTTTTAATTATTAAGGTTTATTATTTTGAGTAAAACTCTTTTCAGTTCAGACAGTTCCTCATCGCTGAGCACGGCAGCCAGTTCCTCTTGCTTTTTGCAGGCCACTTCAAATATTACTGGCCATAAATCCCTCCCTTTGTCGGAAAGAAAGACGCGGAGGCATTTGTGACTGACCGTCTCTGTCTTGAGTAATCCTTTTGATACAAGAGAACTGACACCTCTAGAAATCGCTCCTTTGTCTTTACCAAGCCGCTCACCGATGTCTCTGATCTGAAGACCTTCCTGAGAATGGACCACCCGCAATATGAGATATTCAGGCACGGCAATCCCGGGTATAGTCTCCTTCAGAGTTGAGTCGAGACTTGAATAAAGACGCTGGAAGGCTACTCCGAGCAGACATCCCGTGTTGGGCATATCGTAGATGTAGTTTTCCCGTTTCATACTAATACAACACACTTATACTTATAATGGTTGATTCAGCAACCATTATTAAGAAAGATAATTACTTTTCCACGTTTTTGCCGCTTTTGTATTTTCTCTCAAAGATATCATAATGCTCCTCGCCCCAGCGGAGCATCATGTCTATGATTGGCAGCAAAGTCTTGCCCAGTTCGGTGATCTTATATTCCGAGCGTGGAGGCAATTCAGGAAAAATAGTCTTTTCCACAAGGCCATCTTTCACCATCTCTTTAAGTTGCAGGTCAAGCACTCTCGGAGTAGCTTCGGGAAGCTGCTTGTGAATCTCGCTCGGCCGCATTCCGGCGCCTGAGCGAAGTTCGTCAAGAATACAGGATTTCCATTTAGATTCTATAAGGCTCATAGTGAGCCGTAGCGGACAATCAAGATCTACCGGTATTTTCTTTTCGTAAGCCATATCTATCTTTTTTCTAATTTTATATGCAGAATTTTTCGTGCCCGCCTGATTTTCAAGTTATCAGGCCAATGTTTTGAGTCCGATTATAGAAAGTATGAGCGTCGTTATGAAAAATATCCTCCGGAATGTGGCAGGCTCGTTAAAGAAGATTATACCTACAATTACAGCCCCGACTGCCCCGATTCCCGTCCACACGGGATAAACCGTGCCGATAGGAAGTCGTTCGGCAGCCTTAGCCATCAGGAACATGCTGAGCGAAAGTGCCACCATAAATCCTACCCACCACCATGCGAGTTCTTGCCCCGAGGCAGTCTTTGTCTTTCCGAGGCAGAATGTGAACGCTACTTCCATCAGGCCGGCCAATATCAATATTATCCAGTTCATAGTCTTAGTGTTAGAACCTGAGGGAGAATTACAATATGTGCGCCCCCTGCAGATTTGGTTGATTTGGAATTTGTCAGAATTCATGATGCAAAATTACTAAAAAATCCGATACATTCCCGTTACTCACTAACTTTTAATTCCGGTTGAATTATGAACGATTATTTCAGCCTATTGTTATTTATAGAAATGGCATTCTTCACCATCATCTTGTTCCCTTAGAAAATCTCAACAGAAGACATATACCAATATAGAAAATACAGAAAGAAATATGAAAATTTTGACTTTCAACGGCAGTCCTAAACTTAACGGCTGCACAGACCGCGCTCTTCGTGAACTTGAAGCCACTCTCGAAGATAATGGAATAGAAGTGGAGCGAATCAATATTGGAAATAAGGATATACGCGGCTGTATAAGTTGCAATTTCTGTAGGAAGAATGGAAGGTGTGTGTTCGATGACATTGTCAATGAGACCGCACCCAAATTTGCCGAAGCAGATGGTATTGTGGTTGGAACCCCGGTATACTGGGCAGGCTCCAACGGTCAGGCACTCGCATTTCTTGACCGTCTGTTCTATAGTACTTTAGGCTACGTAAACACCACCATGAAAGTGGGTGCTGCAGTCATCTCTTCGCGCCGTGCGGGCTCGACTTCGGCTATGGATGAGATCATAAAGTATTTCACAATGAATTCCATGCCGGTGGCATCGAGCACTTACTGGAACGAGGTGCATGGTTCCACAGCAGCAGAGGTGGAGCAGGATCTCGAGGGCCTGCAGACCATGCGCAATCTCGGCCGCAATATGGCCTTTCTCGTGAAGGCGATCAACACCCAGAAGGAGTCTGAAGGGCTGCCGGAGCAGGAGCATGATCACTTCACCAATTTCATTCGCTGATGCCCGGCAGACAGTTGGTAAAATCTATCATCATACGATATTATTTCACCTAAACATATCCATAAATGAAAAAGAAAGCATTTTTAGCTGCAATCGTCGGCTGCATGGGCATGCTCATGTCTTGCGGAGGCAATGAAAACACATGTGGAAAGTCAGATGCGTCTGAAGCAGTGATCGAGAACATCATGACGCGCACAAGCATCAGGAAGTTTAACGATGTTCCAATCGCCGTTGATACCCTCAATCTGCTCGTAAAGGCGGGTATGGCAGCTCCCACGGCGATGAATCAGCAGCCCTGGGACTTCATCATCGTAACCGAGCGTGAGATGCTCGACTCGCTCAACTCTGTGAAGCCCTGGTTTAATCTCAAAACTGCCACGGCAGCTATAGTGGTCTGCGGAAATCTGAAAAAGACTGCCGACGGCAACGAAAACGGATACTGGGTGCAGGATTGCTCCGCAGCCACCGAAAATATCCTGCTTGCGGCTCATGCCTACGGACTTGGCGCCGTGTGGTGCGGTGTCTATCCAAATCAGGAAATAGTGCCCGACGTGACACGTCTGCTCCAACTCCCGGATAGCATAATACCTCTCAACGTGATCACTATGGGGCATCCTGCCGACGACCCTGCTCCGAAAGACAAATTCAAGCAAGACAATATCCACTATCAGAAGTGGTGATACAAATTGAATTGCACACGGTGTAAGTTGCTATTAAGTACCGAAAAATTTTTCAGTATATGAAAAATTTTTCGGTACTTGTTTGATTTATAATATAGTTGTAATTTTGCAGTCACAAATCAATCAAAAGATACCTTATGAGAGACAGAATCAAGGAATATGAAGCAGTGGCTGAGGCCGCCGAAAAATTTGTAAGGAGTGTGGCTGAGGGCAACAGCACTTACGCTAAGGAACTATTTACCGACGATGCCGTACTTTTCGGCATTCTCGACGGCACTCTCGAGCATGGCTCGATTGAGCAGTTCTATCATAATGTAGACACTGTTGGCGCCGGCGCCGGATTCAAGGCTCGCATCGACGTGCTTGCTGTAGAGGAGACCGTAGCTGTAGTGCGGGTTCTTGAAGAGGGTTGGGGAGGACGCATCGACTTCACCGACTATCTGCTGCTCCTCAAGCTCGGAGGCGAATGGAAATGCGTGGCCAAAGCCTACAATCAGAATTCTGATACGATTAAAAAATGAAGACGGCTTATTATTCATTGTTCGTGCTTTTCATGCTGAGCCTTCTTCCCGGTTGCAACTGCGCATCGAAATGTGAGAATAATACAGACTGCAATAATCAAAGCAATTCAGAAATTGCAATGAATTCAAACGTATCCTCAGAAGACCTTGCCGGAATACGCAAGGCTCTCGACCTTTATGTTCAGGCTGCTGTGGAAGGCGACAGCAAGGTTGCACGTCCGGCTTTCGCCGAAGGTGCCACAATCTCTCATGCCGAAGAGGGAGCGCTGATCTGCCTGCCCATTCAGGCGCTGTTTGATTATTATGACGAGACCGGGAAGCATCCTGCGTCTTACGAGATTACAGAGTGCAACGTAGCCGGTGATGTGGCTATGGTAAGAATAGAATCAGTGTTTGGTGAAGCTCAATTCACCGATATGTTTGCTCTGGTGAAAGATGGTGCTGACTGGAAGATAGTCAGCAAAATTTTCCATGTGAAATAAGGCTGATCAGGCCCTATCATTAAGGCTATGCTCGTTACAAGTGAGCGCGCCATCATTTTCGGGGAATCACAATTTTGCAAGATAGTCAAAGGCCGGAATCTCTGCGATTCCGGCCTTTGACAATTATTTACAAACTAAAGGTGAGAAAACCACCTGTCGGCAGCCGCTCTTGCCGGTGCTTCACCTGCATAGAAGACTATGTGAGTGATGATTTTTGCTATCTCGGTGCGGGTGATACCGTTCTTTTTCGCGTCCTGCCGGCGATAGGTGAGAACAACAAAAAATTGAGTGCTTAGTCCCATATCTGAAATAAAATCACTATTTTTGCACCATTTAGACAAGGCTCTTTTCTCTGATTATGTCTGATGCGATTTTCGGTTAGACATCTCAATTAAGAGGCGAAGCAGAGTTTGGGGCCGTATATCAGAACGCGCGATAGCGTCTGAAGAATCCGGCTAATCGTTAGATTATTGATAAAAGCGATTATACTATGGCTTCGATAAAAGTAAAGTTCAATCCCTCTGCGGTGACCGGGCATGAGGGTACAATCTATTATCAGATTCTTCACGAGAGAAAGCAACGGCAGTTATTTTCCGACTATCATGTATACAGCACGGAGTGGGACGAGCGACGTTCTATGGTGACGGTAGCTCATAAAAATGAGCGCAGACTCATTCTCCTTTCCATTCGTGAGAGAATCAGATGGGACACGGAACGGTTAAACAAGATTATCCGGAAATTTGACAGTGACGGCCTGGTCTACACTGCCGATGACGTTGTGGATGAGTTCAACCGTCGTGTCAATGAATATTCCCTTTTCAACTATATGGAGGGAATGATCATAAAGCTGAAGCGTAACGGAAAGATTCGGACGTCGGAAACTTACACCGCGACTCTCAACAGCTTCAAGAAGTTCAGGAATGACGAGGACATTATGCTTGATTGTCTTGATTCCGAGATTATGGAGGCATACGAGGCATGGCATAGGATGAGGGGAGTATTGCCAAACACCATATCTTTCTATACGCGGATTCTCAGAGCCGTCTACAATAGGGCAGTGGAAGAGGAGATTATTGACAACCGTCACCCCTTCAGACATGTATATACGGGAGTGGACAAGACCGTGAAACGTGCATTGCCGCTGAAGATCATCAAGCAGATTAAAGTGCTTGATCTCTCGCGCAATGCGCCACTCGACTATGCCAGAGATATGTTTATCTTGAGTTTTTATCTACGGGGAATGAGCTTTATCGACATGGCATTTCTCAAGAAATCAGATCTTGCTGACGGCTATATCACATATCGCAGGCGCAAGACAGGCCAGCAACTCACCATAGAGTGGACGAAGGAAATGCAGATGATCATTGACAAGTATAGGGAGAACAAGAGCGAATATCTGCTGCCGATCATCAGAAATCCGGGCACTAATGAGCGATGCACATACCGCAATGTGGGCTATAACATCAATCATAATCTCAAGACAATAGCAGGGATGATCGGTCTGTCCATTCCGCTGACACTCTACGTTGCCCGCCACAGCTGGGCTTCAGCTGCAAAAGCGAAAGGTATTCCGTTGTCTGTGATTAGTGAGGGTATGGGCCACGATAGCGAAGCGACCACTCAGATTTACCTCGCAAGTCTTGACACCTCAATAGTGGATAAGGCCAATTCCCTGATAATGCGAAGTTTGAGATAAGTGGAGGAATAACAATATCACTTCCTTATAATATATTGTCACCTCGGCACCAATCGGCGTCAAGGTGACATAGTAGTTGCGTTTTCAATCCAAATCTCTTGATAAGAGATTTGGATTATTTGAAACTTATTGATTTATTGTCTATTAGGATGACATAACATACGCAGTTTGCCAAACATTCAGGTTTTTTCAGCATGTGTGGATATTTTTTCAATATCAAATAGCGTAAGTTTCAATTTTTTTTTGTAATTTTGCAATCAATAAGCATCTCTTATCAAGAGAGACCTATTTATTATTATTTGGATTATAATAAAATCGCAA
>CAYPGW010000055.1:0-15479 GCA_964410515.1 uncultured Sangeribacter sp. | reverse complement strand
AAAGCCACACTCATCATTGGGTGTGGCTTTTTTTACGTTTGTTTCCGAAGATAACCCATGCATGATATGGCTTTTTTTGTTCGGAGTTTGGGCTCAAGCTGTATTTTCGATGCTTAGTATCGTCATTTGCTGCAGACGTGGCACGCTACGTTCATGCTTTGAGATTGATTCACAGATATTAAGGTAGGGACATCGCGTGCGATGTCTGCTGAAGAATGTTGGGCGTTCACCTTTCTTACGGTTTGAACCATAAGTTCCTCATTCCAAATTCAAAATTCTTATATGGTCGCGCTCGGAGATCGCGACAGACCTATCTTGCATTGTGAATATCAGTACGAAAGATAAGTCTGCGAGTGATCTTCGAGCGCTCGTTCACCGTGAGAATTGCGACTTGCTTTTGCTTGAGGGTAGCTAATGGAAAAAATGTAGGGATGCACCCAGGTGCATCCGCCACGGTGGTCTGCCGGAGTTTTTGTCTCTTCATTTTTATATTGCAGCAGGATAGACTGAAAGGTGTGACAGATTATTCGGAATGCTTTTTTTCTAAACCAATTCTCAGTTGAGATGTTATATTAGTGAAGCTTCGATCAGAGGCTTTTAGAAATAACATTACTGTAATTCTTAATTTATAAAAACTATGGCACAAAACACAGCCCCTCTTCAGGGCATCAAAGTTGTAGACTTCACTGAAGTTCAATCAGGCCCTTCATGTACGCAGATGCTTGCATGGCTCGGCGCAGACGTTATTAAGATCGAGCGTCCCGGTGTAGGCGATGCAACCCGTAAGGAACTTCAGTTCAACCCCGATCTTCCCTCCTATTATTTCCTTCAGCTCAACAGCGACAAGAAGTCGCTCGCGCTCGACGCAAAGACTCCCGACGGCAAGGAGATCCTTACTAAGCTGATCAAGGAATGCGATATCTTCGTAGAAAATCTTCACCCGGGTGCAATGGATAAGCTCGGCTTCAGCTGGGAAGTGGTGCATGAGCTTAACCCGCGTTGCATCTATGGCACAATCAAGGGTTTCCCTCTCTCATCAAAGTATAAGGATCTGAAAGCATACGAACCGATCGCACAGGTTACCGCTGCCGCCGCTTCAACCACCGGCTGGTATGATGGCGAATATAACATTCCTACCCAGAGCGGTGCCGCACTCGGCGACTCAAACACCGGTATGCACCTTCTGATCGGTCTGCTTGCCGCTCTTCAGCAGCGTAACAAGACAGGTGAAGGCGTCTACGTATACCAGTCAATGCACAATGCTTGTCTTAACCTCTGCCGTATCAAGACCCGTGACCAGCTCACTCTTGATAAGATCGGTTATCTTACCCAGTTCCCGCAGTATCCTGACGGAAAGTTCGGCGACTGTGTGCCCCGTTCCGGCAACATCGAGGGTGGCGGCGTACTTGGCTGGACCTATAAGTGCAAACCGGCAGGTGGCTACGACACCGAGATTGATGCCAACAACTATGTCTACATCATTCTTCAGCGTGGTGCGAAAGATTTCGAGCTTGCATGTCAGGCATTCGGCTTTGAAGACTGGCTGACCAATCCTGATTTCAACACCGCCGACGCACGTGACCGTCACAAACAGGAGATCTATCAGAGAATCGGTGCATGGTGTGCCGACAAGACCAAGTATGAGGTGACTGAAATTCTGTCGAAGTATGGTGTCCCCGTAGGCCCTGTATTGTCTACGAAGGAGGTCATGACAGATGAGAGCCTTTATGACGGCAACACTCTCGTCCGCATCAATCAGGGCGGAGAGATCGGTGAATTCGTTACCGTCGGTATGCCTTTCACATTCAGTAACTTCCAGCCTGAATACGGCCCGTGTCCTACACTGGGCGGAAACACCGAAGAGATCCTGACCTCACTCGGCTACACAGCTGAGCAGCAGGCACAGATGAAGGCTAACGGCACCACCGCAAAGATAGAGGCTCCCGCAGCTGCCGCTCCCGCTAAGTAATTTATAGAAACAATCATTTATCAGATCCCTGAGGGTGATTCCTTAGGGATCTACCATTAATAAGATTCATTTTTACATGATGATGAATCACAATTTTAGAATATCTTAATCTGAAAATTTTAAATCTAATTTATTATGGAAAATGCAAACGCTACCGCCGCCGCGAAGCAGACTCCGAAATTTCCGGAGCAGGTGACCGGCATGTATATTCTGGCTGAAAGTCTCAAGCGTCTCGGCCTAATGGATGTCTACGGACTTGTCGGCATCCCTGTCACCGAAGCCGCCTACGCCATGCAGAAAATTGGCATCAACTATTATGGTTTCCGCTTCGAGCAGCAGGCCGGTATGGCCGCGGCCACTCACGGATACCTCACCAAAAAGCCGGGTGTGCTTCTTACAGTTTCGTCACTCGGATTTCTCAACGGCCTTACGGCAACCACCAATGCTACTGTCAACTGCTACCCGATGATTCAGATTTCAGGAGCTTCCGACCCCACAATGGTAGATATGGATATGGGCACATACGAGCAGCTTGATCAGCTCAATACGGCTCGTCCTCTCGTTAAGGCCGCTTTCCGCTGCTCACATGCAAAGGATATTCCTTCTGCCGTAGCCCGCGCTTATCGTGCAGCAGTGAGCGGACGCCCCGGTGGTGTTTATATCGACATGACCACTCCCGCACTCGGCGAGATCATGGATGCTTCAGAAGCAGAGAAACTTTTCTATACTCCGGTAGACGTGGCTTCTACAGTTGCACCTACACAGGAGGCTGTAGACAGAGCAGTCGAGATCCTTACATCTGCCAAGCGTCCGGCTATCCTTCTCGGCAAGGGTGCAGCTTACGCGCAGGTTGATGATAAGATCAAGACCCTTATCGAGACCTATAAGATTCCTTATCTTTCAATGTCGATGGCCAAAGGCCTGATGCCTGACAATGGTGAGTTGAGCGCCCTCAGCTGCCGCTCCACCATCATGGAGAAGTCAGATGTAGTGATGGTGATCGGCGCACGCATCAACTGGATGCTTTCATTCGGCCGCGGCAAGTGGAATCCTGAGATGAAATTCATTCAGCTCGACGTGAAGCCTGAAGAGATAGACCGCAACGTGCCCATCGCAGCCCCTGTGGTTGGCGATATGGGTGAATCTCTCGACATGATTCTTGCCGCCATGAAAGGCAAGACCATGCAGGCCGATCCCCAGTGGCTCGCTTCGCTTCAGGCCGAATCCAAAGCTAAGAACGCCAAGTTCCAGGCTCGCCTCACTGATGCGTCGAAAGTTATGCCGATGAACCATTGGACGGCTCTTTCAGTAGTGAAACCGGTACTTGAGTCGAATCCCGATGTGATTCTGATAAACGAAGGTGCGAATACGCTCGATGATACCCGCGACTCAGTAGATATGTTCCTGCCGCGTCACCGCGTAGACTGTGCTTCATGGTCGATCATGGGTATGGGTATGGGTTCAGCCATAGGTGCTGCCGTAGCCACAGGAAAGAAAGTCGTGGCTGTGGAAGGTGACTCCGCATTCGGCTTCTCGGGCATGGACTTCGCAACCATCTGCCGCTATAAACTGCCTGTGACAGTAGTGATTTTCAACAATGGCGGTATCTACAACGGTATCGGTGAGAATCCTTCCGGCGCAGACGCTCCGGCTCCGACCACTCTCGACATCAACGCCAAGTATAACCTTATCGGTGAAGCTTTCGGAGCAGACAATTATCGTGTCGATAATCCTGCCGACCTCAAGAAAGCGCTTGAAGCCGCGATCGCTTCCGGCAAACCTTGTCTGATCGACGTTCAACTCGCTGCCGATTCCGGCGCTGAAAGCGGCCACATCGGATATCTGAATCCCGCTCCGCTTATCGACTACACGGTATAAGCTGTAGATAACGGATATTACCCTCAGTGTAGAACTGAACTATTATCAAAAATGTGATAAGGCCGCCCCGAAAGGGATCTGCACCCTCGGGGCGGCTTATTCTTAAATTAATTAATATGAACATTATAAAATAATTCTACTATGGATATTTCGCACGTTATTCTATATGCCATTGTGCCGATTATAGTGGTGATGCTCGCGGGCTTCATCGCCGGCAAGAAAGGGGCGTTCACAGGTGCTGACGCCAAGAAATTCAATAAGGTCGTGCTTGACTTCGCGTTGCCTGCTGCACTGTTCGTTTCGATTGTGCAGGCTTCGAGAGAAGACCTTGTGAAAGACATAAAGCTGACCGTTGTGTCTACAATAGGCATCATGGCTTGCTTCATGCTTGTCTATTTCGTTTTCAAATACTGTTTCAAGAAGAACACAGGTGCTGACGCAGCGGTGTCGGCTCTTATCAGTGGCTCGCCTACAATCGGCTTCCTCGGGTTTGCGGTGCTGGAGCCTATCTTCGGCACATCTCCCTCTGTAGCTCTTGTTGTTGCCATCGTGGGCATCGTTGTCAATGCCATCGGTATTCCGGTTGGACTTTCGTTGATGAATGCCTCACTCGCTAAGCAGAATCCCGGAACGCAGAAGAAAGAGAGTGCCTGGAAGCCTGTGCTCCATGCGCTTGCCCAGCCGGTGGCGTGGGCTCCTATCCTCGCAGTGGTCTGGGTAGTGGCCGGAATTCCTTGGCCGAAGGAACTCAGTCCTTCGTTCGACCTTATCGCAAAGGCTAATGCTTCCATGGCAGTCTTCTCAGCCGGTATCACACTCTCTGCCATCAAGATTCAGATTAATTGGCAGGCCGTGCTTGGCTCAATAATGAAGATGATTGTAATGCCTGCAGTGGTATTGATTCTCGGACTTCTGTTCAAGATGGATCCCCTCAACCTCAAGATGCTTGTTGTAGCAGCCGCCCTTCCGCCGGCATTCTCCGGAATCATTATCGCCGACGAGTACGACACATACGTTGCTACCGGAACATCCTCACTTACCCTTTCGGTTATCCTTTTCATCGGGTTCTGCCCGCTCTGGATATGGCTTACCAACCTCGCCATCGGAGCTTTCTGATGCGACATATCGAAGACCATTATCAAAGGCCTGCTCCAATTCGAGCGGGCCTTTTTTGCTTATTTATGTTAAAACGTTGAGTGAATATCAACTTTTTTTTGTAATTTTGCCACCTATTATGCGAAGTTCTGTCTTCATATTGCTTGCATTGACGATAGCCTTGCTTGTGGTGGCTGCCCCCGCCATGCGTCAGAACGCAAGTCAGGCTTCCCCATCCCTGCAGATGCAGACGGACGGGGATTCCGTAGTGTTGCCTGAGAATATCGCCTCAAATCTCAGCGATGAAGACACGCTTGTCGGTATCATGCCTGTAGTCGACCGACTGCCTGAGATGGTTGCCGACACCTTGGTAAACGACACTATATCCTTCGATCTCAAAGATGGACGCGAGATTGTAGAGGAAGTCTCAGATTCGGTGGCTGATACCACGCAGAAAGGGGACTCAGTCACTGAAGACAGAACTGTCTATACACGCATCAACCGCGAACAGGTGGATCTCGAGACAGGCGTGAAGTTCTCGGCCCGCGACTCAGTGGTGATGATGGGCACGCAGCTTGCATATCTTTTCGGCAACGGAGAAGTGGAATATGGCGATTTCAAACTGAATGCCGACGAGATAAAGATGGTGATGGACTCCACCACCGTCTATGCCACCGGCAGACCTGACAGCATCGGTGAAATCAAGGGTAAACCTGTGTTTCAGGATCATGGCGACACATACGAGTCGAAAAGCATGTCGTTCAACTTCAAGACCCAGCGTGGATTCATCACCGATGTGGTCACCGAGCAAGGAGAGGGCTTCCTCACCGGTGGAGTGGCGAAGAAGATGGCAGACGGCAGCTTCTTCGCTCAGAATTCACGCTATACGACTTGCGACGAACACGAGCATCCTCACTTCTACATACAGCTCACCAAAGGAAAAATGCGGCCGGGAAAAGACGCGGTGTCAGGGCCGGTCTATATGGTTGTGGCCGACGTGCCGCTGCCAATCGCGTTACCTTTCGGTTTCTTCCCCTTCAGCAAGGAATATTCCTCCGGTATCATTTTCCCGACATTCGGTGATGACTACAACCGCGGATTCTATATGCGCAACGGCGGATATTATTTCGCATTCAGCGATTATGTCGATCTTGCGCTGACAGGTGAGATATATACGAAGGGATCATGGGGCCTCACAGGAAGAAGCACCTATAGGAAACGCTACAAATACAGCGGCTCGTTCAATATCAGCTACATCACCACAATCATGGGCGATAAGGGCCTGCCTGACTATTCGAAGCAGAACAACTTCCAGGTGGTGTGGAGCCACTCGATGGATGCCAAGGCCAATCCTAACCTTAACTTCTCGGCATCGGTCAATTTCTCAACTTCCGGATATACGCGCAACGACCTCAACTCATATTACAGCAACTCATTTACTGAAAATACCAAATCGAGCACCATCAATGCCACCTATCGCTTCCCCGGCACCAAATGGTCGGCAAGCGCGTCGATGAATATAAGCCAGCGAACGCAAGACTCGACACTTGCCGTCTCTTTCCCTAACCTGAACGTCACGATGGGACAGACGGCCCCGTTCAAGCGCAAGAGAGCGGCCGGCGCCGAGAAATGGTATGAGAAAATTAAGTTGAGCTACAGCGGTCAGTTGCAGAACTCGCTGACGTCAAAGCAAGACGTCTTTTTCAAAAAGAGCATAATCAAAGACTGGCGTAACGGCATCAGACATTCAGTGCCGGTAAGCGCTACTTTCTCGGTGCTTAAATACATCAATGTCTCTCCTTCGCTGAATATGGTAGACAGGATGTATACAAACAAACTAAGGCTCGCCTGGGATCCGAATGCCTCAGCCGAGGTGCGCGATACTTGCTATGGCTTCTACAACATCTTTGAGTTCTCTGCTTCGGTTGCTGCCGATACGAAGATTTACGGCTTTTTCAAACCGATGAAGTTCCTGGGCGACAAGGTGCAGATGATACGCCATGTCATGACCCCGACCATCTCATTCAATTATGCTCCGGACTTCTCCGATCCCTTCTGGGGCGTCTACGGGCACTATGACTACATAACTCCCGAAGGTGAGACGCGGCGTAGACAATACAACATGTTCCAGAACGGAGTGTTCGGCAGTCCGAGCGCCGGAAAGACCGGATCGCTCCAGTTCGGCCTCAGCAACAACCTCGAGATGAAAGTGAAGAGTGATAATGACTCGTCGGGAGTAAAGAAGATCTCCCTTATCGAGAATCTCTCGCTCAATCAGAGTTATAATTTCGCGGCCGACTCCATGAACTGGAGCACACTCAACACTTCTATCCTGCTCCGCCTCACCAAGAGCTTCAATCTCAATCTAAGCGCTACGTGGGATCCGTATACATACGCACTCAGCGCAAGCGGGCAGCCCGTGAGGGTGAATAAAACCCGCTGGCAGGCTCACAAGGGCTGGGTGAAACTGACTTCGACGGGTACGTCGTTCAGCTATACCTTGAATAACTCCACCTTCAAGAAGAAAAAAAATTCCGACTCGAAGAAATCTGCCGCAAAGCGTGGAAGAGATGATGAAGATGATGACTTTGATCCCGGCGAGGAGGAAGCCGGGAACTTCTCCGGTGGCCTGAACTCAAGAAGACGTGAACGGCAGACCGAAACCGCACAGAATGATGCCGATGGCTACACACCCTGGGAGTGCCCCTGGAGTCTGACTTTCAATTACAGCGTCAATTACGGTTTGGGCTCTTTCAACTATGAGAAAATGGATTTCAACGGACGTTTCAATCAGAATCTTTCGGTGAGTGGCAACATCCGGCCTACAAAAAACTGGAATTTCTCAATGAGCTGCAGCTATGACTTCCAGGCCCATAAGATAGCCTACATGAACTGCAACATAAGCCGTGACTTGCACTGCTTCACCATGAGCTGCAGCATAATACCGGTTGGCTACTACAAGAGTTTTAACTTCAACATAGCCGTGAAGTCATCGCTCCTCAGCGACCTGAAATATGACAAGCAGTCATCGAGGCTCAACGGCATCCAGTGGTGATTTTGGACGTTTTATTTGGAATATTCCGAAATATGTATTAATTTTGTAGTTGTTAACCGCAATATGGCCCGAAATCTAACCGGAATATTGACCGACCTGCGCAAGCAGTTTGCGCTTTTAGCCCGACAAAAAGATCAGGCGGAAAGGGAACGGGATGATATCAGGAAAGAGGCAGAACGCCTGAAAGGTGAACTCGAAGATTGCCGCAGAGAGCGGGATATGGCGAGAATGGAAGTGGATTTCCTGACGGTGTCTTACCGTCTTGCCGACGACCCCGATCATCTGATACAGGCAAGAAGACGGCTTCAGCGGTTGATTGCTAAAATAGACAGGTGCGTCTCTCTCCTGAAGGACGACGCCGACATCTGCTGATGGAAAATATTGAAATGGAAGTCGATATAGCCGGTGAGCGAGTAAAGCTCACGGTGCCATTCTCGAGGCAGGACGCCGTAAGAGAGACGGAGTCTTCTCTTAAAGAACTTGCCCGGGATCTGCGCAAGCGCAACCCCCGCAGCGGCGACAAACAGATTCTCGCTAAGTTAGCCTACGAATTTGCACGCCGCTACAATGCCCTGAAGGCAAAGCGCTACGCCGAACTTGCCGAGGCGGAGCAGTTTCTTCTTGAAACCGAGAAGCTCTGCCATCCTGAAATTCCCGAGGAGTAAGCCCCTATGCATCCGGCACCAGGCCTTACCGTAGGGGGCAAAACATTTCTTTCCGACCATAACAGAGAAAACGACGACGTCACTTCCCGCGCCCATCGCAGGAAGATTTTGACATATAGAAACATAAGTAATTTATTACAGACAACATGACAACGATATGGATCATAATTGCAGTGGTGGCTGCGATCGCCGGATATGCGGTTGCCACGATGTTGAGCAGACAGAGCGCTAAAAGCCGCGCCAACCTCATACTCGACGACGCCCGTAAGGAGGCTGATGTTATCAAGGAGAAAAAAGTGGTGGAAGCCAGGGAGATGGAGGTGAAAATAATCTCCGAGGCCGAGCGTAATGCCAACACCAAGATGCAGAAAGCCCAGGCTGCCGAGGCTCGCGCAAAGCAGAGGGAGATGCAACTCAACATGCAGCAGAACGAAATCACCCGCCGCAAGAAGGAACTTGACTCGCTCAAGCAGAGTCTCGACACCCGCCTCATGAACGCCGAGAATCTTGAGAAGACACTTGAAGCTCGCCAGGGAGAGGTGGATCATCTTCACCGTCAGGCACAGGAGCAGCTCGAGCATATATCGGGCCTCTCAGCCGATGAGGCGCGTGAGCGTCTTGTGGAAAGCCTGAAGGATGAGGCTCGCACAGCTGCACAGGGCTATATCAACGATATTATGGATGAGGCCAAACTCACCGCCAATAAGGAAGCGAAGAAAATCGTGATCCAGTCCATACAGCGCGTTGCTACAGAGGCCGCAGTGGAAAATTCTGTGACTGTGTTCCATATTGAGAACGATGAGATAAAGGGCCGCATCATCGGACGCGAGGGCCGCAACATCCGTGCGCTCGAGGCTGCAACCGGCATTGAGATTATCGTGGACGACACCCCCGAGGCCATTGTGCTTTCAGGTTTCGACCCCGTGCGCAGGGAGATAGCCCGCCTTGCACTGCATCAGCTTGTGCTTGATGGCCGTATACACCCGGCCCGCATCGAGGAAGTGGTGGCAAAAGTGCGCAAGCAGATAGAAGAAGAAATCAACGAGACAGGAAAACGCACCTGTATCGATCTCGGCATCCACGGCCTGCATCCCGAGCTCATAAGGATGGTGGGCAAGATGAAATATCGCTCATCTTATGGCCAGAACCTTCTGCAGCATGCACGCGAGACTGCGAATCTCTGCGCGGTGATGGCTGCCGAACTTGGCCTGAATCCTAAGAAGGCTCGCCGCGCCGGCCTGCTTCACGACATAGGCAAGGTGCCTGACGATGACCCCGAGACACCCCATGCAATATTCGGCATGAAACTTGCCGAGAAATTCAAGGAAAAACCGGATATCTGCAATGCTATCGGTGCTCACCACGATGAGGTGGAGATGACCTCTTTGCTGTCGCCCATTGTGCAGGTGTGCGATGCCATCTCCGGCGCCCGTCCCGGTGCCCGCCGCGAGATTGTGGAGGCTTATATCAAGCGCCTCAACGATCTTGAGCAGCTTGCGATGTCATATCCGGGCGTGATAAAGACGTATGCTATCCAGGCCGGTCGTGAGCTGCGCGTGATAGTTGGTGCCGACAAGATTTCAGATCAGGAGATAGACAGCCTCAGCGCAAATATCGCTAAGAAGATTCAGGACGAACTGACGTATCCCGGCCAGGTGAAGATCACCGTGATTAGAGAGACCCGTGCCGTGGCATACGCAAAATGATGGGAGGCCTGCTGAATGACAGAGAAAGAACAACCTCAAATACCTGACTGCACCAACTGCGGCGGTTGCGAATCCGGCGGCTGTGCCGGAGTGCCCGCGGCGGAAGGAAGCGGTGGGGCATCGCCGTCAGAGCAGGAAGACGACGGACACCCCACGGCAGGGGTGGCGGTCGCATCTGCGCGCGAGGTGATGGGGTGGCGCCGCGAACCTCGCGGCAAACTTTATGCCACCAACTGGCTCGGCGACATCTCCACGGTGGCCGATTTCCCCGCAGTGCAGGTGCAGTTTAAGAACACGAGAGCCGGATTCTTCCTGAACTCAGGCAAACTCGCGCTGAAGATCGGCGACGTAGTGGCGGTGGAGGCTGCAAGCGGCCATGACATCGGTCAGGTCACTATGGTCGGCCCGCTGGTAAGGCTTCAGATGGCTAAATCGAGGCTTGATCCCGAAAAGCTCGACGAGCTGAAAAAGGTGTTTAGAAAGGCTCGTATGTCTGATCTCGAGAAATTTGACGAGGCACGAAGCCGGGAGCATCCCACGATGATCCGCTCCCGCGCAATAGCCGAGGAACTCGGGCTCAACATGAAGATCGGCGACGTTGAATATCAGGGCGACGGCACCAAGGCGATATTCTATTATATCGCTGATGAGCGCGTGGACTTCAGAAAACTTATCAGGATTCTTGCCGAAGAATTTCGTGTGAGGATTGAAATGAAGCAGATCGGAGCCCGTCAGGAGACCGGACGCATCGGAGGCATCGGCCCCTGCGGAAGGCCCCTGTGCTGCTCAAGTTGGATGACGCATTTCGTCAGTGTAGGTACTGGCGCCGCCCGCATGCAGGATCTTTCGATGAATCCTCAGAAACTTGCCGGGCAGTGTGCCAAACTGAAATGCTGCCTCAATTTCGAGATTGATGCATACGCCGAGGCCTCGAAGCAGTTGCCTCCGAAAGATGCCGTGCTTCAGACAAAGGATGCGGACTATTATCTCTTCAAGAGCGACATCCTGACGAGGACGCTGACTTACAGCACCGACAAGAGGGTCGGAGCCAATCTTGTCACCGTTCCTGCAAGCAGGGCGTTTGAGATTATTGCCCTTAACAAGCAGGGCGTGAAGGTCGATCGCCTGAGCGATGACGACGGAAATGAGAAGGAAAGGCGTGAGTATATAGATCTGACTGATCAGGATGCCCTGACGCGTTTCGACAAGGCAAAGAAGAAGAAAGGTCGTCAGCGCCGTCAGTCAAACTCCGACAATAATGCTGTCCGCCAGCAGAAGCCCGCGGCTTCAGAAGAAGGACAGAACTCATCGTCGTCTACTCCTGAAAGAATGCAGAATCAGGCGGCTCAGGAAGGTCAGAGAAAGACCGGCAACCAGAGACGCCACAGACGTCAGAAAAGCAATAAGGATAAGAATAGCGATGCCAACAGTGATTAATGACAGGCTGAATCATCCGGTGTTTCACCTCGTGGGTGAGGTTGCCGACAGCATGGGTCTTGAGGTCTACGTGGTGGGCGGATATGTGAGAGACATTTTCCTTCATCGCCAATCGGCCGATATCGACTTCGTGACTGTGGGCAGCGGCATTCAGCTTGCGAAGGAAGTGGCTGCTCGCATCGGCAAGAAGGGAAAACTGGCCGTATATGCCAACTATGGCACCGCGCAGATCAAGCATCGTGGTCTTGAACTCGAATTTGTGGGTGCCAGAAAGGAAAGCTACAGGCTTGACTCACGCAACCCTATAGTGGAAGACGGAACTCTTGCCGACGATCAGAACCGGAGGGATTTCACCATCAATGCGATGGCGATCTGCCTTAATGAAGGTCGGTTTGGTGAGCTCGTAGATCCTTTCGGAGGGATTGCCGACCTTCAGCGGAAGATTATTCGCACGCCGCTTGATCCGGACATCACTTTCAGCGATGACCCATTGCGTATGATGCGGGCCATAAGGTTTGCTACTCAGCTTGACTTCTCTATACAGCCCTCTACCTTCGAGGGAATCCGCCGCAATGCCGCGCGCATTGAGATTATTACAAAGGAGCGCATCAACGACGAACTCGCAAAGATCATGCGCTCGGCCCGCCCCTCGATAGGCTTCAAGCTTCTCGATGAAGCAGGACTTCTGGAGAGGACCATGCCGGAGGTGCACGCCCTCAAAGGAGTGGACACGGTGGGAGGAAGGGCTCACAAGGATAATTTCTATCATACGCTCAAGGTGGTGGATAATGTGGCTCAACGGTCAGACAACGAATGGCTGCGCTGGGCGGCACTGCTGCACGATATAGCGAAACCCGTCACAAAGCGATGGGACAACACTCTTGGCTGGACATTCCACAATCACAATTTCATTGGTGAGAAAATGGTACCGCGCATTTTCAAGGCGATGAAGATGCCTCTCAACGACAAGATGAAATATGTGCAGAAGCTTGTGGGGCTTCACATGAGGCCCCAGCAAGTGGGCGAGGAAGGAGTGAGCGACAGCGGCGTTCGACGCCTTCTGACAGATGCCGGCGATGATGTGGACGACCTTATGATTCTTGCCGAAAGCGACCTCACTTCGGGTAATCCCGCCAAAGTGAAATCGGCTCTTGAAGGTTTTTCGGCCCTGCGCGAGAGAATGAAGGAGATCATCGCTGCCGACGATTATCGGAGATGGAAGAATCCAATCGACGGCTTCGAGATAATGGAACGCCTCGGCATTCCCCCCTCGCAGGAGATATCAAGGCTAAAGCAGATGGTGAAGGATGCCATTCTCGACGGCGTTATCCCCAACGACCACGATGCCGCATGGGACTATCTCGTGGAGCATAGAGGCGACGCGGAAAAGGAGCCTGATTCGATTATTGTGGATGAGAATATACAAAATATTGAATAATTTACGTTAGAACAATATGGCGACGCCATGATCTAATGACCTAAAAACTTACGAATATGTGTGGAATTGTAGGATATGTGGGCGACTCTAACGCTTATGATATTCTGATAAAAGGTTTGCATCGTCTCGAATACAGGGGATATGACAGCGCCGGTGTTGCGCTCGTACGCCCTTCGGGAAAGCTCAATGTGTATAAGACACTCGGCAAAGTTTCAAATCTTGAAAAGTACTGCCGCGACAAGGATACCGAAGGCTTCACCGGAATCGCCCACACAAGATGGGCCACTCACGGTGAGCCCTCCGACTGCAATGCACATCCCCACTACAGCGAGGACAAGGAGATAGCCCTCGTGCACAACGGCACCATTGAGAACTATAAGGTGCTCAAAGACGCGCTGATCGAAAACGGCTGCACCTTCCAGTCGCAGACCGACACTGAGGTGCTTGTGCAGCTTATAGAATATATTCGTACTCACAACAATTGCTCGTTGCTCGAGGCCGTGAGGCAGTCGTTGCGTCAGGTTGTGGGAGCATACGCCATAGCGGTCATAGATAAGAATAACCCCGACACCATCATAGCGGCACGCAAGAGCAGTCCGCTCGTGATTGGAATAGGGGAGGGCTCGTATTTCCTGGCTTCCGACGCTACGCCTATTGTGGAATACACTAAAGAGGTGGTCTATGTCAAGGATAACGAGATAGCTGTTCTGAAGAAAAATGAGCCGCTCAAACTGATGAATCTTGACAATCAGGAGACCAGCATCGACGTCAAGAAACTCGAATTCTCAATCTCGCAGCTTGAGAAGGGAGGCTATCCCCACTTCATGCTCAAGGAGATTTTTGAGCAGCCTGAGACGCTGCGCGACTGCATACGCGGACGTGTCACTGATGAAGGGCGCAAGATAATCGTGAGCGGAGTGCAAGACAGCAAGGAGAAATTCATCAACGCAAAGCGCATCATAATAGTTGCCTGCGGCACTTCGTGGCATGCTTCGCTTATCGGAAAGAGCCTGATTCAGGAGATGTGCCGCATCCCGGTTGAGGTGGAATATGCGAGCGAGTTCCGCTACAGCAACCCCGTCATCGATGAGAGGGATGTGGTGATTGCGGTGTCGCAGAGCGGCGAGACTGCCGATACTCTCGCGGCCATCCAGATGGCCCACGAGGCCGGGGCGTTTGTCTATGGCATCAGCAACGTTGTGGGCAGCTCCATTCCGCGCAACACCGACTCCGGCACTTACATTCATGTTGGCCCGGAGATAGGAGTGGCTTCAACCAAGGCTTTCACCGGTCAGGTGATGGTGCTGACGCTTATCGCCATGGCTGTGGCCGACCTCAAGGGCACAATGAGCAAGGAGGCGCTGGAGAAGATTGGCGCCGAACTCCTCAATATACCCGTATATGTGAAGCAGACACTCGAACTCAACGACACCATAGAGCGACTTTCGCTCATATTCACCTACGCACGCAATTTCCTTTATCTCGGACGCGGTTACAGTTATCCTGTAGCGCTTGAGGGGGCTTTGAAACTCAAGGAAATCTCATATATCCATGCCGAGGGATATCCGGCTGCAGAGATGAAGCACGGGCCCATCGCTCTCATCGACGCCGAGATGCCCACGGTGATCATCGCGCCTAACGACCATCTGTATGAGAAGATTGTCAATAATGTGCAGCAGGTGAAGGCCCGCGGAGGCAGCGTGATCGCCATAGTGACAGAAGGCGACAATGAGATACGCAATATTGCCGACCACGTGCTGGAGGTGCCTGCCGTGCCGGAATGTCTCACACCCATCATCACGAGCATTCCCCTGCAGCTCCTCTCTTATTATATAGCCATCAATAAGGGCAAGAACGTAGATATGCCGCGCAATCTGGCAAAATCGGTGACTGTGGAGTGATATCGGCAGGCTGCTGACAGATAAGGTCTTAACACACCGTGATAAAAGAAAGAAAGCATACGTATCAAAAAAAATGTGACCGCGTATGCTTTTTTTCTTCAAAAAATTTGGTGGGATAAAAAAATAGTTGTAACTTTGCACTCGGTTTCGGAAATGAAGCCCCTGCGGCGGTCTGAAATCCGGAATGAGCGATGCCTCTTTAGCTCAGTTGGCCAGAGCACGTGATTTGTAATCTCGGGGTCGTTGGTTCGAATCCGACAAGAGGCTCAAGAACAATGAAATTTAGGGCGAATACCAGAGTGGCCAAATGGGGCAGACTGTAAATCTGCTGGTTT
>CAYPGW010000054.1:0-15766 GCA_964410515.1 uncultured Sangeribacter sp. | reverse complement strand
TCCGAAGGATGCGGAAGACCATCAATAAAGGAACGAATACATTTTTTTGAAATCGCATACGGTTCTTTAATGGAATCAATGAACCAGCTTATACTGGCAAATGATCTTGGTTTTATTTCAGACAAAGATCTTGAAAATATACGAATCAAGATAATAGAACTTGCCAAAATCATCAGTGGACTACGCAAATCACTCATAAACCGGCTAAACACCAAACAATAAATATCTCTCAACCCCCGCTAAATTCCTTCCGCTCTCAACCCTTCGCTAAATTCCATCCTCTCTCAAACCTCCACTAATTTCCCTCCGCTCTTCGCTAATTACTCTCCGCTCTTCGCTTTCCGCTCTCCACTAAATAAAATCGCGGATAACGCTTCACGTCCCTGCTGACGGCTATGTTGGCTGCTATCCTTGCACATATATGAGCGGCCGTTTTCAGGGCTTCCACAGATGCCTCACCTTCTTTTATTGAGGACAAAATATCATGCAGCCAGTCGCTATCCGCCACATTCCAGAATGCGCAATACCCCGAGAAATATTCCGCTGCCCACAGGCGGATATTCGGGTTATTGAGGAAATTCCTTTCATCTTCAGGGAAAACAACAATCGCACCCGCCCCATGAATAAAATCAAACGCAAATATTATTGGAATATCTGTAACTTCAGTTGAACGAGGAAGACTGTCAGCAACCTGTTCAATAATGATTCCATTGGTGTGACTGAATTTTGACGGGTCAGTCCCGGATACATTAAAAATCTCTTTGAAGCCAATTTGCTCAAGTTCCTTCTTAACATAGGAGATGAAATCGCACTCGCCGACTATCATGACCCGGCACTCATTTATCTGTTGTCTTTCTTCGTTCGTCATGTCTATTACTATTGACCTGCAAAATTATCATTTCATTCTTTAATATGCCATACCCAAATGGGTACGTTTTGACCTGAGTAAAAAAAATTTTTTCTCGCAGATATGCAATCGTACCCATTTGGGTATGGCACACGCTGATTTTGGTTGCTAATTTTGCAGCATTAATTAGAAATACAAATATATGAAGACAATAATCGTAATACTCAGCTCATTGGTGCCAATTATAGCATCGGCACAGAATGAAGTTCCTGACTCCTGTAGCAATCAGGAGCTTAATGAAATTGTAATTCAGGCGCCCAAAGTAATAAGAAAAGCAGATATGGACGTATACCATCCGTCGAAGAGCGCAGTTGACAATTCCAAGAACGGAATGCAGTTGCTACGCAACCTTATGATACCTTCGCTCAATGTCAACGACGCGCTCGGCACCATCAGCTCGGGTGGCCAATCTGTGCAGGTGCGAATAAATGGCAGGGAGTCATCAATTGAACAAGTTAAGGCTCTCCTTCCTGAATCAATAAAACGGGTGGAATGGATGGATAATCCGGGCCTTCGTTATGGTGGCGCGAATTATGTGCTGAACTTCATAGTGACGAATCCTACCGTTGGCGGTTCGCTGATGGCTCTGGCAAAACCGGCTTTAAACTGTGGCTGGGGATATTATCGAGCCAACGCCAAATTCAATACCGGACGTTCTCAATGGGAAGTCGGAGGTTATTTCAAACTTACCGAAGGCATCAAGGCTCACCGTGATTATAACGAGACCTTCACTTGGCCTGACGGCAAGGAACTGACAAGAACGGAGACTCCGCTTGGCGGCAACCTGGATAACTCCATGGGTGCCGGGTGGCTCTCCTACAGCTATATAAAACCGGACACAACGATATTGTACGTTCAAATGTCGGCCAACAAGACTTTTTCAGATCTTTTCCGTTATGAGGGGCTCATTTCTCTGAGCAACGAATACAAGGATCTCCTGCTGAGGGATGAATCCGGCCGAAAGGGCACATCACCACAGTTTTCAGCTTATATTGAGCAACATCTACAGAAAAGGCAAACACTCGTAGTCGATTTCAGTGCATCACTATATAACGGACACTCTTATTCAAACTATCTTGAGCAATACGAGAATGCCACAGATTATGTCACCAATGTGAGCACATATATTAAAGACCGCAATCAGGCCTACGGCTTTGAAACAGACTACATAAAGCAATGGGACTCTTCAAAACTGACCGCCGGGGCATCTTATTCAGCCAACCGCAACCGCTCCCTTTATGAAAATCTCGGTGGAGAGATTTTTCATCAAAGACAGGACAAGGTATATTTCTTCGCGGAATATTTCCATCGCATAAATAAAGTTACACTTACGGGTGGACTGGGTGCGCAATACACATCGTTCAAATTCAGAGAAACCAATCAGGGAAATGACTCGTGGAATCTTCGTCCACAAGCCACCGTGACATACCCCTTGAATCAGAACCACAATTTCAGACTCGCGTTCACATCATGGCAATCCGCCCCATCTTTGGCCGAGACCAATATAGCGCCACAACAACTTGATGGCTTCCAATGGCGTATAGGCAATTCAAACCTGAAAACGTCGTCATCATATATGCTGACATTTCGTTATGGTCACAACCTGTTTAATCAGCGTGTCAGCGGTTCTTTCGGAGCGAGGGCATTCACAAGTCCCAATGCAATAACCCCTTATCTGTATTGGGACAATGACAGGCTCATCACTTCATACGAGAACAGCAAAGGCCTCTCCAACCTGAGTTTCTGGCTTTCAGAGCAAATACAGATTATCCCCGATTGGCTTATGTTCTCCGGGACAATACAATATCGTGCAGAAAGGATGAAAGGCAACACTTACACTCTTCACAACAATGCGTGGAGTGGCGATGCGGCTCTAATGTTAATGCACAAGGGATTTCAATTTATTTTCCAGTATATTAGGGCGCAGCGCGATCTCTGGGGCGAAAAAATCAGTTGGGGAGAAGACATCAATCTGATTGAGCTAAGCTACAACTGGAAATCGTGGCAGTTTGGTGCCGGAATATTGATGCCATTCGGTAAATATGATCAGGGCAGCAAATCGCTAAGCAAATGGAACCGCAACGAGCAGCACATGCGCCTTGACATGCGTATGCCTTATATAAACATCAGCTATAACCTACAGTGGGGCCGTCAGAAACACGGAACCAACAAACTGATTAACGCAAATGCCAACGTAGATCATTCAACGACCGGAGGAAGATAAATATTAGCAATCTCACCCCATTTTTGGGTAGACAAGATAGTTTCTTAAAGAAATTTTTGCTGAGCTACATAATTTACAACAATTAGAACGCATGAAAACAGTAAAACTACTTATCTGTGCAATCTGCATTTTGATCGCCGGCATTGTTTCCGCAAACAATGCGACACCCTCGAGTGAAACCCGACAAGATTCCACCGCAGAATATAATATGTTTATTCATAAGGCTGATTCGTGTTATATGAACCAAAACTTCGAGCTTGCTTCCAAGTTTTTTGACAAGGCATTTTCTCTCGGAGTGAGGCCTATTGACACCCATCTTTATAATGGGGCTTGTGCTGCGGCTTTAAGTGGTGATGAAAATGCTGCTTTCAATCGACTTTTTACTCGAGTGCAGCTATATCCTCGATGGTATAGCAATCGAATTGAAAAAGATCAGGATTTACAATCTTTGCATTCTTCTCCTAAATGGGCAATCTTGTGCGACACCTTGAAGGCTCGACAGACATTTTTTGAGCGTAATTATGACCATGCCCTGAAATCGCGTTTAGAAACAATACATTATCGTGATCAAGACCCCCGGAATGCGTATATTTCAGCATTACGGGCTATCCCTCAAGACAGTGTATTGGTAAGGACATGTCTTTTGGAAATGCAAAAGAATGACAGTATCAATCAAATAGAAGTATTTGAAATTCTCGACAGTTACGGATGGCCTTCCACCGAAATCGTAGGAGAGTATAACTTTGCAATATGGGAGGTCATACAGCACACCCTCTTGAGGCGATTGAAAAATATCTGCCTCTGTTTCATTCTGCTGCTGCAAATAATGAACTGAACAAATCTTTTGTTGCAATGATGGAAGACAGATGCGACATGTGGCATAATCGTCCACAAAAGTATGGTACACAATTAATACGGAATGATAATGGTGAAAGTGTGCCATATACTTTGCTCAACCCTGAGAGAGTGGATGAATGGAGAAAAGAGATGGAATTACCTCCTCTTCAAGAGTATCTTGAACAAATGAACCGAAGATGAAAATAGCAGAATACATAATTGGGTCTTTAATATTAATTCTGACAAATTGCGCAGGTATTAAAAATGTGCCGTTTACATCTTACGAATGGAACGTAAACCCAACAACCGGATATATCGAAAACTCAGACAGCACCTATACGTTTAATCTATGCTCAAATATGAATGAATGCGGATTGACGTTAATTGGCAATGATACAGACGTTTTACAGTATAAAGGGTTAAAACCATACTTAAACAAGATTTGCTCGCACTTGGAAGTATCTTGTGATAGCATCTTGCTATATGTGCCCACTAAAGGACTACTGATTGTAGAAATTACAGAACATAATACGTGGAAACCACGTTCTCAATCAGCAAATATATTAGGTGAAACCCCTTACACAGCATGGGTGCGCGATGATGATGTTGAAGACTGGAGAAGAATGCCCGATGAAATCTACACCAATGTAATTTTAGATAAAAATGAAAAACAGCTGTTGATAATTGATCGCCTCACTTATAATGACAGAGATCTTGCAATAATCCATATAATTCAAACTGAAACACAAAAATTCAGAAATATAGGTTTACCTTTATGGTCGGGCACATGGGCCGATGTAACAGATCCTACTTGTCTTGAACCCATTGCTAATTGGATTGAAGGACACCGAAAAGTGACATTTGAAATTTTCAGACAAAATCAAAGAGGCATGTGAGATCGGGAAATAGTATCAAACAGCTAATCATGCAGAATAGTTAGCTCTCGGCAGTGATGTCGGGGGCTTTACTTGTGTTTGTTGGCGAGTCGGATGAACTCAAAAATGGAGTTTCCGGACATCAGCCCTGCCTCATAAAGTTCTTCAGCTCTCTTTACCGATTTGACACTATTATCAATCGTCAGATTTTCATATTGTTATAGAAGACACTATTGCAATCGGTGGGCGATAGTTAGATGGTGGAAAGATATTTGGCCACATCCATCACAGGAATCTCTGAAAACAGGAAATCTTTTGCATTCCTTGTGAGAATTACTTCACATTTTACGCTTCTTGCAGATTGATATTGGAGTATATCCTCAAAATCAGACCCATCTGCCTTTAGTGCCTTCTCAATTTGGGATCTATCATTAGGTATTATCTCAAATAATTCCAATATCAGATTTATCTTTTCTTGTATTATATCTTTAGAATACTTACGCATTATGTATGCTGCGTTAGCAACGGTCAGATAACTAATGTATAGTTCATCTTCAGCACATAGTTTAATCAATTCCCTAATTTGAGATTTGTATTCTTCTCTCATTAGCAGATCTAAAACGATATTCGTGTCAAGAAAAATCCTCTTCATTTGCTTAGTAGGTATTTCGTTCGCGGATCTTCTTTGTCAATCATATCTAATGAAACGCTGCCAGCTAATTTGTCAAATGCTTGAAGTCGCTTATTTGATTTATTATCTGTAACTTTATTTTCGACATGTGTTACCACAGTGTTTTTAACGCCTCTAATTAAGTTAATTGCGTTTCTAATCACATTGAGGTTTGAGCCATCTTCTAAGGTCACTACTATTTGTGTCATAATATATTGAATCTTTAGTCTAATATAATTTTATAACGCTGAAAGTAAAAAAATTGTTATCAAATAGTGAAAAGCTATGGTGAAAATACTGTCGGAGATTATTGTGCAGGATAGAGGGAGCGGGTGATGATGCCGTCTTGAGCGTAGAAAATGCGGGGGATGCCGGAAGATGCGAATTGTGAATATAACGTTCTGTCGGTCTGCGCTGACACAGGGAGTGTGAGATGATTCTCAGCCCAGTATCTTTCCACATCTTCCGCTCCCTCCTCGCGCGAGATGCAGACGTATATGCTCCGCTCCCCTTCCGGCTGCTGCATGTCGGCTTCATACTGCTTCTGCAAAAGAGGGAGTTCCCGCCTGCAGTCGCCACATGCGGTGTTGAAGAAAACAATTATCATCCCGGTGGAATACGAATCTGACGAACTTATCATTTGCCCGTCGAGAGTCCTGACGTCAAACCGCGGCAAGGGCGCTCCGGGCTGCAGTGCCCATTCCGGCTCCTCTTTCTCGCCGATGCAGCCCGCGAGACATATCCACAACAGGGCCATAAGGCCACAAATATGAATCTTTCCGATCATAATATGCAAATTTAATCAGAATTTTCGATTCCACAAAAAATCAGGCATTCAACCCGCCGTGAAATTTGTATTTACCGGATTTTATGATTAATTTTGCAAGTGACATGATTGCCCGCTCCGCTGCATTCATGTAAAAGGAAACCAACCTACATCGTATGAGACATCTTATTTCGTTAATTTCGCTCCTTGCCGCCATCGTCGCGTCGGGAGCGCCTTCCATAGCAGCCGGCAAAAGCGTGTCAGGCCTGAATGCCAAAGACTTCGGAAAATACTGGGTAATTGAGTCGGAAGGGCCCTGCAGCGTGACGTTCACCGGCGACACCGCTGAATTCACGGCGCCCAAAGGACTCAGCGTGTGGCGCAAAGAGAAGATGCAGGGGCGAACCGTGATCGAATACGACGCGCAAGTGGTGAGCGAGAAGCCCGGCGACCGCCTGAGCGACCTGAATTGTTTCTGGATGGCCACAGATCCTTCGGCCCCAGATCCCTGGAAAAATCTGAAGAAGCGCGGAGGCAAATTCGTGAATTCATATTCTTTGAAGCTATATTATCTCGGATATGGCGGCAATCACAATTCCACAACACGTTTCAGGCGATATAGCGGCGATGCGCGCGGTGTGGATGACGCGGCATTCCGCCCTGAGATCATTACTGAATACACCGATGCCGATCATCTGCTGAAGCCCGGCAAATGGTATCACATCAAGATTACCCACGACGGACTCCGCACCCAGTATTTCATCGACGGCGAGAGACTCGTGGATTTCCGCGATCCGGAACCGCTCACCGAGGGCTGGTTTGCTTTCCGCACCACACTTTCACGCACACGCCTCACCAATTTCCACTATTCGTGTGAGCCCCTTCAGGAGCGCGACGTGCCGCTCGCTTGGGTGGGAGAGGCACCCGCAGCCGACGTTCCGGTCACATTCGGTGTGCCTTTCGATGCCGGCACGGTCAGCAATTCCACCAGCCTCGCGGTGGCCTCAGGCGAGCAGCTCATCGCCACTGAAAGCTGGCCCCTCGCCTACTGGCCCGACGGCTCGGTGAAGTGGGCGGCGGTGTCGGCCACTATTCCAGCCGGAGCCGATGCACTTTCAGTCAGAATCGGCGACGAAAGTAAACGCTCCGCAGCGAAAAAGCAGGCTAAACCTCTGCTCGCCGAAGACCTCGGCGACCATATACGTGTCAGGGCCGGCAAGTCGGAGGTCTACATTCCCAAAATCACATCTCCGGGGCAGATCACCGAAAACATAATCGACTCCATCATTCTCGACGGAGTAAAGACTACCGGGGCTGTGCGGCTTACCGGATTGGTGAAAGACTCACCCGGCCCGGGCAGTGTCAATGCCTCGCAGATGACCGGGCGGCTCCTTTCTTCCGAAATAGAACGCAACGGCACCGAGCGAGCCGTGATCCTGCTCAAGGGTGTCCACATCACCGAGCAGGGGCGCCAATGGCTCCCGTGGACTATCAGGCTCGGACTCTTCGGAAGCACCCCCGACATAAAGCTCACCCACTCCTTCATTTTTGACGGAGATCAGGATAAAGACTTCATCTCAGCCCTCGGCGTTGCATTTGAAGTGCCCATGCGCGAGCGCACCTACAACCGCCATATCGCCTTCGCCACAGCCGACGGCGGAGTATGGAGCGAGCCGGTGCAGCCACTCTCAGGGAGGCGCATGGTAAACAACCCCTCCACAGGGCGCCGTGTGCCATCAGTCCAGGAATCCCAAATGCGCGGCGAGCGTGTTCCTGACTATGACGAGTTTGACGAGCAAAGCAGGCAACTTATCGACGATTGGGCTGAATGGGACGGCTTCAGGCTCTCGCAAAACGGGCCCGACGGCTACACCATCCGCAAGCGCGCCACTCCCGACTCCCCCTGGATTGGCACTTTCGGAGGCCACAGGGCTGCAGGGGCCGTCTATGCCGGCGACGTGACCGGCGGCCTCACCATAGCCATGAAAGACTTCTGGCAATCCTATCCCTCCGGCCTTGAGGTGAATGGCGCGCGCCTCCCTTCGGCCACCATCACCGCATGGCTATGGAATCCGGACGCCGAGGCAATGGATCTCAGGCATTACGATGATCGCGCCCACGGTCTCGGAGCCAGTTACGAGGATGTGCAGGAAGGCATGAGCACCCCCTACGGAATAGCACGCACCTCGCAAATCACACTGCGTCCTGACAGTGGCTATAGCGGGAAAGCCGATTTTTCCGCCGCTGCAGCCGCTGCCGGCCTCGAGAGCGTGCTGCTGCCCACGCCCAACTATCTGCACCGGCACAAGGCTTTCGGAATATGGAGCCTGCCCGACCGCTCGTCGGAGAAACGTGCCGAAGTGGAAGACCGGCTCGATGAATATGTGGATTTCTATAAGCATGCGGTGGAGGAAAACCGCTGGTATGGCTTCTGGAACTATGGCGACATGATGCACGCCTACGACCCCGCCCGCCACGAATGGAGATACGACGTTGGAGGTTACGCCTGGGACAACACCGAGCTTGCCAGCAATCTATGGCTTTGGTATCAGTTCCTGCGCACCGCCGACCCAGATCTATGGCGCATGGCGTCGGCCATGACACGCCACTCCTCGGAAGTAGACGTCTACCACATAGGCCCCAATGCCGGACTCGGATCGCGCCACAACGTGAGCCACTGGGGATGCGGAGCGAAAGAAGGCCGCATCAGTCAGGCCGCATTCAACCGAATCATGTATTACCTCACGGCCGATGAGCGCCTCGGCGAGCTTATGAGCGACGTGACTGACTCTGATCAGAAACTTTACACCATCGACCCCATGCGCCTTGCCCAACCGCGCGAGAAATATCCCTGCACCGCTCCGGCGCGCCTGCGCATCGGCCCCGACTGGCTCGCTTACGCCGGCAACTGGATGACGGAATGGGAACGCACAGGCAACACTTCCTACCGCGACAAGATACATGCCGGCATGACGAGCATCTGCGCGCTTCCCAACAGACTCTTCACCGGCCCCCTCGCCCTCGGCTACGACCCCGCCACCGGAATAATCACTTCTGAATGCGACTCCACGCTTCAGGACACCAATCATCTCATGACCATCATGGGAGGCTTCGAACTGATGAACGAGATGATGGATATTCTTCCCGACAAGGAATGGGAAGACGCATGGCTCGACCATGCCACGCGCTATAAGGCCATGGCCCGCGAGATAAAGCGCAACAGGTTCAGGGTGTCGCGCCTTCAGGCTTACTCGGCCTGGAAGCGGGGCGACAGGAAACTCGCTGAAGAAGCATGGGACGACCTTCTCACCACTTCCGAACACGCCAAATCGCCACGCATGAAGATCTACATGGTTGAAGGCCCAGAAGTGCCGGCACCAATTCATGAGGCCTCGCCCATCTCCACCAACGACGCCGCGCTCTGGAGCCTCGATGCCATCTACATGCAAGAAGTAATCCCCCGCGAATGATTCTCATCTTCACGGGGGATCTCCTCTGAGTATTATTTTTATACTGTTATTTTCCGGCCTCTTCCTTTATCTTCGTAAGAGCCTCAAGCGGAGTGTAGACAGTCTTGACTTTCTGATCGAGCGTGATAGTCACGGTGTCGGAATTGTTGATGAAGCTCAGGTTATAGATTGTGGAGTCAGGAGTGAGAGTCACGGGAGTTCCATTTTTAGCCGTAGCTGTATAGAGTGAGTCTGCTTTCTCAAATCCGTCGTTCAGCATCACCAGATGCTTGATTTTGGTGCGGTTGCCGTTTTCGAACACAAGAAACGCGGGCGACTCCGGGCTCATTGAGAATATCACACGGCCGTCGAACGATCCTTTTCGGGCATCCTTGCCCTTGATGTTGAAATAAGTGGCTTCATACACGCCGCTTTCCACCGGCTGAGCCTCTGCAAATGTATCTTCTGCCGGCACTGAATCGCCGGCTTTCTCCTTGCTTCCTCCGCATGCCGAAAGCGCGAAGGCTACGCCCGCGAGGGCGAATAATTTCAATAATTTCATTTCTATCTCTCTGTTTGTTTTAAGGTTATATATAGTAAAACACTCAATATGCCCCAAAGTTACGCCGGAGCTGCAACTTTTGTCTCTCCAACCGCGTTATTAGGGTAGAGGGGATAGATTGCTACAGGGGCCCGGACGCCCTATCCGGGGATTGTTTCACCACTTAAAATCTCATGACTATGGACGTTAAGATTAAGGCTATCCACTTCGACATCAGCGAGAAGCTTGAAGGCTTCACCACTAAGAAAATCGATAAGCTCGCACGCCGTTTCGAAGCCGTCAGCGGTGTCAATGTCAATTATACTCTCGTCAAGCCCGAGACAGCCAAAAATAAAGAGGCCGGCGTAGAACTCATCATTCCCGGCTCCAACCCGCTCTTCGCCTCGAAGACCGCCGACACTTTTGAAGAAGCCCTCGACATGGCTCTCGAAGCCCTTGAAAAGCAACTTGAACGTAACAAAGACAAGAAGTGACCTGATGGGACGCCTTCTCGATAAAGTAAAAATATTCGAATTCTCTAAAGTATGTGACCCGCGCGGCAATCTTTCTTTCATCGAGGAAGGTTGCCACGTGCCATTTTCAATAAAAAGAGTATTCTACATCTACGATGTGCCCGGAGGCGAGACCCGCGGAGGCCATGCCCACCGCGAAAACACCACCGTCCTGATCGCGGTGTCAGGCTCGTTCGACCTTCGCCTCACAGACGGCGAGGACGAGATGGTGGTGCGCATGAACAGGGCCAACAAAGGAGTGCTGATTCCCCCCGGAGTGTGGGACTCGATGCATGATTTCACCACCGGAACAGTATGCCTCGCCCTCTGCGACCATCACTATGAGGAAGAAGACTACATCCGCGATCTTGACGAGTATCACGATTATATTAAATCCCTGAAGGATAAATGACCGCAAACCATAAGAAGAAAAGTTCCGGCAAGAAAAAGGGCCACAAATCGCCGCGCGCAGCTGTCATTATCTCGGCGTGCGCGGCGGGGCTTCTGATCATCGGCATTGCGCTCTGGGCCGCGTTCCTCTCAGGGAAGGCTCCCTCGAGTGCGGAGATAAAGATTCCGGCCGGCGCCACTCATGAGATGCTGCGCGATTCCATTGCCGGGCATCTCGGCAAGAGTTATGCCGACAAGGTGACACGCCTCATGAAAATGAGGGGTACCGACCTCGGCACTCGTCATGGTGCATATCTCATAGAGGCCGGAATGAGCCCCCTCGACGCCATGCGCCGACTCACGGGAGGGCCGCAGAATCCGCTCACCATCACCATCAACGGATTCAGGATGCTCCCCGTGCTTGAGCAGAAAGTGGCAGCACGCTTCGACTTCTCGCCCGAGGCCCTCGACGCTGTGCTTGCCGATGAGGAGACGATGAGGAAATTCAACCTTAAACCGGAAAGCGCGATGGCTATTTTCCTCAACGACTCTTACGATTTCTACTGGTGCGCTTCGCCACGCGACGTGGTGGAAAAGATAGGTGCGCACTACAACGAGGTCTGGACTCCGCAGCGCAAGGCTAAGGCAAAGGCGCTGGGAGTGGAGCCGGCCGATATCATGATAGTGGCCTCCATAGTGGATGAGGAGACGAACGCCCTTGAAGAAAAAGGCACTATCGGCAGGCTCTATCTCAACCGCCTTCACAAAGGCATGAGGCTTGAGGCCGACCCCACGGTGCGCTATGCAGGTGGAGACTTCACGGTGAAAAGAGTGCGCAATCCCAAATCAATTGAAAGTCCTTACAACACCTATCTCCATGCCGGGCTTCCCCCCGGTCCAATCCGCACCACTTCGGTTGAGACTATCGACGCCATCCTTGACAGCACACCTCACGACTACCTCTTCATGTGCGCCAAAGAAGACTTCTCGGGGCGGCATAATTTCGCTACAACCTACGCCGAGCATCAGGTGAACGCAAGGCGCTGGAAGCGCGAACTCGACCGCAGAGGTATCTATTGACGAAGATTATGACCCGCTTATTGCTGACTATAATCCTGTCTTCGCTGCTCATAGCCGGAGCATCAGCCCGTGAGAGGCTGCCTGAGGATCTGCGCTGGAATTCACTGCCTGAAGCCGGTGCCGATTCCGCAGCATCGTCATCACTTGGCCGGATTGCGCCCGGCTCATCCGCAGGAGTGTCTACTGATAAGGATAGCACACCCGACAACCGCAACTGGTGGTATCTTTTCAAGAAAGGGAAACTCAGCATGAGCGACACCACTGTGCAGTGGCCCGGGTTTCTCGGATTCTGCGTTAAGGTCTACAACTGGGGCGACCGCGTGTTCAGTTCCACCGATACAGCCTACGTGATCGGTACGGGCAAGCGCTGGCGGGCGAGAGTCATCAATGATAACTGGACGGATTCTTATTACATGCGCTTCTCGAAAGACTTCAATTCGATCATGACCGGCAATTTCCATGTGCTTGCAGGCGCATCCCTGCAATATATGGCAGTCAGTTATTCATATCTCTACGACATATCGCATGCAGTGACCGGAAGCCCCATAGACTACCGCAAGCAGGAATTCGGATTCAACTGCGCACGCTTCAGCATCGACGGATATTATAATTCCAACAAGGGCGGCACATACGTGCGCACTTTCGGAGACTATGACAGCGGGCACATGTTCAGAAAGGCCTTCTCCGGAATCGAGATGACTCAGTTCGGACTCGACGGTTATTATTTCGTAAACGGATACAAATACTCGCAGGCCGCGGCCTACAATTTCTCAAAGATTCAGAAGAAAAGCCAGGGGTGCGTGCTGGTCGGACTCGCCTACTGCAACCAGAATATCGACATAGATTTCAGCAAACTGCCTCCTGAACTAATGCCATATCTGAAACTGGATGAGAAAAAGTATCATTTCCATTACAACGACTACAATCTTCTCGTGGGATATGGCTACAACGCCGTGATGGGCCGGCACTGGCTCTACAACATCACCGCGATTCCGGGCATAGGGTTCAACCATAGTTATGAAGACTCCACTGAAGGCAATATCAAGCTCTTCTCACTCAGCGCCCGAGCCATGACATCTTTCACTTACAACAACGGCAACTGGTTTGCCGGCCTGCAGGCTAAAATTCGCGGCAATTGGTATCAGTCCACGCATTTCGGACTCTTCAACACGGTGCAGAGCATCGTCCTCTCGGGCGGCTACCGCTTCTGATTTTCAGAATAACTGCAATAATAACATCCGCCGCTCCTTTCCAGACGGGAACGGCGGATGCTGTATGTAAATTACATATCTCTATGTGATAGACTTTTATTTCGGTCCCATCATTTTGGGAACTTCCGACATCAGATAGAAAGTAATGGCTGAAATGATAGCATAGCAATAGAGCTTTACCATAAGCATATATGCCTTATACTTCACGCAAATTACAGTTACAGCGACAAAGAAGGCGGCCAAAAAGACTCCTTCCACAATGTACGACCATACCGGGAAGGCTTTGAGCCAAAATATGCATAATGCAAATGTTAGAAATGGAGGCAACAATAGCCAACAGTATTTGGTCAATGCGTCTCTTGCCTCTTGTGACTCATTCATACCTCAAATATTATAGTCCGATTATTAATGATTTAATGCCATCTCCTGACTTCGTCAATGCGTAGCGGAATTGGTTTTGCAAACGGGACACCCATCTAAAATCCTTTAACATCATACGTAAAGGAAAGTCGAAGTCCTTTTTTATGTAGTGATGTATATTGAATAGATATAGTAGATAATGTTATCTTCTTCTTTTTGTATTCGCTTATTAAAATATTGCTATTGGATGTAACTTGATCATCATTCGCTTTTTCTATAAAATTGCAACCTAATGATTCACAATACTCCATGAAACTACGGCGCAATTCAATAAGTTCATGAGGAGTAGCACTTATTTCCATACAGCAATAAAAACTATCCCTTGCGATATGATATATGATCTTGTTCTCGCAAGTCATTTCAAGAACCGGAAGCAAACTTTGCTTTATATAGTATTGAGATTCCCATTTAAACCCTGCCGATTCCACATAATCTGAAAATTGCCTATAAAAATTATCCTTGTTTTGATAATTATATTCAAATCCCATAGGCTTAAATATCCAGTTATGGAATAACGACTTGAGTTCAGCATTTTGAGTATTCATAATGGCCGATTTATCAGGCCAGTATTCTATCTGTTGCAGGAAAGTTTCATCATTCCCACCTACACCTATATCAGAGTATTTGATGGCCGCATACTTCATGTTTCCATATTCATCTAAAACAACATTGTTATAATGTCTTGAGAATAATGTCGCTTTATGTTTCTGCTTGTTATTATCTTCAACTGAAGCAGACAGGGTTTCACTTCCTACATAGATATAAGCATCTTTGTGTGCAGTTTTAATATGATTTGTAATGAAATCTTTCGAAAACTGTTTGGTATAATCTGATCTTTCTTCAACAAAGATTCCAAGAGAGCTTCTGGTAATGCGGTATTCTCCGGATTCACCTTCCAGATTAAAGCTGATAAGATTTCCTTTCTCATCTCTGATTGGATTGACTACTTTGCGTCCCATATAAGACACAATAGATCCATCTTCATTGAAGAAATATACGCGTTCGGCAGTATCATCATATCCTTTCAAAGTTGAAATCACAATAGCCGGATTACCTTGAAATATGCCTACTATTACTGCGTCATCGTATTTTTTATTGTCTGCCCATGATTGACATACCATACAGCAAAGCGAGAGAATCATGAATAAATATTTCATATTGGCATTCTGATATTTTTATTAATTATTCTGAGACAACAAAATAATTATATTTATTTTAATGTCTTAATTAGCGATATTCAGTTACGGATGACGGAGCCTCATCAGACATCCGGGTGTACGACTTGTGGAACATCAGGACAATCTCTCGCTCCGGAGGGAACATCGGGCCTATTGTCCGCGGCTCCCCGGCGTGTATCTTTGACACGAACACATCCGCCGCTCCTTTCAAGACGGGAGCGGCGGATGCTGTATGTAAGATGACTTGAATAATTATGATCATTCGTGACGCGGTCCGCGAGGCCCTCTGTCGTTTCCACCCTCACGGCGCGGCCCGCGGGGCCCTCTGTCGCCATCGCGGCGTGGACGGTCGCCATCACGACGCGGACGCTCTCCGCGCGGACGTTGCTCGCGCTCCACGTAGCCCTCGGGCTTCTCTGTGAGAGCACGCATCGAAAGACGATATTTTCCGGTCTTCTTGTCAACTTCGATAAGTTTTACTTTCACGGTGTCGCCTTCCTTGAGGCCGGAAGCCTCCATGTTCTCGAGACGCTCCCATGAGATCTCACTGATGTGGAGGAGGCCGTCGCGTCCGGGCATGAACTCAACGAATGCGCCGAAGTCAAGAATCGAACGAACTTTACCCTCGTAGGTCTCACCCTCTTCGGGCATGGCCACGATAGCCTTGATCTTGGCGAGAGCCGCGTCGATGCTTGCCTTGTCTTTC
>CAYPGW010000053.1:0-16133 GCA_964410515.1 uncultured Sangeribacter sp. | reverse complement strand
TGACTCCGAAATTGGAGGAGGGCGCATCATATTATTACTTATGATACACCCTCTTATTGTATTCTTTAAATTCAGATGTCAGGCTTTCTGCTTGCGCAGGAAGCATTCAAGGGTGTTCACCATCAGGCAGGCGCGGGTCATCGGGCCGAGACCGCCGGGAACCGGGGTGATCACTGAAGCCACCTCTTTCACGGCATCGAAGTCTACGTCGCCGCAGAGCTTGCCGGTCTCCGGGTTGCGGTTTACGCCTACGTCCATGACTGCCGCTCCGGGCTTCACCATATCGGCTGTCACGAATTTGGGTTTCCCTATGGCCACGACAAGAATGTCGGCTTCGCGGGTGACTTCGGCAAGATTCTTCGTGCGGCTGTGGGCCATGGTCACGGTGGCGTTATGGTCGAGCAGCAGTTTGGAGGCCGGAAGCCCGACGATGTTGCTGCGTCCGATCACGACTGCGCGTTTTCCTTCTATCTCCACTCCTGCTTCCTCGAGCATCATGATGATGCCCTGCGGAGTGCAGGGGAGCAGGCAAGGCTGTTTTTGCCAGAGTGCAGCCACGTTGAGGGGATGGAAGCCATCAACGTCTTTCTCTTTTGAAATGGCCTCGATCACCTTTGCCTCGCTGATGTGTTTGGGCAGAGGAAGCTGCACGAGCAGCCCGTCGACGCTGTCATCAGCATTAAGTTCGGCTATTTTCGCCAGAAGTTCCTCCTCGCTGACAGTGTCAGGATATTTGAGGGTGGTGTTCTTGAATCCTACCTCGCCGCAGTCGCGTGCCTTTCCGGTCACGTATGACACGCTCCCCGGATCTTCGCCTACGAGGATAACTACCAGATGGGGAACTCTTCCGTATTTCTCAGTGCACCCGGCCACTTGCTCAGCCACTCTTTGCTTCACTTTCTTGGCAAGGGCTGTTCCGCTTACGATATTGCTCATTTTCTTACTTGTTTTGATATGTTTTCCTATGCAAAATTAGCGAAAAATTCCCGTTTCGCCAAAAATGCCGCATTTCTTATCTGAATGCTATCGATTCGAGGGTGGCCAGCGAGCGTCCGTGAGTGTCGGAGTGGAACACTATATAGACGGGAAAACGCCCCGAAAGGGATTTTTTCAGCGGAATGGAGATCGTGGTTGATTCTTGCGGAAGTGAGGCTTTCAGTTCATAACTGCCCACGGGTTTTGCCTTCCCTTTCCAGGGAGCCTCAACATAGACGTCGATTCTTCCTTCCACGCCCTGAGGCACGAGGCCGAGTTCGAGCGTTGGCTTCTTTCCCGGCTCGGCAAGATCGAAATTGAAGTATTTCCAACCTACGGTGGAGCCGTCGGTGCAATTCACAACAGTTCCGTAGTTCACCGACTCGTTATATGGCTTCCTTATGCTCACTCCCTGCAGATAAGGAGTCTCGAAGTAGGGGCCTGAATAGATATTGTTCGGGTATTTATGCACCACGGGTTCGGGGCCCATTGTGACGCTTGCTATCGCTGCCGAATATTTCTTGCGCGGATCAAGGCCATTGATTTCAAAGCCTTCCGAGGTGAGTTCCGCCTCAGATATCACAACTTTTCCACCGGGGCCTTCCTCCACCGTGACTTCTATGGGCGACACCATAGCCTGGCGCGCATATTCGTCAAGTCCGGTCTGCCTGTGATAGAACACATACCATTGGCCGCCTATCTCAAGTATCGAGCCATGAGTGTTTCCGTATGGGGTAGTGGTGGGAATGGTCTTGCCTTCGGCGTCAGTGTCGCGGCCGCGGGCGTCGATGATCGTTCCCCCGTAGGTCCAGGGGCCGAGCGGGCTGTCGGAATAAGCGTAGGCCAGAGTGTAGTTCACCGGTTCGAGTCCCCATTCACCAGGGGCTGACATGCGGCTGAATATGAATACATACTTGTCTTTGATCTTCCTGATTGAAGAGGCTTCGAAGAATCGGAACTCCCCATCCTGCTCAAACCCGCTCACCATGTCTTCGATAACAGGAGTTGATTCCTTGACCGTGCACATCGTTGCCGGATCGAGTTCTGCCCCATAGCTGCGTCCGAAGCCCCAGTAGCCGTAGACGCGTCCGTCGTCATCCATGAATACGGCCGGGTCAAAACCCAGAATACCGGTGGTCACCGTAGGATTATCTTCCGACCAGTTGCATACTATGAATGGGCCATCGGGCCGTTTCGACACAGCGATCTGGCCTCCTCGCCCATCCTGCTGGGTATTGGGATAGAGGTAATAGAGAGTGCTTCCATCGGGCTGCTTTGCCTCGCACACGTCGGGGGCATAAAGGATATCGCCCTTTCCGTCTCCACGTAGCAGGTTGCCGGCTCCGTCGCTTACCGATTCAAAGATTACACCGTCATATCTCCACACGTCAAGTGAGTCAGGCGAGGCCGACCACACCACTTGGTTGCGTCCGCAATAAGCGGAACGCTCTATATCGTGCGAGCCGTAGATGTAGACGCGTTTCTTTCCCGGATTGTCGGGGTCGTCGAAAAGATAGGGCTCGCCGTCGGGAATGTGTTCCCATAATGGGAGGTAGGGATTGGCCGCGTTAGCAGCCAGGGCCACCATGATGGCGGCTGTCAAAGATAGTGATCTCATGGATATATTTTTTAGTCAGGTATTCTTTTCAGTCTTTTTCTTTCGCAGGGCGTCGTATGCCGTGGCGCCTGAGAGATTCGTCGATGATCCATTGGAGTTGTCCGTTGACCGACCGGAACTCTCTGGCAGCCCAACGCTCTATCTCCTCCATCGTCTCCGGATCAAGGCGCAGGAGAAAACTCTTGGTCTGCTGTTTCGCCATCTGGGCTTGATATTATTGATAAAGAGTTCCGGTATTGAGCACAGGCTGGGCTGGCTCGTCGGCGCAGAGCACCACAAGCAGATTGCTCACCATCGTGGCCTTCCTCTCCTCGTCAAGTTCCACGATATGCTCCGAATTGAGCTGGTCGAGCGCCAGTTTCACCATCGAAACTGCACCCTCCACAATTTTCTCTCTGGCCGATATGATGGCCGATGCCTGCTGCCGGCGAAGCATCACGGCTGCAATCTCGGGAGCGTAGGCAAGATAGTTGAGACGCGCTTCCACCACTTCAATTCCGGCCATCGAGAGGCGCTCGTTGAGCTTGGCCTGAAGTTGCTCGTTGATTTCATCTCCGTCGCTGCGGAGTGTAATCTCATCGTGCCTGCCGGTCTCCTCATCGTAGGCGTATTTTCCGGTCACTTCCCTCAGGGCGGCATCGCTCTGTATGCCGACAAATGAATTAAGGGCTCTCGCTACGCTGTCGCCTGAAGCTCCGGTGGCAGACTTGCCTTCAGACGCGGCGTTGTCGTCCACATCGAAAACTGCACGGTAAGTATCTTTCACCTTCCACACGAGCACCATTCCGATCATCACCGGATTTCCGATCTTGTCGTTCACCTTGATAGGGGCTATGTCCATGTTGCGGATTCTGAGCGATATGGACTTCTTCGAGAGGAAGGGGTTTGCCCAGAAGAAACCTGTCTCCCGATAAGTTCCCTTGTATTTGCCGAAGAATATCATTACTTTTGCCTGGTTGGGCTGCAGGATGAAGAACCCGGACAATATGAATATCACAGCGCAGACAGCGGCACAGGTGCCCCAGTACGCTACATATTCCAGTCCTTCCGGAATAAACAGGTTGAGTGATACTATAAGAATTGCGATGAGAAGTATCACGCCGAGCATGACAAATCCGCTGATTACATTGCCACAGAAGGCAAATTCCTTGTTGTTGTCGTTTTTCATGTGATATTGTTTTGATATTATAATAAGTGCAAATTTATATAAAATTTCGGGAATATCAAAATTATTATGGAAAAAATATTAGGTGTCATCAGTCTGTTGCCTGTTCTGTTTGTTGTAAGATTATAATTATAAAACTTAAAGGAATATGAAGAAAATGATAATAATGGGAGCCTCGTCAGGCATAGGGCTCCATACAGCCGAGGCGCTTCTTGAGCGAGGTATGCGGCTCGGCCTGGCATCACGCCATACTGAGACTCTGCGCCGTCTGGCGGCGAAATATCCCGGACAGGTGGAATATGAATCGATCGACGTGACCCATCGTGATGCTCCCGCCCGACTTGAGACTCTGATAGAAAAATTGGGCGGAATGGATATCTATTTCCACGTCTCGGGAATAGGCAAGCCCAACTCGGGGCTCGATCCTAACCTCGAGGCAGAAGTCATCACTACGAATGCCACCGGCTTCGTGCGCATGACCTCGGCGGCTTTCGACTATTTCAGGCGCAACGGGAGAAAAGGACAGATCGCGGCTGTGACGAGTGTGGCCGGCACCAACGGAATCGGACGCCTTGCGGCTTATTCTGCCTCAAAGCGCTGCGCATCGACCTATCTGACCGCGCTCGAGCAGCTGGCACACGAGGAAGGGGTGGATGTTTCTTTCACCGACATACGTCCCGGATGGGTACGCACTCCATTGCTTTCCAGTGAGTCGAAATATCCTATGGAGATGACTCCCGAGGAAGTGGTGCCTCTCGTCATAAAGGCTATTGTGAGGAAGAAGCGTGTTGCCGTCATTGATTGCAGATGGGCGATAGCGGTAGGATTATGGCGTTGCATTCCCGATGCCCTGTGGGTACGCCTCAACATACCTATGACCCTTTCAGGCGAGCCTTTCCCTGAAAAGAAGTCTGACACCGCTACCGGCAGTGATTCAGAAGAGGCTGCGGTGTAATAAGAGCGTCGGCCGGAAAACTCCCGACCGACGCTGAGATATAGAAAAATTGTGTGGAATGTGGTTCTTTATTCGTAGCGTATAGCCTCTATGGGGTCGAGGCCGGCGGCTTTCTTTGCGGGATACCAGCCGAAGAATACTCCCGTTACGGTACAAACGGCGAATGACAGCACTACGGAATACATCTGAATCGACACCGGCCAGTGGGCCACAAGATTTACGAGCCACGTGGCAAAGAAGCCGAGCAGTATGCCTATGATGCCACCGCTGATGCTGATTATCACCGACTCGATCAGAAACTGCATAAGGATGTCGATGCCGCGCGCGCCGATGGCCATTCGCAGGCCTATCTCTCGCGTGCGTTCCGTGACGGATACATACATGATGTTCATGATGCCGATGCCTCCCACAAGAAGCGAGATGCCGGCGATGCAGGCTAGAAGCACTGTCATCATATCGCTCGTGGAGTTCATCATCTCGCTAAGTTCCTGCTGGGAGCGTATCTCGAAGTCGTTTTCCGCACCGTCAGCAAGCCGGTGGCGCTGACGCAGTAGGGCCTCAATGTTGTCGATCACCTGTGTGGTCTCGCCTTCGTCGATTGCACTGGCAAAAATGCCCTGCACATAGTCGATGGCGAGGATTCGCTTCATCACGGTGGTGTAGGGTGCGAGCACTATATCGTCCTGATCCTGACCCATCGAGTTGGTTCCCTTCGATTCGAGCACTCCGATCACCGTCATCGGAATCTTGCCGAATCTGATCACTTTCCCGATGGGATCCTCACCGTTAGGAAAGAGATTGCTCACCACAGTCTTGCCGAGCACGCATACTTTCGTGGCATTCTTTATGTCCTGATCGGAAAACATCGATCCGTCTTCGACTTTAAACTTGCGGATGTCGAGATATTCCGGAGTGATACCCTGAATGGAGGAGGGATAGTTGTTGTTGCCATTCACGAGCTGGCCTCCCGAACTCACTGTGGGCGATACCGAAGCCACACCGGGTATCTCCTTTATCGCTTCGTAGTCGCTCACCTCGAGGGTCTGCATGTCGTCGGAACTCTGGCGCACTCCTCCGCGCTGCATATTGCCCGGATGGATCATGATCATATTCGATCCCATTTCAGATATCTGGGCCCGTATGCTGTCTTTCGAGCCCTGACCTATGGCCAGCATCGTGATTACAGCTCCCACGCCTATAATGATGCCGAGCATGGTCAGGAAGCATCTCAACTTGTTGTTGTTGAGTGCCTTCAACGCTATTTTTAATAGATTGAGGATATTCATGTTCAGTCGTTTTCTTTAGGAAGCGCTTCGAATGCTTCGCGTGCCGATGCCGGATTATCGTTGTGTGTGTCGGAGACAATCTTGCCGTCGCGCAGCACGATGTTGCGCGAGGAGTATCCGGCCAGCTCCGGGTTGTGGGTCACGAAGATGATGGTGCGCCCTTTGGCATGGAGTTCCTGAAATAGCATCAGGATGCTGAAAGATGTGCGCGTGTCGAGATTGCCGGTAGCCTCATCGGCGAGGATTATGACAGGGTCATTGACGAGCGCGCGTGCTATTGCCACTCGCTGCTGCTGTCCGCCCGACATCTGGTTGCTCTTGTGATAGAGGCGTTCTCCGAGTCCTACGGCCTTCAGGGCTGTTATGGCTCTTTCGCGGCGTTGCTTGGCATCTACCGACGAGTTATAGAGCAACGGGAGCTCCACATTCTCGATGGCAGTGGTCTTGGGCAGGAGATTGTAGTTCTGAAACACGAAACCAATCTTCCTGTTGCGCGTGACGGCTCTCTGGTTCTTGCTCATCTTCTGCACAGATGTGCCGTCGAGCAGATATTCGCCTGATGTGGGGGTGTCGAGGCATCCGAGAAGATTGAGCAGCGTAGACTTGCCTGAGCCGGAAGTGCCCATGATGGTGACGAACTCACCTTCATGTATTGTGAACGAGACGCCCCTGAGGGCTTTCACCTTTTCGCCTCCCACCATGAATTCCCGGCGAAGATCGCGTATCTTGATTATCTCTTTGGTCATGATTTATTTCTTTTTGTTTCGGCCCGGTGGCTGGGGAGCGAAGGGGCTCCTGTCGCCGGCTGCTTCAGGCATTCCAGACTGAAGCGTGCTGTAGCCCTCGGCCACTACCGCATTGTCGGGAAGTCCGGAGAGTATCTCGGTCTTAATACTGTTGGAATTGCCTGTGGTCACTGCCGTGGGCACGAGGCGGTTTCCGTCTACCACCCATACCAGTTTTTGATTTTTTCCAAGTTTTACGTCTGCTGCCGAGCCTGCCGGCTGCGGGAGTGTAGAGTTCTCATCAGACTGAGGCTCGAAAGTGAAGACTCTCGTGGGCAGCAGAAGCACGTCCTTTTCCTGAAGCGTATATATGGTAAGGTTGGCGGTCAGGCCCGGTATCAGTTTATGATCGGGATTGTCGGCGGCTACCACTACTTCGTAGGTCACAACATTGCTTGTGGTGGTGGGATTGAGGCGCACCTGGGTCACTTTTCCGTCGAATATCTGATCGGGATAGGCGTCTACAGTGAATGTCACTGCCTGGCCCACTTTCACACGGCCTATATCCGCTTCGTCAACGTCGCCTATCACCTGCATGTGGTCGAGATCCGCAATGGTGTAGAGATTCGCAACGTTCATGTTTGAGACCACGGTCTGTCCTTCTTCCACGTCGCGCGATATCACTATTCCGTCGATAGGAGCGTAGATTTCTGCGTAGTTGAGGTTTTTGGCTGCCCTCACGCGGTCGGCCTTCGCTTTGTCGTAGGCTGTTTTCGACACATCAAGATCCTTCTTGGAGGTCTGGAATTCATAGTCGCTTATGAGTTGCTTGTCGTGAAGCGCCTTGTCTCTCTTGTAGTTGGCAAGGTTATATTCGTAAGAGAGCCGGGCCGATTCCACATTGGCCTCCGCGCTTGAGAGCTCGCTGCTGAGCAGAGTCTTTTCAAGTTCGGCTATCAGCTGCCCTTTCTTCACTTCCGAGTTGTAGTCGGCATATAACTTGTCGATGATACCGGTCACCTGGGTGCCGACATCGACCTGAGTCACAGATTCGATGGTGCCTGTGGCCGTCACGGTTTCCGAGAGCTCGCCGCGCTCGGCCCTGACAGTCTCAAGCGAAGTGCTCTGCTCCTTCTTGCAGCCCGCCGCCAACAGCGGCAGAGCGATTAATAATAAATACTTGAGGATTTTCATATTTAAGGTAGATTTACTTTTGCAGTTCGGTAAAATTCTATCATCTTGCGTCCTAACATGGCCATGTATTTTGACTGCAGCAGCGAGTGCCGCGCCTCGATCAGGGCGTTGTGGGCCGTCATCAGTTCCACTGTGTTTACATATCCGAGGTTAAACCTCTCGTTGCTCAGCTGGTCGCTGAGTTGAGCCGATTCGAGCTGGCTCTGTCCTGCCACGAAGCGGGAGCGGGCTGAATTCGTGTCGATATACCAGTTTTCTATCGTCTGGCTCAGTTCAGTGCGTCGGTTGTCAATATCGAGTTGGGCACTGAGCTGTGAGGCCTTGGCCTTGCTGATAGCGGTCTTTGTCTTCCTGTTGTCAAGAATAGGAATGGAGAGGTTTAGACCTATGTTTTCATTAAGCCCCTGCTTCAGGCTTTCGCCGAATGCACCTCCGGGAGCGTAATATCCGGTGCCGATTCCGGCGCTGAGCGAGATTGAGGGCGCGTGTCCGGCCTTTGCATTACGTTCCTCGAGTTCGGATACGGATTTCTCAAGATCCAATCCGCGGAGCCGTAGGTCGGTGGCGAGGGCGAGCTCATAACTCTCCTCTATATCGGGCAATGCGGCGGTGACCTCGGCATCTTGCCATGCTATGGTGGCAAGCGTGAGATCTGTGTCGATGCCGAGCTGCAGGAGTTTCTTCAGCTCCATGCGTCGGGTGTCGTAGGTGCATTGTGCATTGACGAGTGAATATTTGTCCTGCTCATATTGCGACTTGAGTTGCGCGTAGTCCACCTTTGAGAGTTTTCCGGATTCCATCAGCTGACGAGCCCTCTCGGCCTGCGCTTCGCTCACCTTGACGGCTTCCTCATAGATGGAGATTGATTCCTTGGCATAGAGAATGTTGAGATATACCTGAAGCAGATCTGTCTCCAGCGTGCGCAAGATGTCGCCTGTGTTCAGGCTTGCAATCTCAGTGCGGAGGGTGTTCTGCTTTATGCTGTTCTCGCGTCGGCCACCGTTCCAGACAGTCCAGCCGGCGTTGAAGCCGTAGCTGCTGTTGTATGCGTTCTTGTTGCCGGCGCTCCATGGTGAGTTGGTATATCCGTGAGAAGTGGAGAAATCGAGTGTCGGCTGCCATTGTGCTTTCGACTCTTCGAGGTCGTAGCCCGCAGTCTCCTCGCTTATGCGCGCTTTCTGCAGCGATATGTTGTGCAGACGGGCATAGTCCAGGCAGTCTGTGAAAGTCCACGTCTGCTGAGCTGACGCGGCCCATGCCGTTCCGACTATCAATGCCGATATGAGTTGCTTTTTCATCTTATTATTGTTTTTACTGCAAAATAAGATAAATAAGCACTATCTGTGAAATTTATTCAACCAATGGCTCGTTCTTTTCAACGAATGGCATTATTTGCCGGTTTTGCCCACGGTGCGCGACGCGAGATAATTCTGAAGCACTGCCTTGTAGCTGTCGCCTACCGGAATATATGTGTCGGCATCCATCACTATCCGTGCCCTCTCTATGTGTGCGGCATGGTTCATGTTCACTATATACGAGCGATGAATCTGAAGAAAGTTGTCGGTGAGCGATTCCTTGATAGCGGCAAATGAGCTGAGGGTCATCAGCGGCGTCTGATTGTCTTTGATGAATATTTGCAGATATTCGCCGTAGCCCTTGATGTAGCGGATATCGGCGAGCGAGACCCTCACATACCGGTAATCGGTCTTGATGAAGAGTGAATCGGGGGCGGAGGCGCCTGCTTGCCCTGAATTGCGAAGTTGATGCTGCTCGGCTGCTTTCGCCACAGCGGCACTGAATTCCACGAAGCCGTAAGGCTTGAGCAGATAGTCCACGGCCGCTACCTTGTAGCTTTCCACAGCATATTGCGAATAAGCCGTGGTGAAAATCACGAGTGGCTGATGCCGCAGGCTCCTGATGAAATCGAGGCCGTTGAGTCCGGGCATATTGATGTCGGTGACGATGAGGTCCACATCATTTGAGTCGAGATGCCTGATGGCTTCGAATGCGTCGGTGCAGGCTGCCGAGAGAGTGAGTTGCGGAGTCAGCTCCACATATTTCTTCAATTTATCGAGCGCTATCGGCTCATCGTCTATGATTAGTGTCTTTAGTGCCATTGACAGGTATGATTAGTTCTACCGAATAACGTGTGTCTTTCTCTTCTATCCGGAGAAGGGCGCGGGTGCCGTAGAGGAGTCGCAGGCGCTCCCTAACATTATTGAGGCCAATGCCTGATTTTTCATCTGTGATTGAAGAGTTCTCGCGTGGCGCCACGCTGTTGATGCAGCTGAACCGTAACTCCGCGCCCGCCACTTCGGTTTTGACCTCGATAAACGATGCCTCCTTGTAGCTGATTCCGTGCTTGAAAGCATTTTCAATGAATGAGAGGAAGAGGAGCGGAGGAAGGGAGATGCCCGATGCTTCTTGTGGCGTTGGAAATTGCCATGAGATTCTGACCTTGCTTTCAGGATAGCGCTGGCGCATGAGCTGAAGATAGTTTTCCAGAAATCCTATCTCGTCGGCAAGCGGAATTTCGGGCTTGCTGCTGTCGTAGAGCATGAAGCGCATCAGCCGCGACATGTCGATAAGCATGGTCTGAGCCCTTTCTGGGTCGATTTCAATCAGGCCGTGTATGTTGTTGAGCATATTGAGGTAGAAATGCGGATTGATCTGGGCCTTTAGGTAGGCGAGCTGGGTCTCGGCATTCCTTTTCTGCAGGCTCTCGCGCTCAAGACGATCGGCGTAATGCTGAAACATGAGTGTGACAGCCAGATTCACTCCCACCACAAGCAGACCGTATGTGAAATCGAGCAATACCGGCAGCGGTAGCAGCGGCCGCATGTCGGGCGGGGGAACGGGGTGGTGATGGGGGATAACCTTCTCAGTCTCGATGAAGTCGAAATATTGATATGTCCACAATCCGGCGAGTGCGCAGGCCGTAAGGGCCGCGTAACTCTTCCAGCGGTTGCGCAGAAGAAGTTTCGGGATAAGGAAATTGTTGCTTATCAAGAAGAGCAGGAAGAGCGGCAGGAACGTGCGTATCATTCCGGCCACAACCTCCGCATCGATAAGGCTCGTGGATAACTGTGCCCGCCTGCGCATTGCTACGAGCATATAGAGCGACACCGCTATGGCCCATAGGGCGCTGTAGACGATGGCTTTTGAGTTTCTGTTGTTTCCGCTGTTCATCATCTGAAGTCGTTTCCCGGTGCAAATATAGCAAAATTTATCTTCATTTGTGCAAAATCATCAATAAGCGGCTGTTTTTATCCAACGAAATTCCTTTTTAAGCCATTGTTCCGAACTTCATGGGAGGGGAGCGCGTTTCATAATTATAATGTAAACTACAGTAAAAATCTACACATAAATTATGCTTGGCTATATCTCTATCGGTGTCTTTATCGACGGCGGTTACTATGCGAAAGTGAACCGCGCACTCAAGAAATCAGAAAACTCGATAATACGCGTGAAGTCATTGTTTGATTTCATCACTTTTCGTCTTGCCATGGAGGAAGACGTGGATCAGTCTGACTGTCAGATCACGGAAGCCCACTATTTCCGCGGCCGCTACCGTGTGAAAGAGGCCTACGACAAGAAGTTGCTCTACAACGAGAGGAAATTTGAAGACACGCTGATTGAGAACGACGTGGTTTTCCACTATAAGCACCTGCGTGAGGTGGAAAAAGACGGTGTGGTGCAGGTGGTGGAGAAAGGTGTCGATGTCTGGTTCGCGCTCGAGGCCTACGAGCTCGCCACATTCCGCAAGTTTGACTATGTGGTGCTCATCACGGGCGATGCCGATCATGAGATGCTTGTAAGGAAGCTGAAGGCGCTGAAGATAAAGACCGTGCTCCTGACATGGAATCTCACCGATGTGGATGCCACTTCGCCGCTTCTCAAGGAGGAGGCCGGCCATCACTGGGAACTTTCCCACATCATGCACGATCATCCAGACCTTCAGGACGATCTGCTCTATCGGCTGCGTGAGCCTGCCGGCTCGCTCGGCAATGAGTTCTGAGTTCATCACGGTTCCTGATGCTCCGCTATGCCCCCGGAGCGTCATGTTGACAGAAAATAATCAAGGCCTCCTTTCGCAGGAGGCCTTTTTCAATATCAGATCAGTAAAATTGAATTATTTCTATCTTTTCGTTGGGGTCAGCGGCGGAGCTGTCAGGTCTTGTATTCGATTTTTCAAATCGTAGAAGGTTAGCAAAAGATTGTTTCAGGCGTTTCAGGTATTGTTAAGTATTATGGTTCTCCGCCGCTATGCGTCCTTCACAGGAAGCGTCCCATAGGTTCATGTTTATTAGGTTCGAATGTATTACGATAGATCGTTCCTTCCATCCTTGCAGCGGAGAGCGTTGTGTGTTCGTTCCCTGTTGCGTTTGCAAAGTTAATACAATTTTTTTCACATTCCAAATGTTTTTTTTACGTTCTAATTACAAAGTAATTTCATACTGCTACAAAAGTGTTAAACTTTAGTCTGAATATTGACAAAACGTCACATTTGAGTTGGAATTTTGAAATATTTCATAAATGTTGCAAATTGTTGCATCCTTATTTCATGTTGTCAAACATATTTTTTCAGGCCAAAAAAATGGCGGCATTGATGTGCCGCCACCGGATATTATAATTTTTTTCGTGTTTCAGGGCTGATAGAGGAAGCGCTTGATGCTCCGTTTGGGTGTCTTCTCAAATTCCTTGTCGAAGATTTTGATGCTCGAGATCTTTGAATATCCCGGCAACATGGGATTGAGGGCTTTGAGGTTGGCTTCCATTACGGTGTCGGCATCTTTGCCGTCTTTCTTCAGGAGATCGAAGTCGGGGAAGACGAGAGCCACGAGTTTGCCGTGGTCGTCGATCACTACAGATTCCACCACGTAGGGAAGATTGTTGATCTTCTGCTCTATTTCCTCGGGATAGATGTTCTGTCCGGAGGGGCCGAGTATCATGGTCTTGGAGCGGCCCATGATGCGCACGTTGCCTTCCTTATCGATCGTGACGAGGTCGCCGGTGTTCATCCAGCCGTCTTTCATCACCTCGCGTGTGGCATCCTCGTTCTTATAGTAACCCTTCATCACGTTGTCGCCTCTCACCCAAAGATTCCCGGGTATTGTCTCGGGGTCGGGCGAGTCTACTTTAGCTTCCATCCGCTCCACAATCTTCCCCACGCTTCCGGGTTTCTGCTTCCGGGGTGTCTCGTAGGTGATGAGCGGGCCGCATTCAGTCATGCCGTAGCCCACGGTGAGCGGGAAGTCGATGCCGTGCAGGAATTGTGCCACATCAGCGTTGAGCGCGGCTCCACCGATGATGACTTCCTTCACGTTGCCACCGAGTGCTTTCATCAGCTGCTCCTTTATCTTCCGGAGGATGATTCCTTTCACTATGGGGAGGCGGAGCAGGAATTTCATCTTCGGTGTCTCGATCACCGGGAATACTTTCGATTTCACAATCTTCTCAAGCACGAGAGGCACTGTGATGATAAGTTTGGGCTTTATCTCGGCAAATGCTCCTAGCAGGACGGCGGGAGAGGGTGTGCGCCCTAAAAAGCAGCAGTGACATCCCTTTGCGAAAGGATGGAGCATCTCGATGACCATTCCGTAGAGATGGGCAAGCGGGAGCATATTGACCACGCCGTCGCCCGGAAGGAGGAATGTGAGATATTCGCAGCAGAAGCGGATGTTGCTCCAGATGGAGCGGTAGGGGAGCATCACGCCCTTGCTCATGCCGGTTGAGCCGGAAGTGTAGTTGATGAGTGCGAGCTCGTCGGGAGTGTCACGATACCAGTGCACGTCGTTTTTCGTGAATCCGTCAGGATATTTTTCCTTGAATATGACTTCGATATTATCGAATGTCTCCTTCAGGCCTTCTTTGCGGGCCATCGGCATTCCCTTCTCGCTGATGTAGAGCACTCCTTCAAGCGAGGGAAAATCTTTTTCGTCGAGTTCGCTCCAGATGTGCGAGTCGGTGAAGAGGAGCCGCGCATCGGAATGGTTCACGAGGTGGCTGATGGTCTCCGGCTTGAACTCGTGAAGAATAGGCACGGCCACCACGCCGGCCGAGAGGCAGGCGATGAAGGCCATTGCCCATCGGGAAGTGTTCTTGCCACAGATGGCTATTTTGTCGCCCGGCTTTATGCCCGCAGCGTTGAAGATGATATGGAGTTTCTCAATAGTTTCAGCTACGTTTTCGTATGTATGGCTGTCGCCCTTATAGTCTGACAAGGCAGTCAGCTGCCAGTTGCGGCGCACCGACGATTCGAGTATTTCGTTGAGTGATTCGGGAAAATCGGAAAAAATCTGATTTCCCTGAGATATTTCCACCTTTAGGGTGTTTTTAGTATCTTTTTTCATTGAATATAGTTTATAGTTATCCTTTTCTATAAACTACAACAAAAAAAGGAGACCTGCGGTTTGCAGATCTCCTTATATGATTGATTTCCCGATAGGAAATTAGTCGCGGTTGAGGTTTACGCGTTTGAAATCAACCACTACGCAACCTTTCACCTCGCCATTGAGATACTGGCCTACGGTCAGCTTGGCATCGCGGTGGTATTCCTGCTCCATGAGGCAGGATTCCTTGAAGAACTTGTTGAGGCGTCCGTTGGCGATGTTCTTGATCATCGCTTCAGGGAGGTTTGCAGCCTTTTCGGCGCCAACTGTGGCAGCGATTTCGGCAGCCTTGTCAGCCTCCTCGCGGGTGAGCCAGCCCTTGGCGATATTGCTCTCCACGTGGTCTGCGCTGTCTACGAGGTTGGGGTTGATGCCGGCTTTGCGGATAGCAGCCTCAACTGCTTTCTTCACCTGCTCTTCCTTAGTCTTCTCTACTGCTACGCTGAGCTCTGACTCCACAACGTGAGCGTCTACATGATCGCGGTCGATGGCGATGGGGTTCATAGCTGCAACCTGCATGCAGATCTCGCGGCCGATTGCGTTGTCAACTCCGGCTTCGCTCAGGCCCACGATAGTGGCGAGCTTGTTGCCGAGGTGCTCGTAAGCGGCTACTGAGGGAGCCACAACGCACTCGTAGGCGCCGAGTTCCATCTTCTCGCCGGTCTTGCCGATCTCGTCGGTGATGAGTTCGGCTACGGTGCGGCCGTCAACGGGGAGAGCCTTTACTTCGTCGAGGCTCTTTGCTCCGGCTGCTACAGCGAGGTCGAGGATTTTCTTGGTGAGGGCGCGGAAAGATTCGTTCTTGGCCACGAAGTCGGTCTCGCACTTGAGGGCTACGATTGCAGCGAAGCCTTCTTTAGTGGCTGCGAGCACACAACCTTCGGCTGCCTCGCGGTCTTCACGCTTGGCTGCTACGGCCTGTCCTTTCTTGCGGATGATCTCGATGGATGCCTCGATGTCGCCGCCGGTCTCGGCCAGGGCGTTCTTGCAGTCCATCATGCCTGCGCCGGTCATGTTGCGCAGTTTTTTGATATCTTCTATAGATACTGCCATTGTGATTTCTTCTTGTTGAATGGATATTGATTACTCAGCTGCGGGAGCTTCTGCCTCAGCGGCAGGTGCTTCAGCTGCGGGAGCCTCAGCCTCGGCTGCGGGAGCGGCGCGGCGAACGCGACGACGCTTTCCGGCTGCTGCCTCAGCCACTTCTTCCTTATCCTCGCTGTCGTTCTTCTCTACGCTGCGTTCCTGAAGGCCTTCTGCCATTGCGGAGCATACGGCGTCGAGGATGATCTCGATAGAGCGTGATGCGTCATCGTTGGCCGGAATCACATAGTCCACGTTGTTGGGGTTTGAGTTCGTGTCTACGATAGCGAACACGGGGATGCCGAGGCGGTTGGCCTCAGCCACTGCGATGTGCTCCTTCATTACGTCTACCACGAAGAGGGCGCTCGGAAGGCGGCCGAGATCGGCGATTGAGCCGAGGTTCTTCTCGAGTTTCGCACGCTGACGTGTGATCTGGAGTTTCTCACGCTTCGAGAGATTGTCGAATGTGCCGTCTTTCTCCATCTTGTCGATGGTGGTCATCTTCTTCACAGCCTTGCGGATGGTGGGGAAGTTGGTGAGCATGCCGCCCGGCCAGCGTTCGATCACGTAGGGCATTCCGATTGCTCCGGCCTTCTCGGCGATAGCTTCCTTAGCCTGCTTCTTGGTGGCTACGAAGAGCACTTTCTTGCCGCTCTTTGCAATCTGCTTGAGGGCTGCTGCAGCCTCGTCGATCTTAGCTGCTGTCTTATAGAGGTCGATGATGTGGATTCCGTTGCGCT
>CAYPGW010000052.1:0-16412 GCA_964410515.1 uncultured Sangeribacter sp. | reverse complement strand
ACGTCCCGTGTGGACTTTCACCACAGATATATGACATGCCCGTCATACTGAAAAAAGCCGTCTGCTTGGATAACAGACGGCTTTGTCGGGGTGACAAGATTCGAACTTGCGACCTCACGCCCCCCAGACGCACACTCTAACCGGACTGAGCTACACCCCGAAGCGGCTAAGCCGGAACCAACCGATATCCTCTGCGAACATCGCTGGGGGCAATGCCGCTTAATCCTTCAGGAGCAGATATCTTTCGCATTTCTGCGAGGGGTTCCTTGCTAAAGCGATGCAAAATTACAACAAATTTCCGATTCCGCCAAATTTTTCAGCTGTTTTTTTCAAACTTTTTTATGCCCGGCCATACATCATGCTGATTCTCAGCCATAACGCAAATGCTGAAGAGGTAATATTTGGTAATGTCAGAGATATTCACTAATTTTGGGCTGAGAAAACTATACCTGATAATGAGAAGTATCATCATAGCCGAGGCCGGAGTGAACCACAATGGTGACTTCGAGACAGCAAAAAAGATGGTGGTCGCCGCCAAAGAAGCCGGCGCCGACTACGTTAAGTTTCAGACGGCAGTGCCCGAACTCGTAATCTCGGAGTTTGCGCCGCAGGCTGAATATCAGAAAGAAAATACGGGAGTAGTGGAGTCGCAACTTGACATGTGCCGCAAGATTCATCTCCCACTTGAGGCGTATGCGCCGCTGCGCGATTTCTGCCGTGAAAACGGCATCGGATTCATGTCAACGCCTTTCGATCTGACCTCGATCGAGCTTCTCGCCGAGCTTGGTCAGGATTATTTCAAGATTCCTTCGGGAGAAATCACAAATCTCCCTTATCTACGAAAAATAGCCGGGAAGGGTGTGCCTGTGATTCTTTCCACCGGAATGTCGACCATTGAAGAGATAGAAGAAGCCATTCAGATTCTCACCGGTACCCATCGCACCACTCCGGAAGGCTTCAGGCCTACACTCACGCGCGACGACATCACGGTGCTACACTGCAACACTCAATATCCAACCCCCTATTCCGACATCAATCTTCGCGCGATGCTCACTCTCGCCGAACGCCTCGGTACGAAGACCGGATTCAGCGACCACTCGCTCGGCATCGAGGCCCCTATCGCCGCGTCAGCGCTCGGAGCTACGGTGATAGAGAAGCATTTCACCATATCGCGTGATATGCCCGGGCCCGACCACAAGGCCTCGCTCGAGCCTGATGAGCTGAAGGCCATGATCGATGGAATACGCCACGTGGAGGAAGCGCTTGGCGACGGAGAGAAGAAGGTGACCGACTCCGAACGACCCAATATCGAGATAGCCCGCAAGAGTATCGTGGCCATACGCCCGATAAGGAAGGGTGAGATTCTGACCGAAGATAACATCTACGTGAAGCGTCCGGGCGGTGGTGTCTCGCCCATGCGCTGGGATGAGGCCGTAGGGAGCAAGGCTATCCGCGACTTCCATCCCGATGAACTGATAGAACTATGATAGCGATAGCATCTTCCACGAGAGCCGATTGGGGGCTTCTCTCTCCGCTCGTAGCCGAACTTACCAGGCGCGGCTTGGCACACACAGTGCTTGCCTCAAACATGCATCTTATTCCCGAGATGGGGATGACTGTGAAGGAGATATATGCAGCAGGGGAGACTCCGGCCGAACTTGACACCGCATCCGACACTCCAGAAGAGACTTTTGCCAAAACCTCGAAGCTTTATGCAGCATGGCTGAGGGAGCACAAGCCTGAGGCCATCATCATCCTCGGCGACCGCTACGAGATGCTGGCCGCAGCATCTGCCGCCACAATCACGGCTACCCCAATAGTCCACATAGCGGGGGGCACAGTCTCCGAAGGTGCAATAGACAATGCCATCCGCAACGCCATCTCCCAGCTCGCCTCGCTTCATCTTGCCGAGACCGACCTCTGCGCCTCACGCCTCGAAGCGATGGGCATCGGGTCAGGTGACATCCACGTAGCGGGAGCCCTCGGGGTCTGGAACTCACAGAATACTGCCCTGATGACGCGCGAAGAACTGCAGGAATCACTCTCCCGGCCACTGCCTGAGGAATTCTTCATAGGCACGCTCCACGCCGCCACACTCGACACCACGCCGCCCGAAGAGCAGATGGCTGCATTTATCGAAGGGATAAGGAAATATATGGAGCGCCACCCCGAATCGGGAGCCATACTGACCTATCCCAACAACGACACTGACCCGGCGCCGCTAATAGCGCAATTGAGGAAATTTGAAGAAGATTATCCTGAGAGGATAATAGTCGTTCCCTCGCTCGGGATGCGCCGCTATCTCTCGGCCGTAGCCCTGTCTGAAGGAGTGATCGGCAACAGTTCAAGCGGAATAGTGGAGGTGGCATCGCTCGGTGTGCCAACACTCGACATCGGCATCAGGCAGAACGGCAGGGAACGGGCCCTGAGCGTGATACATTGCGACTGCACACCAGGAGCGATAGCCAAAGGGCTGGAAGTGATAACAATGCCTGCCATACGCGAACTGGCGGCGAAGCGTGAGAATCCTTATGCACGCCCCGACACCCCCTCCATGATGGCAAATGCGATCGAAGCATTCCTGAACAAATAATCATTCTTTCATCTCGAGATGATCTGAGGCTACGGCCGTAGACTTATTTTCATAAAAAGACCATGATGCACCAATGAAGACACTATATCTGATTCCGGCCCGGGGAGGCAGCAAAGGCATACCCGGCAAAAACATCAAACACTTTCTCGGCAAGCCCCTTATATGCCACACCATAGATCAGGCGCGCGGCGCAGGTGCCGATGATGCCGATATCTGTGTAAGCACCGATTCGGAAGAGATACGCCGCGTGGTGGAGGAATACGGCCTGAAAGTGCCGTTCATGCGTCCGGAAGAACTTGCCACAGACACGGCGGGCACATACGAAGTGCTTCTTCATGCCCTCGATTTCTACGAGAAAAAGGGAATACATTATGACACGGTAGTGCTTCTTCAGCCCACCTCTCCCCTGCGCCGACCCGAAGACATCATCAACGCCATCGGCCTTATGCGGGAAGGCACCGATATGGTGGTAAGCGTATGCGAGGCGGCCACGAACCCCTACTACAACGCTTACGAAACCGATTCAGACGGGAACCTTCACATCAGCAAGGGCGACGGCCGGTATACCCGGCGTCAGGATGCTCCGAAAGTCTGGGAATACAACGGTGCTGTCTACGTTATGGACTCAGACTCGCTCCGGAAGATGCACTATTCCAGATTTCCGAGAAGGCGTCCCTACGTAATGCCAGCCGAAAGAAGCGTGGATCTCGACACTCCGGCCGACTGGTTGCGCGCGGAGCAGACAGCGCTTGCTAATTTCTAATTTAGAATTTGGAATTTAGAATTTGGAATAATTGAGAATTGAGAATTGAGTGGAATTGAGAATTGGGAATAATTGAGAATGGAGAATTGAGTGGAATTGAGAATTTCAATAATTGTGAATTGTGAATTGTGAATTGGGAATGATCAGGATGGATCGGGCTTTGCCTTGCGGCGCCGACGGCGTCGATGAGAATGCCTGGCCTGCTCCTCAAGCAGCGCGTTGTGGCGCTCGGCCTTTTCTTTCCTGCGCTTCATTTTCTCCTCTTTCTGCTGTCGCAGTTTCTCCCGATGCAGTTCTATTTTGCGGTGCCTGTCTTTCATGCGGCGCTCTTCGCCGCGTGCCTGCATTATCTGCTTGACGCGCTCGGCCACTTCGGAATCCACGCCTATCCTCTTGAGGAATCTGGCAGCCATTAGCCCACCTACATGCTCATGGCGCGGATATCGCACCTCGCCGTTGCGGTCGCGCACCTCCGTGCGAAGCATTCCCATTCGGCTGAAGACGGCGGCAAGCCGCTCGGCCTGATCATCGACTCCCGCCTCTTCAAGCATGGCAGCGTCGTCGATGCCCGCTTCGAGCAGGGAGCGACCGTCGGGGCCCTTCTTCGTGCTCATCTCATCCATCACCGGATTCATATAGCGCAGCCCGCCAAGCCGGCACAACTCGCCCAGCGAGCGGCGAATGTTTTTGCCAAACAGCATCTTCCTGAACTCAGCGCTCCAACGCTCGCGCGAGACTATGGCCAGCCTGCCGATGCTTCCGGCAAGGGCCTCCATCACGGCCGGGTCTATCTCCCAGCCGAAGCGCGCCGCAAATCTGAGGCAGCGCAATATGCGCACCGGATCATCATCAAACGTCTCGTAAGGATCAAGCGGCGTGCGGATCACTCCCTGCCTTATGTCGTGGATGCCGCGCCCTGTCATGTCAAGAATCTCACCCGTCTTTATATTGCGATATAGCGTATTGACAGTAAAATCGCGTCTGAAGCAGTCATCCTTGATCGAACCGCTCACCACTTCGGGGCAGCGGCTCGTGCGGTCGGTGTATTTCTCGGCACGTGTCTGCACAAGTTCTATCTCCTCGTCGGGGAAACTGCGCAGTCGGAGTTTGGCAGTGCCGAATTTCAGGAAAAGCACAGGCGGCCCCAGCACGCGGCGCTTTCTCTCGAGCCAACGCGCGAAACCTATTCCGCCGTTAGGAATATCCACTGCTATGTCCACATCATGAATCTCCGATCCAAGAATCTCGTCGCGCACGCAACCGCCCACGGCATAGAGGTGGCCTTCCCACTTCGTGCCGGTGCTTATCTTGCGGAAATAGTCGATTATGTCTTTATATTTTCGGTCGGTCATCTTCTTCCGTAATCGTTAGTCAGAAGTGGAAGATATGCTTTTCTTGAGTTTCCTTATCTGATAGGCCAGCATCAGCGAGGCCACTATAGTGGAGAGATAGTCACCTATCGGGAAACAGGCCCACACCCCGTTGAGCCCATATATCGGCGGAAGGATGATAAGCGCCGGAATCATGAAGATTACCTGGCGAGTCAGCGACAGGAATATAGACTTCGCCGCCATTCCGAGCGACTGGAAATAATTGGTGGCAACTATCTGGAATCCAACTATCCAAAAGCCTACAGTCGTGATATGCAGACAATTCACAGCACATTCTATCTGCTTCTGATCCTGCATGAACAGGCCGGCTATGACGTCGGCATTCGTGGCTCCTATCACAGAGCCTATCGTAGTGATGATCGCGCTCGAGACTGCCGCCAGTTTAAGGGTGCGGAAAAGCCGGTTGAATCTTCTCGCTCCATAATTATAGCCCAAAATTGGCTGCATACCCTGACAAATACCGATCACTACAAAGACGAAAATCGTTACGAAGCGGTTGAACACCACCACGGCAGCCACCGCATCATCACCTCCGTAGCGCACCAGAGAGTTATTGACCACAGCGTTGATGCAACTTCCGGCTACATTTATCAGGAAGGGCGACATGCCGATGTAGAGGATTGACGAGATCACTTTCAAGTTAAATTTGAAAGTTCCCCTCTCGAAATGCAGGGTGCTGTCTTTCCTGAAGAAATGCTGCATCACGAATATGGCCGTCACCACCATCGATATGTCAGTAGCGATAGCCGCGCCCTTGATGCCCCAGTGAAATCCGAACAGGAAGAGGGGAGCGAGAATTGAATTAAGCACAGCCCCTATCATATTGGTCCACATCGCCTTTGCCGGATAGCCGGAGGCCCTCATCACATTATTGTAGCTGAATGTCAGATTCATAAGCACCATTCCGGGAAGCACCCAGAAAAGGAACTCGCGTGCGTATGGCAGACTTGCATCCGAGGCTCCGAAAAGTCTGAGCAGCGGATCCATGAAAATGGCGAAGCATGTGGTATAGAACAATCCTACCAGAACGGTCAGCTGAACCGAATTGCCGAGAATTACGGCGGCCCTGTGGTGGTCTTTCTGGCCGAGCACGATTGAAATGCGCGTTGCCGCGCCGGCGCCGATAAGCATACCGAAAGCCGTGCCGAGCGACTGCACCGGGAAAGTGACAGCGATGCCGGCCACTACATTAGGATCGGCTATGGCATGGCCTATCACTATTGAGTCGATGATGTTATAGAGCGCCATCACCACTGTACCAATCACGGCAGGAAGGCTATACTTGAAAAGGAGCTTGCCGATAGGCTCGGATGCGAGTTCCTTCAGCCTGCTGTCCTGAAAACTTGCGGAGGCGTCGGATTTTGCGGTTTGGGTCATTTATTCTGCTATTTTTGCATTTTTATCGTGGAATACTTAATTATTAACAATCATCAGGCGTTTTTTATTGTTATTAATATTAGGATTGGCTCTTTTCCCGTCAGGAATAGGCCACGCCGCCGACAACAATGCATAACCCAAACGTAATTATAACCAATTAAACAAACCAGTTATGAAAATCAAATCACTGACATGCGCATTGCTCGCATTCCTGATGCTTGCAGCAGGCTGCAACACCACCAATCTCGGCAAAGGCACAGCAATCGGCGGTGGCGGCGGCGCCGCACTCGGAGCAGGTATCGGAGCACTCCTCGGCAAAGGTAAGGGCGCAGCCATCGGTGGCGCCACAGGTGCAGCCGTGGGTGCAGCCGTAGGTGCTATCATCGGCAAGCACATGGACAACCAGCAGAAGAAACTCGAAGAGCAACTGAAGAACGCCGAGGTTGAGAAGACCGAGGTACAGGGTATGCAGGCCATCAAGGTTACATTCCCGGGCGGAATCCTCTTCGCCACCGGCAAATCAAACATCCAGCCGGCAGCTCAGACTGAGCTCAACAGTTTCGCCGCATCTCTCAAGGAAAATCCCCTCACCGACGTTGTGATCGGCGGATATACCGACAACACCGGCACAATGGAGGCCAACACCCGCGTTGCCAACGCACGTGCCAACGCCGTGAAGACTTTCCTCGAAAATGACGGCATCGCTGCTTCCCGCATCAAGGCCGAGGGCTTCCCGATGCAGGACTACGTTGCAAGCAACGAGACTGCCGACGGACGCGCACAGAACCGCCGCGTTGAAATCTACATCTACGCTTCAGACGAGATGGTGAAGGCTGCCGAAAACGGCGACATCAAGTAAGAACTTGCCATCTTCACCCACCATACCGGTCTGCGCCGCGAAACGCGCAGGCCGGACTAATAATATTACGGTTCTATTCAAACATCAGACGTTTTTCCGACCATTAGTTATGAAATCTTTCAGATTCCACTTATTGCTGCTGTCGCTAATCGCCATGTCTGCGCTAATATTCGACACGCCGACCGCAAAAGCCCAGATCCTCGTGCCTGACGGAACTGAGGAAAACACCGACTCCATAAAGAAGGCCATGGATATCGGCCCCTTCTTCGGGCTTTACAAAGACAACTACTTCGCGCTTGGCACCGACCCCTTCCACACTCCCAACAAATACAACTCGGGAGTGAAATTCCAGCTTTCAATCTCGCAGCGGCTCACCAACGCGACGTTGCCCTGGGGCACATATCTCTATTTATTCTTTTCCCAAAAAGTATTCTGGGAGATATTCCAGAACTCGATGCCGATGAGCGATCTCAACTTCAACCCGGGCATAGGCTGGGCAAAGCCTTTCTTCGTAAAGGAGCGCTACATAGGCAAGGCCACCCTCATCCTCGAGCATGAGAGCAACGGCAAGGACGGCCCGGCATCCCGATCATGGAACAAAGTGTCGATCGCAGGAAACGCCTACGTCACAGACTGGCTGCAGGTGCACGCAAAATACTGGATTCCCATCATCGACGGCGAGAATAACAAAGACATACTGAAATATTGCGGCATCTTCCAGATGGGCTTCCAGCTCAACTCAAACGACCGCCGCTTCACCTTAGGGGCAACCTTCTGGAAGCGTCAGGGCTGGAATTTCAACTGGAACACCGACATCCAGGCCGGAATGCGTATCCACAAAGACTCCAACCAATATCTTTACATAGGATTCTACAACGGATATGGTGAAGGCCTGCTGGCATATAAGCAATTCCACAACCAACTGCGCATAGGACTCCTCATAAGGCCGCAGTTCTTCTCAGAGTTCTGACCTCAGCGGGCGTATGCCCCCAAAGCCGGGCTGCCTGAGGCAAGACGGTCGACTCCCGTCATGTCGAAACGGCACAGGGGCACGACATATTCAGGATTGCCGGCACCCAGCGCGGGAGAATCTTCCTTCAGCTGATAATTGAAATAATATTTTGCCCTATCGGTCTCGAAGTCGGGATTCTCATCCCACACACACGATATGAAGTGATCATCGTCTGAGCCTTCCGCTCCGATAAGGACATTGCGCATGAAGACATCGCTGCCCTCCAGATCAGCAGGAGAGAGCGGCGGAGTGATGCCGTAGACTATGCAATTATCGAAAGCCGCCTTCATGCGTGGAAGTCCGGAGCCGTCATCGTCTTTGTCGGAAAGATGCAGGAGAGTCACAATCGGATCGGGTGAGATGGCAAAGAGATAATAGTTGGCAAAAGTGCACTGCACGAATTCGTGCGCGCCTCCGCGCAGACGCACCACAGCCTCGCCCGCATCAGAGAAGCAACAGCCGTAGGCGTTCACATTCCCGTAGTCTGATTTCAGCACGTTGCCCTGCGAGTTATGCAGCCATGAATTGACGAGTGTCAGCCGGGGCCTGTCAGATATCTCACAGCTGTCAAGCACCAGACCTGCCACGGAAGACTGCATCTCCACATACTCTATGCGGTTACCAAACGATTCGGGGCCGAACCGAACCCCCTGCCACTGACCGGCAAGAATCTCATAGCCAGTGTCGGGAAGCACCTCACCGAGTCGATCGCCGCGCATACTGATCATCTTCCCCTGCGCGCCCAGTGCTAGCAGAGTGCCATCTACCTGCAGAGCGCCCTTGTCGTGGAAATAGACCCGCGCGCCGGGCTCAATCGTGAGGGTGGCGCCTGCCGCCACACGAAGAGTGTCGAATATCACGTATGGACGTTCCGAAGTGAACACCGCGTCGCCCGTGAGCGTCACCGAGCGAAGCCGCTCCACATTCTGCCCGTAAGCCTCGAGCATCACGCTCTGGGTCACGCCATTGGTGAGAAATTCCATCTCTCCCTCCACCCTGAAGGGGCGGGCATCCGAATTGGCGTCGATAAGGCATTCCACGAAGATGAAGATGGAGTCGTTGCCGCGTATCTCCACGTCGCTGAACGACTTGCCTGACACTCCGTCGACATTCATCGTGAAGATGCCGGTGTCGTCTTTCATCCTTATGCTCGATATGCTGACACCCTTCGGCGCACGGTTGAACACCTTCAGCCTCAGCGTGGGAGAGCCAAGATCGGTGAAAATGGTATCGAATCGCAGCGTATCGGTTGAGAATGTAAGGGTGTCGCGCGGGGAAACCGTCAAGTCATCGGATATACATCCCGACATGAACGGAAGCCATAGGGCCGCTATTATGAAAAAAAAGAGAATTCGCATACTTTTCATATACGAAAAACGCAAATCCGGACGTATTTATTTTAGAGGCAGTCGTTCTGCCGTGTAGTTTTCTGATCAATCCGAGGATATGAAATATATGATAGTGGCCGGCGAGGCATCGGGCGATCTTCACGCCTCAAGGCTCATCGAAGAAATCAAGGCCCTCGACGGGGAAGCGGAGTTCCGCTTTCTCGGCGGCGACCTGATGCAGCGCGCGGCCGGGCGCAAGCCGGAAATACACATCGAGAAGATGAACGTAATGGGCTTCACCGAGGTGCTTCGCTCGCTGCCCCTGGTGCTCGGCAATCTCCGGACTGCTAAATCACTCCTGAAGTCATGGCGTCCGGACCGCCTGGTGCTCGTAGACTATCCGTCGTTCAACCTGAAGCTTGCTGCCTGCGCCTATCGCCTCGGCATCCGGGTAGACTGGCTTATCGCCCCCAAAGTGTGGGCGTGGAAGGAATGGCGCATCCCAAAACTCAAAAAATACCTGACCCACCTCTACAGCATCCTCCCATTCGAACCGGCATATTTCAAGCGCCACGGCATGGATGTGGACTATGTCGGGAACCCTACCGTGAAGGAGATTGAGCACTCGCTTGGGCATATACCGCCTAAAAAATATTTCCTCGAGCGGCAGGGCATCACCGATGGCCGCCCCATTATAGCAATCCTCCCCGGATCAAGACGCGCCGAGATACGCAGCAACCTGCCGCTCATGATCGAGGCGGCGAAGAAGTTTCCCGACTTTCAGTATGTGATAGCGGCCGCCCCCTCGGTGCCTGAGAAATTCTATCGGGAAGTGGCTCAGGACACGGGGCTGAGACTGGCTTTCGGAGCCACCCATACGCTGCTGAAATACAGTTCAGCGGCCCTTGTCACCTCCGGCACCGCGACTCTGGAGACTGCCGTGATAGGCACTCCACAGGTGGTGTGCTACCGCAGCAACGGCTCCAGACTGGCCTACAACCTGATGAAGAAAATCCTGAAAGTGAAATACGTCTCGCTACCAAATCTGATAGTGAACAATTCCATAGTGCCCGAACTGCTCCTCCACAACTGCACCCCCGCACGGATAGAGCGCGAGCTGGGGCCGCTGCTAATCCCCTCGCCCCAACGCGATTGGCAGCTTTCGGGCTACAGGAACATGAAGAAACGCCTCGGCACGACCGATGCCTCAAAAATCGCCGCCGAACATATATGCAGCATGAATTGAGAACCCTCCTTAACCACATATCAGCCGCCACGCTTTTTCTCGCCATGATGCTGCTCGGAGCATCGTGCGGCACGAAGAAGAATACCGCCATGTCGCGCCAGTGGCAGGCGTTCAACACGCGCTACAACGTCTATTTCAACGGCGACGAGCACTTTAAGGAGACTCTTGCCTCGATGGAGGAGGGATATCAGGACGATTTCACCCGCATGCTCCTCACCCACCCGGCCGACGCACGGGCCGATGAGTCGATGCCTCGGCCCAATGGCGACTTCAAGCGCACCATCGAGAAGATGCAGAAGGCAATACAGCTGCATTCCATCAAGAAGAAACCGCCCAAGAAGTCGGGCTCTGCCAAAGAGAAGGCCTTCAGGGCGCGCGACGAGTTCAATCCTTTCATCCACAATGCGTGGCTCATGCTGGGCAAGGGTCAATATTTCAACGGCGACTTCATGGGAGCTGCCGCAACCTTCATGTATATCTCGCGCCATTTCATCTGGATGCCCGAGGTGGTGACCGAGGCTATGCTATGGCAGGCCCGCTGCTACACGACTCTCGACTGGACTTACGAGGCGGAGAATATACTGACACGAATCAAGGAGAAAGACCTGACATCCAACCGGCTGAAAGACCTGTATGCCCTTGTGGAAGCCTCATATCTGCTGAAGACACAGCAATATGAAAAAGCGATACCCTATATCACGCAGGCGGCGCGGGCAAGCGGCGGGGTGCAGAAGAAACGTCTCTATTTCCTTCTGGGCCAGGCGTGCCGCCAGGCCGGGCGCGACGCCGAGGCCTACGAGGCATTCAGCAAGGCGGGAAGCGGCATATCCACACCTTACCGTCTGAAATTCAATGCCAGAATAAAACAAAGCGAGGTATATCGCGGCAAAGATATCTCAAAAGAGGTGGCGGCTCTGCGCGCCATGACACGCTATCAGCGCAACAATGAATATCTCGACCAGATATATTATGCCATCGGCAACCTGTATCTCTCACGCAAAGACACTGCCAATGCCGAAGCAAATTATCGTCTTGCCGTGGAGAAATCCACACGCAACGGCATGGACAAGGCGCTGGCCAACCTTGCGCTCGGCGCGATATATTTCGACGAGAGAAAATACACCAAGGCGCAGCCTTGCTATTCAGAGGCGCTTCCCCTCCTGCCCAAGACATATCCCGACTACAAGAAGATAGCGCTCCGATCTGATGTGCTCGACCAGCTTGCCGTCTATGCCGGCAACGTGGAACTTCAGGACTCGCTGCTCACCATCGCAGACCTTCCGGAAGAGAAGCGCCTTGAATGGGCCAAGAACGAGGTGGAAATCCTGAAGAAGAAAGAGAAGGAGGCTGCTGAGGCTGCAGCGCGCGAGGAGGCTATGGCCAACCGTCCTCAGGCAAATTCCCCGATCTCGCAGCAGGCAGGCGCGCAGGGAATGCAGTTTAATGCCGATAAATCATGGTATTTCTACAACAACACCACCAAACAGACCGGTAAGATGGAATTCCAGCGCCGTTGGGGCGCCCGCAAGCTGGAAGACGACTGGCGACGCCGCAACAAGACCTCGTTCTCTTTCGGCGATGCCGACGACGCGGACGCATCAGGCGAAAATAGCGGAGGCACGGAGGCCGGCGGCTCGGACTCAACACCGAACGATGCCAAGCAGACCGATCCGGCCACTGATCCGCACTTCCCGGAATATTATCTCGCCCAACTGCCTCTCACAGAGCAGGCCAGGGCAACGGCCGCCGAAGTGATTCAGGAAGGTCTCTACAATATGGGCCTGATACTGAAGGATAAACTTGAGGATTTCCCGGCGGCGCGCGGAGAGTTTGAGAAACTTCTGGCCGACTATCCCGACAATATCTATCGACTTGATATCTACTACAATATGTATCTCATGGCCGCTCGCCGCGATGATGAAGCCGGAATGGAACTGTGGCGGACGCGCATCATCGAGGACTTCCCCGACAGCCCTTACGGCACGGCGATGAGAGACCCGGGATATTTCGACCGCCTGCGCAGGATGCACGAGGTGGAACATGAACTATATGACGAGGCATATTCCGATTATCTCGCTGACCGCAACAGCGAGGTGCACGCCATAACCCAACGCATGCAGGAGGAATTCCCGCTCTCTACAATCCTCCCGAAATTCGTCTTCATCGATGCCCTGTCATATCTCACGGAGGGAGACTACACTCAGTTTAAAGACCGGCTGACGGAGCTTCTGCAGAAATGGCCAGACACCGACATGACCGATGTGGCCGGTGCCATACTGAAAGGGCTCAACGCCGGGCGCACACCCAATTCAGGCTCAGCCAATACGCGGGGCATGATATGGGACATACGACTCTCGACCTCTGACACACCCGTTGCGGAAGACGGACAGCCGGCCAATTTCGAGCGCGATCCCAACGCTCCGCAATTGCTCGTGCTCGCATATCCGCGCGATGAGATCAACGGCAATCAGCTGCTCTATGAAGTGGCCCGCTTCAACTTCTCAAGTTTCGTGGTGAAGGATTTCGACCTCGAGCCGATGAGTTTCGACAATGTAGGCATGATAGTGATCAAGGGCTTCAGCAATTTCCGAGAACTCGAAAACTACCGGCGTGTGATGACCAACCGCGGATTCACGCTCCCCGAGGGAGTGCGCCCGATCATGATATCAAAATACAATTTTGAACTTTTGCTGAAAGAGGGACGTTCTTTTGAAGAATACTTCCGCTTCGAGCAGAATGCAGCCATGGAGGAAGCTGAAAAAATCGAGGAAGCCGCCACCGGCGACGGAACAGAACCCGACGACGAAGCAGACCTCGAGGCGCCTGATATGGAGACACCCGCGGCCGGAGATGAGGAAGAAGAACCCGGGCCGGAGCAGACCGGTGAATCACTTAACCCTGAAAATCCTGAAGAGTAATGGAAAGAATACTTTGGGCAGACGATGAGATTGATCTGCTGAAGCCGCACATAATGTTTCTGAAAGCCAAAGGCTACGAGATCGAGACCGTCAGCAACGGCCCGGATGCTCTCGACAAGCTCGACGAGGGAAACATTTCGCTCGTTTTGCTCGACGAGAATATGCCCGGACTCTCGGGGCTCGAGACCCTCGCACGCATCAATCAGTCGCACCCCGACGTGCCGGTGATCATGATCACAAAGTCGGAGGAAGAGAACATCATGAACCAGGCCATCGGCAACAAGATCACTGATTATCTGATCAAGCCCGTCAACCCCATGCAGATACTTCTCTCCATCAAGAAAAACCTCCACAGCGCGAAGATAATAGCCGAGCAGACGTCTTCAGGATATATGCACGAGTTTCAGAAGATTTCGGCCCACATCAACACCGCGTCGAGTCTGGAAGACTGGATGAACTGCTACAGGCAGCTCGTCTACTGGGAGATGAAGCTTTCCGACTCTGAAAGCAACATGGACGAGATGCTGCTCATGCAGAAGCGCGACGCCAATTCCAACTTCACCAAATTTGTGAAGCGCAACTATGAGACGTGGGTCACAGGAGGAAGAACTCATCTGATGAGCCCCGACATATTCAGCAAGCGCATTTTCCCCCTTCTCGATGAGGGTGAGAAGGTTTGCTTTATCCTTATCGACAACTTTCGCCTCGATCAGTGGCGCATAGTGCAGCCTATCCTGGCCGAGACATTCAATATCAACGAAGACCTCTACACCACCATTCTCCCCACATCGACGCAATATGCCCGGAACGCGATATTCTCAGGCCTGATGCCTCTGCAGATAAAAGAGATGTTTCCTGATTTGTGGGTGGAAGAAGACGAGGATGAAGGGCTCAACAATCATGAGGAGGAACTTATCGCCTCAATGCTGGAGCGCTACCGCAGGAAAGACCGGTTTACCTATACAAAACTCAACGACTCGCAGGCATGCGAGAAGTTCCTGACCAGGATAAACTCAATCAAGGATGTGCCGCTCAACGTGATAGTGATGAATTTCATCGACATGCTGAGCCATGCCCGCACCGAGTCGAAGATGATACGCGAGCTGGCCAACAGCAACGCAGCCTATCGTTCGCTGACAGAATCATGGTTTCGCCACAGTTCGGCTGCCGAGATGTTCAGGCGCATAGCCGAGATGGGCTATAAGGTGGTGCTCACCACAGACCACGGCACAATACGGGTAGATAATCCCATAAAGGTGATCGGCGACCGGAACACAAACACGAATCTGCGCTACAAGGTAGGCAAGAACTTGAACTACAATCAAAAGCAGGTGTATGAGATGAAAGACCCGAAGCGGTTCGGACTCCCGGCGCCCAACATCTCGAGCACCTTCATCTTCGCCACCAACGAAGACTTCTTCTCCTATCCGAACAACTACAATTACTACGTGCAATATTACACCGACACCTTCCAGCACGGTGGCATATCGCTCGAAGAAATGCTCGTGCCTCTCGTCACACTCACGCCGAAAGGCAACGGATAGACGAATTTGTAACATTTTTATTAAATGTGGCGGCGGCGCCAAAATTGGGTAAACAAGAGAGCATGCCGCCGTGTTATATAGACAAAAGCAAGAAAATTAGTTTCATGATGTTAGGTTAGTAAAATGTATTATGGAAAACATTGAGCGGTATCCGTCTGTGAAGATGGATGCCGTTTTTCTTACCCAAGTCGAATTCAGGTGCGTGATTAGAACGATTCCGGTTTGTTGAGGATTTGAGGCGCCGAATGGCAGTAGTTTGAAGGAATTTTTGTAACTTTGCCAGCCATAAGAGAATCTAAAAAGTATGAAGGTGTTTAAATCCATAGTTTTATTCATTGCCCTGCTATTTATTTCAGGTTGCAATAAAGATGAGCCGAAGTTTTCATCGTCTCAGATTCATGACGCTCTTTTTGAAATGAAAGGCACATATTATGGTGAGATTAGAGTGTCGTATTATCATGGCGACAGAATATCAGAAGGCGAAGAATGCAAGGTTGTGTCGAGAGATTCCTTGTTTATAAACATGGATCTTAACCCAATGGCTTCCATAATATCAGATGAAGATATCGCTTCACGCCTACGCGAAATAGGAGCGGTTCAGGTTAAGGCCGGTTATGAATTCATACATTTGGATGAAACAATGTATAGTTTTGTCCTGCTTCCGGAAGATGTATACGTTTCAGGCGGATATGGCGCGCCGGCACCCGTCAGGATTGTATTCGCTCAAACCTTTGGAGGAGATGCGTTTTATCATGATGGCAACCACATCATGTTCAATCTGTCTCCCATTGAGTTATGGATAGGCGAGCAAAAATTTGAACCCTTCAAGCAACTTGTATATCATTACGAAGGATCAACCGATAACCTCTAAACAACCATAACTCTCTACATAGCCCCACAACCCCCAAAAGAAGAGCGTATATTGCCAAATGCATGAAAGCGTTATACCGCTTTCAATCCAGGGATAATGTGGATTTGGATTCCCTTGCAAGACGTTGTTCCCGCAATCTTTTGAATAGCAGGCGATATTCTTCGGAACTTAGCGGTTGCCTCTTCCAACAATCTATTGAAGCCTTTTTCTTGGCTATTGATTCCAGATGATATTTTGTTATAGATTACTTTTTTGATTATAATAATTTATGGCGAGAGTATTCTGATTCTAACACATGGACCGGAATTTTGGCTTATGACGTTATTTTCTTGCGTTGGGGCGGCACAACACGCCGCTTCGAAACTCAATGCGTTGCTACGAGGCGCAGTACGGCGCTACGAGACATGATGAATGGATACGAAAAATGAGCAGCATGTGGTCGAAACCAACAATGCTGCTCATCCTCTCTCCTCGGCGGTGCGGACGGGACTTGAACCCGCGACCTCCGGC
>CAYPGW010000051.1:0-17087 GCA_964410515.1 uncultured Sangeribacter sp. | reverse complement strand
CAAGGACTCCCTGATTATGAGTCAGGTGCTCTGACCAACTGAGCTATAGGACCGTCGGCGTTGTCGCTCTGTTTGAATCGCGCTGTCTGAGTGACGTTTCGTTCTTTCAAGAGGGCAATCCGCTCGTTTGCGAGTGCAAAGTTAGCGCTTTTTTTTCGGTTTTCCAAATCTTCGTCTGCTTTTTTTTAATTTTTGCCTGTTTCTTCATTTATTTTATGTATATTTGCACGGCGGAATGCCTGACTATGGCTGAAAATCTAAAGGCTGCAGGCGATTCTGCGGTGTTATAAAGATTATAGATCTACACTTTTATGGTAACACTCAGGGATACACTGATCAATATGCGGCGGCGTCTCGATCCTTTTTACGACCGTAGGGAACGAGAGGCTATAATTCTGCTCATCTTCAGCCATCTGAAGGGGTGGAGCCGGACAGATCTCATCATCAATGAAGACAAGGAGGTCTCCGAATTCATCCGCAATCAGATTTCTTCCATTCTCGACCGCCTCGTTTTGGGAGAGCCTATCCAATACATCACCGGTGAGGCCCGCTTTCATGGTCTTGATTTTCATGTGGAGCCGGGAGTCCTCATCCCTCGGCCTGAGACAGAGGAACTCGTAGACTGGATTCTTGAAGATTATGACCGTCCTGATCTCCGCATTCTTGATGTTGGCACCGGATCGGGGTGCATAGCTATCGCGCTTGCAAGGGCGTTGCCTTTTGCTCAGGTCTCTGCTCTCGATTTTAGCCAACCGGCCATAAGGGTGGCCAAGCGCAATGCCGAAGCCCTCGGTGCGAAGATATCATTTATTGATCATGATATGTATGCGTGGAGGGGTGAGCGGGCATCGCTTGATATCGTTGTGTCTAATCCTCCCTATATCGCTCCTGATGAAATGGATGATATGGAAGTTAGGGTGAAAGACTATGAACCCGGAGTGGCACTATTTGTAAGCCAAAACGATCCTATAAAGCCATACCGCAGGCTTGAGGATATTGCAGGCGAAGCGCTCGTGTCGGGAGGTAGTCTTTATGTTGAGCTCAATCCGCGCTTTGCGGACGATGTGGCGGCGTTGTTCACCTCCAAATGGTGGCGCGACGTTGAGATACGCCTTGATTCCTACGGTAAGGAGCGGATGATGAGAGCCATAAGAGTGTGATGAGAAATGGAAAAGAGGAAAAGACGTCAGCCTTCACGCGATGAGATGCTTCTGCGCATGGCCGGTCTCTGTGCCGCCTCAGAGCAGTGTGTCTCAGGAATTAAGGCGAAGGTTCTCAAGGCAGGCCTCACGCCCGAAGATGCCGACGCCATCACGCTTTATCTTGTGGAAAACAAGTATATCGACGATCTGCGCTTTGCGCGGGCTTTTGCGGCAGATAAGGTGCGTTTCTCGGGTTGGGGGCGGATGAAGATCAGGATGGCACTTAGGCTCAAAGGAATTTCAGACGGATATGTGGCCGACGCCATGTCTTATATAAAAGAGTCGGATTACTCTGAGGCTCTGTCAAAAGCCATCAGCGCGAAGGCCCGGCAACTTGACCTCTCCGATGTGGCAGACAGGCAGCGGCTGTATCGGCATCTCGCCTCGCGCGGATTCGAGTCTCAGGTCATCGTCGCCGCCATCAGGGAATATATGCGCACACGCATCTGAAACATGCCATGAGTCTGCTACGCGATCTTTTCGATTTCTTTCTGCCGCGCACTTGCCACATCTGCGGGTGTAGCCTGCGCGACACCGAAGAGTTCTTCTGCGTGCGTTGTATAGAATCGCTTCCCAGGTCGCTCTATCATCATTTGCCCATGAACCCCATGGAGAGCCGCTTTGCCGGCATCTTCCCCTTTGTTCGCGCCACGGGGCATTTCATTTATTCACGACATTCACGGCTTGCCTCTGCCATCCATGACATGAAATATCGTCGTTTCCCCGCTGTGGGGCGGCGTCTTGGCGAGATAGTCGGCTCGGAACTTCTGAGCGCCGGCTTTTTTGACGGTGCCGACCTCATTGTGCCCGTGCCGATGCACTGGTTTAAGCAGGCGCGTCGCGGCTACAATCAGACTGATTTTATAGCCCTCGGCGTCTCAGAAGCAACACGCCTTCCGGTGTACCGCGCCCTGCGGTCGAGTCGATCACACAAGTCTCAGACCGCAATGAGTCTTGCCGGGCGCCAGGCCAACCTTGCCGGCTCTTTCCGGGTGGCCGATGCCGATGCCCTGCGGGGAAGGGGAGTGGTGATAGTCGACGATGTCTGCACCACCGGCGCCACGCTTCGGGCCCTTGCCGAGACGGTGATGGAGCAGGTGCCCGACTGCCGGCTCTATCTCCTCACGCTCTGTGTCACTATCTGAGACCGAACAAATTCCCTGTCTAAAGCGTCTGATAGTAGTAAACTCAGGTGATGATCTTCATCAGGGCAAGATGAAAATGTACTTTTATTGATATTCTCAGCATTTTTTTTGGAAATTTGCCGATAATGTCGTAAATTTGCACTATCATTGGAAGAATGTTGTGATGAAGTCTCTCCTTCGTTAATTCCAAGAGTTCTGATTATGAATACTCCAGACAAAATGCTTGCAGAGAAACTTCTGCATATTAGTGCCATAAAACTTCAGCCCTCTTCGCCTTTCGTGTGGAGCTCGGGCTGGAATTCCCCTATCTACAACGACAATCGCAAGGCGTTGTCATATCCTGATGTGCGCAACTTCATCAAAATCGAGATGGCGCGCCTCATCATGGAGAAGTTCCCTGAGGCTCAGGCCGTGGCATCGGTAGCCAACGGCGCCATAGCCTTTGGCCTTCTTGCCGCCGACGCCATAGGCATTCCCTTCGCTTACGTGCGCGACACTCCTAAGGATCACGGGCTTGAAAATACTATTGAAGGTAATCTCAAACCCGGCTGGAAAGTAGTGGTGATCGAAGATCTTGTCTCCACCGGAGGCACGTCGCTGCGTGCTGTGGAGACAGTGAGCAACGCCGGCTGCGAGGTGATAGGAATGGCTGCGCTTTTCAATTATGAGTTCCCTGTGGCGCTAAAGCGTTTCAGAGAGGCAAACCTCACCGTGGTCTCGCTCTGCAACTATACTTCGATGCTTGAAGTGGCTGAAAAGATTCATTTCATAAGCAATTCCGAAGCACGCACACTCCGCGAATGGCGTGAGAATCCCGGCGACTGGATGCCGGAACCTACCACCAATCTATTGTAAAGAAAAACAGAAAACTATATGGCTTCATATAAGAGCGAGGAAGTGCCCATCAAGGCATCAGCCTCAAAAGTATTCTCCCGTCTCTCCGATTTCAAATCGCTCGGAGAACTGCTCGCAAACATCCCGGCCGACAAGATTCCGGCCGACAAGCGTGAAATGTTTGACAGCATCAAACTTACCGACGACGCGATCGAGCTCCCCGGCGGCCCGGTGGGATCGCTGCGCCTCCGTGTGGTGGAGCGCACTCCCGATTCGCGAATCCGTCTTGAAGGTGAAGGCACCCCCGTGCCCCTCTCCCTGCAGCTTGACATCGCTCCCGTCGATGCGGAATCATGCCGCGCCATGGCAAAGGTTGATCTTGAGATTCCTGCCATGCTACGCCCCATGATTTCCGGACCCATGCAGAAGATGACCGAGCAGTTTGCACAGGTGCTCCGATCCATACCCTTCACATAAATTCGGCTAACATCCTCACTTGCGCTGATGCTGACTTCTCCACTTCGCACTCTCCTGTCTCTTTTCCAGAGGGGCAGCCGTATGGTGTTGCTGACAGCGATGCTGTCGGCCGTGGTGGCGTGTAATCAGCTCGATGATGACCGCATCCCCTCGCTTCCGGTCTATATCAATCTCGCCGGCGCCGGCATGTGGAATTCATTCGGGGTCTCCGGAGTGGGTATATCACGCAGTTTTATCAATGCCAACGGCATACAGAGCCCATCAGGCTTTCATTTTACGGCCAACACCCATTTGGGCTTCGGCGGTGTGCTTCTCATCGGCGGTGTCGATCCGTTCACGTCAGATCCGGACGTGCCTTTGGCCTACGACCTTGCCTGCCCGGTGGAGCGGGATCCCTCTGTAAGGGTAGCTATAGATCAGGAGACGCTTGAGGCTGTCTGCCCCGTGTGCGGCTCGCGTTTCGATGTGGTTCTTGCCGGCGGCAGCCCGGTTGCCGGCCCCGCGCTGACCGGACAATACAAATATGGCCTCCGCCGCTATTATTGCGACCCGGCTCAGGGAGGCGGCTATATGGTGCACAACTAAATAAGAGTGGCAGAAGATGGAAGATCTGTTCAATATGGTTCTGCATGGCCTCCTTATCGGAATCGTGGTGTCTGCTCCGATGGGCCCGGTGGGCATATTCTGCATTCAGCGCACTCTGGATCGCGGGCGGCTTTCAGGATTCTACACCGGTGTGGGCGCTGCAATCTCTGATCTCATCTATTGCCTGCTCACAGGATTCGGTCTCTCTTTCATCGAAGGATTCATAAACTCCCACCGCGCTCCGATTCAGCTTTTCGGAGCAACCGTGCTCATCGGCTTCGGTATCTGGCTCATACGCAAGAAGCCACACACTCAGGTGGAGTGCGATGCCGAGCCGGATATTCCCTCTCCGCGCGGCGATATCCTGAAGGGATTCGCGCTGACTTTCTCCAACCCGCTGATACTCTTCCTCATAATAGGCCTTTTCGCCCAGTTTAATTTCGTCATAGAGGGCATGAAGTTCTATCATTACATGGTAGGATTCATCGGAATCATAGCCGGGGCGTTGGGATGGTGGTGGATAGTGACCTATTTCGTTGATAAGATCCGGGGCCATTTCACTCAGCGCACGATGAAACTTATCAATACAATCGTGGGGATAATCATACTTATTTTTGCCGCCGTGGGAATTTTCTCATCGGTCAAAGTGTATGCCGTTCCGGCCCCTGCGCCGGCTGTCGTGGCTTCAGTTAGCAGGGAGGGTATGACGTCGTTCCGCGTGGAAGATAAGGCCATGAAAGGCTGGACTGCCTTGCTCGCCGATTCAGCCGGCTGCGGCATCCGGATGAAAGTGACCCCCGAAGCGCGTAGCGACATGTTTGGCGACAGGGATGTTGATATGCTGGCTGTCGAGGTTTCAGATGCTCTCTCGGGTGAAGTTCTTGCTTCGGCACAGCTGAAAGATGGCATCGACCCCTACAGGGGCAAAAATTCCTGGCGCATAGCACGCGGCGATGGCTTTTGGAGAATTTTCGCCGGCAACCGCAGTTACTCTCAGGTGGCAACGTTTCCTGATTCCGGATTTCATGTTGATGGGCCGAAGTTGGAGGCTCTGCCGGGAGGCGACATAAATTTCTCCTGTCTGGTCTCGGAGTTTGGATTAGATCATCATGACCCTGCCATGCGCGAGGATGTGGCAGACTTTCTTGAAGCCCGCGATTGGCCTAAGACGTCGGTCGCAGGTGCATATATGCTCCTTGATTATGAAATAGACGACTCCTTCGCCGAGATTGGAGGAGCCTATCGTGTGGCTCTCATGCCTTCAGATGCTCCTTCCGCCTTCGATGTGGTCTATCTCTCAGGGGCAACGGTTCTGCCCGGCAGGTGGCAGCCGGGAATGGTGAAAGCGCGGCTGTTGGCCACGCCATTCAGTAATATCTACGATGTGCTATGGAACGATGCGCAAGGAAATGTCATGGCGCGTGATATCCATTCCGATTTCGACCCTCTCACTCAGATTCTCACGATAAGGTTTCCCTATCAGAATGCGGTGATGCGCTTCCGCAAGGAATGAAGTCTCCTGCCTGATGACATCACCAGCGTCCTGACGCACCTCCGCCCCCGGTGGAACCACCTCCGAAGCCTCCGCCGAATCCGCCTCCGAAACCTCCACCTCCGAAAGTTCCGCCGCCCCCTCTGTGGCGGCGGCTCATGGCCCCAAACGCTGCGGCGGCAGCGAGAGCCTCGGCGGCAAGATCTTTCTTAGGAATACGGAATCCTTTGTCGTCCTGTTGGCCGCAATATTCACACCGGTATTGGTTCACTCCCATACCAGTAGCGTGATAAGTAGGTTGCTTCAATATCTTTCTTCCCACATGATGGTAGGCCTTGGTGCCGCAATGAGGACACTGCGAATATTCTATGGAGCTTCCCGAATATGACGACACATCGGTGTGTCCGCACTGCTCGCATTTCCTAACTATATGCTCCATCGAATGGATCTTGTTTTCAAACTGCTGTGCCGGCGAAAGATAAGCATTTGATTCCTCGCTGGGTAGAACGGTAGATTTCCCACCGCATACGCTGCAGATGCGCGCTCCGTATTTCTCTTTTCTCTTCCTGAGATGTGAAATCCCCACCCAGAGGCCACCGGCGGCAAGGATAGCGAGCACGATCCATAGAAACGTGAGGAGATCGTCTTTGCTAACGGGCGCCTCGTTCGAGAAGCCGAAATTATCAGCCTCCCGGCTTTTAAGTTCCTCGGCATATTCAGGATTTTCAAGCACCTCGGCTATCATCGACGTGGCTTTGTCTACCGCGCAGTCGAGACAGTCGTTTTTCATCTCCGGAATCACAGCCTCGCGTATTATGCGGCCACACAGTATGTCGGGCAGCACACCCTCTGTGCCGTAGCCCGTCTGTATTCTCACCTCGCGGCTGTCTGGCGAGATCAGAAAGAGCACACCGTTGTCCTTGTCTTTCTTTCCGAGGCCCCAGCGCGTGAAGACCTTCTCCGAGAAATCTTCTATGGTATAGTCGCCTATCGAGGGCACCACTGCCACTGCCACTTCGGCGCTGGTCTTCTCCCTCACCTCGCGCAGTCTGGCGTTTACTTTGCTGCGAATGGTGTTGCTGAGCCGATGCTCCGGATCAGCAACATATTCATAGCGGTTGCTGATATTCGGATTCTCAATTTCTTCCGGAGAGTAATCCTTGGCCTTCGCCGTTGTTCCTGCGATGATAAGCAGGACTGAGATCATTATCTTGATTATGCCGTTTTTCATCTTTCGGTTTTTGATTGTCTGTCACACCGCAGGGAGTGTGCTTCCGTTTAGCGTCCTGAAAAGGTCGAGCGCATACACGTCTGTCATAGCCGCCACATGATCCACCACTCCCTGAAGGCGTGAATGGAGGTCGCCGTTTCTCACGCCGTATTGCCGAGGCACTTTCTCGAGCAAAAGGCGTGAGAAAGCCTTGTCGGGAGCGGTCACCGCATTCACGAGATTTTCCATCAGATAAGTGATGATGCGGTTGCCGGCTATCTCTATGTCGATTACTTCCGGAGCGTTGTAGATCTTGTGCCATGCAGTTTCGCTGCATAGCGCGTAGGCATCGCTCAGGCGTCCGGGAATATTTGCCGTCAGTGCCCCATGATAGTCGCCGGCAAGTATCTCCCGTTCATGATCGGTGAATTCCTTCGAGCACCCGGCCACAAGAGCCCCTATCACTTTTGAGCGCATATATCCCACCTGCTCATTGGGATCGTCGAGACGCTTCATGCTTTGCGTCATGTGTGCCTGCTCCTCGCTGTCGAAAAATCCGAGCATCAGTCGCTTCACTTCCTCAAGCGGAAGAATCTTCAGCTTGTGGGCGTCTTCAAGATCCATTATCTGATAGCATATATCGTCGGCGGCCTCCATCAGGAACACGAGCGGATGCCTTGCGTGCACTCCGTGTTCTATCTCCGGAATTCCGAGCTCTTCTGCCACTTTCAGGTAGATTTCTTCCTCACTCTCGAAATATCCGAATTTCCCATTGTCGGTAGAGATTACGGAACTGTGAGGGTATTTCACCACAGCCGCCAGCGAGCTGTAGGTCATAGCGAATCCACCCTCGCGCCTTCCCTCAAACCTGTGGGTCAGCAGCCTGAATGAATTTGCATTACCCTCGAAATGCGAGAGGTCTGACCATTGACGAGCGGTGAGTTTCGGCCTCAGCCTTTGGCCCGCACCTTCCGTGAAGAAGGCGGCTATTGTCTTTTCTCCGTTGTGGCCGAATGGAGGGTTTCCCATGTCGTGGGCCAGACAGGCTGTGGCTACTATGTCGCCCATGTCTCTCAGCGACTCCACGCTTGCGTCTCCATGATGGCGAGCCATAAGGATGTTGCGGCATTCATTGGCCAGAGATCGCCCAACCGACGACACTTCGAGGCTGTGGGTCAGTCGGTTGTGCACGAAGATAGAGCCGGGAAGCGGAAACACCTGGGTCTTGTTTTGCAGCCGCCTGAAAGGTGAGGAGAAGATCAGCCGGTCGAAGTCTCTCTGAAAGTCGGAGCGAGTGTGAGGCATCGGATCGTGATATTGTTCCAGTCCGAGACGTTTGTCGCATATAAGTCTGTTCCAGTCCATACTGCAAATTTAACGAAAATATCGCATTAAATAGCGTTATGAATCGATTTTTTTTGTAATTTTGCAGAGTTTTTCGGAAGTTTGCATATTATTGTATGAACTCCATCATTGTAATGAAGAGTAGACATGGGAAGATGCAATACGCAATTCTCTTTCCCATAGTGTTTTTGATTCTTGTAGCCTGTTCTCGGAAAGAGGTGTCGATGCAGCAGTCTGAAGCTTCGCATCCCGACACGCCGTTTTATGCCGACAATGACATAGCCATGACGGTTTGCTCCATTGTCGATGCACTCAGGGTAGGGGAGACGCTTGATTCAGTTGACTATAATTTCAGAGGTGTGCTCACCGACGGCCAGGGAACTCCGCTCTATACCGATGTGGAAGGAGCCCCCGGAGAGTGGCGCGTCTATGTGGTGGACGGGCAGGAAGCATGCATAAGCAACTGCCGCGTGGGCGACCTCATGACCGCCGACCTTCGCCACTACATAGTGGGAGCACTCGGACTAAACAGCGCCGATCTTGTGACGGCTTATGAGAACCCTTACGTGGAAGGGCAGATGATATGGCTCTATGATGCCGGCATCGTAAAGGTGTCGTTTGCAGAGATTGAGACCGAGTCTCCGTCAGGAGCCGAGGGGTCGCTTCTCACGATAGCCCTTTCAAAATAATTCGTTGCGGAGCACCGCCTGGCCGAATCTGCATCTCAGGCACTCGTGGCGGTCGCAATATTCCTTACGCAGATGTATCAGTGCCTGACTTGCGGCGGAGTCTTTCGGCTTGAATCCGAGCTGCTGCCATGTCCTCACTATATTGTTGCGTTCAGGCGGCAGTCCCAGCAGAAGGTCGATGGCATCCTGCATCATGTCGTGATCGCTGTGCAGCAGAGCGTAGGCATACAGAAGCGGAGCCACCACATTTATCAGCAGCAGCGTAACGCTGCCGTCAGAAAGAGCCGAGGGGCGCGCCTCGGTCTGGAAATCCCCTCCGAAGTTCATCCGGCGGCTCCAGTAGTCGTCAATCTTCCAGTCGAAGATGAGGCGCAGCCTATCTTCATCGCCTGAGGCGCTCAGTATCCGGTTGAGCAGGTCGGGTGTGGCGGCCGAGGCCTTCGCAAGCAGCGCTATCCGGCGGTAGGGAAAATTCTGCGGGCGCGTTCTCGAGAATTTCCATGCCGTCCGCGGAATCGGGCGCATGGCGTATTTGGCCGCCAGAAACTGATATTCCCGGCACATCAACTGATATCTCGCGTCGTCGGTGTGGAGTGTCCTGTCGAGGAAACCCGCCTGGCCGAAGAAGATTGACTCTGTCTGCAGTATATTGTCAGAGTGTCGTCTCAGGTGGTTGAGGCGGATGCTCTGCGCGAGCATCTCGAAAGGCTCGCTGTTCAGTCCGAATCCCAGACCTCGGGCCAAAGTCTCGAAGCAGGTCGCGTTCCAGTCGCCATGATTCCTCCTCAGTGCCTGCTCTATTCTTGCGGCCTTATGCTGCAGCCTCTCCGTGGAAAGGGTCTCAAGCCAGTCTGCCCGATGAAGGCGATCTATGCTGTCGATGCGGCCGGCACAGCGTATCTCGGCAGCCGATGAGTTCAGATAGGCGAATGTTCGGTAGAAATTTTCAGGAAGCGACACCTGCATCTGCGGCAGTTCCGAACCGTCGGCTCTCGTAATGCGCGCGTCGCTTACGCTCACCACATGTAGCACCACATTGTCGTAGGCCGGATCGCTGCTGTGGCCGTGGCGGTGCCAGTCTGAGGCCTTTATGTGAATCTCGATGTTTCCTGCCCAGATCTTGCCGTCGATTTTCACCTTGGCGTTGAAAAAGTCAGGCCCGGAATCCCTGTTGAGGGTTCCCGGGTCGATAACTCTCACGCGCTCGCCGCTCTCCAGCCGGAGAGGAAGACCGAGCATCCGGTGTAGCCACAGTAGTTGGAAGATCTCTTCCATCGCAGTCGCCGTGTGAATGTGTCAGAAACGGTACGACAGACGGAATGCTATGCTCGGATAGACCGGAAGGCACTTCATAAAGCCCATATAGTCTTTAAGTTTGCCGCGAAGGTTGATGAGGTCGTTGAGCACCGTGCCGTCGTGTGTGGTCACTTCGGGCACACCTCCCCAGAACTGTACTCCCGCGTCGAATGACGCCTGCCATTTTCCGTCGCTGCTCAGGGCTCCGCCATAGCCGAAGCCCACGTATGGGCGGAAGCGGTTCACTTTGGCTTTTGCCCATACGGTGCCGTCTTTGTCTGGCAGCATCAGATAGGGTGTGCCGTCTTTATGATCTCCCACATGTATGCCGAGCTCGCCCATCGACAGCACTTTCTCCTGAAGCTCGAGGGCTGTCTCGGGGTCGAGGTAGACATCGCCGTAGATTGGCTCGTCGATAACTGTTTCAAGATAGTCTTCTGCCGACACCCTCTTATGCAGGCGGTCATACATATTGAGCGCAAGCAGCGACGGCATCTCGCTCAGGGTGTTGATGCTTGAGCCCATGGAGTTCCCTCCTACGAAGAAGCCGGCTGTCAGATGCCAGTGACGGTTGTGTTTGAATGGATATACGTCTATCAGGAAGCGGAATGTGGTCATGGTCGGTTTGGACTCCATCTTCACTTCCTTGTCGATGTTGAAGCCGGTCAGGTTATACATCATCTCCTGGATGCGGTCAAACTTGTTGTTGATTGCTCCATCGGTGAAACTCTCCATTCCGAAGTGCATCGGTATCTTGAACTGAGGCATGTAGTCAACTCCGGCCCTGATCTTGACCCAATCGGTGACGGGTGTGGCTATCTCGAGTCCGAGGCCGGTGGTGCCGATGTTGGCGCCTATCTCAATGGTGTTGAGCACATTGTGACGGTTCATTTCGTCAGCCATAACTTTCAGGTTGCTGCTGACGAATGTGTCTTGTGTCTGAGCCTTTGTGATGAGGAATGGAAGTGATGCTATCAGTAGCAGAAATGCTTTTCTTATCATTTGTGTCGGTGTCAGTGGTAGATATGTGTATCTTCAGACTGCAAAAGTAGTATTTTTTTTTCAATCCGTGAATTTTTTTGCTGAAAAATTGTGAGAAATCATCATGCGTTCCCAATAATTTTCGTCGGTAAGGTGTTTTATACTATATGATGAAATTCAATTCTAAAGCATACAAGCCATCCGGGTGGGAGCCAAACCGGATAATGCGCCGGGAGAATAAGGGGGCAGACAAGGTCGGCCTCATGGAGTTCGCTTCGGCCATGCTCCCCGACGCAAAACGCGGCGACGTGAAGAAGTGGTTAAAATATAATCATTTCGCCATCAATGGGAAAGTGACGTCGGCTTTTGATGCGCCGGTGGCCCCCGGTGATATTGTGGAGATTAATTTCACTCGCCCCTTTGTCGTATTCTCTCATCCACGCATCAGAATAGTGTATGAGGATGACGACATCATTGTGGTGGATAAGGGCTACGGACTGCTCTCTGTCAGCACCGACACGTCAAAGAAAGGCAATGTGGAGACTGCATACAGCATTCTGCGCGACTACGTCAAATCGGTGCATCCTTCCAATAAGATATTCATAGTGCACCGGCTCGACCGCGACACGTCAGGCCTCATGATTTTTGCAAAGACCATGGAGGCCAAGGAAAATCTGCAGCACAACTGGAACAATATGGTGCTCGAACGCAAATATGTGGCGCTCCTCGACGGCGAGCTTCCTCAGGATTCGGGTACGGTGAAATCTCACCTCGCCGAGACTTCCACGCATGAGGTGTATTCTTCAGAAGATGGCGAAGGAAAACTTGCCCTGACGCGATATAAGGTGCGTCGCCGCGGTAAAGGACGCACATTGGCTGAGTTCTCGCTCGATACCGGCCGAAAAAATCAGATTCGCGTCCATGCCAAAGACCTCGGATGCCCAATAGTGGGCGACAAACGCTATGGCAACGGTGCAGGCCCTCTTCACAGGCTTGCGCTCCATGCCGAGACATTGCGTTTTGCCCATCCAATCACAAAAAAAGATATGAACTTCACGAGCCCTGTGCCCTCTCAATTCCTGAAATATGTCTGATCACTTCGATTATATGCCAAAGCCTCCGGGGTGGCGTCCGCCAGAGCCCCCGGCTCCCGCTGATCCGGTTCTCACCGAAGAAGCGGATAAGGCTCCCTCGCCGGCAACCCCTGCAGTTGCTCAACTCTCAGGGCAGCCTGATGAATTCGACCCTGCGGCCGACGGATCGTTGATAACCCGTCTTGCCCATATCCTTTCGTGGGTGTTCGTGCCTCTCCTGATGCCTGTCTATGGCATCATCCTGATATTCTCGCTGTCCATACTCTCGCTTGCGCCGACTCAGACGAAAGTGGTCTATATCCTTACCATTTTCGCTGCCAACTTCGTGGTGCCTATGATTCTGGTGCTCCTACTGAAAAAGATGGGAGTGATTCAGGATGTCGGGCTCAATGGCCGCAAGGAGCGTCTGATTCCCTACATCATCACTATTATCTGCCTCGGCGGAAGTGCCTTCTTCCTTTATATGAAGGGTGCGCCCCTGTGGGTGGCCATGTTCTATGCCGGCGGCGCGCTTGCGGCGCTCATAAATATGGTGATCAACTTCCGTTGGAAAATCAGCGCCCACGCTGCCGGAATAGCAGGGATTGTGGCCATGCTCGTGCAGATTATGAAGGAAGGTGTGCCCACTACGGGCATGACATGGTGGATAGTAGGCGCCATTCTTGTCTCGGGCGCGCTCGGTTCGGCCCGCATCTGGCTCGGACGTCACACGCTGATGCAGGTGCTGGCAGGCACTCTCGTCGGATTCCTTTCGGTCTGGTCGCTCTCGTTGCTTTGATCGGAGTGTAGCGGCGGTGCCTGAACTGAAAATTTGGAAGTCTCCGATATTTTTATTAATTTCGCATCTCAATATCAACAGTCATCTAACAGATAATATCTTATGGATAATCCCGATAACGAACTCAACAAGCAGAATTCCAACCAGCTTCAGATTCAGCTTCGTCCCGAAGTGGCCGATGGCAAATACTCCAATCTCGCCATGATCGGACACGGCCCCAATGAATTCCTCATCGATTTCATTTTCGCTGCGCCGGGTATGCCGCAGGCTCCCGTAGTGAGCCGTGTCATAATGTCGCCCGAGAACGCCAAGCAGTTGCTCCGCGCCCTCTCTGAGAATGTGCAGAAATACGAGTCAAACTTCGGCGAGATCAAGCCGCGTCGTCCCCAGCAGATGGGCGGATTCAGCAAAAACTGATCGTGATGGCCAGGCAACTCTATATCTACAACACGCTTTCACGCACCAAGCAGCCTTTCAAGCCCCTTCATGAGGGCTCGGTGGGCATGTATGTATGCGGCCCCACCGTCTATGGCGACGCCCATCTCGGCCACGCACGCCCGGCGATCACTTTCGATATCCTTTTCCGCTATCTGAAGCACCTCGGGCTGAAAGTGCGCTATGTGCGCAATATCACCGATGTGGGCCATCTCGAGCATGATGCCGACTCAGGAGAAGACAAGATCGCCAAGAAGGCGCGCATCGAGCAGCTTGAGCCTATGGAAGTGGTGCAGTATTTCCTGAATCGCTATCATCACGACATGGAGGCGCTCAATGTGCTTCCTCCCAGCATCGAACCCCACGCTTCGGGCCATATTATAGAGCAGATAGAATATGTGAAGCGAATCCTTGATTCCGGCTATGCCTACGAGTCGTGTGGCTCAGTCTATTTTGATGTGGCAAAGTTCAATAAGGATCATCACTACGGCAAACTCTCGGGCAGAAATATCGACGACCTCCTCAATACTACCCGCTCGCTCGACGGGCAGGACGAGAAGCGCAATCCCCTCGATTTCGCGCTCTGGAAGAAGGCGTCGCCCGAGCATATCATGCACTGGCCCTCGCCCTGGAGCGAAGGCTTCCCCGGATGGCATCTCGAGTGCTCCACGATGGGGGAGAAGTATCTCGGAGAGGAGTTTGACATCCACGGCGGCGGCATGGACTTGATGTTCCCCCACCACGAGTGCGAGATAGCCCAGAGTGTGGCAGCCAAGGGCCACGACACCGTGCGCTACTGGATGCACAACAATATGATCACCATTGCCGGCAAGAAGATGGGTAAGAGCTATAACAATTTCATCACCCTCGAGCAGTTCTTCGCAGGCGATCATCCACTGCTCACCCGTCCTTACTCCCCGATGGTGATACGCTTCTTCATTCTTCAGGCCCATTACCGCAGCACTGTCGACTTCTCAGACGAGGCTTTGCAGGCTGCTGAGAAGGCTCTCGGGAAGATGCTCGATATCTACAGGCGTCTCCAAAACCTGCAGCCCGCTCCCGAATCGAGCGTGACGCTGCCCGACTTCGCTGAGAAATGCTACGATGCACTCGACGACGACCTGAATACTCCAATGGTGATAGCCGAGCTCTTCGAGGCCGGAAAATACGTGAATCAGGCAGCCGACGGAATCATCACCCTCTCGGCCGGGGATATAGAGAGCCTGAAGAGTCTGTTCTGCACCTTCCTCGTAGATCTTCTCGGCATCCGCGTTGAGGCTACTGCCGGCGCGGAGAACGACACAGAGCGCAAGGCCCTTGAAGGAGCGGTGGATCTGCTGATGGACATACGCAAGAAGGCTAAGGAAAGCAAGGACTGGACTACCTCCGATTTCATCCGCGACCGCCTCGCCTCGCTTGGTTTCGACGTCAAAGACACCAAGACCGGAGTGGAATGGAAAGTCCGTACCTGAAAAATGATTCGCAATTCACAATAATTCTAAATTCCCAATTCTCAATTCTAAATTAGAACGTGTCACGATATAATTATAAGCGCAGAGCATCCTCAGAGGCGCACGTCGGGGGTGTGAGACTTGGTGCCTCCAATCCCATTAGGCTGCAGTCTATGTGCAACACCAACACCAACGACACAGAGGCTTCTACCGCACAGGTTGAGCGTATCGCCGCTGCCGGCGGCGAGATTGTGCGTCTCACCACTCAGGGTGTGCGCGAGGCTGCCAACATGGCCGAGATCAGGAAAGAATTGCGTGATCGGGGGTGTGATGTGCCTCTCGTGGCAGATGTTCACTTCAATGCCAATGCCGCATTTGAGGCGGCCAAGACCTGTGAGAAGGTGCGCATCAACCCCGGCAACTTCGTGGATGCGGCCCGCACTTTCAGGCAACTGGAATTCACTGATGAGGAATACGCTGCCGAAATTGACAAGATACGCGATAAGTTCGTTCCCTTTCTCCGGATATGCCGCGAGAATGACACCTGCGTGCGTCTTGGCGTAAATCATGGCTCGCTGTCCGATCGCATCATGTCGCGCTATGGCGACACGCCCGAGGGCATGGTGGAGTCGGTGATGGAATTTCTGCGCATAGCCCGCGAGGAAGACTTCTCGAATATCGTGATTTCCGTTAAGTCGTCAAATGTTGGAGTGATGGTGGCCACGGTGCGCCTCCTCGTTGCCACTATGGAGAAGGAGAATATGCATTTCCCGCTGCATCTCGGTGTCACCGAGGCCGGCGACGGAGAAGACGGTCGCATCAAGTCTGCCGCAGGAATAGGCACTCTGCTCGCTGAAGGTATCGGCGACACTATTCGGGTCTCGCTGAGCGAAGACCCCGAGGCGGAGATTCCGGTTGCAAGGAAACTTAGGGATTATATTGTGGCCCGCGAGAATCATGAGCCTCTGCCCGAGCCCTCCGAGGTGCGACCCGGCGCTGCGCGCGACTATGCCGTGCGCTTGCCCTACGCTGAGTTCCCCGTGATGGATCTTGACTTCACGCTGCAGCCCGACTGGCACTATATGTCGACTGCGATGGAGCCGCAATTATATGACGACACCCTCCCTGTAGTGCTCACCACATCGTCTGACAACCGGCCCGGGGCTATCATGAGCTGGATCGACCGCTTTGTGGCGATGGGTGGCACAAATCCCGTGATAGTGATGATGGGTTTCCTGACCACTGAGGCCGAAGACTTTCAGATTCAGGCCGCAGCCGACTTTGGTCCGGTGCTTCTCAACGGTTATGCGTCGGGCATCGGAATTGTGGCTTCGGAGAAGTTCTCCAAAGATGAGGTGTTGGGTGTGGCTCTCGGCATTCTTCAGGCCACCAGACTTCGCATCTCAAAGACCGAATACATATCATGTCCCGGCTGTGGTCGCACACTTTTCGACCTTCAGAAAACCCTCGCGGAGGTGAAGGCCCATACATCGCAGCTGAAGGGACTCAAGATCGGTGTGATGGGGTGTATAGTAAATGGCCCGGGCGAGATGGCCGATGCAGATTATGGCTATGTCGGTGCCGGTCCGGGAAGGGTCTCTATATATAAAGGTAAGACGCTGGTGAAGAAAAACGTCCCTACTGCCGAAGCGCTCCCCGCCCTTCTTGCCCTTATAGCAGAAGACCGGCCTGAATTTAATTAAAATCTTACGTTAAGAAGTCATGGCCGCTCACTCCTGCAAGGGAACGGGGCGGTCATTCGCTTTGCCGAAGGGGAGCCGCCCTGAGTTATTGAGCGCGCGAGGATATGCTGTAGTGGCTTGTGGGGGTAGTCGGGAGATGGAATGCACGGCTCGGAGAGTCGGCTATATGAGGATAAGTCGGGAGATGGGATGCGCGGCTCGGAGAGCCGGCAACATGGGGAGAAGTCGGGAGATGTGATGCTCAGCTCGGAGAGCCGGCAACATGAGGATAAGTCGGGAGATGTGATGCTCGGCTCGGAGAGCCGGGATTATGACGAAAGAGGGTGTATCATAAGTAATAATATGATGCGCCCTCCTCCAATTTCGGAGTC
>CAYPGW010000050.1:0-17459 GCA_964410515.1 uncultured Sangeribacter sp. | reverse complement strand
TAGCACACCGGATTCTGGTTCCGTTTGTGAGAGTTCGAGTCTTTCCAAGGCAACAGCGATACCTTCGATGTGAATCGAGGGTATTTTTGTTTTAAAAAATTCAAAATTAGTTGCGCACTCTCGAAAAAATCAGTAATTTTGCACAATATACCGGCACAAGCTGAATTTTTGGTGCATCGAATCTTCATTTACTGCAGACGTGGCGCGCCACGTACCTACTTTGAGATTGATTCTCAGATATAAACGTAGGGACATCGCGTGCGATGTCTGCTAAAGGATGTAGGGCGTGCACCAATCTTCCAGTTTGAGCCAATATACCGGCAGCTGACAAACCTGCACTCGTTACAATTTGACTTATCCTTATGGCACATCCAAATATTCTCGGAATGGGAGTTGCGTTGGTGACTCCTTTCACATCAAGCAAGACCATTGATTTTCCAGCCCTTAAAAGAGTCATCGGCCACGTTATCGACAATGGTGCCGATTTCCTCGTGGTGCTTGGCACCACCGGCGAGACTCCCACACTCACAGAGAATGAGAAAGCGGAGATACGAAAATTTGTCAGGGATGAAGTTGATGGACGCGTGCCGCTCGTGCTCGGCATGGGAGGAAACTGCACAGCCGAAGTAGTGCGCCAGCTGAAAGAGTATGATTTATCGGGCTATGAAGCCATCCTATCGGTAGTGCCGCCATACAATAAGCCTTCGCAGGAAGGCATCTACTGTCATTTCCGAGCCATAGCCCAGGCCTCGCCGGTGCCGGTGATACTCTATAATGTGCCCGGACGCACAGGAGTGAATCTTACCGCAGAGACCACACTGCGGCTCGCACGTGAAATACCGGGCATCATCGGCATCAAGGAGGCTTCAGGCAATATGAGCCAGATTGAGAAAATTCTGCGTGAAAGTCCTGACGGGTTCACGGTGCTATCAGGCGACGACGGCATCACTTATCCTTTGATGACGCTCGGGGCTCACGGAGTGATATCGGTGCTTGGAAACGCCTATCCCAAGGAATTTGCTGAGATGGTGCATCTCTGCCTTGAAGGGAACTACATTGAGGCGGTAGACATTCATCATAAATTTATCGAAATGATACGTCTGCTCTTCTCAGATGGCAATCCTGCAGGAGTGAAGAGAGTGATGCACGACATGAAACTCATTGAAAATGAACTTCGGCTGCCATTGGTGCCTGTGGGCGAAGCCACGGCCCGGGAAATACTCTATTGGGTGAAACGCCTCTAATGATAGACAAAGCCACCATACAGAAAATCACTGACACCGCCGACATTGTAGACGTGGTGAGTGACTACGTGCACCTCGTGAAGCGGGGACGCAACTATATGGGCCTGTGTCCTTTCCACAATGAGAAGACACCATCATTCTCAGTAAACAGCGTCAGGAATTTCTGCTACTGCTTCTCTTGCAAGAAGGGAGGCTCACCGGTGAATTTCATCATGGAGAAAGAGGGGCTAAACTATCATGATGCCCTGCTCCACCTCGCGCAGAAATACAATATAAAGGTTGAGGAGAAAGAACTGTCTGACGACGAGAGGCGAATGCTGAATGAGCGCGAGACTCTGCTCGTGGCAAATGAATGGGCGGCATCAAAGATGGAGAAAGCCCTCCTCGACACTGAAGAAGGACGTGATGTCGGGCTTCAGTATTTCTACCAACGCGGCGTGACCGACGCTGCGATAAAGAAATTCCGCCTGGGCTATAACCCCGACTCAGGACACTTCCTTGCGGATGCTGCGCGTCTCGACGCTATGGACATACAGAGCCTCACCGACACCGGCGTGCTTTCCGAGTCGCAGAAGTCGCCCGGTTCTTTCTACGACCGCTTCAGGGGACGCGTCATATTTCCGGTGCTCAATCCTTCGGGCAAAATCGTGGCGCTCGGTGGCAGAGATCTGAAAGGTGGGATGGCCAAATATATCAATTCTCCGGAATCGGCCATCTATAAGAAGAGCAACGAACTTTATGGAATCTATCAGGCTAAATCGGAGATAGCGAAGCAAGATAATTGCTTCCTCGTGGAGGGCTATATGGATGTGATCGGCATGTGGCAGGCAGGCATGGAGAATGTCGTGGCCTCTTCAGGCACGGCCCTCACCGACGGCCAGATAGCCATGATACACCGCTTCACCGAAAACATCACGCTCATTTACGACGGAGACGCCGCCGGCATCAAGGCCTCGCTGCGAGGCATCGACATGCTCCTCTCCCATAAGATGAACGTCAAGGTGCTTCTCCTCCCCGACGGTCATGATCCCGACTCTTTCGCCAGGTTGAACACTCCTGAACAATTCAGGGAATATGTGGAGCGAAACGCCACAGACATCATCCGCTTCAAGGCCCAGGTTCTTCTCAAGGATGTGGGCGACGATCCTCAGAGGCGCGTGGCCGCCATCGAGAGTGTGGTGCAATCGCTTGCCCACATCCCAGATAAGGTGAAGCGCAACGTATATGTGCAGGAATGCGCACGGCTGCTCGGAGTCAGAGAGGAAGTGATTGAGGGAGCGGTGGAGAAGTCGCGCGTGGGAGTGTTGCAGCAACAGGCCCGTCAGCGGGGAGCCAGAGATATCGACAGGCTTGAGGAGACTGAGAAGAGAGAGAATGAGCAGAAGGCGAAAGCGGCGGTAGCCACTTCGTCGCCGGCCGAAGTCATGACCGACATGTATCCCTTCTGGCAACTTGAGCGTAACATTATCTATTATACAATCCGCTACGGCATGCTCGATTTCTGCGAAGTGGAATTTGACGACGGAACTACAGCGGAGTGCAACACGGCAGAATACGTGACCTATGAACTGCAGAGCGATAAGATATGGTTCAGCATTCCGGCCTACGCAAAGACATTCAACCGCATTCTTGACCTTCGAGATGATTTCGAGAGGGATCACGAGGCTTTCCTCACCGCTTTGGCCACAGAGAAGGAAGAGCTTCTGCGCAAGGGCTACGACGAGATCGGCGCCCGCGCTTCAAGCATGGATGAAATAAAGCGTGAGGAGCGAAAACTCGAGGCGCGGATAGATGAAGACATGGAGAAACGCAGGTTTGAATTTGAGCGCTATTATGTGGAGCAGCGCCTTTCGAGCCATCACGACGATGAAGTGAGGCGCACCGTGACAGACGCCATCAACTCTGAAACGCCGCTGAGCAACATATACATGCGTAATAATCCGGTGAGTGAGCGCCAGACAGATATCGATAGGATGCACCTGCTTGTAGACCGCGGAATGCTCGAATGGAAGAATGAAATCCTAAACCGCAAGATACGAGAGAAGATGCGTTTGCTCGAGAGCATGGCCGACGGCTCCGACCCTCAGAAAGTGGAACGCATACTGATGGAGACTCAGGCCCTTATGGAGAAACGCGCCGGACTTGCAAAGTCGATGGGAGAACGAACCATCGGCGGAAAACTTAAATAACGAAATTAAAGAAACACATATCAATATAGAATGGACATATTGCAAATCAACAACCTGACGAAGCATTTCGGGTCGCTGCGCGCTCTCGACAACGTCAGTTTCAATATCGCCGAAGGCTCCATCTGTGGCATTCTTGGCCCCAACGGAGCCGGAAAGACCACTCTGCTGAGAATCATCAACGGCATCATGAGCATTGACTCAGGCTCGGTCACCATTCTTGGCGAGAATGCGTCGATAGAAGCGTCGCGCCACATAGGATACATGCCCGAGGAGCGTGGACTCTACGACACTATGCGCGTAGAAGACCAGATAATGTATTTCGGGCAGCTGAAAGGGGGCAATAAAAATAGGCTGCGCACCGTGATGCACGATTATCTCGACCTCTTCAACCTCAAGGGCCAGGAGCGCAGGAGACTGAAGGAATTATCCAAAGGAAATCAACAGAAAGTGCAGATTATCTGCACCCTCGTGCATGAGCCCCGGCTCGTGATCCTCGACGAGCCTTTCAGCGGATTCGACCCCATCAACGGCCAGATTCTACAGCAGATCCTGTCTCGGCTCAGCGATCAGGGCTCAACCATCATCCTGAGTTCTCACAATATGCCGGCCATAGAAGAAATGTGCTCTGACATTGTGATGCTCAACCACGGACACCTGCTCGTGGCCGACTCCATGACCAATATAAAGGAGAATCATAAGGACAACACTCTGCTTCTGACCACGGCCTCCGAACTATCCCTGCCGCTGCTTACATCGTCAGGTACGGTGTCAGACATCGAGAAGGTAGACAATCTAAACTGGCGCCGAGGCTTCGCCTACAGGCTTCACCGCGATCAGGCCCACACCAACAACGATGTGCTCGACGCGGTTGCGCTACAGAGCCAGGTGCTACACTTCGAGGAAGCACTACCCTCTCTAAAAGACATATTCATTTCACTCAACACATCGCCGACAGACGAAGCCTCAGGCCAAAGCACTGAAAATCTGACAGCAACAGACAATAAATAAGATGGATAAACTTAGACTGATCATTCTCAACGAATACAAGACGGCCGTGTGCCGCAAGACTTTCTGGATAATGACCCTGCTCTTTCCGCTGCTGCTTGTGGGCTTCGGAGTAGTGATGGGATTTCTGACCGCAGATTCAGAATCGTATTTATTCTTTTCAGAATCTATGAACGACAAGGCCGGAATACAACCCGATGAAGACACAATGACACCAGCCAAAGCCATAGCTATGATGGGAGGGCTGGCGCTCACGATGGCCATGCTCACTTGCGGCGGCCAGATAATGCAGATGGTGCGTCAGGAAAAGACCAACCGCATCATGGAGTTCCTTGCCACTTGCGTACCGGGACGCACCATGCTCACGGCTAAAATCATAAGCGTGGCTCTTATCAGTCTGACTCAGGTAGGACTATGGGCCATATTCATCGGCGTCTGCATCATAGGAGCCGGTTTCATATTCAACTTAACCGTTCCCTGGCATTTTCTTCTGGAGCCTATTGTCTGGAAGGCCCTGATATGGGGTTTCGTATATTTTCTTGGAGGCTACATGATGTTTGCATCGCTGTTTGCAGCATGCGGCGCCCTGACCGACAGCAACAACGAGAACCAGCAATATCAGACAATTCTTATGCTCAGCGTTCTCGGCTCGATGTATGTGGGATTCTATGCCGTAGACCATCCCACATCTGTCCTGGCCCAGATCTGCGCCTTTTTTCCGCTCACTTCGCCCACTGTCGGCACAGTCAACGCCATCACGGGAGAAGTACCTGTCTGGATATCTGTAATATCGGTGATAGTGCTGTATGCATGTGCCTACGGAGCAATAATTATCGGAGGAAAGATCTATTCTTCGTCGATGCTTCTGAAGGGCAGCAACCTCACTCCGAAAACGATAATGGCCTTCATCAAGTCGAAATAATCAATACAGCCATACACTGCCACACTTCCTCACGTTCCGTGGGGAAGTTTTTTATTTTTTTTAAGAAATCGCACTTGCAAATTTGATTTTTTTTGACTAATTTTGCACTATGAGAAGATATGTGGCTATGCCATAACTCCTCAAACAAACACATCAGACAATGAGCAACAACTGGAACTATCAACCCCTTACACGTGCCGAACTGGAAGCAGCCGATGCTCTCCTGCCCGTGTGCGGAGGCATCTCACCGGTGCCGGAGTTGCTCATGCGCCGCGGAGTCAGCACTCCTGAAGAAGCGGCAGCCTTTTTCTCGCCGTCGATCGACGATCTGCACGATCCCTTCCTGATGCCGGATATGGATAAAGCCGTCAACCGGCTCAACAAGGCCATGGGAGCCAAGGAGAGAATCATGATTTACGGAGATTACGACGTAGACGGAACCACGGCGGTGGCTCTCGTCTACAAATATCTTCAGAACTACTACAGCAACATTGAGTATTACATACCGACCCGATATGAGGAGGGCTACGGCATATCGCGCAAAAGCATCGACTATGCCGCCGAAAATGATGTAAAACTCGTGGTGGTGCTCGACTGCGGCATAAAGGCCATAGAAGAGATTGCCTACGCAAAGCAACGCGGCATAGACTTCATCATCTGCGACCATCACGTGCCCGATGAAGAACTGCCGGATGCTGTGGCTATCCTTAACCCCAAGATGCCCGGTTCCACCTACCCCTGCCCCCATCTGAGCGGATGCGGCGTGGGATTCAAATTCATGCAGGGCTTCGCAAAGAGCAACGGACTCGGCAATCATAATGAACTGGAATCGCTTCTTGACCTTGTGGCGGTAAGCATAGCGGCCGACATCGTGCCAATCGTGGGCGAGAACAGAATCATGGCCTATCACGGCCTGCGGCGTCTTAATTCCAACCCGAATCTCGGGTTGCGCAGCATCATCAGGCTCTGCAAACTCACCAACAAGGACATAACGATCTCTGACGTAATCTTCAAGATAGGGCCCAGAATCAACGCCTCGGGGCGTATGCAGAGCGGAATGGAAGCAGTAGGGCTGCTCGTGACGCGCGACCTGCACGACGCTTACCAAAGGGGTGCGGAGATTGACCAGTATAACAAAGACCGCAAGGAACTCGACAAGAAAATCACCGAAGAGGCCAACGAACTGATCGAAAACAACGTGAACATAGTGCATGGAAAGCGATCTATCGTAATCTACAACAAAAACTGGCATAAGGGCATCATAGGCATCGTTGCGTCACGTCTCACCGAACTTTACTACAAACCCTCGGTAGTGCTTACCTACGCCAACGGCATGGCCACCGGCAGCAGCCGCTCGGTGCAGGGCTTCGACATCTACTCGGCGGTAAACTCCACACGCCATCTTCTTGAAAACTTCGGAGGGCACACCTATGCTGTGGGCTTATCGCTAAAAGAAGAGAACATACCGGAGTTCAGCCGCCTCTTTGAGGAATATGTGGCCAAGAACATCCAGTCTAACCAGCTCCATCCCCAGCTTGACATCGACGCCGACATCACTTTTGCCGACATCACTCCCGAACTCGTAGGGGCTCTCAAGAAATTCAATCCTTTCGGCCCCGGAAATCAGAAACCCGTATTCCGCACACGCAACGTCTTTGACTTCGGCACCTCAAAACTGGTGGGCAAGAATCTCGAGCATATCAAACTTGAACTGGAAGATGACTCCACAAGCCGCGTGATTTCGGCTATCGCCTTCAATATGGCTCCCTATTTCGAGCATATACACGCCCACAAACCCGTGGATATCTGCTACACAATAGAGCAGAACAAGCACCAGCATTCCGACTCGATACAGCTGATGATCAAAGATATCCGCCTCTCCAAGGCAGATACAGACTGACAGGTGGGCGCGGACAGCGCTTTCTTACGGCCATTACATTTCTATGGAAACCATTCTCAAGAAATATTGGGGGTTCGATTCATTCCGGCCCCTGCAGCGCGACATCATCGAGAGCGTGATGGCGGGGCATGACACACTCGGACTTATGCCCACCGGAGGCGGCAAATCCATCACTTTCCAGGTGCCGGGAATGGCCTTTGAGAAAGGGCTGACCGTTGTGGTGACGCCACTGATCTCACTGATGAAAGATCAGGTAGACAATCTCAGGCGGCGCGGCATCATGGCTGTGATGCTCAACAGCGGAATGTCTACCCGCGAAAACCGAATAGCATGGGAACGCCTTGTCAACGGGCGAGCCAGGTTTCTATATGTCTCGCCTGAGAAACTGCGCAATCCTAATTTTCTTGAGGAACTCCGCCATCTCGACATCCGCCTCATAGTGGTTGACGAGGCACACTGCATCTCGCAATGGGGCTACGACTTCCGCCCCTCCTATCTGCGCATATCTGCGCTCAGGAAGGTGCATCCCGACGCGCCGGTGCTCGCGCTGACAGCCACCGCAACTCCCGAGGTTGCCGACGACATCATGGCGAGACTTGGATTTCGCCGTGATTCCAGAAAGTTCAAGATGTCGTTTGTGCGCGACAACATCTCCTATATTGTCAGGGAATCGGAAAACAAATTCGCGGATATCCTGAATATCCTGCAGCGCACCGAAGGGTCTTCCATAGTCTACGTGCGCAGCCGGAGAAAGACCCGTGAGATAGCCGAATATCTGAATGCATCGGGTATTTCGGCCGAATATTACCATGCCGGACTTGACTACGAGATGAAGTCGCAGCGTCAGGGCCGCTGGCAGGCCAACGCCATGAGAGTGATGGTGGCCACCAACGCCTTCGGTATGGGTATCGACAAGCCCGACGTGAGAGTGGTGGTGCACGCCGACTTTCCGCCATCGCTTGAAGAATACTATCAGGAGGCCGGACGCGCAGGACGCGACGGCTTGAAGTCGTATGCGGTGCTTCTGACATCGAAAAGCGACAAGACCTCCCTGCGCCGGAAACTGACACTCACCTTTCCTGACCGCGAGGTGATAAGAAACGTCTATGAGAGAGCCTGCAATTTCATGGGTCTCGCAATAGGCGAAGGATATGAGACTCTTAAAGAATTTGACTTCGAGCATTTTTGCGAGACATTCAGGATGCAGCCCCGTCAGGTGCTCTCAGCGTTCCATCTTCTCTCGCAGGCGGGATATCTCGACTTTATAGAGGAGACCGAGAGCAATTCGCGCGTCACAATCACGATAGGGCGTGAAGAGCTCTACAGCATCCGCGCCTCGGAGGTGGCCGATAAGGTTCTGTCGTGCATACTGCGGCAGTATCCGGGTCTTTTCTCCGATTTCGTACAGATCAATGAAGGAAAGATAAGCCGGGAGACCGGCCTGACGCAAGAAGAAGTGTATCAGGGGCTTCTGGAACTCAACCGCATGCACGTGATAGTCTACGTGCCGCGACGTCGCACGCCCTTCATGCATGTGCCCACTTCGCGCGAGGAAAGCCGATATGTGGAGATAGGACGCAGCATTTATGAGGACAGGTTTGAGGTGATGTCGCGCCGAATCGAGGCCATGATTGATTACGGCTTCGGGTCTGATTCGTGCCGGGTGAGCCGTATGCTGGCTTATTTCGGAGAGGAAAATCCTGCCGACTGCGGACGCTGCGACGTGTGCCGCGGACGGAAAAAGAGCAGGAATCATGTCTCGCGCGAAGAGATGGTGAAAAGAGTATGGGAATACATGCAGAGGTTTCCCTCCGGGGTGACTCAACTGATACTCGAGAAAGAATTTTCGCCTGAGGGGACGCTCGCCGGCGAGGCGCTCCGCTTCCTCGTGGATGAGGGATTCGTGATTGAGGAGCATTCCATCTACAGACTGACCGAACATTCCTGAAATCAGATTCTTTCGATATGGTAGGACTGGCTGATTGCAATAATTTTTTCGTAAGCTGCGAGCGCACTCTCAATCCGGCTCTTGAGAACCGCCCCGTGGTTGTGCTCAGCAACAACGACGGCTGCGTGGTGGCGCGCAGTAACGAAGCGAAACGCGCCGGAGTGAAGATGGGACAACCCGCCTTTCAGATAAAGGATCGCATACAGAGCGGCGAGATAATCGCAATCTCGGGCAATCATCTGCTCTACCGCGACATAAGCCTCCGCATTCATGACATATTCCGGCGATATGCGCCAAAGACTCTTGACTACAGCGTGGACGAAGCGTTTCTGATCATGGACGGCATTCCCTCGTCTTCACTGCGCGAGATAGGCGAGGCAATATCCAGAAACTGCTGGGATGAACTCCACATACCGGTGACTATAGGCTTTGCGCCCAGCAAGACTCTCGCCAAGATAGTCTCGGAAAGCTGCAAGAAGCGCGGTCACCGCGTGGGAGTGCTGCTCGTCGCAGACGCCGCGCGTCCGGTAATAGAAAAAATGTCGATCTCCGAACTGTGGGGCATCGGCCGGCGCCTCTCGAAACGCCTCTACTCCGCCGGCATATATACCATAGCCGATTTCGCCGACAGGGATCTCGCATGGATCCGCTCTGTTCTCGGCATCAACGGAGAGCGCTCATGGCGTGAAGTCCACGGCGAGGACTGCATAGAACTCTCACATGTCGAGACCACGATGCAGGATTCCATAAGCGAGTCACGCACGTTTCCGGAAGATGTTGTAGACTATGACTGGATTCGCGCGCGGGTAGCCATTTATGCCGCAGACTGCTGCCGCAAGCTCAGAGCCATGAGAGGAGAATGCAAGACACTCGGCGTGTGGCTCGAGACCAACCGGTTTCATACCGACAGAGCCCTCTCCCACCCTCAGGGAGCCGTGCATTTCGACTTCCATACAAACGACACGGTTGCCGTATGCCGCGCCGCCATAGATGTGCTTGACTCTATCTTCATACCCGACGTGCCTTTCAAGCGCGCCGGAGTGTGGATGACCGATATAGTGCCGTCGGAGTCTGTGATGCCATCACTGTTTGACACTCAGGAATTCCTCCACACAAGAAACCTGCGGCGGCACCTGATGAAGACCGTAGACAGAATAAACCTGACTCCCGGCGCTCCGGTCATAAAACTTGCCTCACAGATCACTCAGGGACACCCGGGCCACAACGACGGCTACTCGAGTTCGTTTCAGGCACCTAAGAAATAACATAATGTATATGATACACTTAAATCTACATAAATGTGCGGGCCGCGCCAAGAAAGTGTCAGCCCGAATTCTCTATCTCAATCTGGCCGTGGCCTTGCTGTGCTCTTGCGGAGGGAAGAAACGGAATCACACCGTAGACCTTGACGGAATGCACATTCAACTGCCCGATACCCTCAGGGTGGGAATGCTCAATTCTCCCACCACCTACTTCGACTATCGCGGCACTCCCATGGGTTATGATTATGAACTGATGGAGCGCTTCGCCAAATTCTACGGCATTGGCTTCAAGATAGAAGTGGGAGGCACTATCTCGGAGATGACCCGATGGCTCGACGAAGGACGCATTGATCTGCTTGCAAGTCCGGTGCCGGTGACTTCTGAATTTCAGGATCGCGCCATCCTATGCGGGCCACGCAACGTGAGCACCCAGGTGCTGGTGCAGCATTCAAAGGCCGATGCCGATTCTATTGTGAGAGACGTTACAGATCTTGTGGGCAGGGACGTCTATGTGCAGAAAGATTCCAAATATTACTACCGCATGAAGAATCTCGACGAAGAGATAGGAGGCGGAATACGCCTGAACATTCTTGACCGGGATACGATCAGTGATGACGATATGCTTGCTATGGTGTGGAAACGTCAGATTCCTCTCACGGTGGTGGATTCAGATGTGGCAGAGGCCGCCGTGTCATATTATCCCGATCTCGACATATCGGTGAAGGTGAGTCTTGAGCAATATTCCCGCTGGGCAGTCGCTCCGGAAGACACAGGACTCGCAAAAGTGCTCGACGACTGGTTTGCCGATGAGAAAAATGATAACAGCGATCTCTTCAAAAGATACTACCGCCTCTCGAAACTTGAATTCATTGAGCAGCCATACGAAGGGCTGTTCGACATCAAAACGCTCAATTTCGCCGGAGGAAAAATCTCTCCTTTCGATGCTATCTTCAAGTCTGCCGGCAGCCGCAGCGGACTCGACTGGCGCCTCATAGCTGCTATCGCATACGTTGAGTCGCATTTTGATCCCGACGTGAAAAGTTGGGCCGGAGCGCTCGGCATAATGCAGATAATGCCCCGTACGGCGCGGTCGCTCGGTTATTCTCCCGAAGACATGCTCGACCCGTCAAAGAGTGTGGACGCAGCGGTGAAGACACTTTCCAGCCTTGATAAGATGCTGACGCCAAAAGTGCCCGATGCTGACGAAAGAGCCAAATTTATTCTTGCAAGTTACAATGCCGGGCCCGGCCACGTGACCGATGCCATAGCGCTCGCCTCTAAATACGGGCTTGACGCTTCGAAATGGGACGGCAATGTGGAGACTGCAATCAACATGAAGTCGAAACCCGCATATTATAACGATCCTGTGGTGAAAAACGGTTACTTCAGGGCTAAGGAGACAATCAATTTCGTGAGGAAAGTGCAACTGGCTTACGATCTCTTTAGAGCCAACACATAAAAAATCAGGCGAATCTTGATAGGATTCGCCTGATTTTTACCGCTCATGACAAAGCGGACAAAATTATATTCCGTATAAGAATTAATATGCGTAAGCTGACAACTGCTCGCGGAGTCTCTTACGGGCGAAGAAGATGCGGCTCTTCACAGTTCCCACAGGAAGATTAAGTTCTTCTGCAATCTCGCTATATTTATAACCGGCCACGTGCATATTGAAAGGAACACGGAAGTCGTCGTCGAAAGTGGCGAGAACAGCGTTTATTTCCTTCACCGCAAGGCTACCCTCGGGATTCTGAAGGGAAGATTCCTCGGCTGTGTTGAGAAGATAGAGATCTTCGGTGGTATCAACGATAGTGGCCTGACGCACCTGACGGCGATAATTATTGATGAAGATATTTCTCATGATGGTAAAGACCCATCCCTTGAAATTAGTCTCAGCCGTATACTTGTCTTCGTTATCAAGAGCCTTCAGAGTCGTATCTTGCAGCAAATCAGCGGCGGCTTCACGGTCAGAAGTAAGTTGATAAGCGAAACTCATAAGATTCTGCTGAAGATTGAGGAGATTATTGCGGAAGTTGGAATCAGTTGCCATATTGGTTTGTGTTTTTGTGGAGTCGCTTTCGGTCGTCCGGGTGAAAAAAAGTATTGTTTGTAGTAACCCTACATCCTAATAACGACACCGATTTCATATTGTTTCACTTTTTTCCGCAACATTAACATATATCAGTGAACAATTTTGTATTTTATTGTAATTCTGATAATTACATCCCATTAAATTAATATATCATTTGTGAAACATCTTGAAATCTTCATGCAACAATTCTGAAATAAAAAGGTGCACAATTGGAGCGCATTCTCATGTAAAACTATGATAAACGCCACTGAAAACATAACTAATGTCACCAACATGGCGCGCATCCCCACCCCTCTTCTTATATAAAATAACGCTAATAATGGACAGCAGTAACTTAAACATTATCCGCGACCGCATCAGCAAATTATTTAAGAATAGGAACGGAGTAAATAAGGTCATATCACTATATCGAGAAGTCGCCCAAACTAATCAACCTACAGACTATGATTGGCTCTATGGCTTCTTGACCAAGCCCCATCATCACTGCCACGAATATTCAAAAACATTTCAACCTCATCGGAAGGGTATCCACCGACGAGGCTGAATTAAGCGATTTTTAAATTATATTCAGAATATCAACAAGTTATACTAATTTTCAACAATCACGAATATTCAGAAGTGAACATAGCTATTATTCAATAGGCCAAGATTGAAGAATTTCCATCGCCTCAACATTTCCGAGGTCTGCCGCTTTCTTATATAAATCGTAAGCCTTTTGGCTATCTTTAGTAATGCCATGTCCATATTCATAACATTCCCCTAATTTATATATAGCATTAACACTACCAAGATTATAAGCTTTTTCAAATAACGTATACGCAATCTTATAATCTTGTACTACACCATCGCCATTGTAATAAATAGTACCCAAATTGCAAATCGCATTTGTACTGCCCAAATCACCCGCTTTCTCAAACCATTTTCGAGCCATTTTATAGTCTTGTGATACTCCACGGCCTTCATAATAGCAAATTCCTAAATTACACATTGCGCTGACATTTCCCTTATCAGCCGCTTTTTTATACATATTATATGCTTCTTTAAGATTTGTCTCAACTCCGATTCCATAAAAATAGCACACTCCTAAAGCGTTAATGCCTCTATCATTGCCAACATCCGCCGCTTTTTTATATAGACCAAACGCCTTCAAAAGGTTTACATCTACTCCTAAGCCATCTTGATAACAAGCTGCCAAATTAAACATGGCATCAGAATTGCCAAGTTTTACAGCTTCATTATACCACTTGCACGCTTTTTCATAATCTTGAGACACGCCAAGACCGTAAAAATAGCAAGAACCTAAAGCGTCCATAGCATCCGCACAACCTTGTCCAGATGATTTTTCAAACCACTTAACAGCGTTTTCGTAATTGATTTCAATGCCATTGCCTTGCAAATAGCAAAGTCCTAAATCATATTGAGCTACTTTATCACCATTCTCGGCTTTATTCACCAATTCAACACTGTATGATGCAGACCTATCCGAATCGTTCTCACCTTTCTTTATCACACCATAATATATCAGTGCAAAGGATATGACACCAATCAGTAGAAATCCTGCTATTACTAACAAAAATATGTTTTTGCGTTTTTGGGGATGTATTATATCTTTTTTTTCCTCGATGGGCATAGTAATTGCAGTTGTTGCATTCTGCATAGTCATCCCACATTGCGGACACTTCTCCGCTCGGTCTGAAATAGGTTTGCCACAGTTAGGGCATTTGATTAAAGCCATAATTATAAGAGATCTTTAGCGTTAATAGGATTTCCGTACTTATTCACCCCCTCATCTGATTTCTTTAGAAATAGAAAAAAGCAGGCAAAGGGACATACACTCCACCACCCATTTTTCCCGCAATCGTGAACACGTCTAACACCCACAGAAAGCATTGGGAATAGAATTATTAGATAGAGAGGACTATTAAATATATCAGCCGAAGTTGCGACACACTCCCAAATGATTACTGCTACATAGAGGGTTAATGCCAATGACCAATATTCGCGTCGGCTCGCACGACCTGTAAAACAAAAACTCTTCTTATAAGCCTTCCATGCAATCACACCACATTCATAGATATATTGCGCCCAATCAACATCAAAGACCGATATTTTATTTGTTGAAGTTGGAGCTGTTGGCATAGAGGATTGTTGATGTGAAGTTGGAGGATTTCCCGAACTATCTGCAAACGTAAAGCCACAATCAGGACAAATCGCTTCAGTCGTGATTGGGCAACCGCATTGAGGACACGATTTTGCCATATAAATACTATTGCATCTATGGCTCTGCGATACATTTAATGTGTTGATGATTGGAAAGACCTAAAAGAAAGTGGAGCCTCATTTCACTCGCCAAACTGCTGAGGGCTTCGACTCCCTTGAAATACGACAAGTGATAGCAACTCCACTTTGACAGTATATCAAGAATTGTCGTGATATTACAAGCCAAAGAGAGCGTACTTTCACCATCATTCCGTATTTCATTGTGAAGTTGTCGAAGTTTCAGCAATTTGGAAGATGCGAAAACGCTTCCTTATTATGTCTGCTCACCCATTGTGGGTTTGCGACTACAAAGTTAGCAAATTTTCTTGAAAAAACGCTTATATTGAGATGAGTATTTAACTGAGGACTTTAAAAATGGAGAAAACATTTTTACATACTACCCTGCACTATCAATCTAAAAAAAACTCTAATCGCTTGCCATTTTGATATAAATTTCTTAAATTTGCAAATCCAATAATTACAGATAAGCGCCGTCAGGACAGCCTATCAAATATTCATCAAATAAATACCGAACAAGATGAAGAAACACAATTTTTTTGCCGGCCCATCCATACTGAGCCAGTATACCATCAAAAATACGGCAGACGCCATCCTCGACTTCGCAGACATGGGGCTTTCTATCCTCGAGATCTCACACCGCAGCAAGCAGTTTCAGGCTGTAGTTGATGAGGCAGTAGCCCTCGTCAAGGAACTTCTCGAAGTGCCCGAAGGCTACAGCGTGCTCTTCCTAGGCGGCGGAGCAAGCCTGCAGTTCGCCATGGCCCCGATGAACTTCCTCAACACCAAAGCGGCTTACCTCGACACCGGCGTCTGGGCTTCGAAAGCCATCAAAGAGGCTAAACTCTTCGGCGAAGTAGACGTTGTGGCTTCAGGAAAAGAATCAAAATACACCGTGATACCGAAGGGATGGACCGTTCCCGCCGGCGCTGACTATTTCCACTACACCTCAAACAATACGATCTATGGCACAGAGATGCGCAAGGATCCGGAAGTGAGCGTGCCCATGATATGCGACATGAGTTCCGACATCTTCTCTCGTCCGGTAGACGTAAGCAAATACGATCTCATCTACGCTGGCGCACAGAAGAATCTCGCACCTTCAGGAGTGACACTCTGCATCGTGAAGGATGCCGCGCTCGACAAGGTGAGCCGTGTGATTCCCACCATGCTCAAATACAAGACCCACGTTGACAAGGGCTCGATGTTCAACACTCCGCCGGTGCTTCCCATCTACGCCGCGCTGCAGACCCTGAAATACTACAAGAGTCTGGGCGGAATACGCGAGATAGAGAAGATGGACATAGCAAAGGCTGCTCGCCTCTACGAGGCCATCGATACGAGCAAGATGTTTGTGGCCACAGTTCAGAACAAGGAAGACCGCTCCATCATGAACGTCTGCTTTGTGATGAAGCCTGAGTATGCTGAATTCGAGAAGGATTTCATCGAATTCGCAGCTACAAAGGGAATTGTGGGCATCAAGGGACACAGAGATGTGGGCGGTTTCCGCGCTTCGCTCTACAACGCGCTCCCGATGGAGTCGGTAGACGCTCTCGTGGCTTGCATGAACGAATTTGAGTCACTCCATTAATCTGAAGAAATCATGAAGATTCTTGTATTCACCGAAAAGCCATTCGCAAAGAACGCTGTGAAGGCGATAACCAATACCGTAGATGCCAGCGGCAATGAACTTGAACTTGTGGAGATGGGCACTCGCGCCGATCTGCTCAACGCTGTGAAAAATGCCGAAGGCCTGATAGTACGCAGCGACAAAATCGATGCTGAAGTGATGGATGCCGCGCCTCAACTGAAGGTGATAGTACGCGCAGGAGCCGGCTATGACAACATCGACCTCGAGGCGGCTACAAAACGTGGCATCTGCGTGATGAATACTCCCGGACAGAATTCCAATGCTGTGGCAGAACTCGTATTCGGCATGATTGTGATGATGTGCCGCAATCAATATAACGGAAAATCGGGCTCCGAACTCAAAGACAAGAGTCTCGGCATCTACGCGTTCGGGCAGGTAGGCCGCAATGTGGCGAGAATAGCGAAGGGATTCGGAATGACGATCTCAGCCCTCGACAAGTTTGTGGCCGACGATGTGATGGAGGCGGAAGGCGTACGTCCTGTTCATGAAGTGGAGACACTCTTTGCTGAAAACAATTTCGTATCGCTCCATATACCCGCAACTGCCGAGACCCGCGGCTCGGTTGGCTATGACCTCGTGATGAAGATGCCCGAAGGAGGAGTGCTTGTGAACACTGCCCGCAAGGAAGTGATCGACGAGGCAGGACTCATGCGCGCGCTTGAGGAGCGCCCCGATCTGCGCTATGTGAGCGACATAAAGCCCGACACTGCTAAAGAATTCGAGAAAAAATTCGGCGCGCGGGTATTCTTCACTCCCAAGAAAATGGGTGCTCAGACTGCTGAAGCGAACTTCAATGCCGGAGTGGCAGCGGCAGAACAGGTGATAGCATACCTGAAAGACGGCTGGAACAAATATCAAGTCAACAAGTAAATAAAAGATTGAAACTATCCATCTTAGGACGCACAGTTAGTGCGTCCTTTTTTATTCAAAGTAGTATAAATTGGCTAATCATTGTCTATAATAAAGCAC
>CAYPGW010000049.1:0-19266 GCA_964410515.1 uncultured Sangeribacter sp. | reverse complement strand
ATTTCTACCCCTTTTTCACAAATTTTCATGCACCGTAAATTCGGCTTGTGCCGTATTGATCCGAAAGGTGAATATGGGAAAGAGGCGATTAACGGGTTCGTGACCCGGTATACAAACGGACTGATCGAAAATTTCCTGCAGAGACCTCTTGACATTGACCTCGCGTTTCTCAACACGTTCTATTTCAAGGCTACCTGGAGCGAGGGCTTCGACAAGAACTTAACAACGGAAGATACATTTTGCGACATAGATTTTCAGAAACAGAAAACCGATTTCATGACCATGGATTCCATGTTGGAATATGCCCGCACTGAAGACGGAACACAGGCCGTAAGGCTTAATTATGGCAAAAGCGAACAACTTTCCATGACATTCGTACTGCCTACCTCCGACATAAATCACCAGTGTCTCGATGAAATAATGACGGCCGAGAATCTGAAACAGATCGACCGCAATATGAAGAAAGAGCAACTCATCTTGAGAATTCCGAAATTTGAAGTAGAGTCGAATAATCCCGAAACTCTTGAAATATTGGAAAATATGGGATTGAACAAATGCTGCAATTCTGATGATGGCGGCCCGTTCAAATTGATGGCGGAAAACAGTTCTTTCTTTCTCAAATGTTTCATTCATGCCACCAAACTCAAAGTGGATGAAAACGGCTCTGAAGGAGCAGCAGCGAGCCTCGGAGGAATGGCAAATGAATGCGTAACAAATCAGATTGTTTTCAATCGTCCGTTTATATTCTATATCCGTGAGAATACCACAGGCGCAATCCTTTTTATAGGCTCTGTTAAGACATTCCAATAAGACCTCTGATGAAGAAGCATCTCGATAATGAAAGCCGGATTGTAGCCCTGATCGGTAAAGACAGGCAGCTGGCAGCCAACGAGATATATGGCGCGTATGCCGGATATGTGTCCGGTATATGCGCTCGCTACTTATCGTGTGATGACGACATCAAGGATGTGGCTCAGGAAAGTTTTGTAAAAATCTTCATGTCTGTAAATTCTTTCAGCTATTCCGGGGCCGGAAGCCTGACTGCATGGATCAGGAGGATAACAGTGAATTGTGCACTCAACCACCTACGTGAGAATAATAGAATTAAGTTCGCTTCCTCAGAGGTAATTCCCGATATTGCTGAGGATCCGCCCGACACGACAGGGCTCTCGGCCAATGAAATAGCCAATTTGATAAGGGAACTGCCGGATGGCTACAGAACGGTGTTCAATCTCTACGCTATCGAGGGGAAAAGACACATGGAAATCGCAAAGCTGCTCGGTATCAAGGAAAACAGTTCGGCATCCCAATATCTGAGGGCAAAAGCCCTCCTTGCAATGAAAATCAAAGAATATCTCGCAACTTATGGATGATAAATGGCTTAATGATATAAGAGACAAGATGATGGAGCATGAAGTGGCTCCACCTGAGGGTCTGTTGGAATCCGTGCAAAACGAGATTCTGGCACGTAAAGTTAGAAAGAGATGGATTCTCTCGGCTTGCGCTGCCTCTATTGCTCTGCTTGCAGGCATTTCTGCTTTTTATTTTGCTGAAAGAATAGATCAAAATGTTTCGGGCGTACCCAAAATTGCCGGGACTTATACTGCAAAAGAATTTCAAGGCACTGTTTCAAAAACTTCAGGAGTGGCTGTAGCGATGAGTTCAGTTGCAAGCCCGGTTTCGACTCCGACTGTATCAAACGGAGAAAGGGGAGTAGTAGTAATCGAAGACCAAAAATCAGAGGATAATGCTCTGACGCAAGATATTGAAGACAAAAATTGTGAAGATATACCACCGGAAGAATTTGTTTCCCGCATAGATTCAGATCCTCAAGGAAATGATTATTACGCCGCTGATGTGGATGTGAAAAACCGCAATAGGCTTTCCGACGTCTCGGTTGGATTATCCGCTTCAGCCAATGGCCTGGGAGGTATGATATGTGATGCGGATCCGGGCGTTGCTGCGAATAGATCTGCTTCACAGCCCATGACAAGAATGGGAGGGGGAGGACTGTCAAATTCACCTACTAATGATATTCAGACTCCTCCATCATTCGTTGAGATGTTCGACCATAAGCTTCCACTCCGTTTCTCGCTTGATTTCTCACTCCCCGTCTGCCGTGATTTATACATCGGCACAGGTATTACATATAGTTATCTAAGGTCTGATATCAGTTATGGATATTCTGATTCGCGCCTGATGAAAGCGCATCAGAACCTGCATTATCTTGGAATACCTGTAAATCTGAGATACGCGCCGTTTCACTTCCGCAATCTTGATATTTATTTATCTGCCGGCTTTATGGCCGAGAAATGTGTGGCAGGCAATATCAATGAGGAAACGGCGACCGATGTAGGTTATTCATATCCCGGTTGTAACGACAGACCCTTCCAATTCTCTGTAAATGCCGCTGCGGGTGTGCAATATAACCTTACAAGGCAATGCGGCATCTATATTGAACCCGGGGCAGGGGTATATCTGAAAAACGGGTCTATGCTCCGTTCAATTTATACGGAAAAGCCCGTAACATTTAACCTGAATATCGGTCTCCGTTTCGGTAAATAAGTGAATAACTAATCGATTCATCCAACTTTCGCTTATCTGAATAAAATGAAAGAGTCCGGCATTGTTCCGGGCTCTTTCTGTAATTTGATAATATTTATCCTGACCAACTTTTGGAGATCTTCATAAGATACTTATGAACGTAACCTCCCCATATACAATTTTTATCAATTTAACCATCTTTTCGATTTGGTATCATAAACTTTTGCTCCGGCAGTAAATGAACCTGCATCATTACTTACTACAATACCAGCTTTTACAAATCCGTCACCATCGATCTTAGTCGAATAGTTAAATGATGCAGATGTTGCAGAAGCACTTAGTTTGGTATCTTGCCATTCTTCTGCATATGGATTCCAAACACGCAAAATGATTTCTGTTGCTTTGCCATAACCATGACCACTTGAGTTAGTCCAACGTAATGTCATGGTATACCCACTTACAGTACAATTACCGTAAGTATATGCCGGAGAAAAGGCATCATCATTAGTGGTAGAAGTATATTTTGCATAATCGCTGAAAGCACTCTCTCCTGCACTATTAACTGCCTTAACTTTGAAATATGCTGATGCTCCATTTGTTGGAGCATTAGAGTCAGAATATCCATACTGAGCATACGATGTCTCTCCAATTTTTTTATAACTTCCACTGGCAGACGTGCTTTTATATATATAATAAGAAGTTGCATTACTTACTGAATTCCATCGCACTCGGACATCAGGAATATAGTTATTACCTTCGTTTGAGACATAGACGCCTGTTGGGGCAGAAGGCTTTTGTTGAGTTGAACCACCTCCGGTATTACCGCCTCCGGTATTGCCTCCTCCAGTATTATCTCCTCCGGTATTTCCTCCTCCAGATGAATTAGAGTCATAATAAATGGTTACGCTGTTAGAAGGTTTTGACTGAGAGTAAGAAGAAGAACTTGTTCGGTGTATAGACCTGACTGAATAAGTATTATATCCCGGTCGTGGAGAATTGTCTACAGCTACATTTCCAGTTACAACTCCTGAGTTCCCTATATATCCTAGTATAGATTCATACCCTCCTGATTGACGCGTTATGATATATCCATCTACATAGTCATCATATATTGGTGTCCAGGAAATTTCGATTCCGGAATTGACTATTCTACATGAAACATTTGATGGAGGAATCAAGCCTGAAGTAATTGTAGGTGGTTCGTAGGGTTCATCATTGCTGTCCTTTGAGCAAGATGGAATAATACTCAATATCAAGCAAGAGATGAACAATAAATAATGGTAATTTATTGTCTTTAACATTGTTAATCTATTAAACTGTTATAAGATATTTAATCCGTCCGATTTGCTGATATTAAGACACAAAAAAAGCGCGGACAAACTCGATGAATCTGTATCTGAGGTCTTCGACTACCTACCATCCAAATAAACGAGTAAAGCCCACGCCTATGACGTGAGCATTTTCGCTTTACTCCTGGATGGTTTGAAAGTGTCGAAGTTTCAGATACCAGATTAAGCAAAAACGCCTTTTTCTATTCTAAGGTGCTTAAAAAATATGCAAAATTATTATTTCATAGGCAATTTTTTTTGGTTTCAGTTACAAAATTAATAATTAATTTTTATTTATGCAATATGAAATTGGGTTTATTTGTAATTCAAAGAAGATGTATCTAACGGATTTAGTCCATCAACTATGAAGCTATTTATTATATTCTATGATGGGCTAGCTATCTCAACCGGAAAGCGCCATCAGTTCTTTCTTACCTTCCGTCTCAAAGCGTTTCACACATGAATTAACTGATATAGGGGCCATTTCGGTCAACCTCCAATTGTTGAGGTCAGACCTTTTGCTTATATTAATATTGTACGGAAGTGCATAAAGAATGGTGGGAAGCAATCAAATTTTCAAAAATTTCAGCGCCAATCCAAAAACACGGAGAAAAAAGTCTCGGATTATTCAGTTTAAAATTTCTTTTCGAATATTCTTATTTAACATAATATGGATTATATGAACAAAGGATATATTTCATTCAGGGCTATCAATACACTCCTAAATGTTAGAATTCGCCTGGAAATTTAATCTTCATTCATATTATATATTAATATATTACTTATATATCATATATTATGTCCACGCGAACACGTCTGAGATTTAATTATAGAAATAATGAGATTGCCGCGATCATCGGCCATTCACTGAAATTATTTGCAAAGATAATATATTTAATTTCGAGACGTGCCTTATCGGTAGCAATCCACGACAAAATAATATGCCCGTCATACGAACTCGACATACAGGCCGACTTTATACAGTTAGACTCAAGCAGGCTCAAAAATCCACTGAATCCGGCCAAAATAGAGCGCGGATAGAATTGATCTGAATCTCGGATATTTCGGATTCAGAAATGAAAAATAATGAAATTTGGAATTATTAGCGTAAAACTACGCTCAAAGGATAAAAAGAACAATCTGACGCAAAATTTGTCCTCACTGTCGGGAAGGCACGAAGGTTTCAAACGTGGAATCGTCATAATAGACCGTAATTTGAGTAACCCGACGCGGATTTTTAAGAAATTTATCTATTTGCAATTGCAATTCAAGAATTTTCTTATTGTCCTCAAATTGCTGAATCATAGTGGGATTAATGGTTGATTCAGGCTTAGTTAAGGCGCTGAGATTTGCATTTTCATTTGCATTCTTTACGCCCATACTGAAATCTTCAGCATTTGAAGCAGAATCTGCCGCATCATCAAGCACAGGAGCCTCAACAGCCACGTTCTGAGACACCAGCATGTTCCCTTCGCCAAACATGAGCCACATAATGCTTAGATCCGGACTCGCTTTATGAATTTTGTTGATTATGGCATCGCTCACCTTTTGATTACGTCCGGTTAGCAATTGAGAAAAAGAAGGACGAGGAATTCCGCACAAATCGGCGAATTGTGTCGATGGAATACCTTTGCTATCCAAAAAGTGTTTTAGGCGAATAGAAATATTATCCTCCATAATCAGCGAGTTTGCATTGATGAATACGGTTGCAAAGTTACAAATAAAAATCGCAAATTCCAAATTTAAACAATGAAATTTTAAATTTTATTTTGAGAATTTGAATTTTCAAACACATAGTTTGCAATTTACAAATCAGAACTAAATTGCTAAATATCACTTCAAGTATTCATTATAAATACCAATATCCCAATCAGTTACCCTCATCAAACAGATCAACGGAGCGCATTATTCAATAAACCCGGGGCTTTTCTTGAACCTTAACATAAAAACTACATGTATCTGTTTGATTATTCAATAAATAGGCAAAATGCTAACAATTGTTAATCGCAAATAATTGCAATTTCAAACGATTTGCATATTCGTAATTTGCAAATGTATTCAGCCTTAATTGGCCACTCTTGTTTGCAATTTCATCTTTGCAAAGTTAAATTAATTTGTATTTGCATTTGTAATTCCAACTATAATTTCATTCTGCAAATGTGCTGATGTAAACTCTGTTGTCATATCAGGAAACGACATTTTTGGGTTCGCAAAATGAACACCACTCCCCTTTCTCAATTTCCCGGTATGCTTCTCAGCAAAGGAAAAACTGACCAATCTCATCAATATTATCCCGAATTCGCACTAAATCGTCTATTTCAAGTCAAATTCAGTCAAAAACAAACTGCTCCGAAATTGCTTTAATTCAAGCAATTCAGAGCGGAAACATACCAATTTAAGGCCTTGAAAATTCTATAAAATTATCTTCTCAGTCGAGCATCAGTGAAATGTTGAAAATTTGATTCTCCGAAATCTCATAATCTCTTTCATTCGGAAGAATCTTCACCATCGCGTATGGCTCACATAGAGCAAAATTTTCAGATGAATCAGATGCCTCCAGAAGCGTCACCTCCGAATCTGGATAAGCCTCCGATATGCGGTCAATAATATCATTGCGTGAATCTGCCCTATCTTCCATATCATCTCTCTCATCTCCCTGAAGAATGTAGAGAGCCGGTATGCTAACTTTCCCTCCCTTGCAGCCTACAGGACGGTCTGGAAACACGATTGCCTTCACTTTGCTGAGATCAGAATATTCAGGATCAAATGAATTTTCAGTTATAAGAAACACATTCTCATTTTCTGAAAAGACTGCGAGCATATCCCTTACCTGATGAATCAGCGTAGACTCGCGTCTGATTGAATCTATATGGTTGCAGGCTTGCGCAAGCGAGATCGCAAACGCGGAAGATTGCTCCAGGAATGGTCTTAACGGAAAAATGCTCAAAAATGAGCTGTGATGCGAGAATCGAATATTTTGGGGCAATCGCATGGTTGCATTATAATATCCCATTCTCGCATAATATGCTCGAAGATGATCATCGGCCGGTATGAGAAACATCAGATCCATACCGCGACTCAACATGACTTCTTCAGCCTCTCTCATGAGTTGCGACATGATTCCTTTCCTGCGATATTCGGGAAGAGTGGCAAGTCCGCAAAGATATGCGCCGCGAAGTGATCTGTGGGATCCATCGGCAGTCTCTAACTTGAATTGATAAGGAACGCACAGCATCATCGCCACAAGCGTATCGCCATTGAAATGAACGAATACATTCTCCGGGTCGAAATACGTGTCAAAAACCAGCTTCACATATCTCTCCGAATCGTGGAAAGTCTCTTTCCACAAATCCATCATTTTCCTGCGCAGCTGTGATTCTTCCATGGCTTTATTCGCAGATATTCACAGGTCGGTTCAAGTAGTTTGCCAATTCGCTTTCGGGGTCTACTTCACACTCGGAGGGAAGTCCCCTAACAAATCTCCCCACTCCCTCAAAAGTATTGACCGAGACCGTCAGGAGCCACGGAAAATTTTTCCTACCCGTAAACGTCAGAGCCGATTCCGCACCCGGAAACTCTTCCTGAAGAAGAAGCGCACCATAGTTGGAGAGACGCACTGTAACATCGTATATAGTCTTGGTCGGGTCGAAGACGAAGCCGAAAATATCCGGACAAAGATCTCGCTTCGAGCTGCTGCTCTGAGTGCAGTTCTTGTCGAGAACGCGGGCATCCTTCCAGCGTTTAGCCTTAAAGAGTCTGACATCCTTTGCGGCTATGTCATAGCCGAGAATACAATTAGACTCAGGAAACACCTGAAACACCTCTATCTCGCGGTCGCGCACGCCGCTTCGTGAGGTATACTCCAGAAGCAGCACACGCTTCTTTGAATTACGCGCTTCATAGATAGCAGCCATTCCTTTCCCCTCACGGTCGCCGGCGAGATTATACTTCTTGAGAAGTGTCTGATTGCGCACAATACGGTTCATTGCTACGGTAGCTCCACTCGTGCGTATATACGCTTCATGAATATCATCCGGTCTGGGACAATCTGGATGAAACTGCACCATATCGCCGCGATAACTGTCTACGTGGATGCGCAGAATCTCCAGTCCCTCCTCGTTGCGCTCGATATTATATGATACGTTAGCCGTAGTGATACTCGATTTCTGAGCACGCGACTTATAGGCAATGAAGGAGTTGTCGATAATATTCTTCAGATATGTACGGTAACGGTCTGAATTGGCCTCAGGAATGCGTCTGTCGTTAAAAAGCAGTTCGCAGTCATGGGCTATGCCCACAGCAAGGCCATTGTCTCTTACGCCAATCAGCAACTCTCCACCCGACACTGAATTCAGGAAGCCGCATATCGTCTTCAGAATGGCCCATATCTGCGTATCAGGCTCATACTCGGCACTCCCCTTCAGTTTATTTTTCGGAGGGCATACAGCCGACATCTTGAACTCGAGTGTATCACTCTCCACACCATAGTAAGTGGTATTGTCAGAGCTCTTGAACTGATCATCGACATCAAGAGCCCTTGCAAGCTCAAACTTGATGCGTGAGATCTCCCTGTCATCAATCTTTCCTATGAGGCGGTTTGAGGCGTCGATAAGGCCGTCTACGGTATCTTCCACATCCTCATCTGAGCGCATCTTGTCTAACGCTCCTCCTATCTCCGGCTCCTTATAATTCCTTATCTTGGCTATGATTCTCTCATGGCGTTCCACTTCCGGAATGCCATCAAGCACAGGCCCGTGAGAGATCGACAGCGACATCGGCGAGGCTCCGGCAGCAAACTTGGCCACCGCCGACTGATACTCAAGTTCGTGGCGAATGTAGGCACTCACATTATAGTTCTCCGCAGCCGTGGAAAACATCAATGCAGAAGCAAGGCAAATCAGACGGGGCATCGTGTCAGACAGGAGTTTCTGATGCTCCATCAGCACATTGCCGAGAATCACGCTCCCCTCGCTGTCCACATTCCGAATTTTGCCAGTCTTCTTCGAGTCTTTACCGAACTCCTGACAATAAGTCATGAACTCCTCGAATAGATATATGAAGCTTTCATGCTGATAAGTCTCAAAGTCGGGCACCGGCTCGGGCATTCCATACATCTCGATATCATTGATCACCGATCCGTTCACGAGTATCACGCCGTTGCTTTCTTTAGTGCTGTGGATCCTCACAGTCAGCGGTATATGATTTTCCATGGCATACAGCACGTCTTCATTAGTGACGGTGCCCATTACGTTTACCACGAAACCATCCTCGATAAGCCACTGCGTGCCCGCGGAGTAATCTCCTATATATACACCCATGATGCTTTCTCCACGAATCTGGTCGGCATACTCATGATAGAAATGCGCGAAAGCAGGCTTCAGTGTAAACATAAACTCATTATCATCGGGTGTGTATTCCACTATGAGAAGTTTTCCGGGTGCAAACTCATTCAGCACCTTGAAGATGTCGGCATATCTCAGCAATTCATTGAGGCCGATATTGACCTTACCGACTACTTTCTCATATTCCGAATCAATGGTTTCAGCCTCGATCTTAACACCCCAGCAAGATTTTATCTGCACCGTGATGATGGAACCGGAAGAATATTTTTTCTTTGTCTCCACCACGCTCGGTTTGACTCCATTCTGCGCTCTCGTAATGAATGCTACAGCCTCTGCTATATCATCGACCGAGTCCGGGCTTCGCATGTGATCACTCTTCGGGAGCATGATCTTAACATCGTTGGCCGGTGAAAGATACTGAGTGAGAGATCCCGTCTGAATGCTGCGTATCAGATCAGTCTTATTCATGGGTACGCCTATCACCAGACCATTGGTGAATGCAACCGTTCCCTTTCCCTCAAACGCGCAGTCCATACCGTGGGCGGAATCAAATTTCGTGCGGCAGATATTATGCAGAAGGCGATTCGGGCTGAATGTGGCCGGATTGTCGATATCATCCCATTTTATGCCGAGTGTCTGTATAGGGCAGCGCCTCACACAGTTTGATATAACCTCCATGAGATCATGCAGGATATCGGTATGGGGCATCTTGTGAGAAGTGACAAGCAGATTAATTAGGCGCAGAAGGATTAGCGGCCGGTCTTTCCCGATTTTCTGAGAGGCTATGATGGCTGCCACCATTATCCGATAGGCCAAAGAATCTGATACAATCATCTCCGAATCTTTAAGTTTGAATTCCGGAGACTCAAGGAAAGAACGGATTAGCGAATATTCCGACAGTTCTTCAGCCAGATCCACCAGATAGCGACAAGTAGTTAGAAACTCGCCTGAATCTCGATGCTCCACATACTGATAGCGGCGAATATAGTTCAGAAGTTTCTCAAAATTTTCAATAATATACTCTTTTCTAATCTCCAACCAAAAATCAGGTTGAGCCACTTTCTGCATACTCATATAAAATTATATTTATCAGATTATCAACATAATATTGTAGTTCATAATAGAATAATGGGAGAGAGGACGAGCAGCCGGGTCTTATTGTTTCAGTCGCATGAAGGAATATCCGAAGCGCCGGCATGACGCCTCTTCAAGTTCATCTCTAAATTCGGGAGCCGCAATGGATATCAGGAGTTTCGCACGCTCCGCAAGATTCTTTCCGCGAAGATCAACCGCGCCGTATTCTGTCACCACATAATTAGTCTGAAAACGTGTGGTGACGACTCCCGCACCTTCGGTCAGCACGGGCTTTATCTTATTGACACCCTTTGATGTCTTGGAAAGCATAGCGAGAAACGAAAGTCCATCCTCCGAAAGTTGCGATCCATACACGAAATCATGCTGACCTCCTATTCCGGAGAAGATACGCGTGCCTATCGAGTCAGCGCAGATCTGCCCCGTGAGATCTATTTCAAGACATGAATTGATACTTACCACACGCCGATTTTGGGCTATGATATAAGGATTGTTGGTCCATGCCACATCCTTGAAAACCATGTCAGGGTTGCCATCCATATAGTCATACAGTTTCCTTGAACCCAAGGCCAGTGATGCCACCGACTTTCCGGGCATCACTACTTTCCGGCTATTGTCGATAATACCATTCTCTATGAGGGGTAGCACTCCATCGGTCATGGCTTCCGTATGAAGTCCGAGATGCCGGTGATCGTGCAGCGCACGGAGCACAGCATTCGGTATTCCGCCCACACCTATCTGAAGAGTAGCCTCATCGGGGATTAGAGCAGCTATCGCATTACCGATGCGAACTTCTTCCTCGGTGGGCACTGCGGTAGGCACTTCCACAAGGGGATCGTTAACTTTCACCGCTGCTGCAAGAGCCGAGAGGTGAATCACGCAGTCGCCGTAACTGAACGGCATGCAGGGATTGATCTGAGCTATGACTCTGTCGGCACATTCAGCCGCAGCTGTGGCCAAATCGGCCGAGACTCCGAAACTTACATATCCGTCTTCATTAGGCATGGAGCAATTGAGAAGAGCCACATCCACACGGCATGTACCGTCGCGCATCAGGGCCGGGACTTCCCCTAAGAATCGGGGAATGGTGGAACCGTAACCCTCCTGAATCCAACGGCGCACTCCATTCGAGACGAAGAAACTTTCCACATTGAAGGCTCCGAGATATTCTTTTTTGCAATATGGCGCCTCTCCCTTGCACACCGCGAATGCCGAGTATAGGGTCACATCTTTAAGCTCATTACCTCGCCTTGCCAATGCGTCGCAAAGCACTTCCGGTGTGGAAGTGCTCCCTTGTATGAAGACATGGTCGCCGTTTTCAATAAGTCTCACGGCCTCCTCAGCCGACATATAAATATCCTCAATGCTCATCACGGAAACATTTTAAGCGTTCTTCAAGAAGCCTGAAATCGGAATCTTCCGATATTTTTGATACGCAGACCCTGACTCCTTCCTGCCCGGAGCCTGTTGACGACAAGGTTATAGCAGCCACACCATGACGGAGCAATTCTTTCTGCAGTGTCTTGCCGTCAAGATCTTTATATCCTACCGTGAAGAAAAAGCCGTCTGAAATAGGCACAGAGCCATCCATATCATAGACAATGTGGAAGCCATTATTGATAAACGCCTTTTTCATAAGCTCCGATCTGCGGCCATATTCAGAGCACTCCCCTACAAAATCAAGACTTCCGTCAGAAGCCGCATCCATCATGGCTGCAAGCGCAAACTGTGAGGAATGAGATGTGCCGGAACTTGCAGTGTAGAGCACTCCATACACATAAGCATCACCGAATGCAGGCATCTCGTAGAATTCTGTGAAGAACTCATACTTCCTTCGATAGACGCTCTCGCTCATGGCAACTATAGCGATGCGCTGTCCGGCATAGCTGAAAATCTTTGACGCCGAAATGAGCATTATGAAGTTATCGGTGTACTTGCCTACCGACGGCACGAAAGGTGCCTGACCGGGATGACTGAAATCCTGACGGAAATCCATACCGAGATAAGCAAGATCCTCTATAACGATTACGTCGTGTTTGGTGGCCATTCGGCCAATGATCTCAAGTTCTTCATCCGTAAGATTGATCCATGCCGGATTGTTGGGATTTGAGAAGAGCATCGCTGTCACATTACCTTTCGACAGGATCTCGTCAAGTTTTGCCTCAAGTGCTTTTCCGCGATATTCGTAGATATCAAACTGCTCTATACCGATTCCGAGCACTTTAGCCTGATGCCGCTGAGCCGGAAATCCGGGATTGAAGAAAAGGATCGAGTCTTTACCTTTCAGACGCTGGCTAAGCAGCAGCTGGAGCGTAAAACTTGCCTGCATGGAGCCCACGGTCGGCACAATAGCGAACGCGGGAATATCTATATCCATGAAGGCTTTGATAAATCTCGCGCCTGCACGCTTGAGTTCCGGAATACCGTTGATGGCAGGATAAATGCTTGCAACGCCTTTTTTCAGGGCCTCTATCTCGGCAGCGATACCTTCTTCAGCAGCCGGAAGGCCGGGATTGCCCAGTTCAAGATGCAGAAACTGCGTGGAAGCCTCCTCTTCAAGTGCGGATGAGAGGGCTACTATCTGGCGGATTGTGGCTGAGGAAAGATCCATGATGCCCATACGGGCAGCCACTGCATCCAACGTTTCGTATGGAATGGGTAACATAATGCTTCTTTTGTTAGGATTTAGTTACTGTCTCTTCTATCTTCCCCAGAGCTTTCTTCCTACCTTTCCTGAAGGCGTCGAGGTTGGCCGCGACCACATTCTCGCCTTTTGCTGAAAAAACGGTAGAAATGGCCTTCTCAATCATTTCCTGCTTGATATCGATGAAGGGTGAAGCCGCGCCGAGAAGCACCATATTGCCTGAACGCGGCGATCCGCATTCTTTGGCTACTGCATCCATATCAAACATTATCAGATGTTTTTCGCTTCGGAGCGCTTTTTCCAGAGCCTCAACCTCCGGATAATTCGGAATATTGACAAACGGCTGCGACGACGTCACTATCCATCCTTCGGCCGACAGAGAGGGGAGATAGCGAAGTGCCTCCATCGGCTCGAGACTGACTATGAGATCGGCTTTGCCGAGAGGTATGAGGTCGGAAGCTATCTTGTCAGATGAGATTCTGAGGTTGGATTGCACATCTCCGTCGCGCTGGCTCATACCGTGCACCTCGGCCTGCTTTATGTTCAGACCTTCATCCAACGCCGCCACTCCTAAGATGGTGGCGATGCTCAGGATGCCCTGACCGCCGACACCCGCGAGAACTATATCACTTTTCATGGTTATCTTCAGAATTCGTAATTAGAAATCAATCTTGACATCTCATTGCATGGGCGCATTACGCCTGCGTCTTAGGCCCACGGTGTGCACCATGCCGCCGTGCCGTCTGAATGCACTCCCTGCGCGACACTATCACGTGAAGGCCCTTGCTGTCGAGCGCCTGCTTGAAAAGCCGTTTAAGATCCTCATAATTTTTGGGAAGCAGATCGATGGTATGCAGTCGATCAGCAGGAAGTCCGAGCCCGAGGCATATATCCTCCAGTTTTCCGGTGCCCTGGGAGTCCTGACCACCTGTCATGCCCGTGGTAAGGTTGTCGGATATGATCACAAGCATATTGCTGTCTTCATTGATGGCGTCAAGAAGTCCGGCCATTCCTGAGTGAGTGAATGTAGAATCGCCTATCACTGCTACTGAAGGATGAACTCCTGCCTCAGAAGCGCCTTTTGCCATTGTGATCGAGGCTCCCATATCAAGCACCGTATGCAAGGCCTTGAAGGGGGCGAGATATCCGAGTGTATAGCATCCTATATCGCCGAAAACCCGGGCATCCTCATATCCGGAAAGCACCTCGTTGAGAGCCTGATACACATCGCGATGTCCACACCCTTTGCAGAGCGACGGCGGACGCGACACGGTGATCTGACAGGGCTCTCTCCTATCTGCCGGCTTAACAGCCTCAAGATCAGGATATAAACTATATAATGCCTCCTTGAGGATGTCAGGGTTAAGCTCTCCCGTGCGTTCTACAACGTCGTCGAATCTGCCGAGAATCGTGACGGAACTGTCGATCACCCCTCTCATCGCTTTCTCTATGAAGGGCTGCCCTTCTTCCACCACAAGAATCCTGTCACACTCCCGACCAAGCTTGCGCAGCATCTTCTTAGGAAGTGGATATTGTGAGATCCTGACAGTAGGGAACGGACATTCAGAAGGGAATATCTCATCAAGATAATTGGCTGCTATGCCGCTGACCACTATTCCGAGCGATTTGTCCTTTCCATCCGTGTATGAGTTGAATGGAGAAGTCTCCGATGCTTCTTCCAAAGCCTCATACACTTTCAGAAGTTGCTTGTATCTCGCCCTCGAATTAGCCGGCATCAGCACCCAACGCCTACCGTCGGCCGGGAAATGGATAGCGTTCTGCGGCCCCGGCTCGGAATCAACTTCAACCGAGGCTCTGGAATGGCTGAGACGGGTCACGAACCTTATAATCACGGGAATCTCATATTTCTCTGAAAGCTCAAAACCGTATGCGGCCATGTCGTATGCTTCCTGCTGGGAAGAAGGCTCCAGAACGGGAATGAATGCGAAATCGCCATAGAATCTGGAATCCTGCTCATTCTGCGAAGAGTGCATCGAAGGGTCATCGGCCACAGCCACGAGCATTCCCCCGTTGGCACCGGTCATTCCGGAATTTACAAACGCGTCAGCCGCTGCATTAAGGCCAACATGTTTCATGGTCACTATTGATCTGAGTCCGGCATACGACATTCCCAATGCTTCCTCGTATGCTGTCTTCTCATTGGCCGACCAGTGGGAATGTATGGAGCGCGCTTTTGCCACCGGCTTTGCCTGTATGAATTCCATAATCTCAGTGGAAGGAGTGCCCGGATAGCCGTAAGCCCCGCTTAATCCTGCATTTATGGCTCCCGACGCAAACGCCTCATCACCCAATAGGAGTTTCTTAATTTTCATGTATTAGGTCATTTTGATAGGGTTAATGGTGCGCGACATAAGGTTTGTCACTTTCCATGTTGCAAATATACTAAAATATTCCGACATTATCAACCCGCAGGCCATATATCATAAAAAAAATAACAGAACTCCAAGACAAAAAAGAGAGACTGCCTGAACTTGCCAGGCAGCCTCCGCTATAAATGTGTAGATATAACTTACCGTATGAAGAGCAGCTCACGATATTTCGGTAGCGGCCAGATCTCGTTGTCCACCATGAGTTCGAGAGCATCGATATTCTTCCTGATCTCCTCCATCGCGGGTACGATGTCATCGTGATAAGCGATAGCTTTGCTTCGCTCGTCGGGCTTGCGGTTGGCCACATGGCGTTTGGCCACCATGTCGTCCACGCCCTTTCTGATTGCCGAAATGTAGTCTGCCATCTGCTCTATGGCATGAAGGTCGTTTGCAGCGATCTTGACCATCTTCTCGCCGTCGTAGAGTTCCTTGATCTTATAGACGTTGTCGAGAAGGAGGCTCTGATAGCGTGTAGCGGCGGGAATGATATGGTTGATGGCGAGGTCGCCGAGCACACGGCTTTCAATCTGAACCTTCTTGACATACATCTCCCATTTCACTTCGTTGCGCGCCTCAATTTCCTTCTCAGAGAGCACACCGGTGCGCTTGAACATCTCCACGCTCTCGGGCTTTGTATAGACATCATACATGATCGGGGCACTCGCCTCCACGTCAAGACCACGGCGAGCGGCCTCTTTCTTCCACTCCTCGCTGTAGCCGTTGCCATCGAAGTGGATATTCTTTGAGTCGATGAGCAGCTGACGCATCTCCTTGAAGATAGCCTGATTAAGTTGTTCTCCTGCAGCGACACGCGCATCCACCTTATCGGCGAAGGAATTGAGCTGATCAGCCACAGCAGCGTTGAGGGCTATCATGGCAGACGCACAGTTGGCAGAACTACCCACTGCGCGATATTCGAAGCGATTGCCGGTGAAAGCAAACGGGCTGGTGCGGTTGCGGTCTGTATTGTCGATCATCAGCTCGGGTATCTGGGCTATGTCGAGATTGATTTTGTCCTTTCCGTTGAGATTGATCTCGGCATCTTCCTCCGTAGCCTCGATAGCATCAATGATCTGGCTCAACTGACTGCCGAGGAACATGGAAATGATAGCCGGGGGAGCCTCGTTTGCACCAAGACGGTGGGCATTGGTGGCGGTCATGATCGAGGCTTTCAGCAAAGCGTTGTGCTTATGCACGGCCGCCATCACGTTGGCTACGAAAGTGATGAACTGAAGGTTCTGCTCGGGAGTCTTGCCGGGGGCAAAAAGAAGCACACCCTTGTCGGTGCCGAGACTCCAGTTGTTGTGCTTGCCAGATCCATTGATGCCTGCAAAGGGTTTCTCGTGAAGAAGAACCCTGAAGTTGTGCTTGCGGGCCACTTCGGCAATAAGGCTCATCAGAAGCTGGTTATGGTCATTGGCGAGATTCGCTTCCTCAAAGATAGGTGCAAGCTCAAACTGGTTAGGAGCCACCTCATTGTGGCGGGTCTTTGCCGGTATGCCCAATTTATGACATTCCGTCTCAAGATCAAGCATGAAAGCAGCCACGCGCATCGGTATTGATCCGAAATAGTGGTCTTCAAGCTGCTGGTTTTTGGCCGATTCATGCCCCATGAGCGTGCGTCCGGTCATCACCAGGTCAGGACGGGCGGCATAGAGCGCTTCGTCTACGAGGAAATATTCCTGCTCCCATCCGAGGAAAGACTTGACATGATTCACCTCCTTGTCGAAATAGCGCGCCACGCGGGTGGCAGCCTTATCTACTGAATTCAGGGCCTTCAGCAGAGGAGTCTTGTAGTCAAGACTTTCCCCTGTGTAGGAGATGAACACCGTGGGGATACAGAGTGTATCGTTGATGATGAAGGCCGGAGAAGAAATATCCCAAGCAGAGTATCCGCGGGCTTCAAATGTGTTGCGGATGCCTCCGTTTGGGAATGAAGATGCGTCAGGTTCCTGCTGAACGAGAAGTTTGCCGCTGAATTGCTCGACAACGCCACCTTTTCCGTTATGGTCGATGAAAGAGTCATGTTTCTCGGCAGTGCCTCCGGTGAGGGGATGAAACCAGTGGGTGTAGTGTCTTGCCCCGCTCTCGATGGCCCATCTCTTCATGCCCTCAGCCACACTGTCTGCGAGCTCGAGACTAAGCGGCTTTTTGTTGTCGATGGCGTCAACAAGTGCTTGGTATGTTGATTGTGGAAGGTACTCAAACATTTTCTGGCGGTTGAAGACCTGCTTCGCGTAGTATTTTTCTACGCGTTCGTCGGGAAGTTTCACCTCAACCGGCTTCCGTGATGAGGCTTCCTCTACGCTTTTGAACCTTAAATCAGACATCTTTTCTTTTGTATTTAGTTAGTACCGTAAAAGTCCGAAATTAATTACCTGTATGGTATATAGGTTTTTCATAGAATCAAAAGTTAGTCATTGCTGACTTATGGATGCAAAATTATATAAAAAAGTTGAGACTGCAAAAAAATTTATAAAAAAACGGCGGCAATCTTTCGGATTGTCGCCGTATGGATAGGAGTGTCAGAAATCAATAGGTATAGGCCTTCATCTCCTCAGGCTTGAAGTTGGAGATGAAATCGGCATGTTTCGTGCACTCGGCTTGACCGTATTTCACGTAAACCTCGAGCGACTTATCAAATGCCTCGTTTCTTCCGGCTTCTTCAAGAAGCAGACAGCCCATCACAGTGTGGCCGGCCATCTCAACGAGTCGGCGTGCCATGAAGTCGGTAAACGCCTGATCCTTCACTTCAAGCACCGCTTTCACAGCTGCCTCATACTGCTCAAGCATCATGACGAGTGCTTTCTTGGCATCTGCATGACGCTCAGCCACTTCCGCTGCAAGCGCATCCTTGATGAAGTTGGCGTAGGTACCGGTGGTGACGTGGCGGATTGCAGCCACTACCTGAAGCTGAGTAGTTCCCTCATAGATGCTGGTGATTCTCGCATCGCGGTAGAGGCGCTCGCAGCGATAATCTTTCATGAAGCCGCTACCGCCGTGTATCTGGATGCAGTCGTATGTGTTCTGATTGCAGAATTCAGATCCCATGCCTTTAGCAAGCGGAGTGAAGGCATCGGCAAGTTTGCTGTAAGCCTTGGCCTCAAGTTTCTCCTCTTTGGAGAGAGGACGCTCTTTAGCGATGTCGTCATAGATCTTGTAGATATCCACGAAGCGGGCGCAGGCATAGAGAAGAGCGCGGCTTGCGTCAAGTTTAGCCTTCATCACACTGAGGATCTCTGCTACAGCAGGGAACTCGATGATAGCCTTGCCAAACTGCTTGCGGTCTTTTGCATAGTCAAGAGCCTCACGGTAAGCAGCCTCTGACAGGCCTACGCTCTGGGCGGCGATTCCGAGACGGGCACCGTTCATAAGCGCCATCACATACTTGATGAGACCGAGCTTGCGGCTGCCGCAAAGTTCTGCCGGAGCATCCTTGTAGACGAGCTCGCATGTCGGGCTTCCCTTGATACCCATCTTGTTCTCGATGCGGCGTACGTTTACTCCACCTTTTCTCTTGTCGTAGATAAACATTGAAAGTCCGCGACCGTCTTTGGTGCCTTCTTCCGAGCGGGCAAGCACGAGGTGAATGTCAGAGTCGCCGTTGGTGATGAATCGCTTCACGCCGTTGAGCACCCAAGAGCCGTCTTCCTTCTGTGTAGCCTTGAGCATAACGCTCTGAAGGTCAGAACCGGCATCGGGCTCAGTAAGATCCATACTCATGGTCTCACCCTCGCAGACACGCTTGATGTAGCGTTCCTTCTGGTCTTCGTCAGCAAACTCATAGATAGTCTCGGCGCAGTCCTGAAGGCCCCAGAGGTTTTCAAACCCGGCATCGGCACGGCTTACGATATCAGCAGCCATGATGTAGGGAGTGATGGGGAAATTGAGGCCACCGAGACGGCGGGGCATCGACATGCCCATCA
>CAYPGW010000048.1:0-19889 GCA_964410515.1 uncultured Sangeribacter sp. | reverse complement strand
ACATCGATATCTATCACGCCAATGAGGGCCACGCCGCCCTACTCAACCTGCAGAGGCTCGTAGAATACGTGCAGAACGACCCCCTGCCCTTCAACGTGGCTCTTGAAGTGGTTCGCGCAAGCTCGCTCTACACCGTGCACACACCCGTGCCCGCCGGCCACGACTATTTCGACGAGAGTCTCTTCGGCAAATACATGGGCGAATATCCCGCAAAGCTCGGCATCTCTTGGCAAGACCTTATGAACATGGGCCGCGAGAATCCCGACAGCAATGAGAAGTTCTCGATGTCGGTGTTCGCGCTCAACACCTGCCAGGAAGCCAACGGCGTAAGCTGGCTCCACGGCGAGGTGTCGAAGAAAATGTTTGCCGGCGTCTGGAAGGGATATGATCCGGCTGAAAGCCACGTGGGCTATGTCACCAACGGCGTGCACATGCCTACCTGGGCAGCTTCGGAATGGAAAGACTTCTATGGCGAGAAACTCGGCCAGCAGGTATTTGAAGACCAGAGCAATCCCAAAGCATGGGAAGGCATCTTCGAGGTTGGCGACGATGAGATCTGGAATATGCGCATGACGCTGAAAAACAAGTTTATCAACTTCGTTCGCCGCGACTTCCGCGAGAAGTGGCTGCGCAATCAGGGCGATCCCTCGGCTGTGATGCAGATTCTCGACAAGATCAATCCCAATGCCCTCATCTTCGGCTTCGCCCGCCGCTTCGCCACCTACAAGCGCGCACATCTCCTCTTCAACGACCTCGACCGTCTCTCAAAGATCGTTAACAACGAGAAGTGTCCGGTACAGTTCATCTTCTCGGGCAAGGCACACCCCGCCGACGGCGGTGGTCAGGGTCTGATCAAGCATATTATGGAGATCAGCCGCATGCCCCAGTTCCTGGGCAAGATTATATTCCTCGAAGACTACAACATGACCGTGGCCAAGCGCCTCGTGACCGGTGTAGACGTATGGCTCAACTTCCCGACCCGCCCGCTCGAGGCATCAGGCACATCAGGCGAAAAGGCCGAGATGAACGGCGTGCTCAACTTCTCGGTGCTCGACGGATGGTGGTATGAAGGCTATCGCTTCGACGAACAGGCCGGATGGGCACTCACCGACAAGCGCACCTTCACCGACCAGAGCCAGCAGGACAAACTCGATGCAGCAACCATCTACTCAATGCTCGAAAATGAGATCATCCCGCTCTACTATGACAAGAACTATAAGGGATATTCTCCGGAGTGGATCCAGTATATCAAGCGCTCGATCGGCCACATCGCTCCCCACTTCACCATGAAGCGCCAGCTCGACGACTACATCTCGCGCTTCTATTCACCCGAAGCCAAGCGTGCCGCAGAGCTCAAGGCCCACGACTTCGCTAAGGCTCGTGAGATCGTAGCATGGAAAGAGACCGTAGCCTCCAAGTGGGATCAGATTGAGGTTCTCGCAGTAGACTACAACGAAAGCGCCACCAACACCTACCACACCGGTGGCGACTTCAAGGTGAAATGCACACTCGACACCAAGGGCCTCGGAGACTCCATCGGAGTTGAACTCGTTGCCTACAAGGAGCACGACGGCGTGTCGGACTTCGACGGCACCAAGCAGCTGAAAGTGACTTCTCAGAACGGCTCCATAGTCACCTACGAGCTTGACGAGACTCTCACCGACGCCGCTACCTACCGCTACGCCCTCCGCATGTATCCCAAATGCGATCTCCTGCCCCATCGTCAGGATTTCGCCTACGTGCGCTGGCTCTGATTCTGAGCGATACACATTAATATATAGAATAATCAGCCCCGGGGTTTGCTCCGGGGCTGATTACTTTTGTAGACACACCAAGCAAAAAAGACGCACATTTTTAAAATATGCTTTATAACATATCAGAAAAATTTGTTTTTTATAGAAATTTTGACTAAATTGCAAGCGCATTTGAGAAGATAGTGTTACTTCTCGAATCTCTCCACCACGTAACCTATAAAAACATAATACCCATGAAGGTCTACAAAACTAACGAAATCAAGAACATAGCGCTTCTTGGCAGCAAGGGATCGGGCAAGACCACCCTCGCCGAGTCTATGCTCTTTGAGAGTGGCGTCATCAAGCGTCGCGGCACTGTCGCCGGCGGCAACACCGTCTCCGACTACTTCCCCGTGGAAAAAGAATATGGTTATTCCGTCTTCTCGACGGTGTTCGCCGCAGAATTCAACAATAAGAAACTCAATATCATCGACTGCCCGGGTGCCGACGACTTCGTGGGCAATGCCTACACAGCCCTCGGAGTGACCGACATAGGCGTGGTCACCGTCGATGCTGAATACGGAGTGGAAGTGGGCACCGAAAACATAGTGCGCACCACTGCCAAGCTCAACAAGCCCGTGATCTTCGCCCTCAATAAGATGGACGGCGACAAAGTGGACTACGACAACGTGATGGAGCAACTGCGCGAGCACTTCGGCAAGAACGTGGTGGCCATACAATATCCCATCAATGCCGGCCCGGGTTTCAACGCGCTCATCGACGTGCTCCTGATGAAGAAATATGAGTGGGGCCCCGACGGAGGAGTGCCTACAATTTCAGACATACCCGCCGACCAGCTTGAGAAAGCAACCGAACTCAACAACATCCTGAAGGAAGCGGCTGCCGCCAACGACGAAGGCCTGATGGACAAATTCTTCGACGACCAGCCCCTGACAGAAGACGACCTCCGCATGGGTATCCGCAAAGGGCTTATCAACCGCGACATCTTCCCGGTGATCTGCCTCAGCGCCGGCAAGGACATGGGCGTAAGACGCATGATGGAATTCCTCGGCAACGTCTGCCCCTTCGTAGACGACATGCCGGCTCCCGAAACCGTAGAGGGCGAGGCTGTGAAGCCCGACGCCAATGGCCCGCTGAGCGTATTCTTCTTCAAGACTTCGGTAGAGCCCCACATCGGCGAGGTTTCATATTTCAAGGTGATGAGCGGAACCCTCAAGGCCGGTGCCGATCTTGAGAACGTAGACCGCGGAGGCAAGGAGCGTCTTGCCCAGATCTTCACCGTGTGCGGCCAGATCCGCACTCCGATCGACCAGCTGGAGGCCGGCGACATAGGCGCTGCCGTGAAACTTAAAGACGTGCGCACCGGTAACACCCTCGATGAAAAGGGTTGCGACTACAAGTTCAACTTCATCAAATATCCCGCTCCGAAATATACTCGCGCCATCAAGCCCGTGAACGAGGCTGATGCAGAAAAACTCGCCGGCATCCTCACCCGCATGCACGAGGAAGATCCCACATGGATCATAGAGCAGAGCAAGGAGCTGAAGCAGACACTCGTGAAGGGTCAGGGCGAATTCCATCTCCGCACTCTCAAATGGCGCATCGAGAACAACGAAAAACTCGCCATAAACTTCGAGGAGCAGAAAATACCTTATCGTGAGACTATCACAAAGGCTGCCCGTGCAGACTATCGTCATAAAAAGCAGTCGGGTGGTAGCGGCCAGTTCGGTGAGGTGCACCTCATCGTGGAGCCCTACACCGAAGGAATGCCCGAACCGGACAGCTACAAGTTCGGCAATCAGGAATTCAAGCTTAACGTGCGCGACAAGCAGGAAATTCCTCTCGACTGGGGTGGCAAACTCATCGTCTACAACTGCATTGTGGGCGGCGCTATCGACGCGCGCTTCATCCCCGCCATTGTTAAGGGCCTTATGGACCGCATGGAGCAGGGCCCCCTCACGGGAAGCTACGCCCGCGACGTGCGCGTGATGATCTACGACGGCAAGATGCACCCGGTTGATTCCAACGAAATATCGTTCCGCCTGGCAGGCCGCAACGCCTTCTCTCAGGCATTCCGCGAAGCCAACCCGAAGATTCTCGAACCAATCTACGATGTGGAGGTGCTCGTGCCCGACGACTATATGGGCGACGTGATGAGCGAGCTCCAGGGACGCCGCGCCCTGATTATGGGTATGGATGCCGAACACGGAATCCAGAAACTTCAGGCGAAAGTTCCCCTCAAGGAAATGGCCAGCTACAGCACCGCCCTCAGCTCGATCACCGGAGGCCGCAGCACATTCTCGATGGAGTTTGCCGGTTACGAACTCGTACCGGGCGACGTGCAGGATAAGCTGCTCAAGGCATACGCCGAATCGCAGTCTGAAGACTAAGAAGAAACTTGTTTATAACCCCACTAACTTATCAGATGAGTCCGGCTTCCTTTCCGTAGGGGAGCCGGATTTATATCTTCTCCTCCTGATGAAACCCAAACCCGAAGACAAACGGGATTTTGTAAAATTTAGTTAAATAAATTGCCCGTTGTTAAACTTTATGAAAGAAAATTGCTCTTATTAGTAAAGATTTATCACCGGGCTGACCGAAACTCAAAGTTAAAGTCGCCATAAAACCAATTGAGTTATGAAAAAATTAATACTAATCGTGGCTCTCTCCCTTTCATTAGGATTTGGAAACGTCTATGCAGACGGCAATCATCATCGCGGCAATGGGAATGGTGGACATAAGACTGAAAGCAATCCCGGCTCACGTCCCGGCAACAACGGTAACCGTCCCGGTAATAACGGCAACCGCCCCGGCAACAATGGCAACCGTCCCGGTAACAACGGCAACCGTCCCGGCAACAACGGCAACCGCCCCGGCAACAACGGCAATCGTCCGGGTAACAACGGTAACCGCCCCGGCAACAACGGCAATCGTCCCGGTAACAATGGCTATCGCCCCGGAAATGGCGGCTACCGTCCGGGTAATGACGCCAGACCGAATCATGGCTACCGGCCGGCACGCCCCACTCCTCCCCCGCCCCATCTACGCCCGGTTCCTCCGCGCCATCAGCGCCGTTATGTGCCACCGGTACCCAATCTCGGAGTGGCATACGTGATAGGAGCAGCCAACGTAATCTTCAACGGAATTATAATGCAGAATGTGAATATCCCGACATTCCGGGTGCTTGATTACGGCTACGCCCTCGACGCATGGAACGTGTACTATCTCGGCCGCGTGCTTCCCGGAGCAGACCCCTACACATTTGAGATCCTGCCTAACGGCTATGCCCGCGATGCCTGGACACTCTACTATTACGGACGACCCGTCTGACAGATGAATCCGAAGATATAAAAATGCAATGCCACGCCTTATTCAGACGTGGCATTGTTTTTTTAGTTAAAAACAAGATATCTTACAGAGGCCCGAAAAGCCGCTCTATCATATCTTCGGACAATCCCATTTCACGCGCAAGCTTAGCCTTCTCAGCTATAGCCTGCGCTCGACCCTCTGCGAGGCCTTCAGCTCGACCCTCTGCACGACCCTCGGCGAGGCCCTCTGCGAAGCCTTCAGCTCGACCCTCGGATCTTTCCGTTTCCATTATGGCGTAATAGTCTCTATATACTTTCAATGATTCCCTATAGGCTTTCCGTTCCCTATCTGTGAGCGCTCTGGATTTTGCAACTTCTTCGAGTCTACGAAATTCAGGTTCTGTCTCAAATATATTAAGATATGCGTCCATCAAATGAATATTTTTGGCTCAAGCCGAATTCTTTTTTGTGTGAGATATCACTTTTTCTTTGCCGACGTGGCACGCCACGTCTTAGATGCTCCGCAAATTGGGAATGAGGCATATTTCTTTTTCTATCGCAAATTTAAGCAAAAATAAACGTATATCCAAATAATGACTCAAAATCTCATACAATTATTGCCGAAAAAAGGACACTGCGCATCACTATATTTTCAAAAGAGCCTATTTTTACAATTTTTAGTTGTTTTTTTTGGTTAAAAATGGGGGGAAAACTTGCAGCAAAAGAAAAATATGCTTAACTTTGCTGACGCAGACCGCTACGCGGAAGCCCGGTCAGGGGCTGAGCGGGAGGGTCTGCGTAAATTTTTTCAGCGTTTACTCGACGCTCTTTCTTGACTCCTTGAAACTTCGCAACTTTCAATCGCAATCAAGAATGAGACAACTGTAGACGCCTTTGTGGTCAGTATTATTATGTCCGGTCAGCGTGTGAACGCCGGCTGAGTTGACATATATATAATACTACTGCGTGAGGCTTCTGCGTTGTCCGTTCTATTGCGATGGGCATTGCGAAGGCCTCAAGGTGTGGAACGGGCAACAGGTATGGCTCTCACGCTTTTCTTTTTATGTAATATTCTGCAGAAGGAGCCTTGCAGAATTCCATAGCCACAATGAAACATTATTACTTACAATCAGGAATATTCCGGAGCATCAAGATGCTCGGCATAGTCCTAAGCACTGTAACTTTCATTTCAGCATGCTCGGGCGATATTGAAGACCTCACGTCCGGCTCGGATGCAACAGAATCGGGGCAAGAAGTTGTGAAAGATGACTCCATACTCCGCTTTCCCTCAATCGATGAATTGGAAAACATCTCACTCTCCGACATCCCGGGCGAACACGACGGTTATGAACTGACGGAACTGACCTACGAATGCACCGACACCATTGAACTGCGAGCGCTCCGCTTCGACGTGACTGCCAACCTGACATCGGCTTCCGGCCCGCTAAAGACCATCCGCTTCGAGGCCGAGGTCGGCCCGGAACTCGTATCTGTGGAGTATTATCCGTCAGTTGAAGTTTTACCAGCCTATGGCAGATACTTTTATGATTCTGTTTACCCCAAGGTGGAACGTTACCGTAACTATTCCGACGGCTCGCGCATCGGCCCTGACGAATTCTATGATTACGGGCATTTTGTGTCCATTGCGTTTCAACCTGATAGCCATAGAACTGAGGCTTCTCGTTGGGCGCCGTATTTCATTAGCGAAAATTGGAATTTAACTCCAACTGAATCTGAACTTGGCAGATTCGCACATCCTGACTGGAAATATTACAGGGATGGCATATTCTACACATATCAAAGAGGACTGATCGAATATAATCTGAACACCACGGTTGTTGAAGATAACGGCGCGAAATACTCGGGAGAGGATTTTTACCACAGAAACGTAAGGTATAGGGATGATTGGTCTACACTCAGAGAGCATATCGCTCAGGCTCGTGAATTTTACAATACGAGTGTTTATAGACCAAGTCGATTGTATCCTGATTCCGATGAAGAGTACGCATATTATGTCAACCTTTGCCGCGACGTTCCGGATGTGTCACCAACTCCATATTCTGAAGCCACCAAATCATTGGCACCGGGGTGGTATTATGCCGAATTTCTTGATGAATACCTTAATCAATACTGGCTATATTCAGATTATGAATTAGCACTGTCTGAGTATCCGCATTTTGGATATGGAAGAATATATACTGTGTATTCTGATTTTTATTTACAATATCTTGTCATCGACAACAGAATCATTGATTTCGTAGATATCGCATTGAAAGATTTTAAAAGTCTTGCAGAAAATCATCCCACATTCTCATTCTCCAAGACCTCCTCAGGCTATATGGTGCATTCTGAATTTGAACAGATTTTTTATGGAGAAAAGTTCAAATCTGTTCATGACCTCGAGCTGAAGGGTATATACGGCCCTGAAAACAACTGGGATCTTAGCGAATATGGGTTTTCTGAATGGGAAGATCAAAAAGAACTCGACAATCTCACTACGAGAAGCGGAGAGTCTGACGCTGATATGAAAGCCCTTATTCAGCGAGAAGACGGCAAATTCATTGTGATAGACAAGAACATTCCCGCCTCTCTTAACAATGTTCCGACACGCAGATCAATTAAACGAAAATAATCATGAACAGACTACTCTTATTTCTGCTTCTCGCATCTGCGTTTGGCTTCAATGCTTTCGGCGAAGAATTTACATTCATATATAACGAAGGCACAAGTCAGGAATACCGACTAACATTCAAGATCCTGCTTGACACACCTAATTCGGTTGAGTTGATAAAGTCATCTACTTCGAGAATCATAGATGAGTTGGAAATACCTGAAACTATCGAGTTGTATGCGAAGGAATACAGCGTGACGAAAGTCAGTGCATCCTTCTGTATCTTCTCCTCTCCATCCGAACCCCACGGCCCTAAAAAGATAATATTTCCTTCTACAATATGCCAAATCACGACTAATGGCTCTGTAAATAGAATAACCGAAGAAATCATATTGAATGATTCTCCCATAGAGGAGATGAATGGATTTGGGGGGTATTACAATCTGAAATCGATTTCATTCGGCAATGCTTTCAAGGCAAAATCAATCGGAAGTTTTGATTATTGTGAAAGTCTTCTTGAAATCGATGTGCCTGAATCCGTAGAAGAAATAGCAGGATACTGTTTTCATAATTGTCATTCTCTCAAAAATGTAACAGTGCCATCCGGTTTGACAAGAATTGAAGAAGGAACTTTCAGCGATTGCGAGGCACTGGAGAATATATCGTGTAACAGTAATGCTGACATCCAAATATCATATATCGGCAATGGTGCTTTTCGCAACTGCGAGTCGCTGAAATCCATATCGCTGCCTAAAGTTACAGATATCGAAAACGAGGCATTTATTAACTGCTCCGGCCTTACGTCGGTCATACTCAGCAGGGATAACGATATTGAGATAAAAATTGGATCGCAGGCTTTCGAAAACTGCACAAAACTTAATAACCTGCAGTATGAAGCCTCGCAATTGAAATCAATCGGAGAGAGCGCTTTTAAGAATTGCATCTCGTTAGGAAGTTTCACCCTTTCTTCAGATTGCAGCTATTTAGGGGCCGGGGCTTTTGCCGGCTGTACCGGTTTAGAGGCTTTCCTGGTCGCAGGCGATGGATCACTTTTCGCAAAAGACGGAGTCTTGATGGAAAAAAGCGTATACTTTGATGAGTTGTATCTGCTCCTATATCCTTCAGGGAAAAAAGATAAAAGTTATGTGATGCCCGAAGAAGTTACAAATATAGCGGGTTCAGCTTTCGAGGGCGCGGTCTATCTTGAGGATCTTACGCTATCAGACAATTTGTCTGCGATATATGAAGGTACATTCAGGAACAATTCAGGTCTCATTAATATTTATGGAGGTGAGAACATAACTGATATACGCAATGGTGCTTTCGAAGGCGCAACTAAGCTTCAGTCGATTTTTTCTTTAAAGAATGTGACATATCTTGGTGTTATGGCATTCCGAGACTGCAAGGCGCTGAAAAGTGTGGAATTGCCCGAAGCTCTCAATCATATTCCAACCGGCACTTTCATGGGGTGCGAGGCTTTGGAGGAGGTAAAGATTCCGGACCACTACATCTATATCGGCAGGTCATCGTTTCAGGACTGCTCATCGATTAAGGGCTTGAAACTGCCCGATGAACTGATGGTGTTGGGAGAAAGCGCCTTTACCAACTGCTCAAAGTTGGAGAGTATAGAGTTGCCTGAGAAAATGACTGAAATCAGAACGAATACTTTCCGCGATTGCGAGGCCCTGGAAACGATAATAATCCCGGCAGGCATCGATACAATCCACAATGCGGCTCTGCAGGGATGCAAGGCCCTGAAGAGCATAGAGCTTCCGGCCTCTCTGAAGAGCATTGAAAAACGCGTATTCAAAGGATGCGAGTCGCTGACCACCCTCGTGATTCCCGATGCTGTGACCGCAATAGGCACGAATGCCTTCGAAGACTGCTCGTCGCTGAAAGAGGTGAGTGTAGGCAACGGGGTGAAGGAGATAGGACAATGGGCGTTTTATGACTGCACGGAGCTTGAAAAACTTACGCTCGGCAGCTCGCTCGAATCAATCGGCGCCGAGGCTTTCGACGGAGACATCAACCTGCGAGAAATCACATGCCTTGCGGTGACGCCACCCTCGTTCCCGGGAGGCTTCCCCGAGGAGGTGATGGAGAATGCCAAAGTCACCGTGCCCGAAGGGAGCGAGGACGCCTATAATTCCGATCCGATCTGGGATCAGATGGTGGAGGGGGAAGTGCCTCATGCCGAGAGCATACGGCTCAATTACTCGGAGATAGAGCTGAACATCAGGGAGAGCGTGACCCTGATTGCCGAAGTCTTTCCTGCGGAAGCCGTAAACAAGGAAGTGATCTGGGCGTCGGACGACTATTCAGTGGCAAAGGTTGACGATTACGGCCAAGTCACGGCTAAAGCGGAAGGCACGGCACTGATCACGGCCACCTGCGGCGACGCCGTGGCGGAATGCATAGTGTTTGTCACGGATCCGGCCGGAGTGGATTCGCTCTTCGGAGATGCCGGCACCACGGCAGACGTATTCTGCACCGACGGGACGCTGCTGAAGAGAGGATGCTCGAAAGAAGACCTCAGAGACCTTGCGCCCGGAGTCTACATAGTGAAGGCCGGGAATAAGGTGAGGAAGATCGCCGCGGGCTACGAGAAATAATCAAGAAAGGGGGGCGCCTCCGGGAAATTTCCCGGGGGCGCCCCTCGCTCTCCGGATATATGATATATATTATATATATGATATATATCTTATCAATATCCTCGCCGGTTTCGGCGGGCGGCACTCATCGCTTCCTTTATGCCACCCTCCGCAAGAAAATCCGCTTCTATTTTCTTCAGAACTTTTGCAAGCATGGCATCAAGTTGCCTTATCTGGGTAATCATTATATTCGCTACAGTTTCATCGGAACGCTCTCTGCATTTTGCCGTAAACGCATCGATGTAGTCATGAGTCATACAGTAGCGGCGCGTAGAAACAGTTCTTGGATCATCTACAGGCCATATCTTCAATCCATTTTGCCTCAGGAAATCACAATAATCTTCGAGCAATTCCCTTACAGAACCACGTGCCACGCCCAACAGTTTTATACACATCTCTGCCGAAACAGTTTTGTCTCCACAACCTTCTACAATATTTTGCTTGCAGGAGCGAGCTGCTTGACGCATCTGGTCAATAGTACGAGTCTTTTCAATAAAGGCCCTGCGAATGAAGAGTTCAGTCACGTCACATATTATCACAGATTTCTTATACACCTTCCAATCTGTGTAATCGCCCGCGAGTTTTAGAAAACCATTCATCTTTAAGTCTTTATTTAGTACTTGGAATTTATATGACGCAAATGTAGTAAAAAAAACAGAGCCGGGCAAGAATAAGGAATATTATTTTCTTATTGATATATTTCCCTAAAGAGTTGCGGGATTTGTAAAAAAATATTAATTTTGTATCCCGTTATGATTAAAGGATTCGACAACGACAAATATCTGAAGATTCAATCTGAACATATTCAGGAAAGAATCGCTCATTTCGGCAATAAGCTCTATCTCGAGCTTGGTGGAAAACTCTTCGACGATTATCATGCAAGCCACGTCTTGCCGGGCTTCCAGCCCGACAGCAAGATACGCATGTTTCAGAAACTGAAAGATCAGGCGGAGATCGTGATAGTGATAAGCGCCCTCGACATTGAACGCAATAAGATGCGCGGCGATTTGGGTATCACTTACGATATGGACGTGATACGCCTCCGCAAAGAGTTCCAGAACCTCGGCTTCTATGTGGGCTCGGTGTGCGTGACCCACTACAACGGCCAGATTAGCGCCGACAAATTCCGGGCCAAACTGGAGCGTATGGGCATCACGGTCTATTACCATTATCTTATTGAGGGCTATCCGGCGAATGTGGATCTTATCGCTTCTGACGAGGGTTTCGGTCATAACGACTATATAAAGACATCGCGTCCGCTCGTGATAGTTACGGCCCCGGGGCCGGGCAGCGGCAAGATGGCCGTTTGCCTCAGCCAACTCTACAATGAGCACAAGAACGGGGTGACGGCCGGATATGCCAAGTTCGAGACTTTCCCGGTGTGGAACCTTCCGCTGAAACATCCGGTGAATATCGCTTACGAGGCGGCCACGGCCGACCTGAACGACGTGAACATGATCGACCCGTTTCACCTGGAAGCCTACGGCAAGACCGCGATCAACTATAACCGGGACGTAGAAATCTTCCCGGTGCTCAACACACTCTTCGAGGGCATCTACGGCAGCAATCCCTATAAGTCGCCCACCGACATGGGCGTGAACATGGTGGGCTTCTGCATCAGCGACGACAAGGTATGCTGCGAGGCATCAAACAATGAAATAATCCGCCGCTACTTCACTGCGCTCAACAGCCTGGCCAAAGGAGAAGACAATGAGTCGGAAGTGAACAAGATTGCCCTGCTGCTGAAGCAGGCCAAGATTGGTCTGGACTACAGGCAGTGCATAAAGGCGGCGCGCGACCGCTGCGAGCAGTCAGGCCTCCCCTGCAGCGCCATCCAGCTTGCCGACGGCACCATCATAACAGCCGAGCAGAGTGAACTGCTCGGGCCGAGTTCGGCGCTGATCCTTAACGTGGTGAAGCATCTGGCCGGTATTGACCACGATCTGAAGCTCATTCCGCAGGAGATGATAGAGCCGATACAGCACACGAAACTCACTTATCTCAAAGGCCACAATCCGAGGCTTCACAGCGACGAGGTGCTCGTGGCCCTGTCGGTGCTGAGCACTCACGATGAAAAATGCCGCAAGGCTCTCGAGACGCTGCCCGAACTCAACGGATGCCAGGCGCATTCCACCGTGATGCTTGGCGAAGTAGACCACAAAATATTCAAGAAATTAGGTATAAGTCTCACCTGCGACCCTGCTAAAAAAGATTAAATATCATTTCTGAAGTATGATTTATGCGAAAAACCAAATGTTTTTCGCATTTTTTTTGTAACTTTGAGATTTCTTTCAGGTCTAAGATGCAGACCATATCAACAGCAATAACAAACTTCAATATCCGCTATGATAAAAAAACTATTTCTTTCGGCATGCGCACTCGCAGCCTCACTGTGCGCTTCGGCTGCCCTCCCGCAGGTGCAGCTGCGCGATATGAACGGTAATTCGGTAGACACTTCCACACTGAGCAACGATGGGAAGCCCTTCGTGATAGATTTCTGGGCCACATGGTGCAAGCCCTGTGTGAGGGAACTGAAGGCGATAGCCGATGTCTACGACGAGTGGGTGGAGGAGACCGGTGTGAAAATCTACGCCGTGAGCCTCGACGAGGCGCAGAACGAGCAGCGCGTGAAGCCTTTCGTAGAGAACAAGGGATGGGAATATGAAGTGCTTCTCGACCCCAACGGCGACTTCAAGCGCCAGCTGGGTGTGAGCGATCCTCCGCACGTGTTTGTGGTAGACGGCGAAGGCAACATTGTCTGGAATCATCAGGGCTATGTGGACGGAGCCGAGGAAGAAATCATCGAAGCCGTGAAGAAAGCAATGAAATAATTGGCCGCGATGGAAATGAAAAGGATTTTCCCGCTCTGCGCGCTGCTGCTCGGGTCGGCCGCGGCTATGGCAGACGATAACAGTTCCGATTCGGACGGCACTCTCCGGCCCGACGTCTATATCGAAGGAGAGACCAAACTCCCCTCGGTCTATGTGGAAGGCTCTGAAAAAAAGGCGTCAACATATATCGACACCCCTGCCTCTGACAAGGGCGGCGACTCGTGGTGGAGCAAGATACGCGCCACCGGTTCGGTGCAGACAGAGTTTCTCGTGCCTTTCAATTTCAAGGGAGAGAAGACCGGCGAGTATGAGAAGGACGTGTTGAACAACACATATTTTGACCTCACGGTGAACGCACCCTACGTCTCAGTAGGCGCTCGGTTCCAGTGGGCCAAATGGCCTCTTCCGGGCTACGACAAGGGCTTCGGAGGCTGGGGCGTGCCATATATATGGGCTACGGGAGGCTATAAATGCTGGCAGGCTACCGTGGGCGACTTCTACGAGCAATTCGGTTCAGGCCTGATACTGCGCACCTATCAGGAGCGCTCGCTGGGCGTGGACAATGCCATACGCGGCGGACGCCTCAAACTGAAACCCGCCAAGGGACTGCTGATCACGGCGCTCGCCGGCAAGCAGCGCCGATATTGGGAGTGGAACTCGTCGTGGCTATGGGGCGCTGATGCGGAATGGAGCCTCAACGAGACATTCCGCGACAAGTTCAACCGCCGCACAGGCCTGACACTGGGATTCTCATACGTGGGAAAGCACGATAAGGACGAGCGCATAAAGGTTACCCCATCGGGTAGCCTCGTGCCGGATCCGACTCCAGGTTTCAACTATTATCTGAACCTGCCTCAGAACACAGCCGCCTTCGACGGAAGGGTGAAACTCCGCACCGGCGACTTCAACTTCCTGATGGAGTATGCCACCAAGAACAATGATCCCAACTCGCTGAATAATTTCACCTATCGCCGCGGGCAGGCCGTACTTCTTTCGGGAACATACTCAAAAAGCGGCTTCTCGGCTCTGCTTCAGGCCAAAAGGAGCGACAATATGGATTTCCGCTCCAAGCGAGTGATTGATGCGGAGTATCTGCTCAGCTCCACGGTAAACCATCTGCCGGCATTCACCCTGACCCAGACTTTCGCACTCGCCGCGATGTATCCTTACGCCACGCAGGCCGACGGCGAATGGGCTTTTCAGGCCGACGTGCGCTATCTATTCAAGAAAAAGACCCCGCTCGGCGGAAAATACGGCACCAACGTGCGCCTGAGCGCAAGCTACATCTCAGGGCTCGACTATTTCAAACCTGCCGGCGCGCAGCCCGGCGACCGCGAGCCCGGCACAAACCAATACAAGTCTCCTTTCTGGAAGATTGGCTCGCTCTACTATGCAGACCTCAACTTTGAGCTGAACAAGAAACTTTCGCGCACATTCCAGATGACGATATTCTACATGTTTCAGAAATACAACCAGAGCATAGTGGAAGGACACGGAGGAATGGTGACGAGCAATATCTTCGTGTATGAGGGTCAATGGAAAATGGCTAAGAAAACCCAGTTGCGCTTCGAGGCGCAGTATCTCCAGACAAAGCAGGACAAGGGCGACTGGATAGCAGGCCTCGCAGAAATGTCGTTCGCCCCACACTGGATGGTGACCGTGACCGACACCTGGAACAGCGCCCGCAACGACAACTACTATTCATTTCTCGTGACCTACAACCTGAAGGCCAACCGTTTCACCCTGGGCTACGGCCGGGTGAAAGAAGGCTACAACTGCTCGGGCGGCGTATGCCGCTGGGTGCCGGAGACTAAGGGTTTCAACCTAACCTATAACTATACTTTCTGATGAAATCTTCTTATCTCAGCATTTCGCTCGCGCTTCTTGCCGCGATAGCGACAGGATGCGACAACATTTCGGAAGACGACCGATATATAAAAGAGGAAAAACCGACAGTGGAGAATCCGCGTAATCTCCTCATCATGGAATTTACGGGAAACAACTGCCGCAACTGTCCCAACGGGGCCGCCATGGTGGAGCAGATCAAGGAAGACGAGCCGGCAGGAAGGGTCATCTCGGTGGGTCTTCACCCCGACGGTGACATCAACACCGAACCGGTATTCTCGAAATACACCTCGCCTGAAAAGCAGAATTTCAGATCGGCTGCAGCCACCGCGCTCTACGCCTACTATCAGCCGAGCGGATTCCCGTCTGCAATATTCAACGGACTGAAATCATCGATGTCGGCCTCAATACCCGACTGGATGCAACGCGCCTCGGAAGCGCTCGCCATACCTGCGGCAATGGCCATAGAGGCAACAGCATCTTTCGACGAAGCCTCAAGAAATGTGACGGTGAACTATACGGTAGACTTCGGCAAGGTGGTGGAAGGAGCCCTGAATCTTACGGTGTGGCTCGTGGAGAACCATATCATGGGCACCCAGACCATGCCCGACGGCAGAAGGAATCTCGAATATGAACACAACCATGTGCTCCGCGCCTCGCTCAACGGCGACTGGGGCGAACCGATAGGCAGGTCGTTTGACTCGGACAGCGAAGTGAAGGGCGAAGCCTCAATGACGCTCGACGCGAAGTGGGTGGCCGACAACTGCGACATCGTGGTCTACGTCTACCGCGACGACACAAAGGAAGTGGAGCAGGCGATATCGATACCAATCATGAATTGAGAATATAGAATTTAGAATCAATATGAGACGACTGACAATCTCAATCCTTACAGCAGCGTATGCCATGATTCTGGCAATGGCGGGATTTGCCGCCGATGCCGTGACATGGGATATAAAACTCGTAGGCGACGGCACTGACTCACCAAAAGTCGTGGCCACGGCCACAATAGCCCCGGGCTATCATCTCTATTCCATCGACAATCCGGCCGGCGGATCGAATCCCCTCGTGTTTTATTTCGACACGAAAGGGTGTGAGGCAGTAGGCGCTCCCGTGGCCGACAAGGCTTATACCAAAGAGTATGACGACATCTTCGAGGTGGATCAGCATTTTTACTCGGATAAGGTGACATTCACACAGAAACTGAAACCTACAGCCTCCACCTATACCGTAGATGTCGAGATCAAGGGGCAGGCCTGCAACGAATCGGGATGCACCCAGGTGTATGGCGCCAAGAACCTCTCGGGCAAATCGCCTGTTGCAGCAAGCAAGGAGCCTTCTCAGGCCGAGGCCGCTCCCGAGCCTGAACTGGCTGCCGCCTCCGAAGCCGCTGTCATCGCTGCGGAAGTGGACTCACTGCATCAGGCCGACGGGCCCCTTGTGCCGGGCGCACTCACACAGAGCGATGTGGACAAGGCCGGCTGGTGGACCAACGTGGAGGCTGAACTCCGCGCTTTCGACGAGAATCCACATGAAGCCGGCAGCAGCCTGCTCTATATCTTCATTGCCGGCTTTTTGGGCGGCCTGATAGCCCTTGTGACTCCCTGCGTGTGGCCGATGATTCCGATGACCGTTTCTTTCTTCCTGAAGCAGAATAAGAAAAGCCGCCGCAAGGCAATCGGGGCAGCTGCCACCTACGGAGGTTCGATAATCGTGATCTATGTTGTGCTCGGCCTGGCTGTCACCATCATCTTCGGAGCCTCAGCCCTCAACAATCTGGCCACCAATGCCATCTTCAATATCATCTTCTTCCTTCTGCTCGTGGTTTTCGCAATCTCCTTCATGGGAGGTTTCGAACTGACACTCCCCGCGAGCTGGACCAACAAGATGGACTCCAAGGTAGACTCCACCACCGGAATGCTCTCCATCTTCTTTATGGCGTTCACACTGGTGCTGGTTTCGTTCAGCTGCACAGGCCCCATCATAGGCACACTCCTCGTTGAAGCCGCATCCACGAGCAATTTCGTGTCGCCGGCAGTGGGCATGCTGGGCTTCGCCATAGCCCTGGCACTCCCCTTCACACTCTTCGCCATGTTCCCCACCATGCTCAACAGCATGCCAAAATCAGGAGGATGGATGAATACGGTGAAGGTGGTGCTCGGATTTCTGGAACTGGCCCTCGCGCTCAAATTCCTCTCAGTTGCCGATCTTGCCTACGGCTGGAGGATACTCGACAGGGAGGTGTTCATAAGCCTGTGGATAGTGATATTCGCGCTCCTCGGAATCTATCTTCTCGGAAAGATTACTTTTCCGCACGACGACAAAGTGGAGAAGACCGGCGTCACCCGCTTCATGCTCGCCTGCATCTCGCTAGCATTTGCCGTCTATATGCTTCCCGGCCTGTGGGGAGCCCCGCTGAAGGCCATCAGCGCCTTCGCTCCGCCCACCTACACTCAGGACTTCTCACTGTATGAAGGCGACGTTCATGCCGTGGTTGATGACTATGAGGAGGGAATGGAACTGGGACGCCGACTCGGCAAACCCGTCATGCTCGACTTCTCTGGCTACGGCTGCGTGAACTGCCGCAAGATGGAGGCTGCCGTATGGACCGACCCTGAGATTAAAGCCACCATCGATGAAGACTATGTGCTTGTCACCCTCATGGTAGACGAGAAGAAATCGCTTCCCGAACCCATAAAGGTGACCGAGAGCGACGGCACTCAACGCACCCTGCGCACCTATGGCGACAAATGGAGCTATCTGCAGCGCTCGAAGTTCGGAGCCAATGCACAGCCTTTCCATGTGCTTGTAGACAACGACGGCAAGCCGCTTGCCCCGGCATTCGTATATAACGAAGACATTCCGGGCTACAAGCAATTCCTGCGTCAGGGACTTGACAATTATTCAAAAAGAAAATGACAAGACTACACATAATCCTCGCGGCTATAGCCGCCACAGTCACGGCTTGCGCATCTGCGCAGGCCGTTTCTGAAGGAGCCGACTATCAGGCCTATCTGCAGATGGCTGACTCGGCAAGAATCTACATAGCCGCCGAGCGCTGGGGCGATGCCGCAAGGTGCACCCGCGCCGCACTGCGCATCGACCCGGCCAATGTGGGCAACGTGATGCTCTTCTCCAATCTCGGCCTTGCCGCCGGCATGGAGGGCAAGATGGGCGAGGCTATGCAATGTTTTGACATTGCGCTTGACCGCGCCCCGAAAAGCATACCGATACTGACTTCTAAGGCCAAAGTGCTCGTGAATGCCTCGCAGACTGATGAGGCTCTGGAGACCATCGACACGATACTCTCGCTCGACAGCGTGGCGCAGTGGCCCCTCCAGACCCGCGGGCTGCTGCGGATGCGCGCCCACGACTTCAAGGGAGCATACGACGATTTCAGCCGCCTCGCCAAAGCCTGGCCTCGCAACACATGGGGGGCCGCAGGGATGGCTAAGTGCATGGAGCTGCAGGGCTATCCGTCGGAAGCCGCCGGCTATTACCGCGATGCCATTGAGCGAAGCGATCCCGGCGACGAAGACCGAATTGAGTTCCAGCTCGGACTTATTGAGAATCTCGGACACACCGGAAAAACTTCAGAGGCCCTCGAGATAGTGAAGGAAGCACTTGCCGATCATCCAAACGACGGACGCCTATATCTGCTCAGGGGTTGGCTCAAAAAACAATTACTTATCTACAGGGAGGCGGAGGCCGACAAAAAACTCGCCATAGCCTACGGTGTTGATCCCCAAATCGTTGAGCGCTATTTCCCCTCAAAATGACACCGAAAAGATATCGACAACCGGGCCGAAAGATATCGACAACCCTTTCAGATGTGAGGATTTTTTATTAATTTTGCATCGTCAAAAAGAGGGGGAAACCACTCCGTGACGCTATTTTTAAGGTATAAACAACTATTTTTCAACAATCTTCAGGACAGACTTCAATGGATCTCCTACCTCTACATATAGAATATCTGCTCACACGTCACGACTGCGTGATAGTGCCCGGCATAGGAGCATTCATAGTCACCGAAAAAGAGTCTTCTTTCGATTCCTTGTCAGGGATAGTCACGCCCCGACGCCGCGAGATCAGCTTCAACAGCAGTGTCGTCTCTGACGACGGTCTCCTCTCCCACTCCATCGCCAGGCGTGAGCATCTGCCTTACGAGGCAGCCCACCGCATGCTTGATGCCATGACAGAGAAGATGAAAGCTGACCTTCTGGCAGAGGGAGAAGCCTCTGTAGGGCTCGTGGGGCAACTCGTGCGCGATGAAGAAGGCAGGTTGTCGTTCAGGCCCAAAGGCGAGCGTGCGGCGGCCGATGCCTGCAAGGAAGTGCATCTCAAGCGCGCAACTGCTCCGGCTGCTGTGGCAGCTGCTTCAGTCGGGCCCATCATTGCCGCCGGAGATGAAAGCTCTGTCAAGGCCGAGACCGGAGAAGCTACATCCACCACATCACATCGCGCCATAAGCGTGCCTGCCGACCGCTACGTATTCACAATCAAGAAAAAGGTGGCCCATATAGCGGCGATGTTGGCTGTGGTGCTCACTATCGGCATCTCGCTGCTCGTGCCCACGAGCATTACCGGCGAGCAGAAAGCCGCGGTGATATCGATAGATGAGATATTCCGCTCATTCAAGCCCGACAGCCACAAGCCCGACACAGCGGCAGCGGCAGACACCATAAGCTCAAAGAAGGATAATCTGAAGATAAAGTAAGCGTTTTATTGAGTTCCGGGGCCGGGAAAACAAATAAAGATTCAAAAAAATGCCGAAATATTTGCACGGTTGAAAAAAAAGTTGTAACTTTGCATCGCAAAAACGGGAAAGCCCCATAGAATGCGAAAATAGCTCAGTTGGTAGAGCACGACCTTGCCAAGGTCGGGGTCGC
>CAYPGW010000047.1:0-20470 GCA_964410515.1 uncultured Sangeribacter sp. | reverse complement strand
GTGCCGAGACCCTGTCGGTTAGATTCCTTATGTCAGAATCATAGTCGTGGCAGCCCGAAGTGGTGGCGAGAAGAGTCATCAACACAAGACTAATAATAAATCCTTGTTTCATACAGGGAAATCTCTTTATCAGAATTTGAGATATTATAATATTTTAGTGATATGGGTTGCAGAATAATTCACATCTCTCCAGCGTATAAAAGCAGTGTCAGAGAGGCGAAGGGTAAAGGTTAATGATCCGTTTACACTCCTGATTTTCCGTATGGTGGCTTTCTGTCCGCTGAGCACTGAATCGTCTTCAATCAGAACTTCGTCGCCTACGGATAGTTCCGGAAGTGACGAGATAAGCTCCATCTCGATATCTCCGGTGTAAGAACCTACCGCGCGCTGGAAAATCATCATTTCCTCATTCGGGATCACGGAATAGCCACTGTCTTCACCTGTGGAATTCCTGAAGCACCAGGCAAGATCACCTACCTGCGCCATGAAAGGAGTTACCTTATCGTATGGCAACCTGAAGAATAGGATACCGGGAAGCACCGGCACTTTCACGCAGACCTTCTTCTTTTTCTCGGGTTTCTGCTCGCAGCGACAAGGATAGAAGCTCTGAAACTGACGCAACAGCGGGCTATCAATACTTTTGAGACGCTCTGTGATGTCGTCGGGAGAAACACCGGAGCGCATCCGGGCTACAAACCAGCCTGGGGTCTTGTCGGATATGGAGTCCGCTACCCTATTGATAATCTTATTCCTTGCCTCGACTGATAACTCTTCTGCCTTGATCGCGGACAGAAATGAGTATAAGGGAGGCAACGGCCTCACAACCGCTACAATCTGGGAGAGGCTTATTCCGGCCTTAATTGCAGCCGCGATCCACATTTCAGTTATAGACTCGCGCGAGAAAGATGTTCCGAAAGACATCCCGGCCCTACGACCTACACCATGAAGTTCGGAGACAAGATCTTTCACTATAGCATGTCGTCTTCGCTTACCTTGCAGAAGCGGGAAAACGTATTTCGCCTGAGGCGCTTTGCGCATCGACAATACTATATCGTCGGTGTGCGGGTTAATGCCAAAAACATCCTTAAATTGCAGATCAATCACATCGCTTACAGATGCAGATGGATTGAAAAGCAGATACTGAAAAATGCGGTTTGCAACATAACCAAGACAATCAACAGTACCCGAAACTTTAAGCAGATTGCTGACCCGGCTCAGATTCCTCTCAGCCTCTGACATCTTCAATCCAGAATCGGAAATACCGTATGTATCGAGAATATCAGAAGAAAATACTTCGTCTGCAACTTCGGCATTGCCAATCCATGTGCGATAGAGTGCTCGCATTCCTCCGAGATACCTTTTTGCCGTAGAGGGTTTCAGATGGGCAAGAAGCATATCCATCACCCACTTATCAACAGCCTCAGCCGTAACCTCATGGTCGGCATTTCTACGCATGGAGAGCAGGAAGGAAGGGATAATCCTCGTAGACAACATCTCAGACTTCTCACTTTTGAGCAGACTTTCGACGTATGCAACAAACCCACAGGGATATTTCTCTTGAATATCAATCATCTATAAATATTGCCGTGCTGCACGAAGCATAGTAATCGAACTATACCTTTCCCCTCAACTGCATAAACAGAAGAATGATGTAAATTCACCGGATAGCATGTGGTAAGAAACCGGAGTTATAATACCTTGCAAAGTTACTACTTTTTTTTGGATTTTCAAAAAGAAGTGTTTATAAAATAGAATAGCCGGCATATCGCTATGCCGGCTTGCAATGTGACAATAATTATTAGATTAAATGATGCTATTGAAGCAATTCCACTGCTTTGGAGATAGCTTGCTCAGAGTAATATCCCGATCTCATTCTTTTGGAGATGGCACGAGCGTTTTCTTTCATCTCAGCGTATTCTGCTGCGGAAATCTGACTTAGTCTAGCAGGAATCTCAGCAAGCGAACCAACACTGATGCCTACTTTATTGGCCTCCACGAAGTCTTTCAGACCCATTTCATTCCAAACGATAACCGGGATTCCGCTTGTGAGATAGGAAGATGCCTTGAAAGGGGCGTTCACCTTCAGATATTCGCCCCAAGCACCGGAACACTCATCTATGCTGTCGCCATCCCAGACAAGTCCGAAATCGTATGCAGGAAGCAATGATATGATTTCATCCGGACTCACAACTCCCTTATAAGAGACATGCGGAGCGAGTCGGCCCGTATCTATTCCGGGGCCGTAAATATAGAATCGCACTTTGTCACTCTCGGGAAGTGAATATATGAACTGAGACTTACCGAGATTGCCTGCAAATACAATTCTATATTCAGCATCATCATTGACTTTGTCGGCATGCCGGTCTTCTTTTGCCCCATCGGTCTCGCCTGGAAACAGATAATCAAAAATGCCCAATACCACAGGCGCATTCTCGGGATGATATTTTTCTTCATACCATTTTTTCATTTTTTCGGTATGCAGAATCACTGCGTCAGCATCTTCCAAGATATAGGAATAGGGGCGATTGTTCTGCCCTCTCAGTTCATCAATGTCGTGAACTAAGAAAATGATTTTGTTTCCTTTTGCACGAGCCAGTTCATAAAGCTCCTTGATGCGGTACTGAAAGGGAAACTGGAGAATCACAATCTGATCGGATGGCATTCTCCATTTAGCCAAAAGATAACTGAGATAACTGAGAAAAAACTTCTCTTTAGCAAATCTTACGAGAAGAGTTCTTAATCCTATGTCTTTCGCACCTGTCTTCTTGAGTATGCGGTCGATATCCATACTCGGTTTCTCGGTAGCGTTCGACATCGTGACATACGACTGCGAGATATAATGAAGTTTTTTCATCGTAGTTTGATAAGGGTATTGAAGACTATTTGAAATAGGCAAGAACCTGCTGAATCACCGGGGCCATATCGTAGTATTTATACTCGGCAAGGCGTCCGCCGAAAATCACATTGGTCTCCTGATCGGCCAGTTGCTTGTAGTTCAGGTATATTTCCTGATTGCGTGCATCGTTCACGGGATAGAACGGCTCCATGCCCGGATGCCACTCAGAGGAGTATTCACGTGAGATCACGGTCTTGGGGTTGGCGTATACTTCAGGGGAAGTCAGAGCCTCGAAGTGCTTGTGCTCTATGATTCGGGTATAGGGCACATCAGCCGCCGTATAGTTCACCACCGCATTTCCCTGCCAATTCGGAGTAGCGAGCACTTCTGTCTCGAACCTGACATTCCGGTATTCAAGCATTCCGAACCTATAGCCGTAGAATTCATCAATCTTTCCGGTGAACACAATCGTGTCGGCCATTGATTCCCAACGCTCCCTATCGGTGAAGAAATCAGTAGCGAGAAGCACATCTGAGCCTTTGAGCAGCCCTTCAATGAGCCGGTTGTAACCTCCTATGGGAATACCCTGAAATGAATCGTTGAAATAGTTGTTGTCGAATGTCAGGCGCACCGGCAGCCGGCGTATGATGAAAGCCGGAAGGTCGGCGCATGGTCTACCCCACTGCTTCTCGGTGTATCCTTTTATCAACTGCTCATATATGTCGCGTCCGATCAGCGTCAGGGCCTGCTCCTCAAGATTACGGGGCTCGGAGATGCCGTCGGCCATCATACGTTGCAGAGCCTCGCGCCGTTGCTCATCGAGCTTCGCTTCCGCTTCAGCGGGAGTCTTAACACCCCACATCTGATAGAAAGTGTTCATGTTGAACGGCAGATTGTAGAGCTTGCCATCAGGAGCCTGCGCTACAGGGCAGTTCGTATATCGGTTGAACGGAACTATGGAATTAACGAAATCCCATACTTCCTTGCTGGAGGTGTGAAAGATATGGGCGCCGTACTTATGCACATTGATACCCTCGATCACCTCGCAGAAGATGTTGCCGCCCGGATGATTTCTCTTGTCGATGACGAGACACCTCTTGCCGCGCTGAGTGGCCATATATGCGAATGTGGCTCCGTAAAGTCCGGCACCAACTATCAGATAATCGTATTTCATTTATTTATGAAAATATTCGCCATTAATTAATTTGAATATATTCGTAGCAACATCGGACGAGACCAAACATCTCACGAACACTGTGAGGATGAGTTGATAACACTCCTACCCCATTTGTATATCTTATCAATGTATGGGGCATCGACATGATATTTTGCAATGAGTTCATGGATAAACCGCAGGCTATAGCCGAAATCCTCGGTGAAATAACGGTCGGAGAAATCAGGATACCAACCTTTCTCATCTTTCTTCATCGGCGAAAGAATGCCCTTGAATCCCTTGATTGAAGCCAACTTAGCCGTAAGCGACACAGCATCAGTGCTTTCATAATATTCCAAAAGTGGAAGAAGATAATTGCTATCTACCGGAAGATGCTTCAGCAACTCAAACAATTCCGCATCCATCCTTATCATCAAATCAGAAGCTTCTTCCGTCCATTCCTCATAGAAAAGTATGTTGTGGTCAAATCTCACGTCCTCGTTCCAGTCATGAAACATGGAGTAGAGCCGGGCCGTGTGCAGGATAGGATTGCTGTTTGTGATGCTGACCTCCAGATAATTCCGTCTCAACACCACCGGCGTGTTGAAGGCCTTCTCTATCCAACTGCGAAATTCCTCCTTATCCTTATCGTCAGCACGCTCCACTGCTATCTGAAGTTCAGATTTGAAAGAACGGATATCAGCCTCATGTCCGTAATTGACAATCCTCGCTATGAAAGGAACTCTCTGAAAGCCCCACAGTCTGATGTGGTCAGGAATAATCTTCATGGCTTCAAAGAAAAATCCTGAAGAGCAGAACACAGCTCCAAGAAAACAACCATCTTTCAGATAAGGCTTGATAGCCGCAAGTTCCGAAGCATTGGCATATCCGGGCACGGTGAGCAGAATCATATCTGCATCCGGAATAACTTCAGCCGGATTACTTGAAATGTTGCTTATTGACACATGAATTTTTCCATCGGGAGTATTGACAGTCAAAGTTCCACTCCACTCGGAAGGACGTCGCGTCAGTATTGAGACATTATAACCTTTGCCGGAAAGCCATCCTGCAATGACATGGCCCAAAGATCCGCCGCCTACTATTGCTACATTAACTATATCCATATCGTATCCTGACATGATTAGCTCTGAGCCAGAGTCATCAATGCTTCACAAAGTTTGTGATTGTCGCTGCGGTCACGAATTGCGAGGCGCACATATTGCCTGCCTTCGGGAAAACCTTTCTTTGAAGAGCAATCCTTGATGAGGATGTTATACTCGGCCAGCAATCTCAATGTCAGTTCATGAGATGTGACGCCACCCGTGATCTCGCACAGAAAGTAATTAGCCTGCGAAGGCACCACCCTCATATAAGGAACCCCTGACAATTCACGGAAGAAGAGATCCCGCTCATGCCTGAACATTCGGCATGATTTCTCATAATCCATCTTATATTTGTTGAATATCTGCATGTAAAACTCGCCAAACGAGTTTATGTTCCAGATGGCGACATCAGACCTTATGGAGGATATAAGGTTCTCGTCTGCCGAGGCTATCACTCCGAGGCGAAGACCCGGCACTCCGTATGATTTGGATATGCTCTTGACCACACACATCGACGGATATCTTTGAAGCGTATCGTCCTGAAGAAGCGTATTGGCGTCTCCTTCAGTAGAGAAATCCACAAAAGACTCATCCACTATGAGGCGGATATCCTTTCCGGCACACCAATCGGCAAGCCTGATCAAATCGCTGTAAGGAATGAAATTGCCCGAAGGATTGTCAGGATTGATAATGAGGAGGGCCGAGATGTCACGATGATCGAAATACTCCATCAGATCGTCGGCCGTATACGAGAAATCATCGTTGCCTGGATGGAAAATAACCAGGCTTTCGACATCATGGCGGTTAGGGTATTCCTCAAATGTGGGATATATCAGACCGAGATTCCCCTCATGGTGCTCGATAAGGCTCTTGATGAGTTCAGCGGCACCGTTGCCGACAGCCACATATTTCTGCTTTATGCCGAAATACCTGCCTGCGAGCAGGGAATTGACACCCATGCCCGAAGGATAGTTTCTGAGCAGAGCGTCGAAGTTGGCCTTCATCTCATCTATCATTTTCCCGCACGGGAAATATGGATTCACCAGATAGCAGAAATCAAGAAGTCCGGGGAAACGCCAATATCCTCCGTAAGAATGCTGCAACTTTCTCAGTTTCTCTTCTGGATTGGCGAATATGACTTCAGCAATGCGAAGATCCTGCACGTCGTCAATCTCATACCAGGGAGCATCGCCCACAGGTAGCGCCTTTATATTTACCCTGTCGATGAGGGTAATGACACGAAGCACCTGCTCATAATATTCATTCTCGCCAAGCACCTTGATGTATGCTTCAAGAAACGGCAGGTAATGATTCCTGCAGAAATCCATGCTCAGGCGATAGATATTGACAGTTTTGTAATAGACGGGGACATCCTCATATCTGAAAGCTTTCTTAGGGATGAAGTTTACGATATTGTGTTCGTCGTCAATCCTCACCATAGTGCCGTCCATCCATGTATGATATTTCGCTACCAAAGCCACATCGGGATAGTCGGCATTGATGGCCGCTTCAAGAATACTATCGTCGAAAATCAGGTCGCTCTCAAGCAGAAGTGTCTCATCTTCGGCCATGTATTCCCTCGCAAGCCAAAGGGAATATATGTTGTTGGTCTTGTCATAGACGGGATTTTCCACATACACCAACCCCGAATGCGGGTACTTACTGTCAAGATAACTTCTCAGTTTATCCCCCTTATAGCCCGTGACGATCACAATCCGATTCAAATTGAATCTTTCGAGCTGGGCAAGCATCCGATCAATGAGTTTTATTCCATTGACTTCAAGCATGCACTTGGTATTGTCAGCGGTGAATTCTCCTAATCTGCGGCCCATTCCGGCCGCCAATATAATAGCCTGCATAGTATTTTTCAGATATGAAACTTGTCTATGATTATCTTCCTTACTCCGAGAAATGATGTGTCTTTATTGGCAATAGAAACCGATAGGTAGACAATCATGCCGGCAGCGATACCTAAGATGAGCTGGCCCACAGGGTGAATGTGTAAGAAATTGAAGGGAACCACACCAGCAAGCATTATGACGCAATATCCCAGGATGGGAAGAATTTCCTTCATCTGCTTTACGAAGCCGTATCCGAGCATCTTGCCGGTGTAATAGCAATTGAAGCAAAATGCGATGAAACTATAGAGCGAGATACTGATACACATTCCTATGATGCCGAAAGGAATGGCGCTCAGAAGCATCACGAAGGCAATCGGTTTCTTGATGAGCTCAAGTTTCAAGACGAGATCGGAGCGGCCCTTCACATACAAAAGATTGAGATTAATATGAGTGAGAGGATCCCAAAGGCAGCCGAAAGCAAGAATCGGAATTAGGGCGGCCGAGCCCAGCCAATTCTCACCCAGAAGAGTAAGAATCAGCGGCCGCGCAAGTGCCGCAATGCCGAAGAGGATGGGATATAGCAGCCAAACCGGTGTGCGCAGCAGGGTCTTGTAGGCTTCTACCAGACGGGCGTTGTCATCCTGAAGTTGCGACAGGATCGGGAAATTCACCTTCAGAACTATATTGGTTATAGTTGTGGTAGGCAACACGCAGAATTGGTTGGCCCGTGTGAAGAAACCGAGCTCCGCCGAGTGAAAAACTTTACCGATGATGATTGTGGAGAGATTGGAATAGACGCTATTGATAAGTGAGGATCCGAGCAACTTGCTACCAAATGAGAAAAGCTGCCTGAACGACTGCATCGAAAAGCGGAGCAGAGGCAGCCAGCGGCAGAAAATCCATGAAAGAACCGTGCGGACAGCAGCAAGGCATATACCTTGCCACACCAGAGCCCACACCCCGTAGCCGGAATATGCCATCCAAATTCCCAGCGCTCCGGAGCAAATGATAGAGATGATTGAGATAGCTGCCTGCGACCGGAAATCAAGATCAATAGTCATTTTGGCAGTGTGAACTATAGCCAGACCATTGATCACCAAAGTCAGCATATAAACACGGGTTATCTGAGTCAAAATAGGCTGGTTATAGAAATCGGCTATCCACGGGGCGGCTATATACAAAAGCAGATAGAGAATCAGACCTATGACTATGCTGAAATAGAACACTGTGGAATAATCGAGTGTGTTCCTATCCTTTTTCTGAATCAAAGCGTTGGCAAAACCGGAGTCAAGAAATGTCTGGGCAACACCCATAAAAATAGCGAGCATCCCTATCAGACCGTAGTCTGAAGGGAGCAACACCCGGGCTATCAGAATGCCGATCACAAACTGAATCAGTTGTGTGCCGAGACGGTCAATTCCCGTCCACAACATTCCCGAAACCGCTTTTTTCTTAATATTCTCCTCCAAGCTACGTCAGGGTTTGAAACGTTTCAACCGGAAGCGGTATTTGAGTTTCTCAAGAAGCGGAGCCTTTTTCCTTAATTCCTGAATCACATCCTTGTATGGCCTGTCAAGATCAAGAATCAGAGAGCCATGGAAACTCGGTGCCTCTTTCGGAGTCATGTAATCTCCATAAAGTCTGGTCAGGATAGTATCATAGCCATTAGGCACCGGCAACATCATATCTTCAAATGGCATATACTGAGTCTCGGCATAGTAATCATGATTCATCTTGATTCTCGGATACTGCCACGTATTGAAGACCACACAAGCCATTTCCTTATCGTGTTTATTCGGATATTTTCTTATTACATCCACCATCTGATGATATCTGTTGAGAAAACCTCCGGCCTTCCTGATTTGCTTTACAGCATTCAGCACCTTAAACGGATGACGTGACAGCAAGGAGACATGTGAAAAATTCAAAGATTCCCTCACCTTCTCCATGTCGGCGAACACTTCCTTGCGTTCCTCTTCAGTGGCAGGCAGATCGTCCATGATGAATATGTCGATAAAGACACCCTGATTGTAGCATTCCCATATATCACAAGGAACAATAGCCGTAGTGTCTGATCGGCGCAACTGCGCGTGTCCTCTGGGATAATAGGGGTCAGTCTCCGCAGCCTGAAAGAAATAGGGATATTTGAATTCCTGCGGTGCTATCTTCAGAAGCCGCTCATAATCCTCGCGCATCATTATAAGGTCGATATCATCGTCCCAGGGAATGAAACCCTTGTGACGTATCACCCCGAGAAGTGTTCCGGCGTCGGCCCATATCTTTATGTCATGTTTCCTGCAAACCTCAAGCAGTTTCTCCACCATCTCCATCAGCAACATCCAGAGCCTTTTTCTCTCGGATGTGACGAGAAAACCATTGCGGGTTTCTTCCTGTGCAGTCATACTTATCTAATTATCTTATACCCTCAATAAAAGCAGGGATAGTCTCCCTGATATCCTTTCCGGGAATGTAGATCCCGCTTGTGCCGCCTACAAAAATTGTGGCGCCATTTTCTTTCAATTTCATCGCACGCTCGAGACTCACGCTGCCATCCACCTCCAGCTCGATATCACCATATCCATTCCGGTCAAGCCAACGACGTGTTCGCTCCACTTTGTGCAACATATCGGGAATGATGCGGCCGCCGGCAAAACCGGGCTCTATCAGCATTATGAGAACCGTATCCAACTCAGGCAGATAGGCAGCCACATCCCTGATATCCGTATCCGGATTCAAGGCCAGACCGCTGCGGGCACCTTTGCTACGGATTACTTCGAGACACTTACCGATATCCTCCTTACCCTCGGCATGGATCACCACCATATCGCCCTCACTAACGGCAAGATTATGCAACACGGTGAGAGGATGCTCCACAAGAAGGTGAACATCTAGCGGAATATCTGTCTCTTTCTTCACTGCGTTTACTATATCGGGGCCGAATGTGAGGTTACGCACGAAATGCGCATCCATGATATCGATATGGATATAGTCCACATCCGACCTCTCGTAGATTTTTATATCGTCGGCAAGATGAAGAAGGTTGCCACACATCAGTGACACGGATAGTTTGCAAGTCATGTTGTTAAGATATAGTCTGTAATTTCCAATTGTTGATGAGACGAATGACTTCTTTCACTTCCTCATCGGTAATGACAGGCGACATAGGGAGAGAGAGTTCTTCGGCGTGAATCTTCTCCGTGATAGGGAAACTCATTGAGCTCCAAGCGGCATAGCATTTTTGTCTGTGAGGTGGAACCGGGTAATGGATCAGCGTCTGCACTCCATTGTCGGCCAGATATTTCTGAAGTTCATCGCGCTTCGGGGTGCGTATGGGGAACACATGGAAGACATGGCCGTCGCGTTCAGCAACTGCGGGCAGAGTTACATGTGGATGCCTGATTCCGTCAATATACATCCGCGCCACTTCCTTACGCCTCTCGTTGTCGCGGTCGAGATGCTTCAGTTTCGCTCCGAGCACGGCAGCCTGCAACTCATCGAGCCGGGAGTTGCGGCCTTTATAGTCGAATATATATTTCTTTGCGCTTCCATAGTTGGCGATAGCGCGGACAACGGCAGCAAGTGAGGCATCATTAGTGGTGACGGCACCGGCATCGCCCAACGCTCCAAGATTTTTTCCGGGATAGAAACTATGGGCGGCAGCATCACCGAGCGAACCAGTAAGCCGACCTTCATATCTGCATCCGTGTGCCTGAGCGTTATCCTCAATCAGTTTCAGACCATATTTCCGGCATAAGCCACCGATCAAGTCCGTATAGGCACATCGTCCGTAGAGGTGAACTATCAGTATGGCCCTGGTCTTCGGTGTGATGGCCTGCTCTATCTTCCCAGGATCTATCTGATATGTGGCTATGTCCGGCTCAACGAGCACCGGCACGAGACCGTTTTCCGAAATTGAGAGTATGGAAGCAATATAAGTGTTAGCAGGCACTATCACTTCATCGCCCGGTTTCATCACACCCAACTCCATGTATGCCCGGAAGATAAGTGTGAGGGCATCAAGACCGTTGGCACACCCCACACAATATTCAGTACCGATATATTCGGCATAATCCTTCTCGAAGCGTTCGTTTTCCTTTCCTTGAAGATACCAACCGGAATCCACTACCCTGCTCATAGCGTCGTGGATCTCATCCGCATAAGCGGCATTTACCTTCTTCAGGTCAAGAAACTTTATAGTCACGTCCATACGTCATCCGACACCGAAGCGGCAGCCCTGTCAGTCAATATTGCGGTCAGAAGTCCGTTCCACTTCCTCGATCACTTTCATCAGATACTGTCCATACTGATTCTTGATCATAGTAGTGGCGATTTCTTTCATTTTCTCTTTAGATATCCAGCCCTGACGGAAAGCGATACCCTCCAGACAGGCTATCTTGAGACCCTGCCGCTTCTCAAGCACCTCCACATAGATGGAGGCTTCGGCCAGAGAGTCGTGGGTGCCGGTGTCGAGCCAGGCGAATCCTCTGGGGAGGGTCTGCACCTTTAACTCGCCGTCGTTGAGGAATTCCTGATTGACGGTAGTGATTTCAAGCTCTCCGCGTGCCGAGGGCTTGATTGTGGCTGCCACATCCACAACCTTGTTGGGATAGAAGTAAAGGCCCACCACGGCATAGTTCGACTTGGGATGCTCAGGCTTCTCCTCGATGGAGAAGCAGTTGCCATCGCGGTCGAATTCGGCCACGCCGTAACGCTCCGGATCATTGACCCAGTAGCCGAACACTGTGGCTTTCTTCTCACGCTCAGCAGTGGCCACTGCATCCTTGAGCACTTTTGAGAAGTTAGCCCCATGAAAGATATTGTCGCCGAGCACAAGGCAGACTGAATCGTCGCCGATAAAGTCCTTACCGATGATGAAAGCCTGCGCGAGGCCATCGGGCGATGGCTGCTCGGCGTAGGAGAATCTTACGCCATAGTCGGAGCCGTCGCCGAGCAGACGGCGGAATCCGGGCAGATCCTGAGGCGTGGAAATGATCAGGATGTCGCGTATTCCAGCAAGCATAAGGGTCGAGATGGGGTAATATACCATCGGCTTATCGAAAATCGGCAGCAACTGTTTGCTGATTCCTTTCGTAATAGGATATAATCTTGTGCCGGAGCCTCCGGCGAGTACAATTCCTTTCATGTGTCGAGCTTAAAATGGTGTGGTGAATTCACTTAGTTTCGGGTAACGGGTATCTTTCTCTGAAAGAATCGGGTGGTCGGCATCAATCCGCCAGTCAATACATAGTGAAGAATCCATGATATTGATGCCACCTTCAGCCTCGGGATGATAGTAATTATCGCATTTGTATTGCAGCACGGCGATATCGCTCAGCACTGCGAAACCATGGGCAAAACCTTTGGGGATGAACAGCTGACGATGATTTTCGCCTGAGAGTTCCACTGCCACGTGCCGGCCATAGGTAGGTGAATCCTTGCGGATGTCTACCGCTACGTCGAGAACCTTGCCCCTGACACAACGCACAAGTTTGGACTGTGCGAAAGGAGGACGCTGGAAATGCAGGCCTCTCAAGACGCCAAACGATGATCGGGACTCATTATCCTGAACGAAATCAACCACCGCCACCTTTTCGTCAAATTCCCGCTTGGAGAAAGATTCAAAGAAATAGCCACGGGAGTCGGTAAACACTCTTGGCTCGATGATCACCACTCCTTCTATGTCTGTCTTAATAATGTCCATCTATTCTGTATGAAAAATCAGTCTATTCAGTTATTCTTGATGATCTGCTCGAAGCGCTGCAGATCTTCGGGAGTTGTGATCTTGAAATTGATCTCCTCTCCACGCGAAAGGAATACCGACATACCCTTCTGCTGAGCAAACTGCGCTCCTCCTGTGACGGCCGTGATCTCTTCTTCGGTAGAATCGTCGTGAATCTTCAGATATTTTCCAAGATGGAAAGCTTCGGGAGTCTGGCCTCTGTGAAGAAGACTGCGGTTGGGCACAGAAGTTATGACACCACCCTCGGCACTCACATAGATAGTGTCGTTCACGTCTATTGATGCGATGGCTGCCTCATACCGGCCGCAGGCATGGAGACAATCTGAAATTACCCTTTCAGACACAAGCGGCCTTACTCCATCATGAATGATCACGATGTCGTCGTCTCCGTCGCCGATCTCTTTCGCTTTCTTCAAGGCATTGTAGATCGTATGCTCGCGGGTGGTGCTCGACGCGCAGAAATGAATCTCTTTTCCGGCGGGGTCGAGATGCGCCTTCACATAATCGAGCCATACATCATTGAGGGCGATGATGATTATATCTATCTCAGGATGGCGGAGAAATTTTTCGACCGAGTAGGCAAGAATGGGCTTCCCTTCCACTTCAATATATTGCTTGGGTATATCAGACCTCATTCTCGATCCGATTCCTCCTGATAATATGATTGCTATGTTCATTCAATAATGAAATTCGTTAAGAAAAAAGTGTATGACTCTCGACAATATTATATGAATTATTACTAATTATCAACGCATTATCTATGAACGGAGGGCTTTCGCAAATATACACTTATTCTTCCCCATCATCAGCCCGGACAACTTTGAGCCATGCAGATATGAGGAAGAAACTAATAATTTTATAGATACCGACTTATGACGCATCAAGAGGATATCTTTTTGCTTAGACTCCTCCGGGAGCCTGCATTAATTACGCAAAGGTAAGGAATTTTTCCGATATGGCAAAAAATATTTTCAACTCTTTCGTAAGTAATGCGTCATGATTCCCGGATGCTGTCGTGGAAGTCATGAATGCGAGAGAAGCATCGCATTCATTTTCATTTGGCAGTGCGCCTACGCTTTCCGATATTGGTGAGAGCCATGCCGGCCACTATCAGGAACATTGCAAGCACCTGAATCCATCTCACATGTCCGAGCCCCATCAGCACTGACGCGATTGTGGCGAAGACCGGAAGAAGATACTGATAGAGCGAGACGAGTTCCGAACCTATCCTCTTCAAAGCACCGCTAAGGAAGAAATATGCCAGAAAACTCGGGCCGAGCACTATGAAAATAATCTCGATCCATGGAATGGAATCTGAGGTGTGCAGGAGGCCGATATTATTAAACGATCCGAGCAGGAAGAGAGCCGGCACCGATGCGAAGAGGAATGTCCAGCGCAGCATTGAGACAGGATGATAAGTATGCGACGGACGCTCGGTAATGACGAGATAAAACGAATAGCACAGCGTGGAGGCCAATGCTATGAGGTCGCCGAGAAGCTCGTTGCTACCTCTGACGCCGCTATCCTTTCCGCATAAGATCACAACCAAAGCCCCGACGAAACCGATGGCTATGCCTAAATATTCAAGAAGCCCGGGACGACGATGCTGAAAGATGACACCTATTAATATCACGAATGCCGGCGGCAATGTCATGATGATGGAGACATCTATAGGGTTGGCAAATTTCATGGAGAGGTTGAGCAGATAGATGAAAGCGAAAAGGCCTATAGCGCCGCCCGTGATGAGCCGCCACCAGTCTTGACGCGCTATTCTGTCGGTCTTTACGAAGAGTGAGGCAATCCAGAAGAGAACTGCGCCTCCGATAAGGCGGCACACCGTAATGGAGTCGGCAGTCATGTAATTAGGAATGAGAGCCTTCACCACAGGGATGTTTACAGCCCAGAAGATGGTGGCGATGAGAATGAAAGCCGAACCGACAATGAACGCTCCCTTTGTCGGCCGCTGAGAGGATGGTGTGGCAGAAGCCTGTTGTGTGTTTTCCATAATCAATAAGTTTTCTATTAGAACGCCTCCCGAAGCGGTAGAGTTCAACCTCCGGCCTGAAAGCGGTGATTGCCTGATGCGGAATATTTGCACTATTCGGAAATATTCCTTAATTTTGCACCTGATTACTGAAATACAGTTTAATTTTATACCACCTGCACCAAAATCTCATATTCTTCCCGGCATGGAATCCTTACTCCCGTTTGCGTTTATCTGCTTAACATCCTTCTTCACTCTTACAAATCCGCTCGGAACGATGCCCGTATTCCTGGCGATGACGAAAGGTCTGGACAACCGCGACCGCAAGCGTATATTGCTTAGGGCAACTGTAGTATCGTTTATCATCCTCATAACGTTCACAGTGTGCGGACAGGTGCTTTTCTCACTCTTCGGGATAAGCGCCAACGGATTCAGGGTTGCGGCCGGCATAATAATCCTGAAAATCGGCTACGACATGCTTCATGCACGATACTCAAAAGTAAAATTGTCAGACGAAGAGGTGAAAGAATATGCCAACGACATCTCAATCACTCCCCTCGCCATTCCAATGCTCTGCGGCCCTGGTGCCATAGCCAACGGAATCATGCTGATGGACGATGCCAACACTTGGCCTTTGAAGTTTATACTCTTCGGCAGCATTCTGATCATCTATGTCATAACATTTTTCATACTTGCAGCCTCCACGCGCCTCGTGAAGATGGTGGGCGAGACAGGCAACAACGTTATGATGCGTCTCATGGGTCTGATATTGATGGTGATTGCCGTGGAGTGCTTCGTGGCAGGCCTGAAGCCAATCATAATCGACATACTGCGTCAGGCCATGGCCTGACGCAGCACTCCTCTCCTACGGAATCCAATAATACATCTGCTTCTTTCGGTGTTCCGTCACCCACTTCTCGAAATCGGCCATATTGTCGATTCCGTCGGCTATCACAGCCTCGTAATATTCCACGCCGTGATAATCCTTACCGGAGGGTGTCTCGAATTTAAGACGCAAAATGGTGTCTTTCTGAGCCGGACTCATCACTGCGGATATGCGTTCCGCCATTCGTTCAAAGAAACCATCGTAGTGAGTGCCCTCCTCAATATGTATCACATCAAACTGCCATATCTCCACATCGTGCCGATATGAGATATGCCATGCCATGCAGTGCTCATCGGTGTGCAGCCCGTTGATGCACTTCATCTCGACTACATTCGGAAGTTTCGCTATCTGCGATGCTATGGCGAAACTCGATGCTTCAGTAATACCTTTTGAATAGACATGCAGGTCAATGTCTTGGTGAGACGCGAGAAGTCCCATTTTAAGCGATCCGATAAGATTTACCCTGCAGCCGCTCTGCTTCCACACATCGGCGATGCCTGACGCCTCAAGCACCCTGAACGCTTTCTGCTGATTGACGGCTGCCTGAAGATTGATTTCTTGCTGATTCATTACAATTGCGATTTGATAAATCTGCAAAGATAATACATTTCCGGCAGAATTTACACGTGCGATGCCATTTATTTTTGCACTTCAGTATTCAATCTGCACAGCGATATGATCTAACCAATCAGTTTCAGCAGGAATATAAAGGATGACGCAAAGATAATAACCGTCAAAGCCGAAACAATTAGCGGAATAAGGATAAGCAACCACATACTGGTATTTTTCCTCTCAGGGTATCTGCGGAAATATGCCTTCTCATGCAAAGGCGTGAAACGATGCTTCTTGAGATAGGACTCAACGCTGAAGTAGGCAATCACGCCTAAGATCCAAAAAGTCACGAATATGGACTCGCCATATTGAGGAGAAAGAAATATGAAGAATGCACCGACCGACAGTGAAATCCCGAAAACTATATTCATTGCAATAGCCTCAAACGGACTGGGCCACCTGCTGAGTGGCACACGCCAGGAATCCTTACCCATATACCACAGGTAATCAATCGCATTAAACTTGTATTTCCGCCTCTTCGCACTCACAAGATCTACACATTATCTATGAAAATTTACTGTATTTTGAAATCCAGCCATCACCACTATATAGTTCTTCGGATAATCTATCAAAGTTTCATCTCGAACCTCTTTAATAATTTAATAAGAGTTTTGCCTTTAATAAGAGTTTCGCCGAAACTGCTTAGATTTTCTTCCATAATACTCCTATATTAAGATTCTTAGATATTAAGATTCTTAGATTGCAAAGATAGCAAATTTTTGGCAGATAGCCGCTATCCTCAGCCCTTTATCGTCCTGATTATCGAAATAGAAAAGCCGAAAATCGGCGTTTTGGGGAGATTTTCGCCTGACGGTATCGACATTATATTCTTTATGGCTTAACTACCTCCTCAACAAGCCTGACGCTGTATTCTTATGCTTGTTTGTGAGAGATGCCCCGGTTCTTGACTAATCATTCTTCGGCACAAACTATAAGCGTAAAAAAAATCACTCAATTTTTCTTGGTCATTTTCAAGATTTGTTGTAACTTTGCATCGCAACACAGACAGGAACACATTCACGTCTGTAGGAAGATTACATCACCTTGGCAATTCGGTTACGCAAGCAACTGAAAGTGATGGAACGGCTCTTCTTCCATTGGTGCCTATAAGCACCTAAAGCATAACATAGATTGCATCCCGTTTGCAATATTTTTTGACGGTCAGCATTGACTACGCCTGCATTGCCTTCAGCATTGTAAGCAGTAGTTGTATGCTAACGTGGGAAATATGCAATCGAATGAAAATGGATATAACAGAATCACTCGAATACGAGCCGATAAACATAGGAAAAATCATTGAAGAAGAACTGCGTCGTCAGGAACGCACAGTGACATGGCTCAGCCGCAAGATGCATTGCGACCGACGCAACATCTACGATATTTTCTCCCGCACCAGCATCGACACTGACCTCAGGATGGGAATTAGACTTGCCCTAAACACCGACGTCTCCACTAACCTTCAACGTTTCAACAATACCCAATGCCACTTCCAAAAGGCAGTAGCTTTGTAAATTAAACAAATCTAACAATCATATTTTGCAATGAATCCATCACAAAACTTAGGTAGATCTACCGAAAAGCCGGTGACATCAATGCTATCGACAGAAGACAGTGAGATACCGACGTATCAAAAACATCTCATCATGAAGAAACTACTTCTTTTTCTATTGACGGCAATTACGTCGCTATCAGCTTTCGCACAAGAGTTTGAATACACCTACGAAGGCCAAACCCTCAAGTATGAAGTAGTGGACGAAGAAGCCAAGACATGCTCGACATCACAAACTACCTATGGTGTAGTAGGAGATTTAATTATTCCATCTGTTGCGGTATATGGAGATACAGAATACGAAGTGATATCAATCGGATATTATGCTTTCAGGGAGTGCGCTGGACTGACATCGGTGACGATCCCCAACTCTGTGACATCAATCAAATATGGAGCTTTCTTTAAATGTACCGGACTGACATCAGTGACTATTCCCAACTCTGTGACACGTATCTCCGATAATGCTTTCAATGGCTGCTCCGGTCTGACATCGGTGACTATTCCCAACTCTGTGACAACTATCGGAGATCTTGCTTTCAGTGGATGTAATAATTTGATAGAACTTTTTTTCAATGCCGAGAATTGCGAAAAAATAGGTGAACAAGCATTTCCGTCATCATTACAAAAAGTGACTTTCGGCGACAATGTAAATACCATACCCAACTCTGCTTTCAGGGGATGCTCCGGTCTGACATTGGTGACTATCCCCAACTCTGTGACAACTATCGGACAGGGTGCTTTCGAGTACTGTAGCGGACTGACATCGGTGACTATACCAAACTCTGTGACTACTATCGGAAATTTTGCTTTCGAGGGCTGCAAAGGTCTGACATCGGTGACTATCCCAAACTCTGTGACTACTATCGGAGAATCTGCTTTCAATGGCTGCTCCGGTCTGACATCGGTGACAATTCCAAATTCTGTGACCACTATCGGAGAATCTGCTTTCCATGAATGCAGTAGTCTGACATCGGTAACGATACCCAACTCTGTGACAACTATCGGAGCGGGTGCTTTTATGGGTAGCAATCTAAAAAATGTCGATTTTCAAAGTCCCGCTATATGGAGTCAAATAACATTTGCAGGTTGGGGCGCTAATCCAATAGAATATGCCAAAACATTTTCGGTGAATGGTACAGAGGTAAAGCATCTTGACCTGGACATTTCTAAAAGTGATGTATCAGATTATGCATTTGAGTGTGCTCAAAATTTGAATACCATAAGAATTCACGCCCAATCTATTGGAGTTTACAGCTTCGATTATTGCAGTAATGTTACTGATATATGCCTTGATGTGAAGTATCTTGCAAAGGCGACATTTCTCAATTGTTCTAATCTAAAAGCTATCTACAGCATGACACAAGAGCCTCCCGTAGCGCCGGATGAAGCCTTTTCCAACTACGAAGGAGTTACGCTTTATGTGCCTGTAGGTGCTCGCTCGAAATATGAGAATGCCCAAAACTGCTGGTGGCGTTTCCTCGACATAATCGAGACTGACTTTGAAGGGATCGACGAAATCTTCAAAGCTGATTATATCGACAACGAGAATCCGGATAAAGTTGAAAGCATCTTCGCCGACCACTCCAATTCAGTAATAGACTTCTCAGCTCCTCTCGATGTCTATACCCTCAACGGAGTAAAGATCGCCAACACCACTGATAATCTCACTCCCGGCATCTACATAATTCGCCAAGGCAACGCGACAAAGAAAATTGCAATCAATTAATCACTATCAACCCACTAACTTCAAAGGGCGGCTTTCCCACCGGAGGCCGCCCATTTTTCTTTCCACTCTCCTATCATAGCCCATTCGAATTCACTTAATATGGTATATGACCCTGATGAGGAGGCGATTTTCTTGCGCCTAACTCCCAAATTATCAGGAAAAATCGTTAAATTTGCATTTGCAATGACTATTCTTTACCAACATGAGCGGAATGACAGGCATATATGAGACAATCAACCGGATGGCGGAAGCACATTTCGAGTGGGCGCAGGCTCACCCGAAATATGGCTTGCTCATAGCTGCGGCTTTACTCGCATTTTGGCTTGTCGCTCTGCTCCTGAGGTGGAAATGGGCGTGTCACTGGACTTTCAATGGCAAACTGTGGTTTTTCGATGATTGCAAGCCGGAGACGCGCCGCCGCATCCTGATTCTACTTGTCTCAATCGCCCTTATCTGCTGTCTTGTTCTTTTCTTTGCCTGGAAATAACGGAAATGAAGAAGCAGAAGAAATATCGGTGTTGCTTTCTCGACAGAATCTGGTATGCGGCAGAGAGCTGGAGCCGAAATGTGCATAACAATCTTTCGGGAAGCACGCTATTCTTCTTTTGCTGGCTTTGGATTGTCGTAATTCCTGTTTATATACCGATAGCCCTGCATTATCTCCATTGGCTGATTGCGGTTATCGCATTACCATTCGTCTGCCTCATTCCCTCGCTGCTTTGCAAACTCCGCTATACGCCCGAACGTCGCAAGGCGATCGCCCTGCATTACGGCAAGTTGAGGCATCCGGGCAGGGAGGTAGCCTTGATTATACTCATTTCAATCTTACTTACTGCTGCAAGCTTCGCCCTGATGTTTCACCTCGACTTTATCCACCGGATTGCAAATTAGTTTTTTAGACAAGTCACGGGAACCACATAAACCCCATCTTTTCTCTGATAAGCTAAATTCCCACAGAAGTCATAACTATCATAAAAATAAGCTGTTGTATGAAATGTAGACAATCTATTGTATGAAATGTAGACAATCTATTGTATGAA
>CAYPGW010000046.1:0-20930 GCA_964410515.1 uncultured Sangeribacter sp. | reverse complement strand
AAGCTCATCGAAGCCGCCGGCCTGGATATTACGCCTAACAATGGGATTTTATAGTTTAATCTCGATTAGACGTTCTATTTCAGGTTCCTCAATATACGTTCCGTCTTGCAATTCTTGAAAGAGTTGAGATTCGGGAAATATCGTAAGAGAGACGATATTAATGATGAATGGATTCAGACTGTTTAGAACTTCTGCTGTTACTGTTGCAGATTCAATACCTATACCCTTACCACCAAGGCCGTTAAGATACACTACATTATATCTGATTCCAGCTTCATCAAGTTTTGAAAGCTGCTCAACTATGTCGGCTGAATGATAGCCCTTGTTCATTTTTTCGAGCGTGGGATTATGAGCTGTTTCCATTCCGATATTAATATTGTCCATTTTCATGTGGCGTAGGTTTTTCAATTCATCCACACTTTTAGGAGCTATATCGGTGACACGTGCGAACATACCAAACGAAACCATTTCAGGCAGATACTTTCTCAGGAGAATGGCAATATCCATAAGTTTATTATATGACATTGCGAATGGATTGGCTCCCGTAAGATAGACACGACGTGCACGGGGTTGCCATTCACGAATTATTTTCAGGTCTGCCTCTATCTCTGACAAAGGTGACATTCGGAAGGGTGTGCCATGATAAAGGCTACAAAATTTGCACTTGTGCCAAGTGCAGCCTGACGTCACCTGAAGTAACTGGGAACTTGCCTCGTATGGCGGTCGCCATATCTGCCCGGTGAAATGTAACTCTGGATATTTCATATCTCAATTATTTTATGTAATTTTGTATTGCAAAATTAGGTGATAATTAGAGGATAAGCAATAACTTACTGAAAAGTTTGACCCTAACTCAAAAGTTAGTTTTGTTTATTTTCAATAAATTCTGATTTTCAGATATGGCAAAAAAATTAGACTATGAATATTGTAAGGCTGCCCCAATGCTTGAATGGCTCGGGAACAAATGGACACTTGTCGTTCTCGTGAAGATTTCGGAGAATGAACCGGTGCGCTTCAATGAACTGTTCCGGAATATCCCGTCTGTCTCGGAAAAAGTATTATCACAAGTATTGAAACAGCTAACTGTAGATGGCATTATTCAGCGTGAGATATTCCCGGATGTCCCACCTCGTGTGGAATATTCGGTTACAGACTTAGGTAAAACATTATTGCCTCATGTAGATGCGTTAATTAAATGGGGTCAGGAGAACTTTGAACAAATAATAAGCAATAGACAGAAGACCAATTGATTATGAGAAAATTCTATAATGCCGAGAGAAAAAGACATTTGGATTTGATCTCCAATTCTTTCTTTGGGAAAGATAAAGGCTACGGCTTTTTTAAGAAAAAGCAATATCCATTTGTATTAAGAAATGGAGAAAATAATCTTTACGAGCCAATCCGTAATGATGTCTTACAATATTTCAAAGATAACAAAATCAGCTGGTGGATAGGGATGAAACCGACGGGGCATGTTTTGTCTTCACAGATTGCATGCCTAAATCATCTCTTCGCTATTCGCAAAGATCCGGAGGCGGTACTTGCCCTTGTAAATGGAATCTGCAATAAGTTCAAAAAAGTTCTGCCGCTTAACTGCGATAAAGACAAGGGATATATAGCTTTTGAAGCTGTCAGCCACAACGACCATCTTAATGAAGATGGCCCAACACGTGGAGCCAACTGCACATCTATTGATGCTCTCATTTTGGCAGAAGATAAAAAGGGTAATAACTGGCTGATTCCAATAGAATGGAAATATACCGAAAGCTACTATGATAATCCCTCCAGTGATAAATCAGCAGGCGAAAAAGGTCAAGTCCGCATGAATCGTTATACTGACCTGATTAACAATTCAAAGCAACTCAAATCTCTTTCAGAATATAGTGGGTCTATCTATTATTTTGAACCATTCTACCAACTGATGAGACAGACTCTTTGGGCAGAGCAAATGATTTCAAACAGCAAATCAGAATTAGTTAAGGCTGATCATTATATGCATATACACGTCATCCCTTCGGCAGACGTTGATTTGCTCAATAAAACATATCGTGTAACAGGCAAGAATATGGAGGAAACTTGGCGCAGTATGCTCACTGACCAATCAAAATACATAATTGTTGATCCAAAAGATTTTCTTTCGCCTGTTAAAACGAAATTTCCGGATCTCTGGAACTATCTTTCAACACGATATTACGATTCTATTGCCTGAAGTCAGAAGGGCGTTAGACTGATTTTTTTTTCGGTCAAAATGAGTAATGGAGAAAGTTTTTGTTATGTCGAAAATTTTTATTAACTTTGCGAAAAGTTTTAATTATAATTGAAACTTTATTGATTGCTGATAAAAGTTTTTAATATGAATGAAAATATTGAGATAATCGAAAGACCTCTTTACCTGAACAGACTTTTGCCATACGTAGGGAAAAATCTGATTAAAGTGCTTACCGGACAGCGACGTGTGGGCAAGAGTTATATTCTCAAAAGCATCTCGCGGCATATAAGGGATATTGATTCCAAAGCCAACATAATAACTATCGATTTGGAAGATTTTGCATTTTCACATATTACTGATGCAAAATCGCTGCATGACGAGATTAATACGCGACTCAAAGAAGGAGCAAAAAACTACATTTTCATAGATGAAGTGCAGGAAGTGGAGGATTTTGACAAAGTTATCCGGTCGCTCAACCTGAATCCGGCCAATGATATCTACGTTACCGGCAGCAACTCCAAAATGCTTTCATCGGAAATGGCATCGAAACTTGCCGGAAGGCGTATTGAGATACAGGTGCATCCTCTATCCTATTCTGAATTTCTTGATTTTCACAAGATGGAAGACTCCGATAGGGCTATGGTTGAATATCTTAGATTCGGAGGGTTGCCATATCTTGTCAATCTTCCGGATCGGAATACCTGGAGCGAATATATCTCCGGAATAACGGATGCAGTAGTCTATCGTGATATTGTGAGTCGGCATTCGTTGCGAAACAACGACTTTCTTCAGCGACTGATGCTTTATATAGCAGACAATATAGGACGGATATTTACGGCTAAAAAGATCGCTGACTATCTGAAATCGCAGCGTGTCTCATCAAACGTAGCAAGTGTGCTGTCATATACAGGATATTTGGAGGAAGCTTTCATCGTAACCAAATCGAGAAGATGGGATATTGCAGGGAAACGCTTATTTGAGATTGGGGAGAAATATTATTTTGAAGATCTTGGAATCCGCAATTCAATCATAGGATTCAGGCCTCAAGATATATCGGGACTTATGGAGAACGCTGTCTATAATCAACTCAAAATCCGCGGTTACGATGTCAAGACCGGTGTGCTAAACGGAGGGAAAGAGATAGATTTCGTTGCCGAGAGGGAAGGAGAGCGCGTATATGTGCAAGTAGCAATGACCATTGCCGACAAGTCTACTGAAGACAGGGAATTCGGCAATCTAACAGCTATTGCCGATAATTATGAAAAGATTGTGGTGACCTATAACGAGAGTTTTCCTAATACTTTCAATGGTATAAAAACCCTGACGTTGAGGGAATTCCTTCTGCAGGATATCTGAATGTTACATGACGGGCATTCAGGATTAAGTTGAAATCCATCCTGACTTTTTTTTCGGTTGGGGAGAGGAAATTTGCAAAATTTTTATTAATTTTGTAGTAAGAAATAAAACACAACAGGAATGAACGGCAAAATATTATTGAGCACAGTGCTCGCGTTCGGCATCTGCCAGAGCGCTTTCGGATGGGGACAGAAAGGACATGACGTGACGGCATTTATAGCCGAGCAACACTTGACTCCGGCTGCAAAGGCTGCTTGCGACTCGATACTCGACGGCAAGTCGATAGTATATTGGTCGAACTGGGCCGACAATGCCTGCCACACCCCGGAATATGCCTACACAAAGACGTGGCACTATCGCAACATTGATGCCGGTCAGGATTACGATACAGCCGTGAGAAACGCCGACGGCGATGTGACTACAGCCATAAAACTGAACTACAGCAAGCTCCTCGACCCGAATGCCTCGAAAGAGGAGAAGCAGCTTGCGCTCAAACTGCTCGTGCATTTCGTGGGCGACGTGCACCAGCCGATGCACATGGGCCATCTCAGCGACAGGGGCGGCAACGGAGTGAAAGTGAAATTCTTCAACCGCGACCGTAATCTTCACGGTGTGTGGGACAGCGACGTGCTTGAGGCCGGACATAACTGGACATTCACCGAATGGCAGCAGCAGATAGACAGGGCTTCTGAGAGCGAGACTGCAGCAATTCTCGAGAGCAGCGATCCCGACGACTGGGGCAAGGAGACGTTTGCCTACGCCACAGACATCTACAACAAGACTCCTGAAGGCTACAATATCGAATACACTTACATAGGGGAGTGGACTCCGCTTATCGAGCAGCAGCTTCTGAAGGGCGGTCTGCGTCTGGCACATCTTCTCAACACTATTTTCGATCCTTCATATAAGTGAACGATCGTCCTCCTCTGAATCTTCCCCCCATCGACCTCAGGACACGTCTGGAGGAGAATATTCTGAAAGTGTTTGATCCGATAAGGCGGAAATATGTGGCCCTGACTCCGGAGGAATACGTCAGGCAGCATTTCACGTCGTGGATGATAGAGTCGCTTGGATATCCGCGAAGCCTGATCAGCAATGAGGTGGCCATCACCCTCAACGACATGCGACGCAGATGCGACACTGTTGTGTTCAGGCCCGACGGATCGCACCTGATGATAGTGGAATACAAGGCTCCAACCGTGGGTATCACCCAGACGGTATTTGACCAGATAGCGCGCTACAACATGGCATTGCAGTCGCGCTATCTCTGCGTGAGCAATGGAATGAGACATTACTGCTGCGAGATGGACTACAGCAACGACACCTACAGGTTCCTGCCTGAAATTCCGCACTGGAACGCCGGCTTATGACGCGACCGAAGGCAGACGACTGATGATGAACAATAAACGAGACAATGAGCGAACCCAACTATAATTATCTTGATCTGCTGAATGAGCAGCAGAGGGCGGCCGTGGTTTACAAAGACGGGCCAAGTCTTGTGATAGCGGGAGCAGGGTCGGGCAAGACCCGTGTTCTCACCTACAAGATAGTGGATCTTCTGCGTTCAGGCTACGAACCGTGGCGCATTCTGGCGCTGACATTCACCAATAAGGCTGCGCGCGAGATGAGGGAGCGCATCACCGCAGTAGTGGGAGAAAAGACGGGTGGCAAGATACAGATGGGAACGTTTCACTCCGTATTTCTCCGCATCCTTCGCCGACATGCGGAGGAGATAGGCTATAAGCCTTCGTTCACGATCTACGACACATCAGACTCCCGCTCGCTTCTTAAAAGCATCATCAAGGATATGGGGCTCGATGAGAAAGCGTATAAGCCGGCCACAATCCATTCCATCATATCGAATGCCAAGAACGCACTGATCAATGCAGATCAGTATATGCAAGACTCCGATAATCTTAACGCCGACAGAAGAGCGAAGCGCCCGATGACAGGGCGAATCTTCAAGCAATATGAGGAGCGCTGCAAGCGTGCCGACGCGATGGACTTCGACGATATACTCGTGAATATGAATGTCTTGCTGCGCGACTTCCCCGACATAAAGCGACATTATCAGGAATATTTCCGCTATATATTGGTTGATGAGTATCAAGACACTAACTTTGCCCAGCATCTCATCATCTCCCAACTGGCCGCGCTCCATAAGCATCTCTGCGTGGTGGGCGATGACGCGCAGAGCATCTACTCATTCCGTGGAGCCAATATCGGTAATATCCTCAACATGGAGCGCAGGTATCCCGGACTCAAGATCTTCAAACTTGAAAGAAACTACCGCTCCACGCAGAACATCATAAATGCCGCCGGCAGCCTGATCGACAAGAATACGCGCCAGATGAAGAAAAACGTCTACAGCGAGAACGAGGAGGGCGAGAGGGTGAGGATTCTTTCCACCTATTCCGACATGGAGGAAGCCTATCTGGTGGCCAATATGATTGCGAAGTCGAGGCTCAGCCATCATGATTCATACGAGGATTATGCCGTGCTCTACCGCACCAACGCGCAGAGCCGTGTGCTGGAGGAATCTCTCAGGAAACGCAACATAGCCTATCGCATATATGGCGGACTTTCTTTTTATCAGCGAAAGGAGATCAAAGATGCCGTGTGCTATTTCAGGCTCGCCATCAATCCTGACGACGACGAGGCGCTCAGGCGAGTGATAAATTATCCTGCAAGAGGAATAGGGGAGACCACCATGAAGAAACTGACCGAGGCTGCATCAGCGTATCAGATCAGCATCTGGGAAGTGCTTCAGGATCCCGTGTCGCGTGGGGTAGCGCTCAACTCTGGCACACTGAAGAAACTTTCCGCCTTCAAGGATATGGTTCAGGCCTTCATAGACGATAATGCCAAAGGTGCTGACGCATACGAACTCGGGCAACTCATCTATAACCGCAGCGGTATTCTCATGGTGCTCAACCACGACAATACTCCCGAATCGATCAGCAAGCAGGAGAATCTGAAGGAACTTCTCGCCGGCCTGAAAGATTTCACCGACAGCCGTAAGGAAGAGGGCTCCGGAAATGCAGGAATGCAGGAATTCCTGTCGGAAGTAATGCTCGCTACCGACCAGGACAAGGGAGATGAAAATGCTGAAGAGAAAGTGACACTAATGACGTGCCACGCAGCCAAAGGGTTGGAGTTCAAGCATATCTACGTGGTGGGCGTTGAAGAGGAATTGCTTCCCTCGGCCATGTCGATGGGTTCACCCGACGAGATTGAGGAAGAGCGCCGTCTGCTGTATGTGGCCATGACGCGTGCAAAAGAGACTTGTGTGCTGACCTACGCCAAAAGCCGCTTCCGCAACGGCCAGACCGTGCAGACCCGAGCCTCACGATTCCTCTCAGAGATAGGGCGCAAATTCGTGCAGACTGAATCGTCGGCCGATTTTGAAGATAATACGAGCTTCTCGGGGCATTCATTCACCAACCCGACGGCAAGATATTCCGAGCGATACATGAATACAACGTCGCCGAAACGTGTCGGGAGCATTGTGTCTGACCGTAAGAGTGTTTCAGAGACTGATGCCAAAGACATCCACACAGCCGATGAAATAACTCCCGGGACTGTGATAATTCACGCTAAACTTGGCGAGGGCACAGTGCGGAAACTTGACTATGTGATGGGAGAGGGCGTGATAACTGTAGACTTCAGGCAGGCGGGCGAGAAGAAACTCTATCTCAGATTTGCCAGATTCACAATCAAGAGCAAGTGAAAATCTTGAATATCAATTCGCGCTGGAGATCATACTCATTCTGGAATGAATTGATTCCCTTGCTCCTGCAGTCGAAATCGCGCAATGCCGATATTGCCGCCAGCGCCTGGCGCGGCGAATACATTGCCACTCCGTCGCGGATCTCGCGTATGGCATAAGGCGATTTCAACTGTAGATTCTGCATAAGCGATGCGTCGGAATGATCTTGCAGGAAGTGTGTTATGACGATCTGACTGAAAAACTTGAACATAGCCGATGTCGTCATAACCGTAGGATTGTTTTTAGGATTCTTCCTGAAATATTCAAGTATGCGCAGAGTCTTGGGATAATCCTTTTGGGATAGCGCCTTGGTGAGTTCAAAATTATTATATTCCTTCGAGATTCCGATATTATCAGCCACAAGTGCAGCCGTTATGGTGTTTGAGGCGCTACCGGCCGCCACTATGAGTTTATCGATTTCTCCAAACAATTTCCGCAGTGAGTTTCCTATATACTCTATGAGCAGCTGCACCGCCTGCTCCTCGATCTGCACCTTCTTCATGCGGCAATAATCCTTGATGGGGCCCGCAAGATAGTATTCCTTCACCTTGGGGCTCTTGAATACCACAACATCGTCAGACTTGGCTGCAGCTTTCATTATGGCCGATGTGGCTGATAGGTTGTCGCCCTTGAATATCAGCACAAAGATACCCTTCCGGTTAGGTTGGGCAATGTAAGGCGCAAGCGCATCGAGCTGCGATTTCTGCCCCTGAAGAGTCTGGGCTTCCTTGAGAATCACAAGCTGGCGATCACCCATCACGGGAAACTGCCTGGCACTTGCCATCACCACATCGAGATCTGCCTCGGCTCCGTAGAATATGAGCTGGTCGAAATCACGGTTTTCCTCCTTTACAGCATACTTCTCTATGGCATCGGCTATCAGATCGATGTAATAAGGTTCCTCACCCATAAGGATATAGATGGATGCGAACCGGCCTTTCTTGATATTATCGATTATCTCCCTATATTCGGCAGATGTACTACTTTTCGGAGGCATTGCAAGAAGATTTGAAGATTGAAGGATTATTGACTGACGGCAGCGATATATAGCCCCGTGCGGAAAGCCATGAGAGCAATACCGCTACAACGACGGCGCTTATCAGAGGAATCAGGGGAAATGCCCCGGGCGTAACACCCCACATGTCGAAGTCTTCAGAGAGCACACCCCGATTAATAAGCCATGCAGAGATTATCACGAGGCTGTTGTTTAGCGCGTGAGCAAAGGAATTGACCCAGATGTTGCCACTCCACACGTAGAGATAGCCGAACCAGACTCCGAGAAGCAGACGCGGCACAAATCCGAAAAACTGGAAGTGGAGCGCACTGAACACAAAGGCAGCAACCCAGACAGCGACATGCACATTGACTCCGCACACGGAAAGAATGCGCTGTAATCCTCCCCTGAAGAAAAATTCCTCTCCTATGCCGGTAAGCACTCCGATAGTGAGAATATTCATCACCATCACTGCGACACTGTCTGAGGCAAGCAGTGCGCGGGTCTGCTCTTCAGCCAAAGACTCCATATCCCTGCACAATTGCTCAAATGAATGAAGCGACTCTGGCAAATGCACTTCCTGATTCCAATAAACTATCTGATTGAGAGCCGGGACAGCAACCGCATAGATAGCGATCGCTATGACAATCATTCTGCAAGAAGGCACGAAGTCTGCTCCGATAACCGAGCCGGGCTTTGCCTTGAAGCATATACGCCATGTGAGGAGTGCCGGGATTATGAAAGCGATCACGTTTTGCGATGCAAATACGATCCATTGGCGGGTCATGCTGTCGGGAGCTCCTATCGGAATTTGACCCACAACCCCTGTGATGAACAAGCCGCACAGCATGAGTCCGAAAAGCACGAGAACCGACTGGCAGATAGCGATGAAATTCTTCATGAAAGCGCTTATTAGTCAAATTTCTTACGTCGGAACACGAAATTGCGCCCGAGGTATTTCTCCCGGACTATAGGATTGTCGGCAAGCTGCTCGCTCGTGCCGCGGAAGAGGATGCGGCCCTCAAACAGAAGATAGGCTCGGTCGGTGATGCTCAGCGTCTCCGGAGCATTATGGTCGGTGATAAGGATTCCGATGTTCTTCTCCTTCAGTTTATAGACTACGCTCTGAATATCTTCCACAGCAATGGGGTCTACACCGGCGAAAGGCTCGTCGAGCATTATAAACTTCGGATTGATCGCGAGACATCGGGCAATCTCTGTGCGCCGGCGTTCACCACCCGAAAGTTGGTCGCCGAGATTCTTCCTTACTTTCTGAAGATTGAATTCCGAGATAAGGTCTTCCAGTTTATCCTTCTGCTCCTCCTTTGTCATATTCGTCATCTCGAGCACGGCCCTGATATTGTTTTCCACACTTAGTTTGCGGAATACCGATGCTTCCTGGGCAAGATAGCCGATACCGAGCTGCGCACGTTTGTAGACAGGATAAGAAGTAATATCCTGATCATTGAGAAATATCTTTCCGCCGTTCGGAGTGATAAGTCCGGTGGTCATGTAGAAGGTAGTGGTCTTGCCCGCACCGTTGGGGCCGAGCAGTCCCACGATCTCGCCCTGTTTCACGTAGATCGACACCCGGTTGGCCACAGTGCGCTTCCCATATTTCTTGACGAGATCCTTAGTTCGGAGGATGCCTTTTTCAGGATCAATCTCTATGATTTCTTCTTCAAGGCCGCCTTCAGGCGTGTCGGTGAATACATCTTCCGTCGTCACCTTCATTCGCATATCGGGTTCCTTTCCGCTTTCCGCGGCTTCCTCTTCTATCTCCTCAGCGGCGGCCTGTTCCACTTCCGATTTCACCTCCTCAGCTTCCTGCTGAAGAGGTGTTTCCTTGAAGGCAGACTCTTTTTTCAAAAACGGGAAAATCTTCATTTCTTGCTTGATGGGAGGAGTGAGCGAATATAGTCGGTAAGAAGCTTGATGGCCACTTCATTATTGCCACCCTGCGGAATTATGAGGTCGGCATATCGCTTTGAAGGCTCGATATGAAGTTCGTGCATCGGCTTGAGAGTCTCCTGATAGCGGTCTATCACCATTCTCGGCGTGCGCCCGCGCTCAATACAATCACGATGAATCACACGGATAAGACGCTCGTCGGCATCCGCATCCACGAAGACTTTGACATCCATCTCATCGCGGAGTTCCTTATTGCATAGCACGAGAATGCCTTCCACCACAACCACCTCGCGCGGCTCTATGCGTACGGTCTCCGGCATGCGAGCGCAAGTCAGGAAGTCGTAAGTAGGGCGTTCAATAGATCGTCCGGCCCTGAGTTCCTCTATCTGATGCACAAGCAGCGGCCACTCGATTGCTCCCGGCTCGTCATAGTTCATCTTCAGGCGCGTCTCAAGAGGGATATGATGATTGTCGTTGTAATAGCAGTCCTGGGGGAGAACTGCCACTTCATCTTTTGGAAGAGCCTCGATTATCTTTCGCACCACTGTCGACTTTCCCGAGCCGGTGCCTCCGGCGATTCCTATTACCAACATATATTAAAACTTGAAATAAAAAATCCATAATTCTGTGCCGAATGAGGATTTTGACCTGAAAATCGGATTATTTCTCCTCAAATGCACAAATTCTATGGCAAAATTAATAAAAACGATTGTTGTAAACAAGAGGATATGACGTCTGAATCAAAATTTTTATTAATTTTGCATCCAGAAGTCACCCTCAGGTGACATAAATTACAAATACGAAACTTAAATCTGCTTAATAGAGGTGATAAATTCTATAAAGACATTCGGACGCTACTGCATATTCATGACTCAGGTGGTGAGAAAACCTGACAAGTGGAAAGTATTCTTCAAGCAATTGCTGAATGAAATCTCCAAACTCGGAGTTGATTCCATTCCCCTTGTGGTGATCATCTCCATTTTCATCGGCGCGGTAATTGCGATTCAGATGACCATCAATATCGTCTCGCCGCTGATACCAAGTTACTCCACAGGTCTTGCTACGCGCGAGATACTTCTTCTCGAATTTTCATCTACCATGATGTGTCTGATTCTCGCAGGCAAGGTCGGCTCGAACATTTCTTCAGAGATCGGCACTATGCGCGTGACCGAGCAGATAGATGCCATGGAGATCATGGGTATCAATTCTGCCAATTTCATCGTTCTTCCTAAGATGATTGGCTTTGTGCTCTTCGTGCCTGTGCTTTGCGTTCTCTCCATGTTTGTCGGTCTGTGGGGCGGTTGGGCCGTAGCTCAGTTCACCGACATGCTGACCGTGGAGAATTATATCTATGGTATCCAGTCCTTTTTCAATGAATGGTACGTATGGTACGGTATCATAAAGACCGTAGTGTTTGCATATATCATCTCCACAGTGTCAGCGTTCTATGGTTATTATGTCAAAGGTGGCGCTCTCGAGGTGGGCAAGGCAAGCACCAACGCGGTAGTGGCAAGTTCGATTCTTATTTTGCTTGCTGACGTTATCCTTACAAAACTCCTTCTGCAATGATCGAAGTAAAGAATATCAGCAAATGGTTTGACGGAGTGCAGGTGCTCCATGCCATAACGGCAGTTTTCGAGACCGGCAAGACAAACCTTATCATAGGTCAGTCAGGCTCCGGAAAGACCGTGCTTCTGAAATGCCTCGTTGGTCTTCTCAGGCCTGAGGAAGGCGAGATATATTATGATGGTTGCTGTCTCAACACCATGAACACCGAGCAGCGCAAGCAACTTCGCATGGATATAGGCATGCTGTTTCAGGGTTCGGCGCTATTCGACAACGAGACCGTGCTCGGAAATGTGATGTTTCCTCTGAAAATGTTCTCTCCCCTGAGCTCAGCCGAGCAATTGGAGAGGGCTCATTTCTGCATAGATAGGGTAGGTCTGAAGAATGCCGATGCCAAGTATCCATCAGAGATTTCGGGAGGTATGCAGAAGCGTGTGGCCATAGCGCGTGCCATAGCACTTAATCCCAAATACCTTTTCTGCGACGAGCCTAATTCGGGACTTGACCCCCGTACGTCCATTTTGATTGACGACCTCCTTAGCGATATCACTCACGAATACGGCATCACTACGGTGATAAACACGCACGATATGAACTCCGTGCTGGGAATAGGAGAGCATATCATATTCATCAACAAAGGCTACTGCGACTGGACCGGCAATGACAAGACCATTTATGAGAGCGACAGCCAAAGTCTTAACGACTTCGTATTCGCCTCGAATCTCTTCCGCGAGGTGAAGGCTTATATGGAGCGTAACGCCAACAGATAATAAAAGGAACAGCATATATTATTATTCTCACAGGAGAAAAGGAACAGCAATGATGAAAGAAAAAGGCTTGATACCGACTACCGACAGCACTGACTATAGTGAAGAGATCGCACGGCGTGCCGGAGTGGTGTTTGATACGATGCGGCCGCGTGTCAGCGACGAAGACTATCAGCGGCTGATAGATTCGTTTGAAGTTGCGCGGCAGGCACACTCTGCCCAGAAACGCAAGACCGGCGAGCCTTACATCTTCCATCCCATTGCCGTGGCTACCATTGCAGCGAAGGAACTCAATCTCGATATCGACTCGGTGATAGCCGCATTCCTTCACGATGTGGTGGAAGATTCCAACTGGACAATAGAGCAGCTGCAGAAACGTTTCGGCAACGACGTGGCCTTTCTCGTGCGTGTGGTGACGAAGCAGAAAAAAGAGAAATATGAGATGTCGAAGCAACTCGACAACTTTAAGCAGATGCTCAATTCAGTGCAGTATGACATTCGCGCACTTCTCGTGAAACTTGCCGACAGGCTCCACAATATGAGAACCCTCTCATCGATGCAGCCCGACAAGCAGATGAAGATAGCGGGAGAGACGGATTATTTTTATGCTCCGCTTGCCACCCGACTGGGACTCTATAATGTCAAGACCGAACTTGAGAACCTTTCCCTGCGATTCAGATGTCCTCACGAATATTCAGAGCTGGCAGCCCGCATCGAAGCTGACAAACGCGCAAATGCGGCACGCCTCAAGGTCTTCACTGATGAAATTCAAAACATACTGCGACGCGGTGGAATAAGAGCCAGGGTGTATGTAGACTATCGACAGCCTTACTCGCTATGGCGCAAGATGCACAAATATGGTGATGACTTCGATCATCTGAAATACCGGCATTTCGTCGAGATTGTCTTTAAGGAAGAAGACCGCAAACGTGAGAAGGATATGGCTCTCAAGATCTATTCCCTTCTCACCGACCGATTCAAGGAGAAACCGGGAGGCATCTCCAATTATATCGACAGCCCTAAGGAAAACGGATATCAAAGTTTCCATCTGAAACTTCTCGCAGATTTCGGCCGATGGCAGGAAGTGCATATCAGCAGCGAGCGCATGGTGACCAATTCTCAATTCGGCTGCCTCAGCGACCGTTCGGAAGGCAATATTCGCCGCTGGATCAATAAATTCAGGGAAAATCTGCGCGAAATATCCAAGAATGCACAAGATGGTGGTGCCACTTTTATTGAGAATGTGGTGGCTTCGTTCTATAATGACGACATAATGGTGTTCACACCCCAGGGCAAGCCAATCGTATTGCCTCAGAAGTCGACAGTGCTTGATTTTGCCTACGAAGTTCACTCCAAACTCGGTGCCCGGGCTAAGTATGCACGTATCAACGGCAGGCTTGCCTCGATCAAGACTCTGCTTCACAGGGGTGACATCATCGAGGTTTTTTCCGATCCCAACGCTCATCCGGTGCCGGAATGGCTTGACTCCACAGTCTCCTATAAGGCTCGGAAAGCCATACGCTCTTATCTTGCAAAACTTCCGAAACCTAAATATGACAGGTGTCCGATTTGTAAACCCATGCCGGATGAGGAGGTAATCGGATTCAAGAATCTCGACGGTCGCATCATGGTGCATAAGCGCGACTGTCCGGAAGTGATAAAGATGTCGTCGCAACTCGGCGACAACATCGTGAGCGTGGACTTTGAAGCCAACGACACATTATATCCGGTCGAGATTGAAGTGGTTTGCGTAGACCGCCCTCACATGGTGATAGATCTTGTTGACAGCATCTCAAACACCCTCAATCTCTCTATAGGCAGCATCAACACAAAGACCGTGGATTCGATAGCAACCATACTCATCTCTTTCGCAGTGCACAGCTACGGAGAATTACGCACTGTGATGGAACAGATCTCCAAACTCCCCGACATAGATTCAGTTCGGGAAATATACTGACAGTAAATATTATCGGGGCAATGATTCATCAAGTAGAGTTCAGACTTCAGGCCAAAAGGCGCGGATGCCACCTTATCACGGGAGAGATACTACGGCATCTTCCGCAACTGCCGGAGCAGGGATTACTGAATATTTTTGTAAAGCACACATCGTGCGGACTGACCATAAACGAGAATGCCGATCCTGATGTCCGCTCGGATATGGAGAAGATATTCAACCATTTGGTGCCGGAACGCCTCAGTTTTTACAATCATATCATGGAAGGAGACGATGATATGCCGGCACATGCCAAATCGTCGCTCACCGGCGTGTCGCTCACAATTCCCATCTCAAAAAGCAGGCTGAATCTCGGCACATGGCAGGGAATATATCTCTGTGAATTCAGGGATTATGGTGGAGAACGCACGATAGTGCTGACTGTGTATTCATGATAGGAGAGTGCTCATATTGCTTCGCGCTGACGCTGCAATGGCCTGATATGAGCAAAATATTTGGAACTAAAGCATATTTTTTATAATTTTGCAATACAATAGCAAGAATAACAACTGAAATGCTCCTGCAACGGAGTTCTTTCACTGAAATATACAAACTTATCATTATGCCAACATCTAAGGAAATCAGAGAATCGTTCAAGCGGTTTTTTGAAAGTAAAGGACATCATATCGTGCCCTCCGCGCCGATGGTGATAAAAGACGACCCGACACTGATGTTCACCAATGCGGGAATGAATCAGTTTAAGGATATTATTCTGGGCAACCGCCCGGCAAAATATACCCGTGTCGCGGATTCTCAGAAATGTCTGCGTGTAAGCGGCAAGCATAACGATCTGGAGGAAGTGGGACACGACACCTATCACCACACAATGTTCGAGATGCTTGGCAACTGGTCGTTTGGCGATTACTTCAAGAAAGAAGCAATCGACTGGGCCTGGGAATATCTCGTGGATGTGCTGAAACTCAACCCCGACAGACTGTATGCTACTGTCTTTGAGGGGTATGCCCCCGAAGGCCTTGAAAGAGACAACGAAGCAGCCGGATATTGGGAGGCACATCTGCACAAAAGCCATATCATCAATGGCAACCGTCACGACAATTTCTGGGAAATGGGAGACACCGGCCCGTGCGGGCCTTGCTCGGAAATCCACATCGATCTGAGAAGTGATGAGGAACGAGCAGCAGTAGACGGGGCTACACTCGTAAACAAAGACAATCCGCAAGTGATCGAGATCTGGAATCTCGTCTTCATGCAGTATGAACGTAAGGCCGACGGCCATCTGGAACCTCTGCCTGCAAAAGTAATCGACACCGGCATGGGTTTTGAACGTCTCTGCATGGCGCTGCAGGGTAAAAAATCGAACTACGACACAGACGTATTCACTCCTTTCATTGCGAAAATCAGCGAGATCACCGGTAAAGAGTATGGAAAAGACAAGATGACTGACGTGGCTATGCGCGTATGTGCAGACCATTGCCGCACCATCGCCTTCTCCATTGCTGACTCGCAGCTGCCGAGCAATGCCAAGGCCGGATATGTGATACGCCGCATTTTGCGCAGGGCCGTGAGATATGCCTATACATTCTTAGACCGTAAGACACCGTTTATTTATCAGCTTGTAGACACATTGACAGAGCAGATGGGTGATGCCTATCCTGAACTTGTGGCTCAGAAAGAACTGATCAAAAAGGTGATTAAGGAAGAAGAAGAGTCTTTCCTGCGCACTCTCGACAAGGGAATCGGTCTGCTCGATAATCTTATAGCAGCCGCTAAGGAAGAAGGTAAGACTGAAATCAGCGGCAAAGACGCCTTCACACTCTATGACACCTACGGTTTTCCTCTCGACCTCACGGAACTCATTCTGCGCGAGCAGGGAATGACTCTCGACCGCAAAGGATATGAGGAAGAGATGAACCGCCAGAAAGAGCGTGCCCGCAATGCAGCAGCCGTCGAAACCGGCGACTGGGTGACTGTAAAGGAAGGCGAGCAAAAGTTTGTAGGCTATGACACTACGGAGTGTGAAAGCCGCATCCTCCGATTCCGCAAGGTGAAGCAAAAGGGCAAGGAATTCTACCAGATCATGCTCGATCAGACACCTTTCTATGGTGAAATGGGCGGTCAGGTAGGCGATAAGGGAAAACTTATCGATTCAGAAGGAAAGGAAACTGTAATCTTCGATACCAAGCGTGAGAATAACGTAAATGTGCATCTCACTTATACACTCCCTGAGAATCCGCAAGATACATTTACAGCCGTAATCGACAAGGAAGCCCGCGACGCCATATCGGCCAATCACTCGGCCACTCATCTTCTCCATGAGGCATTGAGAGAGGTGCTGGGTACCCATGTAGAGCAGAAAGGCTCATACGTGTCTCCCACGTCGCTTCGCTTCGACTTCTCTCATTTCCAGAAAGTTACGCCCGAAGAAATCCGTAAAGTGGAGCATATTGTCAATTCCCGCATTCGCAAGGCGATGCCTCTTGAAGAGCACCGTGAAATGCCTATCGCTGATGCGAAATCGCTCGGTGCGATGGCTCTCTTCGGCGAAAAGTACGGCGATAAGGTGAGAGTGGTAAAATTTGGCGATTCAGTTGAGCTCTGCGGTGGCACTCACGTAGCCAATACCGGCAATATCGGTATGGTGAGAATAGTGTCGGAAAGCAGTATCGCCGCCGGCATACGCCGCATCGAGGCTGTGTCAGGAGCAGAAGTTGAGAGCGTGATCGATAATTTCCAGGATCTTATTGCCGGACTCTCTTCGCTTCTCGGCTCTACGGGTAATATTCGCGCCGCGGTAGAAAAAGCAGTGAAGGAGAATTCCGACCTTCATAAGAAACTTGACGAAGCTATGGCTGAGCGCACCGCCAATATCGCACGTCAGGCCTTTGAGAAAGCGAAAGAGATCAATGGTGTCAAGGTGGTGGGAATCAATGGCATCTTCATGCCCGATGTGGTGAAGAATATTGCTTTCTTAGTGCGCAAGGATAGTCCGGAGCATACTGTATTTATCGGAACAACGGTGTCGCCCGAAAAGAAACCGCTTCTCACTGTGGCATTGAGCGATGATCTCGTGAAAAGCGGGCTGAATGCGGGACAGATAGTGCGCGAGGCTGCCAAACTCATAAAGGGTGGCGGTGGCGGCCAGCCTTTCTTCGCCCAGGCCGGTGGTAAGGATCCGGATGGACTGTCGGCTGCAGGAGACAAGATTTTTGAGTTGCTCTCCCTCTGACCTGATGAAATCTGAATGTCCTGATTCGGCAGGAGGATTATACATTCACATAGCTTATTGCCGCCATAAATGTATCTACTGCGACTTTTTCAGCGCAGGTGAGCGGGTGGCCGACTGGCACAGGTATGTGGATGCCCTAATCGCCGAACTGACAAATAGAAAGAATGAAATGCCGTGCCCCCTTCTGACTATCTATGTCGGAGGAGGCACGCCTTCACTTATGCCTACGGAAGAGTTCAAACGACTTGCCGACGCATTGAGTCAATACTCGGAGAAGGTAACTGAATTCACAATTGAAGTGAATCCGGATGATGTGTGCGAAGAAAAACTCCGTGTCTGGAAAGACTGTGGTGTCAATAGGCTCAGCATAGGCATTCAGACATTCGACGATTCGCTTCTGAAAGCCATCGGAAGGAGACATGACGGCGAAAGTGCCCTTAGGGCTGTGGCTCTTGCCCGAAAATACTTTGACAACCTGTCGGTCGATCTTATGTTTGGACTGCCGGGTCAGACAATCGAAATTTTCAGAAAAGATCTTGAAACGATCCTGAAGATAAGACCGGAGCATATTTCGGCTTACTCGCTCATGTATGAGCCGGGAACTGCCCTGACTTTACTGAGAGATCGGGGAAAGATTCAAGAGGCTGAGGAGAGCATCGTGGAGGAGTTGTATGTGATCCTTGCCCGTGAACTTAAATTGGCCGGATATGAGCATTATGAAATAAGTAATTTTGCTCTGCCGGGTTTCAGAAGCAGACATAATTCCTCATATTGGCGTCAGATGCCATATCTCGGCATTGGGCCATCGACTCATAGTTACGACGGGCTGAGGACAAGAAAGGCCAACAGAGCCGATCTCAGGGGCTTTCTTGACTATTGGGCTCCGGTCTCAGTCGCCCGGCCGTCGGGCGATGATGTTTCAGATATCGAATATCTCTCTGACGAGGAACTGAGGGAAGAGTATCTGCTCACACGTCTGCGCACCCATGACGGTGTGGATTTGGAGGATTTCAAGAGAAGATTCGGAGAGAAAGAGTATCTCCTTCTGCTTTCACGCGCTGACAGATGGATAAAGGATAGAAGCGTGACAATCGATGAAAAGCGTCTTGCGTTTTCTGAGCAATCCATCCTTATAAGCGATTCCATCATCATTGATCTTGCATGATAGGGCTGGCAAGAACCAACACCGGCACCCCGCTGCATCGGAAGCCATACAGATAATCTCTCCCGCCCGACACTATGCCGTATTTTCTTGATATCTCTGGAGCCGAAAGGGGATAGTTTCTCGCCACAACGTTTATTTTCGTGCCTTTAAGCCCCTTTAAATCCCTTTTGGTAGGTAGGGATGCTATCTCAAGTATCCGGCCGGGGAAGCCGGCGTAAAACGTATCAGAAAGAAATATATGGGTATTTTGATCGCATTTCTCAAGATCAGGATATGCTTTGCTAAGAGCAGCCCATTCCGCAACCTTCATTATTCCCGGATTGGGTTCGTAAAGATATTTCCGCTCCGCCGGAGAAGAACCCGAAAAATATCTGACCGTTCCTTCTTCAGAATATATGTGAGTATCAAAATCAAATGAGGATATCACTCTTTCCCGGTCAAGATCAACAACCTTTATACCCTGAAATGTGCTACCGGAGCTTATATCCATAAGGACTTCCTTGCATTCTCCACGAAAGCATACAATGTGGATTTTGCTCAGATTCTCAACTGTATTGCGCACCAATGATATATCGAGAAGGGGAGAGGCCTTCACAATCAATCGGTTCGAAACATTCATTATATCAGGCATGGCCGTGAGAATATCGGGGCGGCAATCACCCAAGGCATGTACTCGGCCGCCAGTGTCGTCTCTTCGCGCCGGATCTGCGAAAACCACATCAACCTTTCCAACATGATGCTGAAGGTATTCTATGGAATCACAGTTTTCCACAGTTATCCTGTCGGTCAGGCCAAGAACCGCTGCATTGTGCTGAAGCGCCTCACATTTCAAAGTGTCTATCTCACATGCGGTCACCGTCAGGCCTGCTTTTGCAAACTCGAAGTCATCGATGCCGAGACCTGCCGTGAGGTCAAGTATCGTTGATTCGGGAGCCATGAGCGATGCATGATATCGCGCCACAGCCTCGTTGGACGCCTGTTCCTCAGACAGCACTGTCGGAAACATAAAACGCTCGTTTGCAATGAAAGAAGGAAGTTTCTTGCGCGCTTTTTTTCTTGCCTCTATCTGAACAAACGCCAGGTCAAGATTGAAATCAAGATCTGTCGCTTTCCGTCCGGCATATTTGAGGCGCAATCCATTGACATCGTCGTCAGCATGACTGCGCAAAAACTCCAGCATTTTTTCTGATATTTCCATATTAATATAACATCACGCAGTCAAAACTTTATCTTTGTAACATTTTTTTTATTCAGTGGTGCAAGATTCCGGAGGTTATTGTGTTTTTAAGATAAAACAAGAAGAAACAACTTCACAACTTTCGCATGCTCAAGTTGATGTAGGAACCTTGATAAGGTGAGTATACAAAACTTCAATAACTTAAAATTACAGACATGAACAGATTGCTTTTTTCTTTGACAGGATGCCTTCTCAGCCTCATGATAGCCTCCTGCTCCGGCGAGATAGTGGATTATACCACACCGGAAGCCAATACACCCGGCAATGCCGGAAATTCCGGCAATCAGGAGTCGCCGGTGATGCCTGAAGTGACTCCTCCCTCTGCTGCATCGGCACCTCTAAGCTCTATTGACAGCGAGAACATCAATAATTTCAATGATTTTTCATTGAAGTTCTATCTGGCCACTTCCGGGCATGGGAAAGAAAACGTATGTGTTTCGCCGTTCAGCGTAGGTTCGGTGCTGGGAATGATCGCTAATGGTGACAATGGTGAGGCACGCGACGAGATACTGAAGGTTATGGGGTTTGAGGAAAGCGAAAAGGGTATGGATGCCCTCAACTCATATTATCAGATTCTCTTGTCAAATCTCCCTAACATTGATAAGGACATCATCTGCAATATCACAAACACCCTCTGGATAGATCCAATGGAGTATGTGATAAGGAAATCTTTCATGCAGACCTTATCCGATCATTATTATGCTTACCTAATAGGTATTGATGGCACAAGCCGAATTTACGGTGCATATAAGAAAATGAGCAGATTGAAATGTTAA
>CAYPGW010000045.1:0-21666 GCA_964410515.1 uncultured Sangeribacter sp. | reverse complement strand
ACGTCCCGTGTGGACTTTCACCACAGATATATGACATGCCCGTCATACTAAAAAAGGAGTGCGGCCTCGTGAGCCGCACTCCCTTCTGCTTTTATCTTGATATGTCTTGATTACTTCACTTCCTCAAAGTCTACGTCGGTGATGTCTTTCTCACCGGCATCGTGGCTCTGAGCCGAGGCGCCTGCGCCTGCATCAGCTGCGGCACCTGCCTGCTGCTGCGCTGCATAGATGTCCTGAGCTGCTGCCTGGAGCGCATCTGACAGTGCTTTCTCAGCAGAGTCGATGTCTTCAACGAGCTGGTTCTTGTGCACTTCTTTCAGGCGGTCGAGAGCGGCATTCACCGGAGCGAGTTTATCGGCGGGAATCTTGTCGCCGAGTTCCTTGATCTGCTTCTCGGTCTGGAAGATCATAGAATCTGCATGGTTGAGTTTGTCGGCTCTTTCCTTAGCCTTCTTGTCGGCTGCCTCGTTAGCCTTAGCCTCGTCGCGCATACGGTTGATTTCAGCTTCGGTCAGGCCGGATGAGGCCTCGATGCGGATAGACTGTTCCTTGCCGGTGGCCTTATCCTTTGCAGTTACGTTCAGGATACCATTAGCGTCTACCTCAAATGTAACCTCGATCTGAGGCACACCACGGGGTGCGGGAGCAATACCGCCGAGATTGAACTCACCGAGGAGTTTATTATCGGCTGCCATAGGACGCTCGCCCTGGAGCACACGGATTGTCACCTCCGGCTGATTGTCGGCTGCTGTAGAGAATGTTTCGCTCTTGCGGGTAGGAATGGTTGTGTTGGCGTCGATCAGCTTGGTCATTACGCCGCCCATGGTTTCGATACCAATTGAAAGAGGCACAACATCGAGAAGGAGCACATCTTTCACGTCGCCACTGAGCACACCACCCTGGATAGCGGCACCGATAGCCACAACCTCATCGGGGTTTACTGACTTGTTGGGTTCCTTACCGAAAATTTCCTTCACCTTAGCCTGAATGGCAGGAATACGTGTGGAACCGCCCACAAGGATCACCTCATTGATGTCGCCGGCTGTCATACCAGCATCCTTGAGTGCCTGACGGCAAGGAGCTACAACGGCGTCGATCAGTTTCTCGGCAAGCTGCTCAAATTTAGCACGAGTGAGAGTCTTCACAAGATGCTTCGGGCCGGAAGCCGTAGCTGTGATATAAGGAAGATTGATTTCTGTAGATGTCGAGCTTGAGAGTTCAACCTTAGCTTTCTCAGCAGCTTCTTTCAGACGCTGCATAGCCATAGGATCCTGACGCAGGTCTACGCCCTCGTCTTTCTTGAACTCGTCGGCAAGCCAGTCGATGATGACATGGTCGAAGTCATCGCCGCCGAGGTGAGTATCACCGTTGGTGGATTTCACTTCAAACACACCGTCGCCAAGTTCAAGGATCGAGATATCAAACGTACCACCACCGAGGTCGAACACAGCTATCTTCTGTTCGGTCTGGCTCTTGTCAAGACCATAGGCAAGTGCGGCTGCCGTAGGCTCGTTGACGATTCGGCGCACCTTGAGGCCTGCGATCTCGCCGGCTTCCTTAGTGGCCTGACGCTGAGAGTCGTCGAAGTAGGCAGGAACGGTAATCACTGCTTCAGTCACTTCCTGTCCGAGATAGTCTTCGGCTGTCTTCTTCATCTTCTGAAGAATCATTGCTGAAATCTCCTGCGGAGTGTAGTCGCGGCCATCGATATCCACCTTCGGCATATCGTTCTGGCAGACAACTTTGTAAGGAACACGCTTGATTTCGTCTTCAACCTGCGAGCATTTCTCGCCCATGAAGCGCTTAATAGAATATATAGTACGCGTAGGATTCGTGACAGCCTGACGCTTTGCAGGGTCGCCTACCTTACGCTCGCCGCCATCGACAAACGCCACTACTGAAGGAGTGGTGTTGCGCCCTTCGGCATTAGGTATTACAACAGGATCTTTACCTTCGAGGACAGACACACAACTGTTGGTGGTGCCAAGGTCAATACCAATAATTTTTCCCATGATATTTAATTCTTTTTATATGAGTTAATAAATTTGTTATTTCTATCTGAGACGTCAGGTCTGACACTCACTGTGAGAATCGGACTTTTCCGCGCTCTCTGATATATTAACAAATGACGTGCTAAATGTTTCATTTTTGCCGGCCAAACAGGACCACAACGTTATATATCGCTAATATATAACAAATTATAATTATTAAATTTCTGTTAAACGCAATTGAGAACGAAGCTGAAAGGCATGACAAAAATGACAAAAACAAAAAAAATAGACAAAAAATTAAGATATTTAAGAAATTTTTACTAATTTTGCACTCTAAGTGACATGTACCCATGCGTGAGGACGTGTCTGCCGACGACAATAACTAATAATATGAAGAAGTTACAGGAAAAGCTATCGCAATATGATGCACCGCAAAAAGCCAAGGCCGCGGGCATATATCCTTATTTCCGTCCGATTTCGAGCGAGCAGAACACCGAAGTGCTGATGAACGGCAAGAAAGTGCTCATGTTCGGATCTAACTCCTATATGGGCCTCACCAATCACCCCAAGGTGATTGAAGCAGCGGTCGAAGCCACCAAGAAATATGGTACGGGAATGGCGGGGAGTCCCTTCCTCAACGGAACTCTCGACATTCATAAGGAACTGGAAGCGAGAATCGCCGACTATGTTGGCAAGGACGATGCAATAGTATATTCTACGGGATTCGGGACTAACCTCGGAGTAGTCAGCACACTGACCGGAAGAGAAGACTATATCCTATGCGACGAGCAGGATCACGCATCTATCGTGGAAGGCCGACGCCTCTCCTTCTCCCAGCCGCTTAAATATAAGCACAACGACATGGAGTCGCTTGAGGCTACACTCAAGAAATGCAAACCTGAGAGCATCAAGCTGATCGTCACCGACAGCGTATTCTCGATGGAGGGCGACGTGGCCAAACTCCCCGAGATGGTGGATCTGGCCAAGAAATATGATGCAGCCCTCATGGTAGACGAAGCACACGGCATCGGAGTGTTTGGCGAAGGAGGCCGCGGCGTTGTCAATCATTTCGGACTGACAGACGACGTAGACCTCATCATGGGCACTTTCTCCAAATCGTTCGCGTCGCTAGGCGGCTTCATAGCCACCGACAAGGAAATCACCAATTACCTGCGCCACCACTCAAGAAGCTATATCTTCACAGCCTCGATCACTCCGGCCTCCACTGCGGCAGCACTGGCCGCCATGGACATCATGCTAAGCGAGCCCGAGCGCCAGAAGCATCTTTGGGACATAACCAATTACGCTCTTGATAATTTCCGCGCCATGGGATGCGAGATTGGCCATACATCCACTCCGATCATCCCCCTCTTCATCCGCGACGACTACAAGACATTTGCCGTGACCCACGATCTTCTCGAGGAAGGCGTGTTTGTGAATCCTGTTGTGACTCCGGCAGTGGCACCACAAGACACTCTCATTCGCTACTCGCTCATGGCCACACACACCAAGGAGCAAGTGACTCGTTCGCTTGAAGCCATCCATAAGGTTTTCAAGAAGCACGGCATCATACAGTGAGACCCCTCGAATTCAGAATAGACTCCACCTGCCCGGGCACCAACGCCAGGGCAGGCTCTATCTTTACGGCCCACGGCGAGATCAAGACTCCTATCTTCATGCCGGTAGGCACTGCCGGGAGCGTGAAGGGAGTGCACCAGCATGAACTTCGCAACGACATCAAGGCCCAGATAATACTCGGCAACACTTATCACCTCTATCTCAGGCCCGGACTCGAAATCCTTCGGCAGGCAGGAGGTCTGCATAAATTCAACGGCTGGGAACGCCCGATTCTTACCGATTCGGGAGGTTTTCAGGTCTTCTCGCTTTCCGGCAACCGCAAACTCACTGAAGAGGGAGCCCATTTCAGAAGTCATATCGACGGGAGTAAACATCTCTTTACCCCCGAAGGTGTGGTTGACATACAGCGAGTGATCGGCGCAGACATAATGATGGCGCTCGACGAATGTGCTCCGGGCGACTCTGACTATGAATATGCCCGCAAATCGCTGTCGCTTACCCATCGCTGGCTAAAGCGTGGATGGGCCCAATATCAGGCCACGGAAGGGCTCTACGGTTACAGGCAGACATTTTTCCCGATTGTGCAGGGATGCGTCTATCCGGATCTCCGACGCGAATCGGCCAAGTTCATAGCTGATCTCGATGCTGACGGCAACGCCATCGGCGGCCTTGCAGTGGGAGAACCGACCGAGAAAATGTATGAGATGATAGAAGTAGTAAACGAGATTCTGCCCGAGGATCGCCCGCGATATCTGATGGGCGTGGGCACTCCGGCCAATATTCTTGAAGCCATCGACAGAGGAGTGGACATGATGGACTGCGTGATGCCGACCCGCAACGGACGCAACGGCATGCTCTTCACACGCAACGGCATCATGAACATGCGCAACAAGAAATGGGCCGACGACTTCTCACCTATCGACCCGGGAGGCGCCACCTACGTAGACGAGGTATATTCAAAGGCATATCTCCGGCATCTTTTCATTGCAAACGAACTTCTCGCCATGCAGATAGCCAGCATCCACAATCTGGGCTTCTATCTTTGGCTCGTAGGCGAGGCGCGGCATCATATTGAAGCCGGCGATTTCCCTGTGTGGAAGAAAGATATGCTTGATAGAGTAACACGAAGAATGTAGCTCAGCAAGAAAATGCACACCGCAGACGAAGACATCCATCTTCAGAATGAAGATGTTACTGACGAGGCCGACATCATCCGCGATGCCGCCCCTGCCGGCGCTGTCGGTGAAGAAGATAATGCCGGAGACGAAACAGTTGCCATAGAGACTACGGAGACAGTAGAAGAGACGGAAACGGACGCTAAGAAAAAGAAACGCGGATGGCATTTCAAGCCACCTTTCACAATAATCGATCGCTACATACTTGGAAAGTTTCTCGGCACATACTTTCTTGCCACCATGCTTCTTCTGCTGGTGATCGCAATGTTTGACACCACAGAGAAACTTGATGCCTTCCTGAACGCCCCACTCAAAGAGACACTCTTTGACTACTTCGCCTCATTCCTCCCCTATTTCGCCAACATGCTCTCGCCGCTGTTCGTGTTTATCTCAGTGATATTCTTCACCACAAAGTTGGCAGACAACTCTGAGATTATCGCCATGTTATCGAGCGGCATCACCTTCCGCCGACTGCTCAGGCCCTACATGATAGGAGCGGCAATTATCGCATCCATCACTTTTGTGCTGTCGAATTATATCATACCTCCCACCAACGTAGACCGAATCGCATACACCAATAAATATGTGAGAAACAAGGCGGTATCCTACGGCACCGACATTCAGCTGATGGTGCGTCCGGGAGTTGTGGCCTATTTCGGACGTTTTGACAACACCACAAAACTCGGTTATCGTTTCTCTCTTGATAAATTTGACGGAAAGGTACTCGTTTCGCGCCTCACGGCGGGGATAGTGGAATATGACTCAACCAAGATGTATCACTGGACACTGCGCGACTACATGATCCGCGACTTCGACGGGATGAATGAGAAGATACGTCGTGGGCATAGCATGGACAGCATCATACCCATAGAGCCTAAAGACTTCCTCATCTCTGCAAACGACCAGGAGATGCTGACTACGCCTCAACTTAGTGACTATATCAGGAAGCAGAAGATGCGCGGAGTTGCGAACATCAAGAAATTCGAGATAGAGAAGGAGAAACGTCTGGCCGAGACTGCGGCTGCCTTCATTCTCACCCTAATCGGCATGTCGCTCTCGTCGAAGAAGGTGAAGGGGGGAATGGGTATCAATATCGGTATCGGTCTGGCGCTGAGTTTCAGCTACATCTTCTTCAGCACCCTCACTTCGTCGTTTGCCGTCAACGGCTACACCTCTCCCGCCGTAGCGATGCAGATTCCCAACGTGGTGTATCTGATAATTGGCATTATCCTCTATAGGCGCGCATCAAAATTCTGAGGAAACGAATCATCCCGATTTTGCCGGAGAGAAGCATTGACTGCAGATGTTGTAAAAATTTACCGCTTTATGTAGCTGTAGATTTTGCATATTGGGAATATTTTTGTAACTTTGCAGAAATGGTGCCGATGCGTTACCATTAAATGAAGTTAACTAATAAGAATCGCGGCCTCATACGCCACCCAAAATATAAGAATTGTTGAAATGACAAACAAGGATTTCGATTTCAGCGACCTCGCTCCATACGACGATTCAGTCTTTCGCACGATTCTCGACAAACTGATAATTGACCCGGGATTTTTGCATGCCGTCTCGTATGTGCTTCCTAAAGAAGACATTCCCGCACTGATCGAGCAGCTTAAAAAGACCGACAACAGATATGATTTCCAACGCCGGGTGATGTTTCCTTTCCTTGAGATGCTTGCCAAGACCACAACGGCCGGCATAAGCCTCGGAGGAGCAAAATATTTCAATCCGGCACTCAGCTATACCTTTATCACCAACCATCGTGACATAGTGCTCGACGCTTCATTCCTGAATCTGACATTCCTGCGCAGGGGATGGCCTACCTCGGAAGTGGCAATTGGCAATAATCTTCTGGTGTTTGACTGGATTTCCGATCTGGTGAGGCTCAATAACAGTTTCATCGTGAAGCGTAACACCGGTTTGCGCGAAGCTCTCGAGGCGGCAAAAAAACTATCGGCCTATATCCACTACGCCATAATGGAGAAGCATGAATCAGTGTGGATTGCCCAGCGTGAGGGACGCGCCAAAGACTCGAGCGATCACACTCAGGAATCTCTCGTCAAGATGCTCGCTATGGGAGGTGAAGGGTCTTTCATGCAGAAAGTGAAAGAAATAAATCTGATGCCTGTAGCCATCAGTTATGAGTATGATCCTAACGACTATCTGAAGGTGAAGGAATTCCTCATGAGACGCAGGAATCCCGATTTCAAGAAGTCGCAGCACGACGATCTATTCTCTATGGAGACAGGGCTTCTGCAGTTTAAGGGTAAAGTGCATTTCCAGCTCACTCCCCGCATCAATATGAGGATCGACGAGATTGGCGAGTTTCGTGATGCCAACAAGGCGGCCAAATACGTTTGTGCGCTTATCGACTCCGCAATCCATCGTGGCTACCAAGTATTCCCCATCAATTATGTGGCATACGACACGCTCCACGAGTCGGAACGCTTCGCGCATAAATACACCGCAGCGGAGAAGGAAGAGAGCCTTGCATATTTCGACCGCCAGCTCTCGAAGATTGATGTGGAGGATATCACAGACGACGACCGCCACTTCATGCGCGAGATGATGCTGATAATGTATGCTAACCCACTGAAAAATAAACTACGTTCTATACTCGGAGGATTTGAGTGATGAGACTTCCACTAATACCGGTAATAATCGCGCTCGTATTGAGCATCCTTATTGACCTATACATCTGGGTCGATATCAGAGAAGGAAAATCGCGCAACAGATGGGGATGGAGCAATTTCTATGCTTTCACATCGTTAGCATTGTGGGCATTCCTCGCGGTGGCAGTCTGCCTTCCGCGTCGTGGACTCGACGGCGGTGTCTACGTGGTGATGTGGATGCTGACAGCCTACATCAGCATTTATCTCTCAAAGCTGATCTATTGCATCTTCTCCATACTGGGCAGGCTACCGGCAATCGGAGGAGGCCACCGATGGATGTGGACCAGAGTTGCCGGACTGATTCTCAGCTGCATAGGATTCGGATCTATTCTTTACGGAATAGTGTTTGTCAGAAACCATATTCAGACAGTACATGTCACTCTCGAATCTTCGCGGCTTCCCAAATCGTTTGACGGATACACCATCGTGCAGATATCCGATCTCCACCTCGGCACTTGGGGTGAAAACACAGCTTTCGTGTCGGAGATGGTGAGCATGATCAACATCATCAGGCCCGATCTCATCGTCTTCACAGGCGATATTGTGAATCAGAAGGCCGACGAGATGAAACCCTTTGTAGGTATTCTCTCCACACTGAATGCCACCGACGGCGTCTATTCCATATTGGGAAATCACGATTACGGTGATTACGTGGACTGGCCATCGGCCGATGCCAAGACTGCCAATCTCGAGAACCTGAAGGCCCTTCAGGCCAAAGCCGGCTGGAAAATGCTCAACAATGACCATGTCTTCATACGAAAACGCTCAGGAGCAAATACCGACTCAATCGCCCTTATCGGAGTGGAGAACTGGGGTGAGCCTCCATTCGGCAAATATGGAGATCTCAACAAGGCCTATCCTTCTGACGGAGGACGAGGTCTCGACGACAAGAATTTCAAGATTCTTCTCACCCACAATCCGGAACATTGGGTAAGAGACGTGAGGAAGCATTCCAACATAGACCTCAGCCTTTCAGGCCACACTCATGCAATGCAGTTGAGCATCAACGCATTCGGACGCAGATTTTCGCCATCGGCATTTAGATATGCCACATGGGGAGGATTCTACACAGAGAATGACCTCGGCGAGATAGAGGATTTCGGAAATCCCTCAACTTCGGGCGGTCTTGTCAGGAAACTAACCCATCCATCGCTCTACGTAAACACCGGGGCCGGCGAGGTGGCAATTCCCTGCCGCATGGGATCAAGCTATCCCGAAATCACCATCATCACACTGAAAAGAAAATGAAAACTTCGCCGGGCATGGTGGAAGCAGTGCTTTCAGTAGGCTCCAACACTCCGGAACGAGCGCGAAATGTAGCGCTGGCCCTTGACTGGCTGAAGGATTTGCTTGACGAATGCAGCATTTCGTCGATCTATACCACTCCCGACTGCTGCGGAGGCCCTACACAATATGACAATGCTGTGGTTAGAGGTCTCACATCCAGATCGCGTGAAGATCTGGAGAAAGAAGCAAAGCGTTATGAATCGGAACAAGGACGCGACGCGCGGGCGCGGGCTGCGGGAATAGTGCCCATAGACATTGATGTGGTGGTCTACGACCGTGAGATTGTAAGGCCTAAGGATTTCTCAAGCGGCTTTTTCAGAATAGGATATGATGAACTGAAATTGGATGAGTAGTTTATCCGGGAATATTATAAATATTATATATATTATATATTATATATATTTTTCTTCAACAGATTGATCATTCCCATAGTGTGCCTAAGGTTGACCTCTGTAAAAGGACGCAAAGTGCCGTCTGATTCCACGATCATATCCACTCCGAGCGGCCCTTCATAGCCGTTCAGTGCAGATTCAAGAATGCGTCGTTGCAACTCTTTCACCACCTCGAGATCCAACCTTGCCAAACTGCGGAATCCGTCTATCAGGACTGACTGGGAACTGTCATGGTTCATTATATATTTTCCGCGCCTTGAAGTCTCAAAGCGTGACAGGCCGAGATATTCCGCTTTCCCGCTGCGCATCATCCATTCTGTAGCGAAATCTGCTATGCGCAAGGCGGCTGTCTCTGCCATTACACTCCCCTGACGCCTGATGATGCCACGGCACCATTGCAAGGCGAGATCCGGAGTCATGTCGGCCGCCGTATTGATCACACCCCTCCCGCTTGAACTCCAGGGAGCCTTCATCCAACATCCCGGATTAGCCGTCATATATTCCCGGCACTGATTTTCTGTAAACAACTCCTCCGGAACAGGAACCTTATCTTCCTCTCCCACACCCTTATTCCATTCTTGAGCAAGGGCTATTGTCAAACGCCTGTGGGCAAGTTCTCGTATTCTATCTATCTGAGATAGTTCCGGGATAGCCGAAGGAGACACTCCATGATCGACAAGTCTCTGCCATAAAGCACGATTCCAGCCCCAGGGCTCGATGACAGCGCCGGGCATCTCTTCAAACAACCGGCCCAGCGATGCCCAGTCCACAAGCCGTAAAGCGGAGTGCGCCGCCGACGCATCATCCACAAGAATCGCATCGCCGGGGCTTGCCCAAGCCTCAGGGAGGAGCTGATTACGCCGACGCATCTCCTCAACCTTTGCGGGTGGAGTATAAAAAGACGCCCCCGAAGCGAGGGCGTATTCTGTCTCAGGATTGAAGATATGAATCCTCATTGCCGATTGCTGATCATCAAATTCTGAAGGGATGGGGAGATTGAAGGAATCAATCGTTTAGTTTCTCACGCTCCTTCAGCGGATTTGAGAAGTAGAGTTTATGTTCAAGATATTCCTGAGTTGCGAGCAGAGTCGGTTTCGGAAGTTTTTCATAGAAACGTGAGATCTCGATTTGCTCGCGGTTTTCACTCACCTCCTCGAGATTGTCTGCCGAAACGAAATCGGCAAGTTTTTTCTCGAGTTCCTTCTTCAGGTCTACTGCGATCTGGTTGGCGCGTTTCCCGATGATGCAGACAGTTTCATACACATTACCGGTCTGTTCGGCCATGGCGATCATGTCGCGTGTCACGGTTGTCAGCGGTGCGTTGGTCTTCTTGTAGTCCATAATATGCAATTATGATTTACGTATGGTGTGTTGAATTTTTTACTGAATAAGTGTGTTTATTCTCCGAGATGCTTTGATGCGATATTGAAGATGGACTGAGCCTCAGCCATATTCTTCGATTCGGGATATGTATTGATGAATGAATAATACTCATCCACCACATCGCGGTAGCGATCCTCGCTCTTCTCGGCCACAGAGTTTTTGGCTTCCTGAAATTTTGCCTTCAGAATCAGCATCTCAAAGTCTTCCCTATATTTGGAATAAGGAAAATCTTTCAGTGCATTTTTAGCCGTTATGATGCACGACTCATAATTATTACCGAGAAAATTTCCGAGGTTATAATAAAGCTGAGCGTTCTGCAGCTGCTTGAGTGTCAGCTTATCCTGCATCTCAAAGATGGCATTCTTGGCAATACCGGCCTTGTCGCTGTTGGGGAAATAGTCGAGAAAACCCTGCAGTTCCTCCATGGCCTTCAGCGTAATCGTCTGGTCGAGCTGAGGATCGGGAGAGTCGAGATAGTATCCGTAGCCTGAATAGAAACGTGCGAGCTCGGCATATTTTCCACGAGGATAGCGCTGATAATAATTCTTGAAGTAGACACCTGAGTTCAGATAGTCCTTATTCTCGAAATATGACATCGCAAGCAGGAATACCGCGTCTTCACCGTTCTCCGTACCCCTCAAAGGCATCTGCAACTCCTGCAGCAGTGTGATGGCCTGCATATATTTGCGCTGCTCATAGGCTTTGCGAGCATAATCAAACCTATATTGTATATCGCTGCTTTTCAGCACCTTATTATATTCTCCACACGACGTCAGCGCTAAACACGCCACGGCTATCATGCAGATTTTATTGAGAAGTTTTATCATCTGAAACGTAATTGTGAAATTCACGAATAAGGCATAACAATACCGTTTTCGCATAATTAGCATGCAAAGTTAATAAAAAATTCTCATACAACGATGATTTTTACAAGAAAATTTACTAACTTTGGAGTCGATTTCACAAAGCGGAAACAAAATATGAACGATAAAGGATTTTTAGGACGACATCCGGTGCTTGCAAATGTGCTGATCATCATGCTTGTAGCAATCGCCGGGCTCGGCATAGTCTATTTCTCATTCGCCATCTTCACCCGCCACGGCGAGAGCGCTACGGTGCCGGGAGTGGAGAAAATGTCGTATAGTCAAGCCATCGAGATTCTTCATTCAAAGGGCTTCAAGGTAGACATACGCGACTCCCTTTATAAAGAAGACGAGAAACCGGGCTACGTGATAGAGCAATTTCCAAAAGCCAACTCCATAGTGAAGCCGGGAAGAAAGATCTTCCTCTATATCAATGCAGTGCATCCCAAAGAGGTGATCATCGACGAAGACAATAATCCGCGCGAAGACGCCCTGAAGTCCACATCATTCAGGCAGGGGAAGGCCCGCCTCGAGGAACTTGGCTTCAAAAACATACGCGTGATAAAGATTCTTGGCGAGAACGACTGCATCTCAAAGATCTTCGCAGACGGCAAAGTTGTGAAGAAAATGCAGAAGGTGCCCGTCAATGCTCATATAGTAATGGAAGTATTCGACGGCAATCTCGAAGCTGTGAGAGACTCCATACGCTCAGATATAGACCCGAACTTCGGCTACTCATACGGAGCCACTGAAGAGCCTGAAGACAACTCCTCTTATTCGACAGAAGAGACTGAAACCACCGAACCGGAATCGTATGAGTATTATTGACACTGAACCCGAAGAGGAGGGTTTGCCCGCTTTCCCTGAGGCGGATGCGGAGGACACTCTCGATGTTCCAACCTTCATCAGTGCTGACGGAAGAGAACTTTATGAGCATTTCCGCTTCGAGGCCGATCGAGGACAGCAATTACTGAGGGTAGACAAATTTCTCGTAGACCGCATGACCAGAACCTCGCGCAACCGCATTCAGCAGGCGGCCGACGCGGGGTGCATCATAGTCAACGGCAAGCCGGTAAAATCAAGTTATAAGGTGAAGCCGCTCGACGTGGTGAGCATCGTGATGGATCGTCCGCGCTACGAGTCGGAGATAATTCCGCAGGATATACCCCTTGACGTGGTGTATGAAGACCGCGACGTGCTGGTCGTTAACAAGCCGGCAGGACTTGTGGTGCATCCCGGACACGGCAACTACAGCGGCACCCTCGTGAATGCCCTCGCCTACTATTTCAAAGACGACGACAACTATGACGTAAACGACCCGCGGCTAGGCCTCGTGCACCGCATAGACAAAGACACAAGCGGGCTTCTCGTTATAGCCAAGACACCGGAAGCCAAGACTGATCTCGGCCTGCAGTTTTTCAATAAAACAACACGCAGGGAATATGTGGCTCTGGTGTGGGGTGATTTCGATGAAGACAAAGGCACTATCACCGGCAACATAGCGAGAAATCCGCGCAATAAACTCCAGATGGCAGTCTTCACCGATCCTGAGATAGGCAAACATGCCGTGACCCACTATGAGGTGCTGGAGCGCTTCGGCTACGTCACCTGCGTGAAATGCAAGCTCGAAACCGGCCGGACGCATCAGATCAGGGTACACATGCAATGGAAAGGGCATCCCCTCTTCAACGATGCCCGCTATGGTGGCGACAAAATTTTGAAAGGCACAACTTTCTCTAAATATAAACAGTTTATTGAGAACTGCTTCGACACATGTCCGCGCCAGGCGCTTCACGCCCGCACACTCGGATTCAGACATCCGCGCACAGGAAAGGAGATGGATTTTGAATGCCCCATCCCCCCTGACATGACAGCCCTTCTTGAAAAATGGAGAAACTATAAAAAGGATTGACCATGCTTGAGAATCTGAAGAAATATCATATAATTCTGGCGAGCAAATCGCCGCGTCGCCGCGAACTGCTGCAGATGCTCGACGTTCCGTTTGAAGTCAAGACAAAGGACGGTATTGTAGAGACATACCCAGCCACTCTCCCCGCCGTGGAGGTGGCCGAATATCTTTCCCGCCTAAAGGGAAAGGCATACGCAGAAGACATCAGGAGCAATGAGATGGTGATCACGGCAGACACGGTGGTGGTTTTGGACGGCAACATTTTCGGGAAACCAAAGTCGGAGGATGATGCTGTGGCGATGCTCATGCAGCTGCAGGGTAAGACCCACACGGTTGTGACCGGTGTGACGATAACCACAAAAGACAAGATGGAGAGTTTCTCCACCTCTACCGATGTGACGTTCGCCCCGCTCGAAGAAGATGAGGCGCGATGGTATGTGAAGAAATATAAGCCCCTCGACAAGGCCGGCGCCTACGGAATACAGGAATGGATCGGGTGTGCCGCAGTAGCACGCATCGACGGCAGTTTCTACAATGTGATGGGACTCCCGCTTCACCATCTTTACCGCAGACTGAAAGAGGAGTTCTGACATGAAGGTTGCTGTGATAGGGAAAGGAAAAGTAGGCAGCCAACTGGCACGCATATTCCGCACCGAGCCGGTCAATTCCCGCACACTCGATGGACTCGACAAAGACGCCGCGCTTATCGTGATAGCGGTGAGCGACAGCGCTGTGCAGGAAGTGGCAGGCAGGCTCGACTGCAACGGAAGCATTGTTGTGCACACATCGGGTAGCGTTCCAAAAGATGTGCTTGCAGATGTGAGATGCAGAGGCTACGGAGTGTTCTATCCGTTCCAGACCATCAGCAAAGAAAGAGACCTCTCCCCCGCCCGTATCCCTCTGCTGCTTGAAGGCAACAATGCCGAAACGCTCCGTTTCCTTTCGAAGGTGGCCTCGGAATATGGATTTACAAACGTGGCGGAGGCCGACAGCGAGAAGCGCGGGAAGATTCATCTCGCGGGTGTATTTGCCTGCAACTTCAGCAATGCGTTGATAGCGATGAGCCGGGATATACTCGACAAATGCTCTATAGATCAAGGCATCATCAATCCGCTTGTGGAGGAGACTATAGAAAAACTGAAGACCGTCCACCCGAAAGAGGCACAGACCGGGCCCGCAGCGAGGAAGGATTTTCCTACCATTGAGAAACATAAAGCCCTGCTCGGGAGTCTCGACATGGAAAAAGAGCGGGATATCTATAACCTCATCACTGAATATATCCTCGCTTTCAAGAGTTGAAACGTAAATAACAAAGACTAATTATATGCCCCATAAGTCATATAAGTCATATAAGTCATATAAGTCATATAAGCCTCATCCGCCCTAAACCAAACACCTGAGTAGCAAAAAATAGACTAAGTCGCAGAGGGTAAGAATTCACAGTTTCACGCCGATGCCAAGCATCAGATTTTGCGGGTCTTTGAAGCGCCCGAGACGATATCCAACATTAAGATAGACATTCTTGCAGACAAATGCCTTCAGAGTCAATGACTGATAAAAGGCCTTGTCGCCTTTCGGGTTTATCACCTCATAGCCTACACCACCATTAACCGAGAATATCGGCATGGTAAGTTCGGCATGTGCTGAGATTCCGGCACTTATCTGTTTGCTTACGGGCGGACGCACAAATCTGATCGTCTCGCCATAGGTTCCGTCCACATGATATGGCGCAAGCCCGGCGCTCTCGTCCCATTGAATATCAAGCGAGGGGCCTACTGCTACCCAACGGTTTAATTGCCGCATCGGTGAGAACTGCAGGCCAAGCACACCGAACTTGCCGGGACATAGCGTAGGCTCGGCCGGATCGCCGATAGTGACAATACGCTTGCGCCATGCTCCGTAGACAGTGATGTCATAATTCCAGCGGGGCTTATCGGCTTCCGCCTGTATATCGGCGCCGGCATCTTCAGCAGGTTCGGGTTTTGGATCAATCACATAATCCACCCCCACGGAGAGCCCTACGGTGTTCACCCCCGCGTTGGGCCAGGATGAGTTGCCGTTTGAATAATGCTTTGCCATTACTCCCGCAGAAAGTTGCCACCTCTCAGAAAGAATATGGTGGAACTTGAGGCCGATCCCCATGTGGGCTGTGACGGCTGTGCTGACTGCGGCATTGTTGTCGGGTGTCTGTGAGTTGAAATGCTTCCAACCGAATGCCACACCAAACTGCCACTCATAGCCGAGCCATGAAGTCTTGCCGAAATGCACTATCGGAGCACCCTGGAAAGCGTATGCTGAGAAGGGACTGCCGAGCTGGCGGCCGGGGAAATAGGTGCATACCCCGAGGCCGAGACCCTGATAAAGCCCCTTATAGAGAATTCCTTCCCGAGTGGAGGGATTGAAACGGAAAGCGGCCCTTATGTCACCTGCGAATGCGCCGCTGATTTCCTTCTCTTCAGCATTGTCGCCTTTCAGAAAACTATTAGTCGGGATCACCCATTGCGGTGTAACTTCCACGCCTAATCTCCACTCCGGAGCACGTGAGAAGGACGAGGGAACGGAGTCTTCTGCCCGGCATGTGAGCTGCCAGAAGAACAACATGAGAAGAAAAAATATGGCTGATGTGCTAATTCTATTCATATTCCACAGTGTATTCGTATGTGGTGGGATAATAGGAACTCCAGGTCACATCCAAATCCCGATAAGTCTCATCGGCCGGATTAAAGAGTTGCACGAATCCTGTCTGGCGGGCCAATGTCTTGTGAACCGTAAACACCACCGTAGCCTTTTTAAAGGGAGGCACTTCCACCTCTATTTCCTCATTAAACAGGTAAGTATGCAAATCTACATCTTCCAAAACTCCCAATTCCACATTCTGATAATCGGCCCAGACCCAGTTTCCTCTAAAATACTCGAGCATCGGCATTGTCAGGGTCAGGCCGTTGGCCCATTCCTCATCCGGAGTCACCATGTGTGAGCATGCCATATACGTATACGGCCTGATACCCCATCGCTGCGTGACAGGCCCGTTGTTGGTGAGGCTTGCAGAGCGCGTCAAGGTCTCGTAGTCATCTTGCAGCATCAGGTCGCCGGTCGGATTCCAATACGTCATCTCCAACGGAGCCCCGGCTTCTATCTGCACTTCAATGCGCTTCATGGCCCCGTAATCATACTCAAGCAGAAGCGTGAAGGAATCGGCCGAAGAAGCGTTATAGAGCGACGTGACATAGAGTATATCGCCGTAAAAACCAACGTAAAAACTTCGCAGTGGATTGTCATAGACTATGGCACCGAGCTGCGACGGAGGGCAGTCGGGAGCGACCACCTTACCGTCCTTATCCTCATATCTGAGGTATTTCTTCTCACCCGACGGATATTCAAATACTATTTTAGTCAGGCCTTTTCCCGAATAGGCAGCCGACCACTGATCCCAGCCCCCTCCGAGAGTGACGTAGGTCTCATCCGGGAGGTTGAGATCATCAATGAAGATGGCATCGTTGCATGCAGTCAATAGCAGGACAGCCACGCCCACACACAACATTTTCAGCTGAGTTATATTCATGCCGTTGCAGTAGAGAGTAAATTTGTATTCACAAATACTTCCGAACTAACATTGCCCGATTTTTCCGGAGATTTATCTCAATGGAATCTTGATGATATTCACTGAAAACGGCTTAACATTGAAATGCACATTGTTGGCATTGCCAAACATCACCTTCACATCTTCGGGCGCGATATGCTCAGGAGCAGAGAGCGTGTTCTCATCTCCTCCGCTGGCAGCCGCGAGGCGCGTCATGACAAGGGCATCATTCCTGCTTCTGTCCACCTCGCAATTATCGAGATTCACAACTCCGTCGGCATAGCCGGCTCCAAGATTCACGACCTTGACGTAAAGCAGTTTATCGGCATCATCAATCGTAGAAGAGGCATAGACACCATCGTAGGTGCTTCCGCTCAGCAACTTGCATGAGAGGTCAGGAACGCCGTCAAGATAGCATTGCACGCTGTCGCCATCCACTACTACCTCAAGGTCATACCAACGGTCGGCATCCACTGAGAAACGCTTATCACGACACAGGGCCACACGGCTGCCGTCGATACATTGCTCCACATTATTCTGGGAATTAGACCATCCTCCTACATTAAACCAACCGTAGTTGCGGGGATCCTTATACCCGAAAACGGCCATGAAGCCCTCTTTACCTGATATTTTCCTCGCCTTTACCTTATAAGTGTATTTATCTGAGCCTATATTCACCGGGCATACTATCACTGCCGGCTGCTGAATGCCGGTCTGCAAGAACTCGCCGTCTGTCACAGTCCAATTTCCCGACCGGCTTTCCCACTTCTCATAATCGCTGATATCAACTTGCTTACCGTCGACAATAAGCTGAGGCTCACGAAAAGCCACGGAAGTGGCCCACGATGCGAGGCCCACGTGACTGTCGGCAGCGACATCAGCCTTAACCGGCTCAGGATATGTAAGATCGTATGTCCAGTCTGTGGCTAAAACCTGATTTCCTATATTGTTAGCAAACAATTGCTGCACATAGTATGAAGGCGTTCCCATAGACTCAGAGGAATTGAACCGGATCATGTCCGGACGCCAGCGGGCATCGTTCTCATTCACGAAAATTGGCGCGTATGAGTTCATCACCACCACGTCTGAGTTATTTTCCATTCCCATCATGAAAACGGCCTCACCCAGAGCGGCATTCATATTGCCGAGGTCGCCGAAATTGTCGGTCACCGCATACTCGCCCACATAAACCTTATGCCCCGCACGGTCATAACTGTCATACTTATTGAATCTGTCGGCAAACCATTTCGGATTGCGATAGTAATGCTCATCCACTATCTCAACCGGATATTCGTTGCGCCATGAAGGATAGTCAGTAGCCCACGACTCAACGTTACCGATGCAATGCACCGAAGGATACTTCTCCTTAATGGCATTGTAAAACTGTATGTATCTCTCGGGATAATGGTCGCTCTGGTCGGAATTATCCTCCATGTTGAAGTTGTAGTTCTCGTTTCCGATCTCGATATATTCCAGATTGAAAGGCTCGGGATGTCCGTTGTCGGCGCGCATCCTGCCATATTTCGTGGTGACGTCGCCATTGGCATATTCAAGCGCATCAAGGCATTCCCCTATCCACTCTTCGAGTTGGTCGTAAGGCGTGCATCCTCCATGCCATATTCCCACATTCACCACATATAGGGGCTTTGCGCCAAGGTCTTCGGCAAGCTGAAGATACTCATGGAAACCGATGCCGTCGCTCGTGCGATAGCCCCAGTTCACATTTTCATGCCCTTCACGACACTCTATAGGGCCAATGGTGCGTTTCCACCTGAAAGCATTGTCAGGACTGTTCTGCCCTTCCACAAAGCACCCCCCGGGGAAGCGCAGGAATCGGGGGTGCATGTCGGCCAGCATCTGCGCCAGGTCAGGTCTCATGCCGTTTTCTCGATTCTTGAATGTGGGCGGGAAGAGGCTGACCACATCTATCATGAACTCTCCCGCCTTGTCGGCCGTAAGGCTGAATTCCGCCCTCGGGTCATTACCCGTTGCGGTGATGGTGGCGGTATACTTCTTCCACTCCTTCGACAAAGATACTTTCACTCCGGTATCGCCGAGCGTTGTGCCCTGTGCAGACTGAAGTTTGGCGTTCAGTGTGCCTTTGAAACCTTTGTTGCTCTTAGCCCAGAAAGATAGCTTATAGGTTCGGCCCTCCACAGCGTTTATGCCCCAGAAGCCTTCATTGACCACTCCCCCGCCTTTGCCCGACACAGTTACCTTGAGGGCATTGTGCTGCACATCGTTCAGGAGGCCTACTTTCACAAGTTCCATCCTTGCGTCGCCGGCACTGCGCCAGTTGCTTACACCCTCTCTGCCCGACGAAGCATCGTCTTCAAACGAGCGGTTTCGTATCAGTTCGGCGTAGAGGCCTCCGTCGGCGGCATGATTTATATCCTCATAGAATATGCCATAGTGAGTGGGGCTGATCATCGGCCCTCTGCGGGCTGCGTCAATATTGACCGTAACCTGAGCGCTCAGCCCCTGACCGGTGGCTGCCACTAACGATATAGCAAGAATTTCTTTCAGTTTCATAAGGTGAATGTGATGCTTGAATGTATGTAATGCAGGATTCAGGTTCCTGCCTTGTCTCAGTGTATCGGAAACAGATACACCATATATCTTGCAAAATTAGTGAATAGTTTTTATAAAAGCAAATATTGCTGGAAGATAATCATTTTGGAGCCCATACGATCATGCCACCCGCCCCGGAGTTTACAGCCACAAGATTGCAGATACGAGGCCTCAACCTCGCCGACCGGAGTGGAATACATACGATTTTTAGATAATTTATGAATACTTATTTTTCATTTAGAAAAATATTGATTACCTTTGTGTGTTGTAACGACAGATCGGCATCTCTCCGGCAAGTCGGTCTCAGATCAGAGATAATCATTGTTAACCCTCAATAACTCAAGATTCATGACAAAACCATACGTTTTAGGAGTTGACATCGGCGGCACGAATACCGTCTTCGGTATCGTCGACGCACGCGGGCAGGTGATAGCCAGCGACTCCATCAAGACTAAGAAACACGCTGAGTTTGATGATTACGTTGCGGAACTCCACACGGCAGTGGAGCGTCTGCTCCGCCTTAACGATGCCGAAGATAAGATTCAGGGCATCGGCATAGGAGCGCCCAACGCGAATTACTATACCGGAGAGATCGTGAATCCGCCAAACCTCCCCTGGGGCCCAGTGATTCCCCTCGCCGACAAGGTTAGCGAGGCATTCGGAGGCATACCCGTGGCTGTAACTAACGACGCCAATGCCGCAGCACTCGGAGAAATGACCTACGGCGCCGCCCGAGGCATGAAAGATTTCATCATGATCACCCTCGGCACAGGTGTGGGATCGGGTATCGTCATCAACGGCCAGATGGTCTACGGTCACGACGGCAATGCCGGTGAGCTCGGCCACCTCGTGATGAAGCGCAACAACGGAAGAATGTGCGGATGCGGACGCACCGGATGCCTCGAGGCCTACTGCTCCGCCACCGGCGTGGCACGCACCGCAAGGGAATTTCTCGAGATCCGTCAGGAACCCTCTACCCTCCGCAACATCGACATCGAGAACATCACTTCGAAAGATGTATATGGTGCGGCTATGGCAGGCGACAAACTGGCAAAAGATATCTTTGAATATACAGGCCATATCCTCGGAGAAGCTTTTGCCGACATGGTGGCATTCTCCTCTCCGCAGGCCATCATCCTCTTCGGCGGTCTGGCCAAGAGCGGAGATCTGCTCATGAAGCCAATAAAGGAGGCTTTTGAGAAAAACATTATGCCTATCTTCAGGGGCAAGACCCAGATAATTCTCTCCGAACTCAAGGAGAGCGATGCAGCCGTGCTCGGCGCGTCGGCACTGGGATGGGAGGCGAAACGCCGCTCCGAAACCTCTGTAGCTCCTGAGACAGAAATCCATTGATCACCCTACCCCATGATAAATCGATAGCCTCCGACTCCATCAGCCGGGGGCTTTCCTATTGTTGGACATATACAATACTAATTCATCGGCACATTTGAGCAATGTGAGGCATCAGAAAGTTAATAATCAAGCAAGCGGCCGTAATCATGCCAGTCGCCAATCATTTCTCCTTTTACGCTCGCTTCAATCAATTTATTGAGCCTACTACGGAATAGTTCAGGATTGGCTTTTACTCTCTGGATATTGTCGATGCGCACTCGTTGATATAGGGAAGGAAAGGATTTAAAAATTTCCCGGGCGGTCGGATTAATGCTAAAGACCTCAACGATATCCGGATCAATCACAAATTCTGCATCGAGGTCCGGACATACCTTGCGTCCCTTATCAGTCATCATCCCGAGTTTCTCAAGCCGGCGACAACGCTCCTTATTCAGTTCTGTCCATCTTCCCGATTTTGAGCGAGGGCCGAATCGCTGAAGAGAGACACCATCAACATTTTTCAGTGTAGAGTCAATCCACCCGAAGCATAACGCCTCTTCCACCGCATCGAGATACCACAGGGCATCTGCGGGCGGCATTTTCCCCCTTTTTACAGCTAACCAGCACTCCTTTTCGGTGGAGCTATGCTCGGTGAGCCATTGCCGAAATTCAGTTCGACAACTTATATCAAGAATGTTTTTCATTGTTTAAAGTTGCGTTTTATCTCGTCAATGGATTTGCCCCCGATGCCGAAATTTTCATCGGGAAGTTCCTTTATTGTCACCATAAAGAATTGTTCCGGGATATGGGTTATCTCGGAAGCTGTCGCTGTGAGCCGTTCAATCAGTTCTTTCTTCTGCTCAGCGGTCAGTTTCCCGCTTTCAATCGATATGTATGGCATAATAATCTTCTTTAGTCATTTTGTAAAAA
>CAYPGW010000044.1:0-23831 GCA_964410515.1 uncultured Sangeribacter sp. | reverse complement strand
ATTCATAAATTTAGTTACAAAATTACTAAAATTATAATTATGTATCAATAGTAGCCTTGTAATTAGGACAGTAATATACGATAATAATTCCTAGAAGACCAATTTTACGCCTTCTGGAGATAGATTTTTAATTATAGGGCTTGGCGTCGTTGCTTGGCTTTGCGGTGAGTATTGATTGCTACGCAAACGCATACCGGCTATGCCGACTAATGCTTCAATCTCACTCGCGAACGTTGTTTCTTCTCGTCTCGGTAACGGTGAAGGGCTTCATCGATGCTGAGACCGGGATGGCAGCTTAGCCAGAGTTTGAAATCATCGGATAAAACTTCTCCTTAGGCGAAACCTTGATCCTCGGGTGTGTTTCCTCTGAAAGAAGGCGTTGATAAAGTTATTCCTACTCCTTGCGATTGTGCAGTTGTTGCTTGACGCGGGGTATCAGGGTTGGAGCTATAAACGGCCAGAACCATTCGTGTCGGGTCGAACTTTATATACACGGTGGAAGGATTGCCTTGAACCGTCTATACGGATTGTCTTGCCTCCTACATAATCTTTGGTTTGAGACAGGGTAAATTTGACACCGTTGTATGCGGGAATCGGCACTATCGAGCCATCGGCATACATCCATTTCGACTGAGAATGCAATGGTCTGTTATTGGCAATTTTAGCCTTGATTTGCCGTAACTATACCTTCGAGCGATATTGCAGTAACTAATCACTGTCTGCCATCATATTGCTCACAAGCATTATATCATGAAGTCAATTTTCTCTATATGTAGGCTTATGTATTTCCTTATCAAGTTGTAATTTAATCAAATCTTCAGAAAATAGTCACCGTTGGTGGCTGCGGGAATGTGGCAGTGGGTTAATACTTTTTAACATCTTTTGTTGTGCGATATGCAAGTCTGCATTGTAATTTTGCATTGCTAACTTTTAAGAGAAATATTTAACGCATTGCATAATGAAAAGAAAAGGATCTAGAAGCGACTTTGCACAGGAGCGCAACGCTGAACTGAGGGCGGCTTTCTTCAGCCAAAACAATTACAATACTGATCTGAACAACATGGAGCGGCTTGTGGCAACCCCGGCATCGAGGTTCTGGGTAGACCCCTACAGGGCGCGCGACGTTATGTCGCGTATGGAAACCAATCCTGATGCGCTGAGCGGCATGATTCCCCAGCGCAGGAGGATGTATGCGGCCCTCTTCAAGCGCTATAGCGAAATACGGAAACGTAACCCGGGGATGCCGAAAATAGAATGCGTATCCGCCGCCATATTCGATGGTGCTCCGGAATTCTTTATTACCCCGCGCACAGCCCGGGCCATAATCTATGCACGCTGAAAGACTATGCTGATACCCCTGATTGCAAAAGACCCCGATGCCAACGATTTCACATGCCGCGACGGGGAGATAGAATTTATGGCCGATTTTTCCGTCTCTGACGGCGATGAAGATTCCGGGGCAGCCACAGACTCGTCAGTATGTGCTGCAGCCTCCGCAGCACGAAAGGCCCGGTTCGCTCTTACGGAAGAAAGGCAGTTTCCCACCTTCAACATCAGGGTGCCCCTGAAGAGCGGTGACTCCGAGAAGGCAGCGCTGCTGCTTGGAGGAGAGATATCGCGTGTGGACTGCGAGACGGCCGAGCGCCTCATGCAAGCCATAGTGGAGAGGGCGGCCGAGGCATTTTTCAGGACATCGACCGATCTCCGGCGCAGCGGGCTCTTCATCCTCCCTTTCAGGGTCTACGGCAGAGTTTACGATGACGGCAGCGCGGAGTCATTTCCCACTCCTCAGGCGGTGATGATGCCGTCAGAGTATCCTCCGCATCCCGAGATCACAGCCTCTTCCATTACGGAAGACACCCTGACACTCTCGCTTCGCATACCGATCAGGCCAGCGCGGATGAGCCTCACACTTCAGCAAGGGTCAGACGAATGGCCGGCTGAGATCTACGCCTGTTATCCGCTTTATCTGCCCGATGCGAAAGACACCCGGGGCTCATTAGGCAGCGTCAGGAGCGCCACCGGCGGCAACGCCATGGGAATACGCTTCTCATTCCTCTCTGAAAGCGCCATGAAGGCATCAGTGGCTGCACCGGATAAATATTATCTTCTTCAGGGAAATCCGCGCACCGGATATAAATACTCCTCAAAAGTCGCTCCCGCGGCCGATTACAGCGTATTCTGCTCAGCCTCCGGGGTCATAACGCCATTTGCAAAAGAGACTCTGCGGCAGAAGGATTCTGACATAGACCCTTTCGACTGGATAGCCGACTGGCGCGAGGTGTCCGGAGGATGTTTGCCGCTATCGCTGCGTCACTCAGGGGCATCCGGCTCCACTCCCCTACCTCTTCCGGCAGGAATCGACTACGCGCAACTGCGAGAATACAGCATGGCGCTATCGCTGCCGGGAGTGCTTCTGACGCGCCCCATGACAATGTCGGCGACAACCGACAGGCGCAACGCCGCGCGAAGGGGCATCGGGAGGCTAAAAATCCACGGTTTGTCCGATTGCCGGAATTATGCGGTAATCTTCGGATCAGACGACGGCAGCCACTACACTCCGCTCCGCGCATGGAATCCGGCTGCGGGCACTATAGTGATGACGCCGGCAAGAAGATGGCATCGTCTGCTGATAATGTCGGAGAGGATCACTTCGCAACTTTGCCTTGAGGTAATTTAGAATTTGGAATTTAGAATTTAGAATAATTGAGAATGGAGAATTGAGAATAATTTAGAATTTGGAATTTGGAATTTAGAATAATTGAGAATGGAGAATTTAGAATAATTGAAAATGGGGAAAAATGGAAAACGATATAATCAATGAAGTGCTTGCAGAAGACTGCCGCCGAATCATGGCCAAGACCGCGCCCTACGATCCGGTGACCGGCAACCTGAGCCCGGGCAGGCGTTTCAGCTTCTTCTGCCCTGAACTGCATCCCACACCCATACGTCTGCCCGAAGCGATGAGGCGTCTTCCACAGGTAGAGGCTCTGGAACGCGGACGCAGACTGACGGAAGTATTCCCGGGCACGGAGGAGAATGCCCGACTAAGATGGTGCCGGCTCCGCTGCGAGCACGACTTTCCCTTCTGGGCCTACAAGTTCGTAAGGATAAAGCCTAAAGGGGGCATCGACGGGTGTCCGTTTGTGCTCAACAATCCTCAGAGGCACCTTATCGGAGAATTCGAGAAGATGCGCGAGGCGGGCGAGCCAATCCGCCTTATCCTTGTCAAGGCCCGCCAATGGGGCGGATCCACGGCCACACAGACATATATGCTATGGATCCAGCTCATGCGTCGCAAGGGTTTCAACTCGCTCATAGTGGCCCAGCAGCACGCCGGCACCGACGAGGTGCTCGACATAGCAAAGACCGCCCTCGATTCCTATCCCGGCTATATGCTTGCCGATGAAGGCGAGGAAATATCCGCGAAAGAAAAGCGCTATGTCAGCAACGGCATCAGCAACGCAGCCATCCGCATTCCGCGCCGATGTTTCAAAATAAAGGCCGGCAGCGCCGAGCGCCCCGACTCAAGCCGCGGAGGAGACTATGCGCTGGTGCATCTCACCGAGGTGGGACTATGGAAGCAGACCGACGGCAAGACACCGGAAGACATAATACGCGCTGCCACCTCAGGCGTGCTTCTCGAGCCGGAGACCATGATAGTGATGGAATCCACAGCCAACGGAACCGGCACATATTTCCACCGGGAATACGAGGCGGCGAAGCGTGGCTCCTCGCTCTACAGGCCTCTCTTCATACCCTGGTTTGAGATAGAACGCTACAGCATCCCGATAGCCGACCGCGAGGCATTTGCCCGCAGGCTCGTGGAGGGGCGCCACGAGAACTTCACCGACGACGACCGCAAGGCTACGGGGGAATACCTCTGGAATCTATGGCTTGCCGGCGCCACCCTTGAGGCTATAGCATGGTATGAGAAACTCCGTGCCGGCTACAACAACCATGATCATCTCATGGCAGAATATCCGAGCAGCGATCTGGAGGCCTTTGTCAGCAGCGGAGCCAATGTGTTTCAGCGCGATAAAGCTCTGGAACTGCGCAAGGAATGCAGGCCGCCGCGAAAGACGGGCGAACTTCTCGGCCACGCCGAGAGCGGTGCCGCCGCACTCAGCGGGATATGCTTCCATGACGACCCGAGGGGGCGGCTCAAAGTGTGGGATGAGCCCGACACCGACGGCGCCGGCCGGGCAAGACGCATCAGCGACCGCTACCTTGTGGTGGTGGATGTGGGAGGCCGGAGCATGAAGGCCGACTGGAGCGTGATAGCGGTGTTCGACCGCCTCGGGATGGCCACCGGAGGAAAGCCGGCGATCGCCGCCCAATGGCGCGGACACTGCGACATGGATCAGCTGGCATGGCTGTCGGCACGAATCGCACGTTGGTATGGCGAGGCACTGCTCGTGATAGAATCGAACACTATCGAGACACGCGACCCGGAACGATACGTAGACGGCGACCAATCGCTATTCATCCTCAATCAGCTCCGCAGCGTCTACGGCAATCTCTATGCCCGCCGTCAGAGTCCGGAAGACATAGTTGAGGGGCGACCGCGCAAATATGGCTTCCACACCAACATCAGCACGAAGCCTATGATCATCTCAAATCTGGTGAGAGTGGTGCGTGAAGGGCTCTACACTGAGCGCGACGAAGCCTGCATCGATGAATTCCTGACCTATCAGCGACGTCCCAACGGAAGTTATGGGGCAGTGTCGGGAAAACACGACGATCTGCTGATGACGCGCGCCATAGGGCTTCATATCTGCCTCAATGAGATGGCCTATCCGCGCCTTGCTGAAGAATATGGAGGGAATGCGGCTCCCGCGGCCGCGCTCATGAGGCGGGCCACTCAGCTCTCGCTCTTCTGACCGGTATCAGAGCTGGAAATGGCGCGAGGCGAGGCGATAGCCGTCGCAGAACACCTCCACGGTGTAGTCGCCCGAGGTTAGGGTGGTGTTCACGTCCCAATATATGGTGACGGATATTTCCTCGTTGGCATACTCCACGCTCCTCTTCGCCGTGGCCGGCACATTGGCTCCATCCATCGGGAATGAGAGACCTCCCCCGAGGAGACTGCCTTCAGGAGTGACGATGCGCACGTAGAAATCTTTCATTCCAGCCGAAGCCGTGGAGTTGGGGCTTATCGAGAAATTCACCTCAAGCTGCTTGGCCTTGCCCACCTTCTTCTCAGTCTTTCCCTTCTTGTTGAGCGCTGTCAGGCGCAAACCGGTGAGGTTGAGTTTTTTGGCAAGTTTCACGGTCTGCGTCAGCTCCTCATTGCTCTTGGTGGCCACGGTCACAGCCGACGTAAGCTGCTCGTTGCGGCTCTTCACCTGCTGAATCTCCGTGCGCAACCCCTCGTTTTCCTTCGAGAGGCGATCTATCTCCTCGAGATAATGCCTGAGAATACCCTTCAGGGTAGCGATCTCGCTCTCGAGGGCCTTGATGCGGGCGCGGTTGGCGGCATTGTTCTTCTTCTCCTGATTGAGTTCCTGAAGCAGACCCTCCACCTTCATTTTGGCCTGATTATACTGCTGCACGAGCGAATCGTTTGAGAGATACATCTGCTTATCCTCATACATCGAGAAGTTGGCATTGAGTTCATTAAATTCGTTGGTGAGCACCAGGCGATCGTTGGCAAGGGCGAGTGAATCGGCGCGCGCTTCGGCCTCGTTGAGGCTTACGGTGCGATTGTTGTTGCTGATAATCAAGACTATGACAAGCGCCGCCATAGCAGCTGCCACGCCGAGAGCCACATATATTATGGTCTTCTGCTTCTTATTCATTTTCAATTCGGATATTAAGTTCCGGCCACATTGCGGAATTGCGACTGCAAATTTACAAAAAAAAATTCATTTTTCACACAAATCTCATAATTCTTAAAAAATCAACACTCTCATGCAGACATCAATCATCATCAGGCGCGACAAAGTCTTCGCCACGGCATCGCGCCGCATGGCATGGGTGGGCACCCGAGGCCGCGAGGAAAGCCCCGACTATGAGCGGGTAGTGCCCGACGAGGCCGACCATGCGCTCCTGCACACCTTTTTCGACGATGCCGCCATGCGCGTCATAGACCTGTGCCGTCCATTTCTCGAAAGAGTCTCCAACACCGACGAGGCCCTTACGCTGCGCCTCGCTCGCGGAGCAGGCCCCGACGAAGAGCAACTCTGCAACGCGCTCGAGCAGATGCTGGAAGCCTATCTGCTGGGTGAATGGCAAGAGATAGTGTGTCCGCAACGCGCTGCCACGGCTTTCGCGCGCAGCGACGAAGCCGCTGCAAAAGCAGCCGCCATCCTCTATCACCACCGGGCTCCGGTGCGCGCGCAATGACATAACCTTCAATAATTTTCAACCCATCAAACAATCCAGACCATGCAAGTGAAAATCAAACTCGAAATCAAGGAACTCGTCTACGACATCCAGAACAAGACCTACCTCACCGGACGAAGCCGCGGCGACGGCAAAAACTATCGTCAGGTGGCCCTGATGCAGGCCAACAACGACGATGAGAACCTCAATCAGATCATGCGAAGCATCGGCAATGCCCTGGCGCGCGTGAGCACGGAACTCTCCGAGGTACTGACACTTGAAGAGCTCAGTGCAGACAACACGCTGCAGCTCAGCGACGACCCCGTGCTTCTCCTGCTGACGATGCCCGACAATTTCAACCCGTCGGCCACAGCCTCGATCGCCGCCTCAATCCATCAGTATGTGGTGGCATACGCCACTTCGGAATGGTTCATGATCACCAACAAGGCCGACACCGACGACTACAGCCGCCTTGCCGGAGATAGCCTCGAGATGCTCCGCGAGTCGCTGTGCAAGCGTGTCAGACCCTCAAGAAAGCATCTCAATGCAGCGCAGGATTAAGATTCTGAGCGAGGAAGTGCTCGCCGACATACGCTCAGCCGCATGGCTCGAGCAGGAACTTCACCCAGAACTCGACCGCCACCGCCGCCACCAGATGGCCGACATCTGCGAGGAGCAGGGAGGTCTCGACCGGGTAAGGAGAGTGCTCGCCACGGCTATGGCCGAAACCAGGCAGGCTCTCCACGACACACTCTTGCCGGATCGCCGCGCGCGTCATTCCGACACCCTCGAGAAGAGCCCGCAGTTCACATTCCGGCTTGCGCATCACCCCCACCCCGACAGCATCATCTACATCAGGGAGAAGATACATGAATATGCCGTGGCCCGCGTGATGGCCGACCGCTGCTCGGATATCATTCCGGGCTGCGCCCCCGTCTGGCGCGAGCGTGCCGACACCGCCCTCTCGCAACTCAGGGATGCAGCAGCCCACCATACGCTGCGCCCCGGCATCCGCCCTCTTTGCCCGCTCTGACCCCCGACAGGCTGCGCCGCCGCAGGCGCGGCCTTAATTTTTTGTGTTAATGGATGTGAAAACATGTCTGAAAATTGCAAATATCGGTAATTTTTGTTTATTTTGCAGTTTCAACCCGGAGCTATTGCCTCCGGGGGCATCCCAACACATCATTCCTATGGGCAAGATAATAGCAATAGCCAATCAGAAAGGGGGAGTGGGGAAGACCACCACCGCCTTCAATCTCGGGGCATGCCTCGCCACGGAAGGGAAGAGCGTACTCCTGGTAGACGCCGACCCTCAGGCCAACGCCACCTCCGGGCTTGGGCTCGACGGCAACGCCGCCCCCGCCTCAATATATGAATGCATCGTCGATGACTATCCCGTGGCCGACAGCATCGTGAAGTCAGACATCGAGGGCCTCGACGTGATTTGCTCGCGCATCGACCTCGTGGGCGCGGAAGTGGAACTCATGAACCGCAGGGAGCGTGAGAAAGCACTCCTGCGCGTACTCTCTCCCCTGAAAGAGAAATATGACTATATCCTCATCGACTGCTCCCCTTCGCTGGGCATCATCACCGTCAATGCGCTCACAGCCGCCGACTCGGTAATCATCCCCGTGCAGTCGGAATATTTCGCCCTCGAGGGCATCTCGCAGCTGCTCAACACCATACGAATCATCAAAAGCCGCCTGAAGCCGTCGCTTGAGATAGAGGGCTTCCTGCTGACCATGTATGATGCCCGCCTGCGACTCGCAAATCAGATTTTCGAGGAACTGAAAGGACACTTCGGCGACATGGTATTCTCCACAGTGATACCCCGCAACATAAAGCTCTCAGAGTCGCCCAGCCACGGTCTCCCCGTGATACTCTACGATCCTGACTCGCGCGGCTCAATCGCCTATATTCAGCTTGCCAAGGAACTCCTGGCACGCAACCGCAAGAAAAACCAATAACCACCACTCACTCCAATGGCTATCAGACGCAACGCACTCGGCCGCGGCCTCGACTCGCTCATCGGCATCTCTGAAGTGAGAACCGACGGCGGAAGCGCCATATCCGAGATCGACATAGACTCCATCACCCCCAACCCCGAGCAGCCACGCCGCAGTTTTCCCGACGAAAGCCTCGACGAGCTCGCATCATCCATACGCGAGATAGGCATCATCCAGCCCCTTTCGCTGCGCCTCTCGCCCGACGGCGGCTATCAGATAATAGCGGGTGAACGCCGCTGGCGAGCCGCCAAAAGAGCCGGACTGACTTCGGTGCCCGCCTACGTGCGCACTGTCACCGACACCGAGGTGACGGAAATGGCCCTCATCGAAAACATTCAGCGCGAAGACCTCAACGCCATAGAGGTGGCACTCGCATTCCGCAAGCTGCTCGACACTTACGACCTCACCCAGGAGCGCCTAAGCGAGAGGGTGGGAAAATCGCGCACACTCATCACCAACCATCTGCGCCTTCTGAAACTCCCGGCCGAGATACAGCTCGCCCTGCGCGACCACAAGCTCGACATGGGCCATGCACGAGCGCTCCTCTCGGTGGGCGACGCGAAACTCCAGCTAAAGATCTTCAAGCAGATACTCAAAGACGGACTCAGCGTGCGCATGGTGGAGAAACTGGCCCGCGAAGCGGCGGAATACGGCGACCAACTGCCGCCGGCAGCCCCGAAAAAGGCTTCCGAGACATCGCACGACTACGACTTCTTCGTGCGCGACCTGCAGAAGTATTTCCCCACTAAGGTGAAATTCTCACGCAATGCCGCGGGCAAGGGAAGCGTGACGCTGAAATTTGACAACGACGAGCAACTGATGCAGCTCGTCAATGCTTTCGAGAAAATCAAATCATGAGAATATCCGCCGGCCGCATACTCACACTGCTGGCGGTCATGGCGGCCGCCCTCTCCGGAGCCTCCACAGCCCATGCCGCTCACGACGACCCGGATGCACTTCCGCTGCCTAACGACACGGTGGTGGACGCCGAGATACTCGTGAGAACCCCCTTTGAAGCCATAGAAGACACCACTGCCCACACAGTGGTGGTGGCTGAAGACTATCCCTACGGACTCGACGGAAAGAAAATCTTCAATCCCGACCCAACGAGGGCCATCTGGATGTCGGCGCTGTTCCCGGGATTAGGACAGATCTACAACCGCAGATACTGGAAACTGCCCATAATAATTGCAGGCTTCATGGGCCTCGGCTACGGCACAAGCTGGAACAACACGCAATATCAGGACTACTCCAACGGCTACATGGATCTCATGAGCGGCGACCCGGACAAGAAATCATACATGAATTTCTTTCCGCCCAACACCGACGAGGATTCACTCAACAAGGAATGGCTGAAGTCTGTGCTCCAGAACAAGAAGAACTATTTCAGGCGCAACCGCGACCTCTGCATCATCTGCATGGTGGGTGTGTATCTGCTGGCTATTCTCGACTCATACGTCGATGCCCAGCTCGCCCACTTCGACATAAGCCCCGACCTCTCTATGGACGTGGCGCCGGCTTTCTACACCGAGCCACTGACCCGACGATATTCTCTCGGCCTAAACTGGGCCTTCACCTTCTGAAAACCTCCAACCTGACAACATATATGCATACCAAGCTACTTATATCGCTCGCACTTCTCGCTGTAGGCACCTCCGGAGCCATAGGAGCGAATCCGAACGTAAACGACATAAAGACCTCAATCACCGACGACGCAATCGTCTTCCCCGAGGCGTTTGAGCAAGACACACAGAAACTGCTCGAAGGGTGGTATATGCGCAACTACACCGCCACCGACGAACACGCCACCGACAAGAAAGACCCCGCCACCTCCGACGAGGAAATCATGCGCCGCCTCGCCGCCATGCCCACAGTGGTGGAGATGCCCTTCAATCCGGTGGTGAGACAATATATAGACCGCTACACCAAAAACGGCCGCGCACAACTCGCGGCAATGCTCGGGCTAAGCCACTACTATATGCCTATATTTGAGCAGGCACTCGAAGAGCAGGGGCTGCCGCAGGAACTGAAATATCTCCCCGTGATAGAATCTGCGCTCGACCCCAATGCGGTGAGCAAGACCGGAGCCACCGGACTGTGGCAACTCACACTCGCCACCGGCAAAGGGCTGGGGCTCGAATGCAACAGCCTCGTAGATGAGCGCCGCGACCCATACGCATCTTCGAAAGCCGCTGCCGAACTCCTCAGACAACTCTTCGACACATACGGCGACTGGAGCCTCGCCATCGCGGCCTACAATTCAGGCCCCAACGCTGTGAACAAAGCCATCAGGCGCTCCGGGATAGAACCCTCGAAAGCCGATTTCTGGAGCATATATCCCTATCTGTCGCAGGAGACACGAGGCTACGTGCCTATGTTTATCGCCGCAAACTATGTCATGACATATTATCCCAAGCACGGCATCCACCCCGTGCTGCAGACAAAGCCCCTCATCACCGACACAGTAGGCATCACCGACAGGATACACTTCGACCAGATATGCACCGTGCTCGGAATTCCGGCCGACGAACTGAAGATTCTCAATCCGCAATATCGTGAGAACATAATACCCGGCTCGCCGGAACACGCATATATGCTCTGTCTCCCCTCGAAGCAGGTGCACGCCTTCATCATGAGCAAAGACCAGATACTCTCCTATCAGGCCGACAAATATGCACGCCGCACAAGCGTGGAACTGGCGGTGGCGAAAGATGCCGCCACTGAAACGAATGACGCCCCTGCCACGAAGCCGGCAGACACGCAGCAGCCATCAGCCTCATCGCAGCCGGCACCCGCTGCAGGCCCTACCACTGTCACACATAAAGTGGCTGACGGCGAGACACTTGCCTCCATCGCACAGAAATATGGAGTGCAGCCGGCTGATATAAGAAGCGCCAACAATCTGCGGCGTAACGCGGTGAGGACAGGTCAGGTGCTGACAATCAACAATGTAGACCCAGAGCTTGCCGCTTCCGCCGCAAAGACCGCAGAGGAGCCGGCTCCTCAGGCTGCAGCGCCCGCCCAGAAAGCGGAAACCGCTCCGGCCAAAAAAGCGGATAAGGCGCCCGCTACCGCCTCGAAGAAGAAAGAGACTGCCGCTACAAAGAAAAAGCAGAAGGCCACCACACATACCATCAAGTCGGGTGAGACCCTCAACAAGATCGCCAAGAAATATGGCACCACTGTAGATGCCATCAAGAAGGCCAACGGCATGAAGAACGACAACATCGTGGCCGGAAAGGAACTGAAGATTCCCGCAAAAAGATAATCTGACTGCGATATGAAAGACTTCCTACGGTTCCTGCGCCGCTTCGCCCGTCCATACACGGGCACACTCGCCCTGAGCATATTTTTCAATCTGCTCAACGGCGTGATGACCGTGTTCTCTTTCGCCTTCATCATCCCGATTCTGCAGGTGATCTTCGGGCTGCAGCGCGGACATTACGAATTCAGACCCTGGACGTCGCCGGATATCATCGACACAGTGACCAACAATTTCTACTGGTTCACCGGACAGATCATCTCCACCCAGGGGGAATCGCGCGCGCTGGCCTACCTCGGCGCCATATTCATCGTCATGACCCTGGCGAAGGTAATGACGGGATATCTGAGCGAATATTTCACCATTCCCATGCGCAACGGAGTGGTGCGCGACATTCGCAACACCATGTATGCCAAGATTCTGACGCTCCCCATCGGCTATTTCAGCGGAGAGCGCAAGGGCGACATTATGGCGCGCATGAGCGGCGATGTGACTGAGGTGGAAGCCTCGGTGATGTCATCACTCCATGCACTTTTCCGCTATCCCATACTGATCATCATCTATCTCGCCACGATGATTGCGGTGAGCTGGAAACTGACCATCTTCGTCTTCATACTGCTGCCCGTGATGGGCTGGGTGATGGGCACGGTAGGCAAGAAACTCAAGGCCCAGAGCCTGCGCACCATGGAGATAGGAGGGCAGATACTCGCCACGATAGAAGAAAGCCTCGGCGGACTCAGGATAATAAAGGCCTTCAACGCGGAGCGCCAGATGGACACACGTTTCCGCTCGGAGACGGAAAGCTACGTGAAGTCGGCCAACGCCATGCTGCGCAGGCAGGCGCTGGCTCACCCCATGAGCGAATTCTTAGGCACTATCGCCGTGATCGTGGTGTTATGGTTCGGAGGTACCCTCATCCTCTCAGGGTCATCGTCGATCGATGCTGCCTCGTTCATCTTCTACATGACCATCTTCTACAGCATCATCAATCCCGCCAAAGACCTGTCGAAGACTGGCTACACCGTGTCGAAAGGCATGGCGGCCCTGGCCCGCATCGACAAGATACTCGATGCCGAGAATCCCATCAAAGACCCGGAAAAGCCTGAATCGCTCCCTCACGGACAAGTAGAAAATATACCGGCTATAGAATTTGAGGGAGTCTCGTTCAAATACGACGGCGACGACCGCACCGTGCTGAAAGGCATCGACCTGCGCGTGGAGCCGGGCCAGACTGTGGCCATAGTGGGACAGTCAGGCTCGGGAAAATCGACACTCGTAGACCTGATACCGCGCTTCTACGACGTAGCTGAAGGACGTGTGCTGGTCAATGGCCGCGATGTGAGAGACGTGAAAGTGGCCGACTTGCGCGGACTCATGGGCAACGTGAATCAGGAGGCGATACTCTTCAACGACACCTTCCGCAACAACATAGCCTTCGGCTGCGAAGGCGCCTCACAGGAGGAGATAGAGCGCGCGGCGAAAATAGCCAACGCCCACGACTTCATCATGGCCACTCCCGACGGATATGACACCATGCTCGGCGACCGCGGATGCCGCCTCTCGGGAGGCGAGCGCCAGCGCATCAGCATAGCCCGCTCCATACTGAAGAATCCCGACATCCTCATACTCGACGAAGCCACCTCAGCGCTCGACAATGAGAGCGAGCGACTGGTGCAGGAAGCACTCGACCGGCTCATGAGCGACCGCACAACTATAGTGATCGCCCACCGCCTGAGCACGATAGTCAATGCCGACCGCATCTGCGTCATGAAAGACGGCGAGATAGTGGAATCGGGCACTCACGCCTCGCTTTTGGCAGCCAACGGGCATTATGCCCGCCTTCACGCGCTCTCCACAGCGTGAAGCGTGAGAAAACAGCAAGTCATAACCAGCACAGTTTGAATCTTACCCAATAATATCATGGTCAATATAGCAGTCTTCGCCTCCGGCAACGGCTCGAATGCCGTAAATCTCGTGAAAACCTTCAATTCCGGCAGCCGCATCAGGGTAGCCCTCTGCCTCACCGACAAGGAAAACGCTCCTGTCATAGAAAAGATGCAGGAGCTCGGCGTGCCGGTGGAGTATGTGGCGCGCTCGGTTTGGAAAGACGAGCCGCAGAAGGTGATCGATATTCTGCGCTCGCACGACATCGAGATCATAGCCCTGGCCGGCTTCCTCTGCTTCATCGACGAGACGATAGTGAAGGCCTACGAGGGAAAAATCCTCAACATCCACCCCTCGCTGCTCCCGGCCTACGGCGGCAGGGGAATGCACGGAGCGAATGTGCATAAAGCCGTGATAGAGGCAGGCGAGGTGAAGAGCGGAGCCACTGTGCATATTGTCACAAACGAGATAGACGCGGGGCCGATTGTGGTGCAGCGCTGTGTCACAGTTCTTCCTGAAGACACACCCGAGACTCTTGAGGCGAAAGTGCACGAAGTGGAATACGACATCTTCCCCGAGGCAATAATGAAGGTGATAGCCACCACTGCCGAGCCCCCGGCGCTGCCAAAGAGCGTAGACGACGACTGGGCCGAGACACTTGGTGTGCCTAACGATCTGCCACACCTCGACACTACCCCTCACGAGATGCCGTCGCCGTCGCCCGCAGCCGGGCAGCCGGCAGCCTTCATGCCCGGTGTCGCCGTCCCTGCATCCGAAGCCGGCTCGCAGGAGCCGATGCCCCCCACTTATCTGGTATGGGCTGTGGTGACGATGGTGCTCTGCTGCTTCATTCCGGGAATAGTGGCGGTGGTGAACGCCAGCAAGGTCAGCTCGCGCTATTTTGCCGGCGACTATGAGGGAGCCCGCCGCGCCTCACGCAACGCCGAGATATGGATCATCATCACCTTCGTGATAGGAGTCATAATCAATACTCTGTATCTACCCCTCTCGATAGCCGGAATGTTCTGACGCCATGAGCCTGCTTGATTCCATCTATCTCAGAATCCGGACATGGAGCCGCAATCTGGAGCAAAACACCCAGTTTATTGTGGTCTGCTCATGCGTCATAGGCATCTTTGCAGGCATAGGGGCCTACCTGCTGAAGAGGGTGATTCATCTCGTGGCCAAATGGCTCCGCCTCGGTCTTGACCACATCCCCATGGAATGGCACGGTGCCGACTGCTGGCTGCTTGTGCTTCCCCTTGTCGGAATCCTCATCGCAGTGGCCTATCAGCGCCTTGTGGCGCGCGCCGACATGGTTCACGCCACCGACAAGATCATCGGCTATCTCAACTCGAAAGACTACAGCATCCCCGGGAAGATGATGTATGACCCCATCGTGGCATGCGGCATCACCCTCGGATTCGGCGGATCGGCGGGAGCCGAAGGGCCAATCGCTTACGCGGGAGCCGCTATCGGAAGCCGCCTCGGCAAAATTCTCGGCCTTGACCAGGATCTGATGCGGGTGCTGGTGGGAATAGGCGCCGGGGCCGGAATAGCCGGAATCTTTAAATCGCCTATAGCAGGAGTTCTCTTCACTCTTGAGGTGCTGAAGATGAATCTCCCCTCCGGGCCGATGCTCGGCCTCGTGATGGCTTCGGTGTGCGCCTCAGTGACGTGCTACGCCTTCACCGGGACACATCTCTACCTCCCCTTCGACCTTCATCCCGAAAAAGGAGTGGCCATACACTGGGTGATGCTGCTCGGTGTCTTCTGCGGACTATATGCCACCGTCTATAACCTGATCACCCGGTGGATGCAGCGCTTTTTCAATTCACGCCGCCACAAATGGGTGTCGTGGATAAGCAGCGGCATGATTGCGGGCGTGAGCCTCTTTATCTTCCCTTCCATCTACGGCGAGGGCTATCCGGTGATGACGCGCCTGGTCAATGGCGATTCCGACATTCTCACTTCAGGCCTGCTCACGGCCGCGAGCGCTGACGTCACACCTTTTCTTTGGATGCTCGGTGCGCTCCTCCTCGTGAAGGCGCTCGCCACAGTCTGCACCAACAGCGGGGGCGGCGTGGCCGGCGCATTCGCGCCTACACTCTTTGCGGGGGCAGTGACGGGAACCCTCTTCGCCCTCCTGATGCAGCATCTCTTCGGAATCGACATTCCGGCCTCGCTCTGCGCGCTTTATGCTATGGGAGGCGTGTTCGCCGGCACCATCTTCGCGCCTGTCATGGGCATATTCCTCGCCACTGAAATCACGGGCGCATTCGAATACATACTCCCCGTCACAGTCTGCACCGCCTTCGCCTATATCACGGCGCGCCTCACCACTCCGGGCAAGCATTAGGGTTTTCTTCCGATAAGGTGCATCAACACACGGCTGCCTTTATCTTTGCAGCAAAAAAGAAGATGCCTTATCAGAAAGCCAACCGCGCCTGGAGGGAACTCCGGGATTTCCGCAGCGAGAGGGAACGCTGCAAGCAATACGTATTCGGCACTCAGCCCGACTGCTACGAGGAGGGGATGAGCGACGGCGAGATGAAAGCCCACTACGGCCAGCGGCCACTGCGCAACAACATTCTGCGCCGCATAGTGAGAAACGTCACCGGCCTTTACCGGGCCCGCTACAAGGTGCCGCTTGCCACGGCCTACGAATACCGCACGCGAAAGCCTAAAGAACGATTACGCAAGATCAACGACATGCGCCGCGAAGTGTTTCTCGCCAACCGGATGGAGGAACTGCTGCCGCGCATGCTTGAGGAATATCTAATCTCCGGATTGGCGGTGGCCAAGATCAGGATGGCCGGGCCGCTGCCCGACACGGAATCTCGCCGGCAGGTGAGAATAACCTCAGTCACACCCGACAATTTCTTCTTCCACTCAGACGGCTACGACCCGCGCGGCTGGGACATAGACCTGATCGGAGAAGTCCACAACCTCTCGCCGGGCAATCTGATAGCCTCTTTCTGCACCACTCCTGCCGAACTGGAACAGATAGAACGGATCTACGGCATATCTCCAGCCACCCCCTGCCGCGTGATGGAGGTATGGGAACGCACCACGCAACTCACCGCACTTATCCACGACAAGCGCAACGCCCACCTCGAGCGGCTGCCAGCGGCGGAATATCTCAAGACTCACATAAGCAAAAACGCAGCAGCCGACGTGCATGTCAGCATCACCGGCACGCCGTCGTGGGTGTGCTCATGGTTTGCCGCCGACGGCACCCTACTGCGGCGCGATGCCCCGGCCGAGACACACCCTTACGTGATGAAAGCCTATCCGTTCATCGACGGGGAGATACATTCATATATCTCCGACCTTCTTGATCAGCAGAACTATGTGAATCACCTCATCACTCTCTACGACTACATAATGCGCGCGAGTGCCAAGGGGGTGCTTCTAATCCCCGACGAATCGATACCACAGGGCATAAGGCCTGAAGAGATTGCCGAGACCTGGGCAAAATTCAATGGTGTGATTCCTTACAGGGCGGTGCCCGGCGTGCCGGCTCCCACACAGGTGAGCAGCAACTCCACCAATATCGGCATCACGGAACTGCTGCGGATACAGATGCAGCTTCTCGAAGACATCAGCGGCGTCTCTCCCACCCTGCAGGGAAAACTGGAGACTGCCAACGCGAGCGGGAACCTCTTCGCCCGCCAGAACGAGGCAGCCGTGACGTCGCTGCTCGACGTGCTCCGCTCTTTCGACTCCTTCACCGAGACGATAGCGCGACGCCTGCAGGCTTAGAAATTTCTTGAAATAGTAAAGTCGAAAAGTTCGGCAAAGCAATCGCGCCATTCATTGGCGGGAAGCCCCGCGAGGAGGCTTTCCGCCTCGCTGCGCATCTGCGCCATCCTTGTGTAGGCATATTCTATGCCGCCGCGCTCCTTTGCAAAAGTGATGAGCGTGGAGATCTCTTCATCGGTGAGATCGCCTCTTTCTATCATGGCGCGCATCCTCTCGCCCTCGGCATCATGGCTCACGCTCACGGCATGGATGAGCGGAAGGCTCACCTTGTTCTCGCGCAGGTCGTTGCCGGTGGGTTTTCCCACGCCGTCATCCTCGTAATAATCGAAGATATCATCCTTTATCTGGAAGCAGAGGCCGAGAAGGCGTCCGAACTCCACCGCTCTCTCCATCTCCTGCACGGGGGCATTGACCGACTCAGCCCCCATCTTGATGCACTGCATGAAGAGCGAGGCTGTCTTCTTGCTTATCACCTCGAGATAGCGCTCCTCGTCTACAGCACGGTCGAGCGCGGTGGATATCTGATCTATCTCGCCGAGCGAAAGTTCCTTGCCGAGCTGGGCCACAGACTTCACGGCCTTCATGTCTTCCGTCTTAATGGCTTCGGCCAGGGCGTTGCTGACGAAGAAGTCGCCCACAAGCACCGCGATGCGGTTGTCGAAGTCGCGGTTGAGCGTAGGAGTGCCGCGGCGGGTGTCGCTGCTGTCTACCACGTCGTCATGGATGAGAGTCGCGTTGTGGAGCATCTCGATGGCGGCCGAGGCGTGCATGGTCGAGGCATTGACATTGCCAAACAGTTTTGCACTCAGAAACACGAGCAGCGGACGAATCTGCTTCCCTTTGGTGCGAAGATATTGCTCCACAACCCTGCGCATCAGCGGATCGGGGGTGGCCAGCGAGTCGCGGATCAACGCATTCATCGCATCGAGTTCCCCGCTCAGTCTTTCACGTATTTTCTCAATCGTAGTCTTCGACATAGGTCTATGCAGAGCGAGCCCGGACAGTAAGAGGGCTCTAAATTTTTACAAAATTACAAAATATTTTTACAATTTCATTATGAATGGCCACGATATTTTGTTAATTTTGTAGTCGGAACGGATTTTTTTTCGTTCCGCCACGTTTTTCACCCGAAAATCCACCCAAAAATGGCTGAACAAAGACTGTTTCTGCTCGATGCCTACGCGCTCATCTTCCGTGCCTACTATGCGCTGATAAAGGTGCCGCGCCTGACGTCTGACGGATTCAACACTTCTGCGATATTCGGCTTTGTCAATACTCTCGAGGAAATACTCCGCAAGGAGAAGCCGACACACATAGCGGTCTGCTTCGATCCGCAAGGGCCCACCTTCCGCTCCGAACTGCTCGATTCCTATAAGGCAGAGCGCCCGGCAACTCCGGAAGACATCAAGCGCTCCATCCCCATAATCAAGTCGATCATAGAATCCTACCGCATCCCGGTGCTCGAGGCTCCGGGCTACGAAGCCGACGACGTGATCGGCACCATGGCCACGCGGGCGTCGGAAGAGGGATTCACCACTTTCATGATGAGCCCCGACAAGGATTTCGGACAGCTCGTGGGGCCCAACATCATACAATATAAGCCGGCTTACCGCGGTCAGGATTTCGAACTCCGGGGCGAGAAAGAGGTGTGCGAGCGCTACGGTATAGAGCGCACGTCGCAGGTGATTGACCTGCTGGCACTCATGGGCGACAAGATCGACAATATCCCGGGCTGCCCGGGTGTAGGAGAGAAAACGGCCCTGAAACTCATTGCCGACTTCGGCAGCGTGGAGAACCTCATAGCCCACACCGACAGCCTGAAGGGGGCCCTCAAAAAGAAAATTGAAGACAACACCGACACCATACTTCTCTCCAAAAATCTGGCCACCATACGCCGCGACGTGCCTCTCGACGCCACTCCCGAAAGCTTGCGGCTGGGCAAGCCTGACGAAGACCGTCTCTTCGCCATCTTCCGCGATCTGGAATTCAAATCGCTTGCCGAACGCATAAAGCGGCGCCTCGACAGCGAGCGGAGCGCCGACTCGCAGGGCTCATCCGCCCAAAAGGGGGCAAGGTCATCAGCTTCCTACTCCACCCCGAGCCTGTTCGACTTTGACAGCGAAGAAGAGCCTCAGGCAGCCACCCCGGTACCCGCTGTGGAGGCCGGGTCGCTCGGTGCCGGCAGCATTCAGGTGGCCGACACGGAGGCCCTGAATGCTATGACCGAGGCGCTGCGCGGTGCCACTTCAGTAGGAATCCACCTCGATTCTGACGGCGACAACGACATGGAGTCTGTATGGAAATCCACAGCCATCGCCCTTCCCGACGGCAGGGTGTGGGAAGTGCCGGCTACATTCACCGAAGGACGCGACGCCGTGCTCGCGCTGATGGCCGACGGCGATGTGGAGAAAGTGACCTTTGCCGCCAAGCGCGACATGGTGATAGCGCGCCGCAACCGCCACGATGCCGACAGAAACCTTTTCCCGCTCGCGGCATTCTACGACGTGACCCTCGCCCACTACATTCTCGAGCCCGAGATGCGCCACACTCCTCAGCTGCTCGCCGCAAACTATCTCGGCTATGAGATAGGGGCCGCAGCCTCTCCTGCCGCACTTGCCGCCCTTGCGCTGCGGCTCAAGGATGTATTCATCCCCATGCTTGAGAAGGAAGGCCTCACCGAAGTGCTCTCGAGCATAGAGATGCCGCTCGTGCCTGTACTGGCCGATATGGAATACACCGGAGTGCGTATCGACACCGGAGCGCTCGCAGCGGCTTCCGAAGGAATGGAGGAGCGCTCGCGCGTGCTCTGCAGCGAGATATATGCCATCGCCGGCGAGGAATTCAATGTGGGAAGCCCCGCACAGGTGGGTGAGATTCTCTTCGGAAAGATGCAGCTCGACCCAAAGGCGAAAAAGACAAAGACAGGGCAGTATTCCACATCAGAGGAAATTCTCGAGAAGGTGGCTATGAAAAGCCCCATCGTAGGCAAAATATTGGAATATCGGCAGATAAAGAAACTGTTGAGCACTTATCTCACGGCCCTGCCCGAACAGATCAACCCTCGCACCGGCAAGGTTCACACCAATTATAACCAGACCGTCACCGCAACCGGACGCCTCTCCTCCTCCTCGCCGAATCTTCAGAACATACCCGTGCGCGATGAGATGGGACGCGACATAAGGCGCGCGTTCATCGCCGACCCGGGGCATCTGTTCCTCTCGGCAGACTACAGCCAGATAGAACTGCGCCTCGTGGCCGACTTTGCCGGCGACGAGACCATGATACGCGCTTTCCGCGACGGAGACGACATACACGCCATCACTGCCGCGAAAATTTTCCATAAAGATCCTGAGGAGGTCACCGCCGACGAGCGCCGCAAAGCAAAGACCGCGAACTTCGGCATCCTCTACGGCATCACTTCTTTCGGTCTTGCCTCGCGCCTGCAGATACCGCGCCAGGAAGCGAAAGAACTGATCGACAACTATTTCGCCACCTTCCCCACCATTCAGAAATATATGAGCGACAGCGTGGAGGAAGCCCGCGAACATGGCTATGCCATCACCCGCTTCGGACGCAAACGCCGGCTCCCCGACATCAACAGCCGCAGCCCGGTGGTGCGCGGATATGCCGAGCGTAACGCCATCAATGCCCCGGTGCAGGGATCGGCGGCCGACATAATAAAGATTGCCATGATCCGCATCTGGAACTGCATGAACGAGCAGGGACTGCGGTCGAAGATGATCATGCAGGTGCACGACGAACTCAACTTCGACGTCTACCCGGGCGAGGAAGGCCGCCTGCAGGAGATTGTGGAGTCGCAGATGCAGGGCGCTTTCAGCGCGGCGGTGCCGCTCACGGCCTCGGCGGGAATAGCCGGCAACTGGCTCGACGCGCACTAATTCCGGATAATTTGGAATTTGGAATGGAGAATGGAGAATGGAGAATTTCCCTCGATTCTTGACATAATATTTAGTATTCTGCGGCGAACTTCAGTTCGCCAATCGTTCAAAGGAAAACCAATAATAATACATTACGATAATGAGCAAAATCAAAAGCATCGGCATTCTCACTTCGGGGGGCGACGCTCCCGGCATGAACGCCGCAATCCGCGCCGTGACGCGCGCGGCCATCTACTCGGGGTTCAAGGTCTTCGGCATATACCGTGGCTATAAAGGTCTTATCTCTGACGAGATCGAGGAGTTCTCCACCCAGAACGTCTCAAACATCATACAGCGCGGAGGCACCATCCTCAAGACCGCGCGCTGCAAGGAATTCGAGACTCCTGAAGGGCGACAGTGCGCCTACGACGTGCTGAAACGCCACGGCATCGACAGCCTCTGCGTCATCGGCGGCGACGGATCGCTTACCGGCGCACGCATCTTCGCCAATGAGTTTCAGCTGCCGATCGTAGGCCTCCCCGGCACAATCGACAACGACCTCTACGGCACCGACACCACGATTGGATATGACACCGCACTCAACACCATAATGGAATGTGTGGATAAAATACGCGACACCGCCACTTCTCACGAACGCCTCTTCTTCATTGAGGTGATGGGCCGCAACGCCGGATTCCTCGCGCTCAACGGAGCCATAGCAGCCGGAGCCGAGGCCGCGATCATACCTGAAATCTCAACCGAGGTAGACCAGTTGGCCGAACTCATCCAGAACGGCTTCCGCAAGTCGAAGAACTCCTCTATCGTGCTCGTGGCCGAATCTCCCATCACGGGCGGAGCGATGGGCCTCGCGCAGCGCGTGAAAGACGAATATCCCAACTACGACGTGCGCGTCTCTATCCTTGGCCACCTGCAGCGCGGAGGAAGCCCAACGGCCCACGACCGAATTCTGGCATCGCGTATGGGAGCCGCAGCCGTTGATGCCCTGCTCGACGACCAGCGCAACGTGATGATCGGAATCCGAAACGACGAGATTGTCTACGTGCCATTCGTGAAAGCGATCCACAACGAAAAGACCGTAAACCGGGAAAAACTCGAGACCCTGCGCCGTCTCTCCATCTGATGAGCCGGCACACATCCAACAAAACACTCATCGCCATCAACCGCGCCCTGCTCCGGGCTCTGTTCCGGAGTCTGGGCGCGCTTCCCTGGCGTGTGCTCTATGGCGTGGCCTCCTCGCTCGCATGGCTCGCCCACAGCGTGGTGAGATACCGCCGCGACATCTGCGCCGACAACATCCGCTCCTCATTTCCCGAAATGACCGATGAGGAAGTGGAGCGCACATCACGCCGCTTCTATTCCCTACTGGCCGACTACTTTGTGGAGACCGTGAAACTCGGCGCCATGGGGCGCGACGAGATGATGCGCCGCATGAAGTTTGAAAACATCGATGAAGTGAACGCCGACCTCCGCGCGGGGCGCAACGTGAGCGTCTTTCTCGGCCACATCTTCAATTGGGAATGGGTCTCGACCATGCCCCTATGGCTCGACACGGCTACCGGCGCCAGGCCATGCCAGATATATCATCCGCTCGATAATATCGCAGCCGACCAGGTATTCGGAGCCCTGCGCACACGCTTCGGCGCCACCAACCTCAGCATGGCCGAAGCGCCGAAAGCCCTTCTGGAGATGCAGCGCGACGGCACCACCACCATCACCGGATATATCGCCGACCAGACTCCGCCCGGAAATTCGCTGCACCATTGGCTCAACTTCCTGCATCACGACACCGCCGTCTTCATGGGAGCGGAAAAGATCAGCAGAAAACTACACGCGGCAGCCTACTACATCGACATGCGGAGCCCGGCAAGGGGAGAATACGTGGCCCGCTTCGTGAAGATGACTCCCGACGCCACCGGTGAGACACCGGGCGAACTGACACAGCGCTACTTCAGTATGCTCGAAGACTCCATACGCCGCGACCCTCCACGCTGGCTATGGACCCACCGCCGATGGAAACACCGGCGCAGCAACGACGCCGCGGCCCCTACCCGGTGAGCCACCCGCCTCACGCTTTTTTCATTTGCCCGTCTGATTTTTTTTTACTAACTTTGCATCTCCAACTAACCCTTTTACATCAATCGCATCATGCTTAACATCAGAGTCTAATGGAACAGGTATTCTCATACATCATCGGCCTCGGAGCCGCAGTGATGATGCCTGTCATCTTCACTATCCTCGGCGTCTGCATCGGAATCAAGCTCGGCGACGCGCTAAAGAGCGGCCTGAAGGTAGGCGTCGGATTCATAGGCCTATCCATCGTCACCGCACTGCTCACATCGGCCCTCGGCCCCGCCCTGCAGGACGTGGTCGACATCTACGGCCTGCAACTCAAGGTCTTCGACATGGGCTGGCCGGCTGCGGCCGCCGTGGCCTACAACACTGCCGTGGGCGCCTTCATCATCCCCGTCTGCCTCGGCGTGAACCTTCTCATGCTCCTCACCAAAACCACCCGCACGGTGAATATCGACCTCTGGAACTACTGGCATTTCGCCTTCATCGGAGCCGTGATATATTTCGCCACCGACTCGCTCGCATGGGGATTTTTCGGAGCCATAATCTGCTACATCATCACCCTCGTGCTCGCCGACATGACGGCCTTCAAATTCCAGAACTACTACAAGGATATGG
>CAYPGW010000043.1:0-24725 GCA_964410515.1 uncultured Sangeribacter sp. | reverse complement strand
ATTGTGTCCTTCTCTTCGGTGCGACTTTCGGCTATCATAAGAGTTAGGGCTACAAAGGTATTTTTCAGGAGTTGATGTCCTCATGTTTAGATATTTGGTACCTCCTCCGGCACGACCGTTGATAGTAGCAATGACAATATCAAGTATTCGGGTACGGAGTTGTTTCGCTTTCTCGCTTTCGGTCAGGAGCATTCCGATATTTAGGAATGCGCGGAATGAAAAGACTCCCAACTGGCGTGTGAACTTAGGGACATTAATGTCCCCAACAAAATGTAACTTGAGTTCTTTTAGAGAGTTACCTTCACTTAAAAAATATCCGTTAGCACGAAGTTCATCACCATGCTCTTGGACATAACGTTTAATTGTGCGTTCATCTACTCCATAAAAATCAGCGACCATTTTAGTGGTGAATAGGAGTTGGTCATGAAAACGCAGTCCATTAACACTCAAGTTTTCTTGGATGGATTGAAGGGCATAATTATTGTTCAAAACGTTCTGCCGCTCGATATTTGATACTGTCAAGTCGTTCATATTTCAGCTTCGGTTTGCTGTTGCAAATCTAAGGTAATGCAAATTTAGAAAAAAATCGTGAGTTTTTTACACCGGTAAGGTAATAAAGCAATGTATGCGTGATTTTTTTGTGGGGAAGTGGAAATTTTGGGCAGTAGTGATGGAATGTTAATTATTTTTTTTAATTTTGCAGAAAAACTGACGTGAATGTGAGGCAACCAGACCGGTGGGTCTGTGCCGGGGCGATTACGTCGATACCTATAAACAACCTGTAGATCATGAAAAAAAAATTCATTTCTTTCTTGCTGATGATGACCGCGATATGCTCTCAGGCGGGAGCGGCGGTCTCCGACCGGGATATGGCCGGGTATCTGTTTGTCTATTTCAAGGGCAATGATCCGCGCGACGAGGCCATCTGCTACGCGCTGAGCCGCGACGGGCTGAATTTCAAGGCTCTCAACGACAACGCTCCCATCGTTGATTCAAAACTTATAAGCGAGACCGGCGGCGTGCGCGATCCCCACATATTGCGCTCGGAAGACGGCAAGGAATTCTACATGGTGGTAACGGATATGACTTGCTATAAGGGCTGGGACTCCAACAGGGGGCTGACGTTGCTTAAATCGTCCGATCTCGTGAACTGGACTCCCTCGGTGATAAACATACAGAAACGCTACAAGGGGCACGACAACCTAAAGAGAGTGTGGGCTCCGCAGACCATCTATGACAGGGAGGCGGGAAAATATATGGTTTATTTCTCGATGCAGCACGGCGACGGCCCCGACATTATCTATTATGTCTATGCCAACGATGATTTCACCGATTTCACCGGAACGCCGAAGCCTCTTTTCATACCTGACAACAAGCTCAGCTGCATCGACGGCGACATAGTGTATAAAGACGGAGAATATCATCTTTTCTACAAGACGGAAGGCCACGGCAATGGTATAAAGAAAGCTACCACCAAAAAGCTGACGTCAGGAAAATGGACCGAGTCGCCCGACTACAAGCAGCAGACCCGCAACGATGTGGAGGGGGCCGGAACCTACAAGAAGATAGGTGAAGACAAATATGTGCTGATGTATGACTGCTACCGCAACGGGGCATATCAGTTTACGGAATCTACAGATCTTGACAATTTCAAGGTGATTGACTCTGAGGTGAGCATGGACTTCCATCCCCGCCACGGCAGTGTTATCCCCATCACCGAAGAGGAATACAGGCGCCTGGAGCTGGCCTTTCCGTCGGCAGGGGTTAAGATAAAGAATCCGGTGCTTCCCGAATTTCATGCCGATCCGGAAATTCTTCTGAGCGGAAAGACGGGCAAATACTACATTTATTCCACCACCGACGGTTTCCCCGGCTGGGGTGGCACCTACTTCACCTGCTACAGTTCCGACAATCTGCGCGACTGGAACTATGAGGGCGTTGCGCTCGATGCCTCCACCGAGTCCATACCCTGGGCCGAGGGTAATCTCTGGGCCCCGGCTATAGAAGAGAAGGTGATCGATGGGAAGCACAAATATTTTCTCTATTTCAGCGCCAAGCCCAAGGGCGCGGATGCGAAACAGATAGGTGTGGCCGTGGCCGATTCTCCCACCGGCCCCTTCAAGGCTGACTCGGTAGCATTTCTTACCAAATCGCCCGCAGGGCGCGGGCAGCAGATCGATGTGGATGTCTTCACCGATCCGGTGTCGGGAAAACCTTATCTATACTGGGGCAACGGTTACATGGCCGGTGCTGAACTTAACCCCGACATGCGCAGCATAAAGGAGGAGACCATCACCGTGATGACTCCCGAGGGAGGCTCGAAGAAAGATTATCTCTACAGGGAGGCTCCATACGTGTTCTGGAACGACGGGGTGTATTACTTCCTCTGGTCGGTCGACGACACCGGTTCGCCCAACTATCATGTTGCATACGGCACTTCCGATTCCCCGCTCGGGCCCATAAAGGTGGCTGAGCGCCCCGTGTTGATGATTCAGAAGCCGAGGGCCGGAATGCTCGGCACGGCTCATAACTCGGTGCTTCGCGTGCCAGGAAAAAACGGTGAAGCCGACCGCTGGTATATAGTCTATCACCGAATCAATCCCGATTATGTCGGGTCAGGCCCCGGCTATCACCGCGAGGTGTGCATCTCGCCGCTCAAATTCAATGCAGACGGCACCCTTATGGAGGCCAATCCAAGTCCGGAAAATTAAGAAGAAAAATCAAATTTCTGAATTCATAAATCCAAATCACCCAGAGATGCATCAGATAGTAGCTGATTTCTTGCTGACACTCTTTCCCGAAGCAACCGTTAACCGGATTCTCATGCCGGTGCTGGTGATGTGCATAGCCGCCATCTCGCTTATTGCTTACTGGCTATGTATCAGACTTATCACACCTCTTGTGAATCTGCTCACGCGCAAGACCGAGACTGAGTGGGACGACGATATCCTCAACGGCCGCGCCATGAGGGCTTTCTCGCAGCTGGCCCCGGCTCTGGTGCTTTTCTGGCTTCTGCCGCAGGCCTTCACCGAGCATGCCTGGAGCATCACCTTCATAGAGAAGGCCACCGAGGTGTATATAGTCTATGCGGTGGTGAATCTTCTGTGTGTGTTGATTTCCAACACCGTGGAAGGCTTCGAGCGCCGCGACAAGGCCAACGAGCACAATCTTTCTGTGGTGGAGGGTGCAATCAAACTCATCCTCTGGCTGGTGGCCGTGATCATCTCCATCTCAATAGTCTTCAATAAGAAGCCCGGGATGGTGCTCACCGGTTTCGGTGCGTCGGCTGCGGTGCTAATGCTGATATTTCAAGACACCATAAAGGGATTCGTGGCAGGAGTGCAGCTTACGCTCAACAATATGCTGAAGAAAGGCGACTGGATAATATGCGACAAGGCAGGTGCCAACGGCGAAGTGCAGCATATCAAGCTCACCACCGTGAAAGTGCGCAACTGGGACAACTCCATTGTCACCATCCATCCCTACACGCTCATCAGCGACTCGTTCAGAAACTATCAGAACATGCGCGAGGTGGGTGCGCGGCGCGTGGCCCGCAGCATATATATCGACTTTGACTCCATACGCTTCCTGCGTAAGGATGAGATTGACTCCCTGCTTGCCGACGGCTTCATATCGGAGCATGAACTGAAGCACGCCTCGCAGGAAGTGAACCTCTCGCTGTTCAGGAAATATCTGATTCGCTGGCTTGCCTCGCAGCCCGACGTGATCAAGAAGCATCCCGACCCGGCAGTGTTTTTGATGGTGCGCCAGCTTCAGCCCACTCCCACGGGCCTCCCGCTCGAATTGTATTTCTTCACCCGCATCACGTCGTGGGCTGCCTACGAGCGTTTTCAGGCCGACGTGTTTGATCATGTCTATGCCTGCATCTCGCGCTTCTCCCTGCGCATCTATCAGGTGGGAATACCCGATAGGAAACAGATTATGAATTGAATATCATGGTGATACAATCTGCGGGTTAAAAATTTTTCAAAAAAAACACTCAAAAATTTGGAAGATTGGAATTATTGTTGTAATTTTGCACTCGCAATCGGGCGATTAGCTCAGCTGGTTTAGAGCGTCTGCCTTACAAGCAGAGGGTCTGCGGTTCGAATCCGTAATCGCCCACAAAAAGGAAATGTCCCCATCAAGGCATTTCCTTTTTTTATTTCAGTTTTTTTTACTATTTTTGCGCCGACATGAGTTTCAGACTATGAATCCTACATTAAGCGACATACAAAACCTCCGGATAGCAGACTTCGACTATCCCCTCCCCGACGAAAGGATTGCCCGCTATCCCCTTGCCGACCGCGACCAGTGCAAGTTGCTGGTTTTCAATGGTGAGAGCATATCGCATCGTCACTTCTCCGACCTCCCCGTTGTCCTGAAGCCCGACACGCTTCTGGTGATGAACAATACGCGGGTCATCAACGCGAGAATGGAATTTCACAAGGAAAGCGGCGCGCGCATCGAAATTTTTCTTCTCGAGCCTCTCGCTCCGCGCGACTATGCCCAGGCTTTTCAGCAGAAGGAGAGATGCGCATGGCAGTGCATGGTGGGGAACCTCAAGAAATGGAAAGAGGGTTTTCTCACCAAGCGCTTGAATATCAACGGAGTCGAGATTGCAGTGCGTGCCACCAGGGGAGAGGCCCTGCCCGGCAACGCATACACCATAAGTTTTGAATGGGACAATCCGTCGGTCACTTTCGCATCGATAGTGGAGGCGGGAGGCAATATCCCGATTCCTCCATATCTCAACCGCGACACAGAAGCGTCTGACAACACCGACTACCAGACCGTCTACAGCCGCATAAGCGGCAGCGTGGCCGCCCCCACAGCCGGACTTCATTTCACACCCGAACTTCTTCAGGCCCTGCGCGCCCGCGGAGTGGAGACCCGCGAGGTGACCCTGCATGTTGGCGCCGGCACGTTCCAGCCCGTGAAATCGGAAGAGATAGGTCTCCATCCCATGCATACTGAAGTGTTTGAGGTTGATCTCGACCTCGTGCGCTCTCTGAGGAAGGCACTGGCCGCAGGGCATCCCGTAGTGGCCGTGGGCACCACCACGGTGCGCACTCTCGAGTCGCTGCCTATTCTCGGCATGAAGGTGATGCAAGGCGACCACAGCATGAAAATCGGCCAATGGGAAGCCTATTCCGACGAGGCGCTATCGCTCGACACGGATAAGGCACTCGCGGGCCTGGAAACCTTCATGGAGCAGTCAGGCATCAAGAGCCTGCAGGCTTCCACGGCCATAATGATAGCGCCCGGTTTCAGATGGCGTATTGCCGGCGGCCTGATCACCAACTTCCATCAGCCGCGTTCCACACTCCTTCTGCTGGTGTCTTCATTTCTCGGAGGAGGAAAAGACTGGGAGCGCGTATATGAGGAGGCACTGAGCGCCGACTATCGCTTTCTTTCGTATGGCGACGCCTGCTTCTTTTATCATTGAGAATTATCCTACAACAGACAACAACATGACGATAAACCTACCCGGATCGAAAAGCATAGCCGCCAGGGCACTCGTGTGCCGACTTCTCGGAGGGCACGACACGGTGCTTGCCAATCTCCCCGACTGCGGCGACACCCGGGGTATGCTCCGCCTTACGGAAGCCGTGCGCGAAGCGCTCCTCACCGGAAAGGCCGTGACGGCAGATATCGGTGAAGGGGGCACCACTCTCCGCTTCGGAATGGCCGCCTGCGCCTCCATCCCCGGGCTCGACATCACTCTTTGCGGCTCAGAGAGGCTGATGGAGCGCCCTCACGCCACTCTCATAGCCGCCCTGTGCTCAGTAGGCGCCGATATTGTGCCTATGGCAGAAAAAAATGCCCTGCATATCATAGGAAAGGAACTCACGGGTGGTGAGATCTGCCTCGACGGGTCGGTAAGCAGCCAATATCTCTCAGCCCTCATGCTCGCGGCCCCGGTCTGGAAGGAAGCAACCCTCTTCAGGCTGAAGGCTCCGGTGGTCTCAATTCCCTATATCACGATGACAGCAGGAGTGATGCGCGCATTCGGGGCGGAAGTCGAGACGAAGGAGACTGCAGAAGGACTCTCCGTGGCTGTCAAGGCCACCGGCTACGCGCAGTGTGCCCGCTACGAAGTGGAGGGAGACTGGAGCGCCGCCTCATACTTCTACGAGGCGCTGCTGCTGATGCAGGCACTCGGGCAGGATGCTCCGGAGCTCACAATGCCTGCGCTGAAAGCGCCTGCCGAATCGCTGCAGGGCGACAGCCGCGTGGCGGCTATCTTTGCCGAGGCATCGCGGCTGCTCAAAACGTCTGGCGGAGTGGATTGCTTCAATCTCAACCTCAGTGACGCCCCCGATCTGACGCCGGCCGTTGCCGTGGGCCTGACTTTGGCCGGCATACCGTTCCGGATAGAAGGAATCGGCCATCTCCGGCACAAGGAGAGCGACCGCCTCAGCGCTATTTCCACCGAACTCGGGCGCCTCGGATATGTGGTGGAGACAGACGACGTCTCGATGGAATATCGCGGCCGCCGATGCGCCGGTGAAGCGGCGCCGCAGATACACACCTATCAGGATCACCGCATGGCCATGGCATTCGCGCCTGCGCGTCTTCTATGCCCCAACCTCCGGATAGAAGACCCCACAGTAGTAGAGAAATCCTTCCCTACCTACTGGCAAGAACTGAAAAAGATAATCCCCGATTCTAAATTATGCTAATATGACCGGCGCATTACTCATACTGGCCGTGACGGCCGCCATAGGATTTCTTCTCTGGCTCTGGGAGCGCTTCCGCGCGCCGAGGCATGGCGCGTCGCTGCATCATCATGCCCCGGCCCCGGCAGACGACGAAGCCGGGAAGACGTCGGGAATATGCTGCGGGCTGCATGCCATCTGCGAGAAGACCGGGCAGATCAATGAGCCTCCCGTCTACTACGACGACGAGGAGCTCGACCGTTTCGCCGGAAGGGAAGCCGGGGAGTATTCCGACGCCGAGACTGAAGAATTCCGCGACGTATTGCTGACTCTCGCTCCGGGCGAGGCTCCGGGCTGGGCGGTCAGTCTGCAGAAGCGGCACATCAACCTTCCGGCCGACCTGAAACCTGAATTAGACCTTTTGCTAATCGAGAACTGACAAAGTGGAACTGCTTGAATTTGAATTTTTCAGAAATGCCATCACCGGCGTGGCCCTGATATCGATAGCGGCTGCTGTGATAGGAGTCTACGTGGTGACGCGCCGCATGGTCTTCATTGCCGGTGGCATCACCCACACCAGCTTCGGCGGCCTGGGTTTGGGTTATTTTCTTGGATGGAATCCCATCGCCACCGCAGCTGCCTTCGCCGTGGGTGCCGGCCTCGGAGTCGACGCCCTGTCGCGCCGGCGAGTGCGTCAAGACTCCGCTATAGCAGTGGTCTGGGCGCTGGGCATGGCTTTAGGCGTATTGTTTGTCTTCCTCACTCCCGGCTACGTGCCCGAACTCAATGCCTTCCTTTTCGGAAATGTCCTGAATATCACACGTTGCGATCTCTGTCTGTTTGCCGCGTTTACCGTGGTTGCGGTGCTCCTTTTCCTGCTTTTCGGGCGTGTGATCACGGCTATAAGTTTCGATGAGGATTTCGCCGCCACGCGCCATCTGCCGGTGAAAGCGGTCAATGCCGCCATGATGACCATGACGGCATTGTGTATAGTTCTAACTATCAAAATGATAGGCGTGATGCTGCTTATGTCGCTCCTGTCGCTTCCGCAGCTGATAGCCGAGCGGTTCACTCGCCGATATTCCCGGCTTATGATAATGTCGGGACTCATCTCCCTTGCCGGCTGCCTCGGCGGACTCTGGATTTCTGTGGCCATAGATGTGCCCGCCTCGGCCATCATCGTGATTCTGCTGACTGCGCTCTACGGAGTCGCCGCACTTCTCAAGCGCTCCTGACGGCTTGGGAAGGCCCTACCTTATTTCCGGTTGAAATCAGCGGGAATCTCCCCCCAGAGCTCGGTCTGCCATTTCAGGATCTTGACAGGCCAGGTATTTGTGCGCACCCACGCGAGTGCACGCGCCATAAGGTCGAATACGCGGCGGTTTTTCTCTGTAGGTTTTAGTTGGGTCTTCACCTGACGGTTGCGTACCCAGGCCATGGCAGTCTTGGAATCGGAATAGATCGTATGCCACTCGCCGCGTTTCTTCATCTCGGCCAATGCGTGGACAATAGCCAGAAACTCCCCGATGTTGTTCGTGCCCTGCTCCATGGGCCCCACTCTGAACAGTTGCTGCCCCGTGGCGAGGTCTACACCCCGGTATTCCATCCTCCCGGGGTTTCCCTGACATGAGGCGTCGACCGCCCATGCCGAGAGGTCGATATCTGGATTATCCTTATAGGAAGGCATATCTGCGCCGGCCCTCCTGTCGGCGGCGGCAATCAGGATGCTGCCGAGATCGGCACCGGAGGAGTCGCCGCATCCTTTCCGGAAAGCCTCGGCTGCCTCAGCTGCCGAATTGAACGATTTATATCTGGCTCCCTGAAAATGCAGTATCTGCTCTTCGGCATCGCTCCAGTTGTCGTAGACCCCCGGCTGGCGCCCCTCCCATACACAATAGAATTTCGCCATGCTCAGAGCCCGGCTGACCTCTTGATGAGAAGGGGAATATCAGTATTGTTGAGGCTTCCGGTGAAGAGTCCGGATCCGGCTCCCACGGCGTAGACCGGCACGAGATTGCCGGCATGTGAAGTAGTGGTCCAGCCTATGCCCATGCGGGCCGAGAGAAGATCGAAGATCTTGGCCGTGAAAGCATTAAACGTCTGATACCATGTCTCCTGCTCCTGAGCGTTTTTCTCGATGAAGGTCTTGTCGAAGAGGCTGCGTAGATCGGCCGTCTCCTCATCCGAGATGGGCACGATATCCCAGAATCCGAGTTTATCGCGCAGCTGCTGCTCCATCACCTCCCATGAGGGATTTTCCGACTTTCCGAACTCACGCGCCCAGTCGTTGAACCGGTCTTTCGAGATGCGCTGAGCATCGGCGTAGGCTATGTTCTGATTCCTTCCGGGCCGTCCGTAGGCCATGCCTCCGGTGTCGTGGTCAGCGGTGACTACAATAAGGGTCTCGTCGGGGTGGCGGAGATAGAACTGATATGCCACATTGATGGCATCCTGAAAATTGAGTATTTCCTTGATGACGCCGCCGGGATCGTTGGCGTGGGCGGCCCAGTCGATGTTGCCGCCTTCCATCATCATGAGGAAGCGGTCGGGATTGTCATTACGCAGCGTATGGAGGCAAGCCTCGGTGATGTCGGCACATGTCATGGCCCCTGGCACCGAGTCGATGGTGTAACCTACCTGCCCGTAGACCGGAGTGTCGGAATACAACAACACCTTTTTCGGGAACTTTCCTTTCTGCCGGAGCTCGGCAAACCGGGCATTGCCCTCCACCGTCTCGTAGCCGGCCTTCTTCATGTCGGCCCGGAAGCGTTCGAATTCGGGTGAATCCTTATGTCCGAGCTTAAAACCGCCACCTGCGAGAAACGACAGGCCGCTTCCGGCAGCCTGGGGAGCGATAGACTCCTTCATGCCCCGGTTGGCCGCATGGGCATACCATGCGGCGGGGGTAGCGTCGTCGGCCTGCACGGTGGTGCCTACACCTACGGCATATCCGGCGTTCATGAAGTCGACAGCGATGCTGTTCACAGGCACCGTGTCGGGATTCATGCCGATCATGCTGTTTTTGGTCTTATGTCCGGTGGAGAGGGCGGTGCCTGCCGCCGCCGAGTCGGTGATAGGACTTGAAGCGGAATATGTACGGGCCTGAGAAGCCACGGGGAAAGTCATCATGAGCAGCGGCTGTTGCGAGTGCAGCACGTCGCGGTTGTAGATTTCCGTGGCATTGACATGTCCGAGCCCCATGCCGTCGCCGATAAAGTAGAAAATGTATTTAGCGTCTTGTGCGCTTGCAGAGCCGGATGCGAAGGCTGCCGAGACAGCGAGAGCGAGCAGGGTCTTTCTGGAGATCATATCTTTCTTGTAGTGTTATTTCTTTAACTCAACGGGAATCAATTCCAAATTCCACATTCTAAATTCCAAATTATACATTGAAGCGGAAGTGCATTATGTCGCCATCCTGCACCACATATTCCTTGCCTTCCACGGCCATTTTTCCCGCTTCCTTCACTGCGTTCTCGCTGCCGAGCGACACGTAGTCGTCATATTTTATCACCTCGGCGCGTATGAAGCCTTTCTCGAAGTCGGTGTGAATTATTCCGGCGGCCTGCGGAGCCTTAGTGCCGCGCAGGAAAGTCCAGGCTCGCACTTCGTCGGGGCCGGCGGTGAAGTAGGTCTGCAGGTCGAGCAGCGCGTAGGCGGCACGTATGAGGCGCGACACTCCCGATTCGCTGAGTCCGATGCTCTCGAGAAATTCCTGACGGTCTTCGTATGTGTCGAGTTCCGCGATTTCGCTCTCGGTTTTTGCCGCTACCACGAGAATTTGGGCACCCTCGTCGGCCACGGCCTTTTTTACTGCCTCCACGTATGCGTTGCCGGTGGCGGCAGAGGCATCATCAACGTTGCAGACATACATCACGGGCTTGTTTGTGAGCAGGAAGAGGTCGCGGGCGAAAAGCATCTCGTCTTTTGTCTCGAATTTCACGCTCCGGGCCGGCTTTCCGGCTTCGAGCGCTTCCTTGTAGGCTTCGAGCACGCCGGTCTGCATTTTTGCGGCTTTGTCGCCTGCGGCAGCGGCCTTTTTAGTCTTCACGAGGCGAGACTCGATGGTCTCGAGATCTTTTATCTGGAGTTCGAAGTCGATTATTTCCTTATCGCGCACGGGGTCGATCGTGGTGTCGACATGAGTGATGTTGTCGTCGTCGAAGCAGCGGAGCACGTGGAGTATGGCATCGGTCTCGCGGATGTTAGCGAGAAACTTGTTGCCGAGTCCCTCACCCTTCGAGGCTCCCTTCACAAGCCCGGCAATATCTACGATCTCAACCGTTGCCGGGACGGTGCTCTTGGGGTTGCACATCTCCACGAGTTTCGTCAGCCTGTCGTCGGGCACGGAAATTACGCCCACATTGGGTTCGATAGTGCAGAAAGGGAAGTTGGCGCTCTGTGCCTTAGCATTGCTGAGGCAGTTGAAGAGTGTGGATTTGCCTACATTGGGAAGACCCACAATACCGCATTTTAAAGCCATAATGTATTTGAGTTGTCAGTTGTTTCGTTTTGAGTTTTCAATGCAAAATTACACGAAAAATGGCTGAAATGCAAATTTTGAGGTTAATAATTAGGAAAAGAGGTAAAAATACATTATTTTTGCAATTTGATATCGCACGTCGCCGGGGCTGAGGCCCTTGCGGCATCTAAAAATATAAAGGACATGTCACTTTTTGAAACCGTATCGGCCGACATTCAGGCGGCCATGAAAGCCCGCGAGAAGGTGCGTCTTGAGGCGCTTCGCGGAGCGAAGAAAGAATTTCTCGAGGCCAAGACCGCTCCCGGCGCCAACGGAGAGCTTTCCGATGAGCAGGCTGTGAAGATTCTGATGAAGATGGTGAAGCAGCGCAAGGAAAGCGCAAGAATCTATATTGAGAACGCACGTCAGGAACTCGCCGACAACGAGCTCGCCGAGGCAGCCGTGCTTGAGGAATATCTTCCCAAGCAACTCTCGGCAGAGGAACTGGAGGCGGAAATCAAGGCCATCATCGCCGAAGTGGGCGCAACTTCAGCCAAGGAGATGGGAAAGGTGATGGGGGTTGCCACAAAGCGACTCGCCGGGCGCGCCGACGGACGAAGCATTCAAAACGTCGTAAAATCACTACTGGCATAATTTTTTAGAAATCGTATAAGTCTTATAGGCCATATAAGTCTTATATCTTATAATATTATAGAGATGTTATTATTAAATACTATCAAGGCAGATCCGGAATTTGTGATCAGCCGGCTTGCGGTGAAAGGGTTCGACGGACGTGCAGTGATCACCGAAATCCTCGAAATAGATGCTGAGCGCCGACGTCTGCAGCAGAAGACGGAGGCTGACGCTTCCCAACTCAATAAGTTTGCCAAATCGATCGGCGCCCTGATGAAAGAAGGGAAAAAAGAGGAGGCCGAGGCAGCGAAGGCTGAAGTGGCCCGCATCAAAGGAGAGACCGCCGGCCTGCAGGAGAGGCTCGCCGAATGCGAGGAGAAGATGACGGCGCTTCTGCTGACCGTGCCTAATCTTCCCTACGAGGGAGTTCCCGAAGGAAAGACTGCCGACGACAATGTGGTGGAGAAGACCGGCGGAGTAATACCCGAGCTGCCGGCCGATGCCCTTCCTCACTGGGATCTGGCAAAGAAATATAATATCATCGATTTTGAACTCGGCGTGAAGGTGACCGGCGCGGGCTTTCCTTTCTATATCGGAAAGGGTGCGCGACTTCAGCGCGCGCTGCAGCAGTTCTTCCTCGACGAGGCCTGGGCCGCAGGCTACATCGAGGTGGAGCCTCCCTTCGTGGTGAATGAGGCGTCGGGCTACGGCACGGGCCAGCTTCCCGACAAGGAGGGACAGATGTATCATGTGCAGCTCGACAATCTCTATCTGATTCCTACCGCCGAGGTTCCCGTCACCAATATCTACCGCGACGTAATCATTCCCGAAGCCGAGCTTCCAAAGAAGAATTGCGCCTATTCTCCCTGCTGGCGCCGCGAGGCCGGCAGTTACGGCAAAGACGTGAGGGGACTCAACCGCCTGCATCAGTTTGACAAGGTGGAGATAGTAAGAATCGAGAAGCCCGAAAATTCCTACGCCGCCCTCGAGGAGATGAAAGACCACGTGCAGGGCCTTCTTGAGAAACTGGGCCTTCCCTGGCACATACTCCGCCTCTGCGGTGGCGACATGAGCTTCACGAGCGCCATCACTTTCGATTTTGAGGTGTATTCGGCTGCCCAGAAGCGCTGGCTCGAGGTGAGCTCGGTCTCCAACTTCGAGACATATCAGGCCAACAGGCTGAAATGCCGCTACCGCGGCGCCGACAAGAAAATACAGCTTTGCCACACTCTCAACGGCAGCGCCCTGGCCCTTCCGCGCATCGTGGCCGCCCTTCTTGAAAACAATCAGACCCCCGAGGGCATAGTGATTCCGGAATGCCTGAGGAAATATACCGGATTCGACATAATTAATTGAGAATTTTGAATTGAGAATTAGATGCGGCCGGATGCACGTCCGTGTCTAAAAATTCCAAATTCCAAATTCTAAATTCTAAATTACAACGGATGGCAGCCTACATAAGCAAGGAAGAAAGAGCTATTCCGATCAGCGACCCTTCGGGCCGCTGGTCGGAACTCACACTGCTTCCCGAATGGGAAGAGGAACTCTATGACGTGTATACGGTGAAAAAACACGGCAAATGGGTGATGCTCAAAGCCCTGAAGAAAGAATTCAGGGGCAATCCCCGCTTTGAGGCTATACTTGAGAAGGAATTTGACACCAGATACAATCTCGCTCATGCCAACATAGTGATGGTCAACGATCTGGAGGAAATTCCCGGAATAGGGCGCGCCATTATCACCGACGACGCCTACGGATACTCGCTGCGGCGCCTTATCGATGAGAAACGCCTAACGCCGAAGATAATCCATCGCCTCGAGACGCAACTGCCCGACGCGCTCGAATATATCCAGGAAAATCACGTGATGCACCCGCCCATCACGCCCGACAATATAATATTTACGGAATATAACGAAAACCTGAAACTCATCAACGTCGGCTACGATCACCGCGAGCAGCTTGAAAGCCAGGACACGAAGATGGACATAATTAATTATGGCCGCCTTCTCAATCAGGTGCTCGACAATCTGCCCGCACGGTTGCCTAATCTGCGGAGAGTGGCGAAAAAGGCAGCCGACCCCGAAGGCCCTATCGACAACATTCAGGATCTCAGAATGGCCCTGCGGCAGAGAAGCCAGACTTCAATCACTGTGTGGCTACTCGCTTTCATCGCCGTGATGCTGGCCGTACTGATAGCACTAACCTTACGATAATCATGGAAATTGAGATAAGAGAGATTCCGCTCACTCCGGGAGCGCTCAAGAAATTCACCCGGTTTCAGATTGACATGTATGAGGATAATCCTTATTTCGTGCCTCCTCTGATCACCGATGACGTCGACACGCTCAACCCGAAAAAGAATCCGGCTTTTGATTTCTGCGAGGCCCGCTGCTTCATGGCTTTCAAGGGAGACCGCCCTGTGGGAAGGATAGCCGGAATCATCAATCATAAAGTGAATGAAGCCACCGGAGCGAAAGACATTCGCTTCGGATTCATTGATTTCACCGACGAGATAGAAGTGTCGCGCGCTCTTCTCGATGCTGTGGAGAAGTGGGGTAAGGAGCGCGGCCTCAACAGGGTGGTGGGGCCTCTCGGATTCACTGATCTCGACCATGAGGGAATGCTGGTGGAGGGTTTCGGCGAGCTCGGCACCATGGCCACCATCTACAACTATTCCTATTATCCCGAACACATGCACGCGCTCGGCTATGAGAAAGATGCCGACTGGGTGGAATATCTGATGGAGGTGCCCGACGGGGTGCCCGACAAGCATCTGCGCATAGCCGAGATAGTGAAGAAAAAGTTCGGCCTGCGGGTGGTGAAATTCACAAGCAAGAAAGAAATTAAGGCAAAGTATGGAGTGGCCCTCTTTAAACTCGTGAACGAGGCCTACGAGCAACTTTATCAGTATTCGCCGCTTAGCGACCGCCAGATAGACCACTACATCAACGTATATCTCGGTCTGCTTGATCTCAGTCTTGTCAGTTGCATAGTAGACAGTGACGACCGCCTTGTGGGCGTGGGCATTTCCATGCCGTCGATGAGCCGCGCGCTCCAGAAATCAAAAGGGAAGCTCTTCCCCATGGGATGGTGGCATCTCCTGAAAGGCCTGAAAGGGAAGAATGACCGTGTGGATCTTCTTTTGGTGGCCGTAAAGCCCGAGTATCAGGGAAAAGGTGTCAATGCCCTGCTCTTCACCGATCTTATTCCGGCATTCATCGGACACGGATATCGCTATGCCGAGTCTAATCCTGAACTGGAGTCAAATGCAAAGGTGCAGAATCAATGGGATGCCTTCAGCCACAGGCAGCACCGCCGGCGTCGCAGTTATGCCAAGCCTATAGAATGAAATAATGAACGGAGCTGAAAACGTAAAACCATACAACGACGTCGAGGCCAAGGGGAAGCAGGTGGGCGAGATGTTTGACAGCATCGCGCCGGCCTACGACTTCATGAACACGGCCATGACCGGCGGCCTCCACCGCTATTGGCGCAACCGGGCCCTGCGCATGGCTGCCCGCAGGCTTGAGGAAAAAGAGCCGCAGTCGATTCTTGATGTGGCTTGCGGCACTGGCGACGTAGCGTTCCGGCTGCACAGGCTCTATCCGCAGGCGCGCATCACCGGGCTCGACCTATCGGCCGGAATGCTCCGTATTGCGGAGGGGAAACTGGCTGAAATGCCCGCACCGGCCCGTGAGCGTATCTCTTTCATGGAGGGCGACAGCCTGGCGCTACCCTTCGGGGATGATACCTTCGATCTGGTGACAGTGGCCTACGGAGTGCGCAATTTCGAGCGTCTGGAAGACGGCTACCGCGAGATGCTGCGAGTGCTCAGACCCGGAGGTGTGATCTGCGTGGTGGAACTCAGCGAGCCCGCCGCGCAGCCCGCGAGAGGCCTCTATAAGTTTTATTCCGGGAATATAATACCCATGATGGGGCGCATCGTCTCGCACGATGCCCGCGCCTATTCCTATCTTCCCGAATCGATAGCGGCATGTCCGCAGCGCGAGGCTATGACAAGCCTGCTGGAGAAGGCCGGATTCAGGGATGCCCGGTGGAAATCGCTGACACTCGGGGTGGTGACCATCTACACTGCCTGCAAATAAGAGACAATAGCTTTCATTGCTGAAAAGCTGAATTTAAAAATTTCTTCAATTGAAAAGATCAGATTTTGAAATAATGGCTCCGGTGGGCAGCTGGGAATCGCTCGCTGCGGCCCTGGATGCCGGTGCCGATGCCGTATATTTCGGCATCGAAGGCCTCAACATGCGTTCCCGGTCGAGCGCCAACTTCACAGCCGACGATATGGACGAGATAGTGAGGCGCTGTCGGGAGAGAGGCGTCAAGAGCTACCTCACGGTCAATACGGTGATCTACGATGCCGATATGGAGCTTCTCCACAAGATCATAGACCGCGCCCACGCAGCCGGCATCTCGGCCATCATAGCGTCAGACATGGCTGCCATCCTCTATGCCCGCTCGATAGGGCAGGAGGTGCATATCTCCACTCAGGTCAATGTCACGAATGTGGAGGCCGTGCGCTTCTACTCGCAGTATGCCGATGTGATGGTGCTCGCGCGCGAACTCAATCTCGACCAGGTGAAAGTGATTCATGACGCTATCGAGAAGGAGGGGCTGAAAGGCCCCGATGGAGCCCCCGTCAGACTCGAGATGTTCTGCCACGGTGCCCTCTGCATGGCCGTGAGCGGCAAATGCTACCTCTCGCTCCATCAGATGAATTCCGCTGCCAACAGGGGCGCCTGCACTCAGATTTGCCGCCGCTCATACACCGTCACCGACAAGGAGACCGGCGACCAGCTTGAGGTCGACAATCAATACATAATGAGCCCGAAAGACCTGAAGACAATTCATTTCCTCAATCGCATGGTGGAGGCCGGGGTCAGGGTCTTCAAGATAGAGGGGCGTGCAAGAGGCCCGGAATATGTGAAGGAAGTGGTGGAGTGCTATTCTGAAGCGCTGGGTGCCATCTGCGACGGAACTCTTACCGACGAGATGCTCGAAGGCTGGGAGACTCGCCTGGCGAAAGTATTCAACCGGGGCTACTGGGACGGATACTATCTCGGACAGCGCCTCGGAGAGTGGAGCGGAAAGTATGGAAGCAGCAGCACCCGGGTGAAGGAATATGTGGCCAAAGGAATACGTTACTACGACCGCCTCGGTGTAGGTGAGTTTCAGATGGAAAGCGGAGTGCTCCGCCCCGGCGATGAGGTGGTGGTGACGGGGCCCACAACGGGAGCGCTTATATTCAAGGTGGAGGAACTGCGGCTTACGACCGAGCCGGTGGCCGAGGTGAAGAAAGGCGACCGCTTCTCACTCCCGGTGCCTGCCAAGATACGCGCTTCAGACCGACTTTATCTCTGGCGTGATAAGACAATAGAGAAATAACGGAATAAAATTGATGCGAATTGAACCGTAAGGGTGATTGGTTGTTATATCTGTACGATTTATAAACTCTATTAAGAAATTTACTATGAAGACAATCAATCAAATCGCAGTAGGCGCAGCCCTTCTTTTCGGCGCAGCAGCCCTCTCTTCCTGTTCTGAAGAAAAAACCGCCATGATCGGCAGCTGGACATCAGCCACACCCGAAACGGTGGTTCCCGCTATAGAAGGCTCTTCTTCGGCCACCGCAGTCACTACCTTCGACTTCAGCGAGGGTACTGAAAAAGACAGCGGCCCCGTGAAGATGACCACAGACTACAACGTGACTGCACCCGACTCGGTTGGCAACCCCGTGACATATACAGTGAAGGCTTCGGTAGAAGGAAAGTGGACACGTGAGAAGAAGGGCGACGATGACTATTTCATCTCGTTCGATCAGAACACACTCGACGTGGCCGGAGTTGATGCTCCCGACGGACTCGGAGCCGTGACATCAAGCTTCCTCAGTAGTCTGGCTCAGTATCAGAAGATAGAGGATGTAGAAGTTACTAAGGATGGCAGTGTATTGAGCTTCGAGCTCGACAATCAGGTGTCGCATCATGACAAGACGGTAAGATTCACTAAGGTTAAGTGATTCTTGAGTCAAAAGATAAAAAAATCCGATTCCCCTTAAAAGAGAATCGGATTTTTTTGATGTTATGATTTATCATGTTTAATCATGATAATCATGATTAATCTTGAATTCTGCTCAATACTTGTGCTGTATCTGGTGGAATACGGGCTTCATCGTGAATGAGAATGTGTATTCGCCGTAGGGAAGCATATATTCGCTGCGGGGAACGGCGCCCCAGCTGTTGACGCATCCGAGTCCCATCTGCGCCTTGTCGATGCAGATGTTGGTGAAGTCTGCCTTCTTGACGAGCGGGCCGTGGCTGTGCGGCGTGCGGTCTTTGTTCGGATAGTCGTCGAGGCTGTCGATGCTGTAGTTGAGCGCTGAGATGGAGAAGGGATTATGAGCCTCGAACATCAGGCCGTTGCCTGAGGCATTGAGCTGTTTCCAATAGCGCACATCTGTCTTCGTTCCTGTCTCCTGCGGACGGATGTAGGGATAGAACTGATCGGCTACCTTCTGATGATATACTCCCAGGAATGTGGAATGGTTACGGTCGGCATAGTTTTCTATCGGACCGCGGCCATAATATTCGATCGCGTCGAATGCTTCCGGCATCTGCATCTGCATTCCGAAGCGGAAGAGGTTGCTCCCCTCGGCTCCTTCGGCAGGAGTGAACTTCTCATTTACGATGACGGTTCCGTATGGAGAGATAGTGTAGGAGATCAGGAGGCTACCCTTCACCGATGGCATGTCATAGCGGGCAACCACGCCTATCCATCCGTCGCTGTTCTTTACATCCTGAGTTTTGAGCTCCACGAGTTTCATCTCCGGCTTGCGCCATGCCTCGTATCTGCGCTGCAGGCCGGCACCGAAGTCATTGTCGGTCGGAGCGCGCCAGAAGTTGGGGGTCAGCTGTCCGCCTTCGGCAAGAAGCTGCATGCCGTCTACCTCATATTTGGTCATGAACCCGCTGTGACGGTTGAACTCTATCCTGAAATTCTGTCCCTTAATCTTGAGGAAATTTACATGGTTATTGATTACCTCAGGCGAGGAAACCTTCGAGTTTTGACCGGGATATATCTCGGAGCCTGCAATTATCCTTTGCTCCGGAATGAAGACCTCAAGCTGATCGCGGGCCACGGCATATCCGGCGGGAAGAAGGCCGTCGGTCTCCTTCAGGGTGTATTCCACGTTGAGCAGCCATTCGCCATCATGGTCGATCGCTCCGTAAGGAATGTTGAGTTTTGCTGTCTCTCCGGGTTTAACGTTGAGGTTCAGGATGGTTCCGGTGCGTACGGGTTTTCCGTTCTTGAGCAGCGTCCAGTCCAGATTGAGGTTGGAGAGGTCTGTGAAAAAGTTTTCATTATAAACATTCACCGTACCTTCCTTGATATCAACCGGAGTGGTCCATACGTTCTGATAGAAGTAGCGCACTTCGTCGGCATGAGGGTTGGGCACGCGGTCGGGGCTCACAACGCCGTTGATGCAGAAGTTGTTGTCGCTTGCGTCATAGTCGTTGAAGTCACCGCCATAAGCGAAGTATTCTATACCGTTCTTGTCCTTGACACGGATTCCCTGATCCACGAAGTCCCAGATGAATCCTCCCTGAAGGTTGGGATACTTCCTGATAATGTCCCAGTATTCCTTGAAGCCACCCATCGAGTTGCCCATGGCATGTGCATATTCACACTGTATGAGGGGTTTGTCGGTGTTAGGGTTCTTTCCGTAAGCCTCCATACCTTCGTAGCCGTAATACATGGGGCAGAATATGTCGGTCTTGCGGTCATGTCCGGCCTGTTCATACTGCACTGCGCGCGAGGGGTCGAATTGCTTGATCCATGCGTAGGCGTCCTCAAAGTTGGGCCCGTAGCCGGCCTCGTTTCCGAGGCTCCAGAATATCACGGAAGGATGGTTGAAATTGCGTATCACATTACGTTGGTTGCGCTCCTGATGCGCCTTGTGATATGCGGGGTTCTTTGCAAGCGTGTGCTCGCCGTAGCCCATGCCGTGGCTCTCCACATTGGCCTCGGCCACTACATAGAGGCCATATTTGTCGCAGAGTTCATACCAGAGTTCGTCGTCGGGATAATGGCATGTGCGCACGGCGTTCATGTTGAGTTTCTTCATCAGCTGCACATCCTCGAGCATGCGCTCGGGGCTCACCACATAGCCGCCGTCAGGGTCGAGCTCGTGGCGGTCGGCTCCCTTGAAGAGCACCGGCTTGCCGTTGACGAGTATCTGGCTGCCCTGAAGCTCGATTTTTCTGAATCCGACATTTACCGGAATCACTTCGTCCGAGCCGTCCATCACTGCTGTCAGGGTGTAGAGATAAGGGTGTTCGGCACTCCATTTCTCGGGGTTTTCCACCTTGAGCGAGGTCTTGCCTGATTTTGAGGCCGTGCCGGTGGCCACAGTGTTGCCGTCGGCGTCAAGAAGGGTGAGGGCCACAGGCTTGTTGGCAGTCAGCGCGAGGTCTATGTCGAGCACGCCGTTGGTGTAGTTGTCGGTGAGGTCGGGAGTGACGCGAATGTCGGCGATACGGTTTTTGGAGCGTGCGAAGAGATAGCAATCGCGTCCTACTCCTGAAAAGCGCCAGAAGTCCTGATCCTCGAGGTAGGAGCCGTCACACCAGCGGAACACCTGGAAGCAGATGAGGTTTTCCTTTCCCGGCACGAGATATGGCGTCAGGTCGAATTCAGCCTCAAGTTTGCTGTCTTCACTATAACCTACGTATTTGCCGTTTACCCACAGGTAGATGTTTGACGTTACAGACCCGAAGTGGGCGAAAATCTCCTTCCCTTTCCATGATGTCGGAATGAATATCTCGCGGCGATAGGTACCGACATGATTCTCGGTGTCGGGCACGTTGGGAGGATCATTCCTGAAGAAGCGATCCCATGCGTAAGGCATGTTGGTGTAAAGCGGATCGCCGTAGCCGTTCAATTCCCACACACCGGGCACCTTTATAGTGTCCCAGCCCTTGTCGTTGAAGTCTTTCTTCCAGAAATCGGTGGGGCGTGATGAGGCGTCGTTGACCCAGTTGAATTTCCAGTCGCCGTTGAGCGAAAGGAAGTTGGCTGAATTCTTGCGGTCGAGCTTTGATGTGCCGCGTTCCCCGGTCTTGAAGGCGAATGCCTCTGAACGCATGGGTGCGCGGTTTACGGCATTCACTTCCGGATCGGTCCATTCACGGAACGACTGCGCGGCGAGCGGCGAGGCGCATGTTGCTGCGAGGGCTGCGGCGAATATTATTTTTTTCATGATATAGAATGAATAAAATTGGTTGAATGGTATGCAGCCATACAACCAATGTTAATTTAAGATACACGGAGTAGATTATGATTCGTCACACCGTAAGGATTTCCTTCTCTTTAGCGGCGAAAATCTCATCGATTTTCTTCAGATATTTGTCGTGAAGTTTCTGCACGTTTGCTTCGGCATCTTTCTCAAGGTCTTCGCTGAGGCCCTGCTTGATTTCTTTCTTTAGTCCGTCGATGGCCTCACGGCGAGCGTTGCGCACCGACACCTTCGCGTTTTCAGCCTCAGTCTTGCATTGCTTCACGAGCTGCTTGCGTCGGTCTTCGGTCAGAGGGGGGATACCGAGGCGTATCACCTCGCCGTTGTTTTCGGGCGTGATGCCGAGATCGGAGTCGATGATCGCTTTCTCAATCACGCGAAACATTGATTTCTCCCAAGGTGTGATGGCGATGGTGCGGGCATCGGGCACCGACACGTTGGCCACGTTGGAGATGGGAGCGAGGCTGCCGTAGTAGTCAACCCGGATGCCCTCGAGCAGTTTTGCTGATGCTTTGCCGGCGCGGATGCGTGCCAGTGTCTCTTCCAGATAGTCGGCGGCGAGTTCCATGCTCTCCTGCGCGTTGTCTAAATATTCCTTTACTTCCATTATTTATTATGTTTATTCGTTGTCGGATGAGGGTATGGAAAAAATACCAATTCCAGATTCAGGATTAATACACGAGAGTCCCCACATTCTCGCCCTGCATCATCTTGAGCAAATTGCCTTCCTTGTCCATGTTGAAGACATAGATGGGCATTTTGTTTTCCTTGCAGAGAGCGGTGGCGGTGAGATCCATCACTTTCAGTCCGTTGGAGATGACCGCATCGTAAGTGATTTTGTCGAATTTGGTAGCCTTCGGGTCTTTCTCCGGGTCGGCGGTATAGACTCCGTCGACGCGTGTGCCCTTGAGCATCACTTCCGCTTCAATTTCGATGGCACGAAGGGCAGAACCTGTATCAGTAGTGAAGAAAGGCTGTCCTGTGCCGCAGCTCAGTATAGCCACCTTGCCCTGCTTCATGGCGTCGATGGCATCCCATTTGGTGTAGGGCTTGCCTATGGGCATCATCGGAATGGCAGTGAACACCTGTGCCGGCTGTCCTACCGATTCGAGTGCCGATGAGAGGGCGAGCGAGTTGATGACCGTGGCGAGCATGCCCATCTGGTCGCCCTTCACGCGGTCGAATCCCTTCGCCGCTCCTGAGAGGCCACGGAAGATGTTGCCTCCGCCGATGACTATTCCTATTTCCACACCTGCCTGCGCTATCTCCTTGATCTGGCGGGCGTAGGCCTCCAGCCGGACGCGATCTATGCCGTAGCCCTGGGTTCCCATCAGTGATTCGCCCGAGAGCTTCAGCAATATTCTTTTATATTCCATTTTCATTTCAATTTTTGGTTTTCACAAAATTACATTTTTTTTTCCACGTCTACAAATTTGAAGGCATGAAAATGTCAAATTCATCCTTATTATATGTGTAGCCGTTCATTAGTGTTTGGATAATTCGGTAGGAATGACTAAATTTGCGCCATATTATAAATGCCTCAAATATCAGTATCATGAAAAGATTTATTTTTGCGGCAGCGGCTTTCACGCTGTCTGTGTCCGCCGCATCGGCCGCAGTCGTCACAAGTCCCGACGGCAGGCTCGTGGTCAGCACCGAGGTGAAGGAGGGCAAGGCTTTCTTCTCGGTAAGTTACGACGGAGAGACCATATTGCTCGATTCCCCGCTCGGATTCATGGCGAACATCGGTAATTTTGCCGAGGGTCTCACCCTGCTCGACAGCACCACCGGAAAGGTGGAGAAATCATTCAATCAGGACAAGGTGAAGAAAAGTCTCATTGAATGGAACGCCAACACGCTCACCGAGAGATATTCTGCCGGAAAAGACCGCGATTTCTCCATAGAGTGGCAGGTGGGCGACAACGATTTTGCCTTCCGCTATTTCATACCCGTGGAAGGAGAGACGAGGAGCATCATAATTGAAAAGGAACTCTCCGGGTTCAGGTTTCCTGATTTCACAACCACTTTCCTCACCCCGCAGAGCGACGCCATGGTAGGCTGGAAACGCACCAAGCCCTCTTATGAGGAGTATTACAAGGCCGATGCGCCGCTCTCCGAGAAGTCGCAGTTCGGACACGGCTTCACCTTCCCGGCGCTATTTCATGTGGGCGACCGCGGCTGGGTGCTCCTCTCCGAGACCGGTGTCGACGGCTACTATTGCGGCAGCCGTCTCGGTGACTACTCCGATGGAGTGTTTTCCATAGAATATCCCATGCCCGAGGAGAACAATGGCAATGGTTCGGCTGCTCCGGCCATCTCGCTCCCGGGATATACTCCCTGGCGCACCGTTACTGTTGGCAAGACTCTCGCTCCGATAGTGGAGACCACGATTCCTTACGCTCTCGTCGAGCCCCTATATGAAGCAAAGGGCGAGGTCAGGCCCGGAAAGGGAACATGGAGCTGGCTGCTATGGCAGGATGATTCCATCAACTACGAGGATCAGAAGACTTTCATAGATTTTGCCGCTGATATGGGATTCCAGAACGTGCTGGTCGACAACTGGTGGGATCTCAATATCGGACGTGACGGCATTGCAAGCCTGGCCGAATATGCACGCGGAAAAGGTATCAACCTGATTATATGGTATTCCTCATCGGGATGGTGGAACGACATCGAGCAGGGCCCTGTCCACAGGATGTCGCGCCCGATTCCGCGCAAGGAGGAATTCAAGTGGCTGCAGTCGTTGGGCATCAAAAATGTAAAGGTTGATTTCTTTGGCGGCGACAAGCAGGAGACTATGCGTCTTTATGAAGATATTCTCTCCGATGCCAACGACTATGGCATAAGCGTGATTTTCCACGGTTGCACTATGCCGCGAGGCTGGGAGAGGATGTATCCCAACTATGTGGGTAGCGAGGCTGTGATGGCTTCGGAAAATCTTGTGTTCATGCAGAGCTTCTGCGATATAGCCGATTTCAACGCTACGCTTCACCCGTTTATCCGCAATGCTGCCGGAATCATGGAATATGGAGGCACCGTGCTCAACCGGCGTCTCAATCGTGGCAACGACGGAGGAAGCATACGCCGCACCACCGATGCCTTCGAGATCGCTACTGCCGTGCTTTTCCAGAATCCCGTGCAGAATTTTGCGCTCGCTCCCAATAATCTTGACGATGCGCCGGCGGCCGCTATCGAATTCATGAAGGAAGTGCCCACAACTTGGGATGAGACGCTTTATATCGACGGGTATCCGGGTAAATATGCAGTCATCGCCCGCCGCCATGCCGACCGCTGGTATGTGGCCGGAGTGTCGGCTCTGGAGCAGCCGCTCAAGCTCGAACTCTCCCTTCCTATGCTACAGAAAGGCGATGAGGTGACTTTATATTCAGAAGCACCGGGCGCGGAGCTGACGCGCAAAACTCTCAAGATAAAAAATCCGCTCAAAGTGCCGGTGACTCTTTCTAAAGCCGACGGTTTTGTGATGGTGAAATGATCGGCAATTTCTTATTAATATTTTGAAAGATATTTTAACATTTATTAATTTCTTTGATTGAATGCGATTTAAGCACCATATCGGAGGAAAAAGTGGGCAAAAAAGCTGTTGGTACTTGCGCAGCGAGGAAAAAAGCAGTAATTTTGCATCCGCAATCGGGAAAAC
>CAYPGW010000042.1:0-25176 GCA_964410515.1 uncultured Sangeribacter sp. | reverse complement strand
GTATACACGCTTTCCAGGCGTGCCTCTTCAGCCACTCGAGCATCACTCCAAAAAAAAGACTTTGCAGTCGCTTTCTTGCGTTTGCGACTGCAAAGTTAAGCATTATTTTTTATCCCGCCAAATGTTTTTGCGATTTTTTTTACATTTTATTTTCTATACACTCGGCTGGCAACTGCCACTCGGGGGCCGGGGTTAAAGTATCGGGGAGCCGCTTGCCACGCAAGTGCCCTGGAATGAGACATCCTTGCCGGCGAGTTTGAAGGCAATGTGTGCCTGAGTGAAGTCAGTAGACATGAAGGTTAAGGAGAAATCCGTAACCTGATAAGCGGCGTTTTCTACGAGATCGCTCTCCTTGCCTTGTTCATCAACGAGTCGCACCTTTGTCTTGGGTGATGCGTCGGCAAGCGAGAAGCCACTGTGAGACGTAACGAACTTGACGCCCTGAATGCTCAGCATCTGGGGATTGACGATTTTATTGTCGTTGTTGTATACGCGGTTGTAGACGTAGACAGTCGCTTCCTTACTGATGAAGTTAAGTTCCAGGAAATAGTGGAACTTGTCGGTGACATTAGTAATCTTGCCATCCTGAATTTCAGTAGTAGACCCGGTATAATACATATACGGGTTGATGGTCTGCACCATGTAGCGGTCGTTGAGCTGATAACTGAGGTTCAGACCCTGAGCCGTAGTTACTTTAAAATAGGGATTCAACTGATTGGATGTGCCGGGGATGTAATACCAGTTGATTTTCCCGTTGAAGTAGCCGAGAGTAGCACCGGAGGCTGAGACTTCAGAACCTCCGAAAGTCCAGTTAGCCTTATAGCTATCCGAGCCGGCTTCTGCATCAGGAAGTTTGAAATTGTCGAGTGTATACTTCATCTCATTTGTCTCGAAAGAGATCTTCTGGCCGCCGATCGAAATATTCGAGGCGTCGAGGCTGATGACGTCTTTCGTCACATTGTGCTTGAGAGTATAGGTAGATGGGGTAAACTGAACAGGATCTGACGCCGAGTGCATATCGGTGATCACGTTGTAAACGTTGAAGGGCACCGTGTAGTAGGAGTCCTTATTGCCAAAGTCGCATGAAGTGGCGAGCAATGTGAGCGCCAGCGACGGAAGTATGAATTTTCTTAGCATTCTGTGTTGTAATTTTTGATTCGGACTGCAAAATTAGAAAAAAAAATGCTTGATTCATAATCTTTAAAAAAAAATCTACTTAATCTTTCCTAAAAAATCAAAATAAAGCATTAATTTTGTAGAAAAATAGCCATGAAATCGCTCAAAGAACTATTCCGCATAGGCACCGGCCCCTCATCATCGCACACGATGGGCCCGCGAAAAGCCGCCCAGATCTTCCGCGACGCCCATCCCGGAGCGTCGGCGTTTGAAGTGACCCTCTACGGTAGCCTTGCCGCCACCGGCAAGGGCCACATGACAGACTTCGCCATCCTCGACGAACTTGAAAAGACCGGGAAGAAAGTAGAAATCGTCTGGCGCCCTGACATTTTCCTGCCACACCATCCCAACGGAATGATGTTCAGGAGTCTTGACGAAAACGGAGTGCCTACCGACCAATGGACAGTGTTCAGCGTAGGCGGCGGAGCTCTGGAAGAGGTAGGGAAATCGCATACAGAATCGGGCGATATCTATCCACTCAGCACGATATCCGACATCATGGCATATTGCGAGCGCACGGGGCATACATATTGGGAATATGTGGAGCAGTGCGAGGGAAAGGAAATATGGGATTATCTGCTTGAGGTGTGGAAGGTGATGAAGAGCGCCGTGGAGCGCGGGCTTCAGAAAGAGGGACGCCTGCCCGGGCCGCTCAATCTCCAGCGCAAGGCCTGCGCCTACTACGTAAAGGCCGGGGGCTACAAAGACAATCTCAAGAGCCGCGGACGCGTATTCGCATACGCACTTGCAGTGAGCGAGGAAAACGCTTCGGGTGGAGAAATAGTCACAGCTCCCACATGCGGTTCGAGCGGCGTGATTCCGGGCGTGCTCTATCATCTTTGGGAAAGCCGCCATTTCGCCGACTCCCAGATGGTGCACGCACTCGCCACAGCCGGCCTCTTCGGGAATGTAGCCAAGCACAACGCCTCAATCTCGGGTGCCGACGTAGGCTGTCAGGGCGAGGTGGGTGTGGCCTGTGCCATGGCCGCTGCAGCCGCCACGCAACTCTTCGGCGGCAGCCCGGCTCAGATAGAATATGCTGCAGAGATGGGTCTGGAGCATCACCTCGGCATGACTTGCGACCCGGTGTGCGGACTGGTGCAGATACCCTGCATCGAGCGTAACGCCTACGCAGCAGCCAGGGCTCTGGACGCAAACGTATATGCGTCGTTCACCGACGGTAGCCACCGCGTATCATACGATAAACTTGTGACCGTGATGAAAGAGACCGGCCACGACCTCCCCTCGCTCTATAAGGAAACAGGCACCGGCGGATTGGCAAAAGACTACGAGCAGATGCTACGTAAATAACGGGAATTTGAGAATCAATGATTGAGGAGAATTGGAGAAGTTTGAAATAAACATACTCGGATGCGGAAGCGCAAAGCCTTCCACCGCCCATAACCCTTCGAGCACCGTGGTGAATTTCCGCGAGAACCTCTTCATGGTAGACTGCGGCGAAGGGGCTCAGAAAGAGATGATGAGGCAGCGGCTCAAATTCAACCGCCTCAACAACATTTTTCTGACCCATCTGCACGGCGACCATGTCTTTGGGCTTCCGGGGCTTATAGGCACTATGGCGCTTTCCGGCATTGAGGGCGACATCACCATCCACACATTTGAAGACGGAAAAGAGATTCTGTCGGACATCTTCGCGTATTTCAACCGGGGACTGCCTATAGATGTCAGATTCAACGTAATTCGTCCTGAAGAAGCAATAGTTTTTGAAAACTCCACCCTCAGGGTACGCACAGTGCCTCTGAAGCACAAAATTCCCGCCGTAGGCTACATCTTTGAAGAAAAACCACGTCTTCGCCATATCGACCGCGCCGCGTGCGACTTCCACGGTGTGCCCGTATGGGCTTTCAATTCCATCAAGGCCGGAGCAGACTTCACGAAGGAAGACGGCTCAATAATTCAGAACGCATTCCTGACCAAAGACCCGGCCCCCGCCAGAAGTTATGCCCACATCAGCGACACGGCCTATATCCCCGGGCTTGCAGAGAAATTAAAGGGAGTGGATCTGCTGTTTCACGAGTCCACATATCTCGAGCAGGACATTGACAAGGCCCGGGAGCGCGGGCACTCCACCGCCGCGCAGGCCGCTATGGTGGCGCGCGATGCCGGAGCCGGCAGCCTCCTGCTCGGCCACTATTCATCACGATATCACGACGCCTCGCTGTTTCTGAACGAGGCGAAGACTATCTTCCCCAACTCCATAGCCGGAAAAGAAGGAATGAAAATCGAGGTGGCACGCCCTAATATCATAAAAATTTAAAAAATAGCCACGTGCAGTTGGCCACTACAACTTTTTTTAGTAACTTTGCACGGAAATATACACAACACGACAACAATCATATAAAAATATGAAGATTACGCGCTTTATTCTCCCATTGATGCTTCTTGCGGCATTGCCAGCCATGTCAATGACCGACAGCCAGATCATCGATTATATCAAGGCTCAGTCGGCTGCCGGAAAATCGGAAGACCAGATAGGAAAGGAACTCCTTGCCAAAGGCGTGCCCATTGATCAGATTAAGCGCCTGAAAGCCCAAGTTGAATCAGGCCAGATCGACGAGAAAGGACGTGCCGTGACATCCACCTCGTCGTCTTCTTCCACACGCACAAGAAATGCAACAACAGAGAAAAGCGGCAAAACCAAAGAGAATGCAAAGCAGACGACCACTACTCAGAAACTCCGCGACAGGAACATGCGGGTCAAAAAAGAAGTGGCCGATCGCTATGCCAAGCAGAGCCAATCGAGCATGAGCTCATTCGGGCTTGACACCGAATATGACGAGACAACCGGCACCACCAGACGCAGCGACCTGGTCACGACACCGCTCTTCGACCCGGATTATGAATTTCAGCCCGACGAAATAGAAAAGATCATTTACGGCCATGACATTTTCGACACGCAGGAGCTCACTTTCGAGCCTAATGCCAACATGGCCACTCCGAAGAACTACCGCCTGGGCCCCGGCGACGAGGTGATCATCGACATCTGGGGTGCGAGCGAGGACAATATCCGCCAGGAAATATCTCCCGACGGCAGCATTATCATCTCCCAACTCGGGCCGGTGCATCTCAACGGCATGACCGTGACCGAAGCCAACAACCATATACGCAACATCTTCGCCCGGAAATATGCCGGTGTTGGCACGGAGACTGACATAAGCCTAACTCTCGGCAACATTCGCTCCATTCAGGTAGACGTGATGGGCGAGGTGCTGCTCCCCGGCACATTCCGGCTGTCGCCCTTCTCGAATGTCTTCCATGCGCTCTATAACGCAGGAGGCATCAACGAAATAGGCTCCATGCGTAATATTGAAGTGCTCCGCAACGGCAAGAGGATAGCCAATGTAGACTTCTACGACTATCTCTTCAAAGGACGCGACACCGGCAACATCCGTCTTCAGGAAGGTGACGTGATCATCGTTCCTCCCTACTCCGAGCTCATCAGCGCCGAGGGCAACGTGAAGCGTCCGATGTATTATGAGCTGAAGAAAGACGAAAGCCTTGCCAAACTTCTGGAATATGCCGGAGGCTTCGCGGGCAACGCCTACAGCGACTTGGTGCGCATCGAGCGCCTTAATGGATCGGAGAAGCAGATCCTCACCGTAGATAAGACTCAGTTCCCATCATACTTACTGCAGGATGGCGACGTGGTAACTATCGGCGCCGTCACCGACAAATACTCCAACAAAGTGGAACTGAAAGGCGCTGTCAACCGTCCCGGCACCTACGCCATCGGCGGAGGCATCACCACTGTGAAGGAATTGCTTCAGAAAGCCGACGGACTTGCTGAAGATGCATATATGGAGCGCGCCATCATCATGCGCGAGAAGCCCGACAAATCGCTCGAGGTGGTATCGTTCAATGTGGCTGACATAATGAACGGCACCGTCGCCGATATTCCCCTAAGCAAGAACGACGTGATCGAGATCGCCAATGTGAACACACTCACCGAGCGCGGCGATGTCCAGATTCAGGGCTATGTGAAGAACTACGGTCTCTTCCCATACGCCGACGGCATGACGATTGAAGACCTTATCCTGCGAGCCGGCGGCCTTCTCGAAGGCGCGTCTACCGCACGTGTGGAAGTGGCACGCCGAATTGTGGACCCCACCGACACAGTTGGCACTAACAAGCTTGCAGAGATCTTCTATTTCAATATCGGAGACAACGCCGATGATAAGGCACGCCAGTTCACCCTGAAGCCATACGACATCGTGAACATCCGCAAAAGCCCCACCTATAATCCTCAGGAACAGATGCAGGTGTTTGGTGAAGTTCTCTTCCCTGGAAAATACATCCTTCAGTCGCGCAACGAACGTATTTCCGAAGTCATCAAACGCGCCGGAGGCGTGCTTGAGAGCGCGTACGTGCAGGGTGCTTATCTAACCCGCGTGCTGACCGAAGAACAGAAGGAAATGCGCAACGAGATCTTACGTCTGGCGCGTGCACAATCATTGTCGAAAGACACCATCGCTATCGACTCGCTGATGCTCTCTGATCGTGACCATATCGGCATCGACCTCAAAAAAGCTTTGGAAAACCCCGGTACTACCTTCGACTTCACCGTGCAGCCGGGCGACATCATCACGATACCTGAGTTGCAGAGCACCGTCAAGATCTCCGGTGATGTGCTCTATCCCAACTCAGTGGTCTTCGTACCCGGCAAGAAACTCTCATACTATATCGATCAGGCCGGTGGATATGGCGAACAAGCCCGCAAGAACAAGGCATTCGTGGTATACATGAACGGCTCTGTGGCCAAAGCCAAGAGGAATACGGTGATAGAACCGGGATGCCAGATCATAGTGCCGACGAAGCCGGAAGGACGACCATTTGACTGGTCGAAGGTATTCTCCATAACCTCTACTCTCGGCTCGCTTGCGTCTGTGGCGGCGACGATCTACGCCATCACCAGAAAATAATAATATGCCAAATCCAACTCTGAAATCACCAATGAAAGCAGAAGAAAAAGAGATAAAGGACGACGACATAGCATTGCGCACTTCGCCCGAAGAGAACGAGGAAGAGCAGGAAATCGACCTTCTCGAACTGGCGATGAAGCTTTGGGCGCAGAAGAAGAAAATTGCCATCTGGTGCTGTGTAGGCGCCATCCTCGGATTGATAGTTGCATTCAGCATCCCAAAGGAATACGACACCTCAGTAAAACTTGCTCCCGAGAGCAGTGGCAGCCAGAAGATGGGCAGCGGTCTCGGAGCCATGGCGGCAATGATGGGCATAGGCAATATCGGCCAGTCGGGTTCGGACGCGGTAAATCCGATGCTATATCCCGATGTGGTAAGCTCCACGCCGTTTCTCGTAGGGCTCTTCAATGTCCCTCTCGAAAATGAGGATGGTGAGAAGATCGGCACACTCAAAGAATACATGGAAGATGATATCCGCTCACCTTGGTGGTCGGTCGTGTTAGGAGCTCCATTCAAACTTATCGGTGCGCTTCGCGGAAGCGATGAAGACGAAGACAATGGCAAGAAAGGAACAGACGTATTCCGTCTCACACCAAAAGAATATAGTGTGGTTCAGGCTTTGACCAAGCGTATCTCCGCATCGGTAGACACCAAAACTTCGGTCATCACCATCTCGGTGCAGATGCAAGACCCTATGGTCTCGGCCATGCTTGCCGACACAGTGGTATATCGTCTTCAGGAATATATCACCGACTACCGTACTAACAAGGCCCGCAAAGATCTGGAATATGCCGAACTTGTGAATGAAGAGGCTCAGCAGGCCTACTATGAGGCTCAGCAGAAATATGCCGACTATCAGGATCGCAACCAGGGACTCATACTCCATTCGGCCCAGACCACACGCGACAGACTGGAGAACGAAGCCACTCTTGCCTTCAATCTCTACAACCAGACCAGCCAGCAGGTGCAGCTTGCAAAGGCAAAAGTGCAGGAGGTGACCCCGGTCTATGCCACAGTGTCGCCGGCTTCAGTGCCTGTGCGCCCGGCATCGCCCAAGAAGCCCATGATTCTCATAGGATTCGTGTTTCTCGCTTTCGTGGCGTGCTCGGCATGGATTCTCTATGGCAAGCCCCTCATCGAAGAGATGAGACAGAAAAAACTTGAAAACGAAGCATCAAACAGTTAAGTGTCAGAATTCAGAATATCGATACGCTTACTAATTCTGTTTACGGCGATAGCCGCAGGCATATCCGCCACAAGAGCCGACGACCTTTCGGATCTTGTGGCGGCTGTCGCTGCCGACAGCAAACCACTTCACCGCACGGGCGACGGCTTAATACTTACGTTCGACTCGCTGCCGGAATATGTACCATCGAAAAAACGGGAAATCGACTCCTCGTTTCTTGAGGGCATATATCAGGCCATGGCCGTGAGCAGTACGTTGGATTATATTCTTAACGCGTACGATGCCACCGAAGACTCGCGCCGGGAGACGCGCCGCCTCGCCATGGAATATGAACGCCGCGCTGCTCGGCCCACACTCGGGATGCACGGTTTCTTCCGCCCGGTGCCGGGCACGATCACTTCAATGTATGGATGGCGCCCGCAGTTTGGCAGGCTTCACCACGGCATTGACCTCCACCTGAATGTGGGCGATACGGTGCGGGCGGCATTGTCAGGCACTGTAGAGAGAATCGGATATGACCCTCATGGCTATGGTAATTATCTGATACTGACTCATCCCGACGGACTCAGCACGCTCTACGGCCACTTGTCTTACGCACTGGCGGGTCAAGGCCAGGAGGTCTATGCCGGCGCTCCCATCGCCATAGGAGGCAACACCGGAAATTCTACCGGGCCACACCTTCATTTTGAAGTTAGGCGTGGAGATATGGCTATCGATCCCACCTTGATTTTTGACTTCTACGGAAGAGCGCAAATGGCCGGCACAGAAGAAGACGACACCCCTCCGCCTGGAGTTGATCCGAGAAAGTCTCTAACCGGAAAACGCACATACGTTGTGCGTCAGGGCGACACCCCAAAGAGCATAGCGAAGCGCGCCGGAATCTCGGTGGCCAGACTATGTCAGCTCAACATGATTAAGGAATCGGCACCTCTCCAACCGGGCCGAATGCTCAAGATAAAATGATCCGTACATCCCCTCATTCCCATAACAGATGATTATGATCCCGCTGCGCACATTACTGACGTCTCTGGCACTTTTATTTATCTTGACGGCAAGCGCCGCAGAAATTATATGGTATGACGGGAAGAATCCCGTGACGTATTCACTGCCGGCCGAAGCCGATCCTGTGGTGGCCACGGCTGCGGGGATGTTTGCCGACGATATGCTCGCCGTTACAGGCCATAGTGCGGAGGAAGCCCCCACCACACAGGCCCGGATACGACTGATTCAACTTGACACCGCCGATGATGCGGAATTGAAAAGTGCACGCAATGCCGGAATAGACACTGGGAAACTGAGAAAACTCACTGATGGATTTGCCATCAAGGTGAAAGACGGCATCATATACGTGGCCGGTGCAAACGGCAGAGGTACTGCCTACGGGCTGCTCGAACTCTCAAGAAAAGCGGGAGTAAGTCCGTGGATATGGTGGGGCGACGTGATTCCGGAGAAGAAGAAAGTCCTCACCATCGACAGCGCATTTGAGACTATGCAAGGTGCGTCAGTAAATCGCCGAGGCATCTTCATCAACGACGAAGACTGGTCGCTGCGGCCCTGGAGCCATTTGAATTTCGAGCCTTCCGATAAGACAGAGATAGGCCCTAAGACCTATCGCAAGATTTTTGAACTGCTGCTCAGGCTTCGCGCCAACACGCTCTGGCCGGCCATGCACGAAGGCACTACAGCTTTCTTCCGCACTCCCGGAGCAAAAGAACAGGCCGACAGTTGCGGCATCATCATCGGCACCTCGCATTGCGAGCCTTTGCTGCGCAACAACGTTGGGGAATGGGACAGCAAGGCACGCGGCCGATTCAACTATCTTACGAACCGAGATGAAGTGCAGAGATACTGGGCCGAGCGTCTTGCCGAGGTTAAAGACTCGAAAGGAGGCAACATGCTAACCATAGGCATGAGGGGCATCCACGACAGTTCAATGGAGGGATATAAGACGACGCAGGAAAAATTCAACGGACTTCAGGAAGTTATAAAAGACCAACAGCGGCTTATTGCAGAAAACATCGGAGACCCTTCGTTGCAAGACCAGGTCTTCGTGCCCTATAAGGAAGTGCTCGAACTATACGAGCAAGGACTCGAAGTGCCTGATTATGTCACCCTTATGTGGTGCGACGACAATCACGGATATCTTACCCGCCTGAGCACCAAGGAAGAACGAAAACGCAAAGGCGGAGCCGGAGTATATTATCATCTCAGCTATTGGGGTCAGCCCCACGACTATCTTTGGCTCACAACTACACAGCCGGGGCTCATATTCAATCAGATGCGACGCGCATTCGACCGGGGAGCGAGGAAAATCTGGATCGCCAATGTGCACGACCCCAAAGTGGCCGGCTATGATCTTGAACTTTTCCTCGACATGGCATGGAACATCGACTGCGTGTCAGGATCCACCTTGCGCGATCATTACCATGCATGGCTCACACGCAATTTCGGAGCCCCGGCAGCCGACAGAGTGCTCGGCGCCATGCTTGATTTCTACAGGCTCTGCGCCCAGCGCCGCCCTGAATTCATGGGCTGGTCGGAGGTGGAGAAAGACCGCCGCCTCTACGAAAGGCGTCTCTCGCCCGTGCGCGCTTCGGAATTCAATACGAATGAATTCGGTGACGAACTGCAGCGCTATATCTATGAATTTGACCATATTGCCACTCTTGTGGATGCTGTGACCAGATATGTAGATCCCTCGCTCCACGATGCCTGGTATGCCGCCGTGGTCTACCCCGTCTGTGCCGCTTCCGCTCATGCCCGATCACTGCTTGAAGCGCAAAAAGCCCGCGCACTCGCTTCAGGGCGCAACGCCATTTTCGACCGGGAGGCTCTTGAAGAGGAAATCAGGGTCCGCTGCGCTGCAAGCCAACTGGCCTATCAGGAAGTGAGAAGACTGACGGATTATTACAATTATGTCGTAGCCGACGGCAAATGGGCCGGACTTATGGATATGCGGCCAAGAGATCTTCCGGTATTTTATGCTCCGAATCTTCCCGTTATTCTCACCGATCAGGAAATGGGGAGATATCTCGACAGACCGATAGAAAAGCCCGATTCAATAATAGCCGGAAACGTAATAGCCCGCAACGCTGCCGATTTCGACAATGCCGAAGGCAACGTGCAGGCCATAGGGATGCTTGGCCACAGCATGAAAGCGGTGGATATGAACAAAGGCAGCCGTCTGAAATACACATTCCAAACCTCAGAAGACACTGACGGAGTGATTCGCGTGGCGGTGATACCTACTCATCCACTCGACGGAGGCGACCTGCGTTTTGGAGTCAGCATTGACGGCTCTGAGCCGGAAATATTTAATATACGCGAGCCCTTCCGCTCGGAGCAATGGAAACAGAACGTTATGCGCGGCCAGAACGTCAGGACAGTGCCTGCTACTCTGAAAGCCGGAAACCACACCCTCGAGATTATCGCCATTGACGACAATATTGTGGTAGACCAGTGGATGTGGGACGACAATTCTGACCGGCAATTCTATATCTTCCCTACGCGCGATGCCGGATAAGACATCAGGGCCGGAAGAGGTCGCGCCTCGGCATGGAGCCTGAATAGGCCGCGCGCAGGCGACTGACGAGCCCTGTCATCTCACGCGAGAAATTATGCCCCGTCCACACTCCTGAATTCGTAATCAGCACCCAGCACTCGCCATTCGGGAAACGCTCCACCAGCGTGTGGGTTGAGGAAAGAGTGCCGGTACGCCTCCACTTTCCGTGCTCATCCACCTCGCTCCATCCTCTCGACCTTCGGTCGTCTTTCGCGTAGGCAGTGAGGCTGTCGATGCTTTCCCCGGTAAGGATGTTTTTCACATGCGGGTATTTATCTACCGAGGCAACGAGTCTGGCAAGATCGGATGCCGAGGCAAGCCATCCGCCCGCCCCCACAAGGCCATTTACATTGCTACCGCCATACACCCGCTCCACCATACGGCCCGAGCCGTTCCATTCATCCACGGCAACCGTGTCAGGGCCATAATATCGCACTTCGTCAGAATGGCGATCGGCATAATAGTTCGTGGCAGGGCGAAATCCATAGCAACCGGCAGGGTGAAGCACATCACGGCTGACATAATCCCAGTAACTCTCGCCCGTCACTTTCTCGATCACGAGCGACAGGAGCATATACCCAAAGTTTGAATAGCGGAATCCCTGCCCCGGAGTGAACGCGATCCGGCGCGGAAGCACAATCGAGACAAGTTCCTCATTTGTAGGCGGCTCATCAAGCCCCCTGGTGGCTATGATGTCTTTGGTGTTGAACATTGGGTCGCCGGCACCCATGCCGAACCCACCCTTATGCTGCAGAAGATGGTCTACCGTTAGGTCGAAAAGTCGCCTGTCGTTGATGGCGTTGGTATATGCGGTGTCATTGAGGATTCCATCAGGGCCGAACACTTTTGAGTCAAGACGCAGGCGACCCTCCTCCTTCAGACGCATGATGGCGATAGCCGTCACAAGTTTTGACGCCGAGGCGAGACGCATAATGTTTCGAGGTGTCATCCTCTCGCCCGCTTCCGCATCGGCCATACCATACCCTTTGGCATAGAGAAGTGAATCATGGCGCGTCACGGCAAGCGACATTCCCTTTATGTTCCACCGCCCGAGAAAGCGCTCTATCTCGCTATCCATCCTGTGGAGCGGTGCATAATCCGACTTCTCGTTGGTGAGACTGTCAGCCCAGTTGGGAGGGAGTTCAGCTTCAGCCAGCGTCTCCGGCGTGACTTCATCGCGCCTCTGCCATGCGAGAGTAAAAATGGCGACACTGCAGGCCGACACCAGAATCATGATCCATGTCACGCCCTTGCGAATGTCCTTACGGGTCATTTCACGATTCCTTTTTCAAGATATTCAGCCAGATTTGTGCGCACTTTCTCTCCTACACTCTCCACGGCCACCTTCTCCATGTCGGCGTCTACCATGATATTGACGAGTTCTTCAAAACTTGTTTTCGCCGGATTCCACCCGAGTTGCTTACGAGCCTTGGCAGGATCGCCCAGAAGGTTCACCACATCTGTAGGCCTGTAGAAATCGGGCGACACCTCCACCACAACCTTGCCGGTCTTGGTGTCGATACCTTTCTCATCGATGCCCTCACCTTCCCATCTAAGTTCGATACCGGCGCGGCGGAAGGCACATGTTGCGAAGTCACGCACACTGTGCTGCACGCCTGTAGCAATCACATAGTCTTCGGGCTTGGGCTGCTGCAGGATCAGCCACATGCACTCTACATAGTCTTTGGCATAGCCCCAGTCTCTGAGCGAGTCGAGATTGCCGAGATAAAGTTTCTCCTGTTTGCCCAGGGCTATCCGGGCTGCAGCAAGCGTAATCTTGCGGGTGACGAATGTCTCGCCACGGCGCTCCGACTCGTGATTGAAGAGGATTCCGGAGCATGCATACATATTGTAAGCCTCACGATATTCCTTCACTATCCAGAAGCCATAGAGTTTGGCCACCGCATACGGACTGTAGGGATGAAACGGAGTCTCCTCATTCTGAGGCACCTGCTCCACCTTGCCGTAGAGTTCGGAAGTGGAAGCCTGATAAAACCGGCACGTCTCGGCAAGCCCGCACTGGCGGATACCCTCAAGAATGCGAAGCACGCCGGTGGCATCGACGTTGGCAGTATATTCAGGTGAGTCGAAGCTGACCTGCACATGGCTCTGGGCAGCCAGATTGTAGACCTCATCGGGACGCACCATATTGAGAACCTTAATGATAGACATGGAGTCTGACATGTCGGCATAGTGCAGATGGAAGTGAGGGTGCCCCTCGAGATGCGCTATACGCTCGCGGAAATCCACCGACGAGCGCCGGATGGTGCCATGCACATCGTAGCCTTTCTCTATGAGCAACTCCGCCAGATAAGATCCATCCTGACCGGTGACCCCTGTTATCAATGCTGTTTTCATTTTATGTCTTGCAATGTTAAAATATTTAACAATTTTACAGTTCAAATAAACCCAAATGCTAAATAATGTTAATTTCGAGAATATTTTATATGTTTTACAACATTATTTCCGGAATAATCACTAATTTTGCATCGAGTTTTTCATGGTATTAGATTTTAAGGTTAACAGAAGATTGGTTGTCGGGACGACAATCAATTTTTTTATGCCTTATTTTCCGCCTCTTTCCGGTTTTCGGGAAGTGCATTGTAAGCCTTGAGCGCCTCGGCGAGCACCTTCAGAGCCATGGCAAGATCCTCTTTCTTGAGCACGTATGCTATGCGCACCTCATTGCGTCCGCTTCCGGGAGTGGTATAGAAGCCCGATGCCGGAGCCATGAAGATGGTAGCACCCTCATAACTGAACTCCTTCAGACACCATTCGCAGAACTTATCCGCATCATCTACGGGTAGGCTCGCCACAGTGTAGAAAGCGCCCATCGGGATGGGAGAATAGCAGCCGGGAATCTTGTTGATACCGTCAACGAGGAAATTGCGGCGGGCAACATATTCGTTATATACCTCCAGCATATATTCGCGGTCGGCATCTACAGAAGCCTCGGCTATGATCTGGCCTATCAACGGCGGACTGAGGCGGGCCTGACAGAATTTCATCACATTGGCGCGAAGTTCCTTATTTTTGGTGATCAGTGCGCCTATACGGATACCGCACTCGTTATAGCGTTTTGATACGGAATCGATAAGCACCACATTCTCCTCAATGCCCGGCAGATGGAAGGCCGAGACGTAGGGAGCGCCGGTGTAGGTGAACTCACGATAGACCTCGTCTGAGAAGAGAAACAGATCATACTTCTTCACCAGATCGCGTATCTGCATCATCTCCTTGATGGAATACAGATAACCCGTAGGATTGTTAGGATTGCAGATGAGAATACCTTTGGTTCGCGGAGTGATCAGCTTCTCGAACTCTTCAAGAGGGGGCAACGCGAATCCCTGTTCTATGGAACTGGGAATAGACACAATCTTAGCGCCTGCCGAAATAGCAAACGCCATGTAGTTGGCGTAGGCCGGCTCGGGAACGATTATCTCGTCGCCCGGGTCAAGACAGGCCATGAAAGCGAAGAGCACGGCCTCGGAGCCTCCGGCCGTGACTATGATGTCTGCCACATCCACGTCGATATTGAAGCGGTGATAGTATTCCTTTAGTTTCACCCTGAGCGACAGCAATCCGTCTGACGGGCTGTATTCAAGCACCTCGCGGTCGATATTGCGCAAAGCCTCGAAAGCTTGCGGGGGCGTCGGGAGGTCGGGCTGTCCGATATTGAGTCTGTAGACCTTTATTCCGCGTTCCATCGCGTCGATAGCGAGAGGTGCGAGGCGTCTGATAGGAGAAGCCGGCATTTCAAAGCCGCGTTCTGACATTTTAGCCATAATGGAGTGTGGTATTAATATTCAAGAGGTAGTTCGGGAGATTCGAGCACTGAGAGGTAATCGCGGGCGGCCATCCGCGCTTCGGGAAGGTTCATGAGAAGATAATTGCCGCAATCTTTAGGAGAAGCCCCCGGCACATCGCCATCGAAGTCGCGGATGAAGCGGAATGTTTCCTGAAGAAGCGGCACAATGTCCTTGCTTGTGAAGTCGCCGTTGAGAAGAAGATAATTGCCGGTGCAGCATCCCATAGGCCCCCAATACACTATTTTTCCACCCCATAGCGGGTGATTGCGCAGGAAGGTGGCTGCAAGGTGCTCCATAGCGTGGAGGGCCGGCACCGAGAGGGCGGGCTGCCGATTTGGGGCAGTCATCCTCACATCGAAAGTGGTGATCACGTCGCCCTGAGGAGTTGAGTCCTTGCGGCTCACGTAGACTCCGGGCATCAGAGTGAGGTGGTCGATAGTGAAACTTTCAATCTTTTTCATAGCGCAAATTTACGAAAAAAAGGTGAGATTCGGAAAAAAGATTTGCAAAAGATGAAGATATTGCTTAACTTTGAACCCGTGAATACGTAAAAACCACACTTTGGAATGAAAGCGGAAGACATGAAATACTCCGAGGCGATAGCCGAACTCGAGGCCATCACGGCCCGGATGCAGAGCCCGGACTGCGATATAGATTCGCTCGCATCGCTCACCTCGCGTGCGCTCGAACTGCTTAAAATATGCAAGGAAAAACTTTTCAAGACTGACCAGGAGGTGAAGAAATGCCTCGAGACCCTTTCAGACTCGCTGCAGGCATAAGAAAGCGTCAGTAGAGAAGTTCATAGTCAGTATCGATGTCGGTCACCTGAAATTCAGTGCGACGGTTGATCTGGTCGGCAGCCTCCTGATCTTCAGGCGACAGAGTCTCTATAAATTCTTCGGTCAGCACCACGCCCTCCTCAAACTGCGGATACTCCTTGGCAATGCGCTTCGTGATGGTCTTGGGGCGCGTCTCGCCGTAGCCCACGGCCGTGAGACGTGCCGGATTCACACCTTTCTCAATCAGATAGTCTACCACGCTCTGCGCCCTTCTTTCTGAAAGGGCCACATTGTATTCATCAGATCCTTTTCTGTCTGTGTGCGCTCCCATCTCGATCGATATATTCGGATTGTCGTCAAGCATAACGGCAATCTCGTCGAGCGCGGCTTTCGATTCTGGGCGGAGCGACGCCTTGTCGAAGTCGTAGAAGATGTTCTCCACCACACTCGGCTTGGAGATTGACGCGAGAATAAAGTCTATGCCATACTCGGCATCTTCCTCAGCGTCATCGCTTTCAAACTCCACTTTCTGATTTAGATATCCCCGGGCTCCGGCAAGCATCACGTATTTCACCCCGCGTTGCAGATTGAAGCGGAAGCTTCCGTCGTCGCGCGCCACAGCCTTCTGGTTCGACCCGTCATTGCCCACGATGCGGATTATGGCGTTGGGCACCGGCTCATCGTCCTTATCCACCACCCATCCGGAGATTGTGACCTTCAGGTCGGGAAGCACGAATGAATAGATATGGTCATAACCCCGTGCGTCGCCCCGGTTGGAACTGAAAAATCCTGACTCTCCCTCGCCGAAAGTGATGCCGAAATCATCACCCTGCGAGTTGAGGGGAATGCCGAGATTGTCCACACTCCAGCGGTCGCCGGTGGAATTGAGTCGGGCGCGAAACATATCCAGACCTCCGAATCCCGCATGTCCGTCGCTTGAGAAATACAGAAGCGAATCAGTGCGCAGATAAGGGAATGCCTCATTCCCTGCCGTGTTGATCTGATCTCCGAGATTTTCCAGACTGCCTCCTCGCTCCTTCAGATTAATGCGCCAGATATCAAGGCCGCCATATCCTCCGGGCATGTCGGAAGTGAAATAGAGATAGGTTCCGTCGGGAGAGACAGCGGGATGCCCCACCGCGGTGACAGTATCGTTGAGGATTTCAAACTTCTGCGGGGCGCTCCACGACGCCTCGCTGCGCTGCGACGTGTATATCTCAACCGAAGTGCTCGACGACTCGCTGCGCCGGGCCACCGTGAGATACATAGTCTGGCCATCGGGCGAGAACGACACCACACCCTCGTCGGCGTCGGAATTGAGCTCGCCCTCCACGGGTTCGGGCCGCTGCCATTCGCCCCTCTCATTCTTTTTGGCCACCCATATATCACCTTTCTTCATACCGGTGATTTCCGATTTATTCTCTCCGGTGACCTTCTCATTGGTGGTGGTGAAATAAAGCTTATCCAGAGTCTTGTCGAAATACATCGGCGAGAAATCCGAACGCCTCGAATTGAAGAGTTTGGCCTGCTTCACAATGTATCGGCTCTTCGGGTCGGATTTCGATGCTATGGCGATGTTGCAACCGCGTATTCCGGAGCGCGCAATCGCGTCGTCGGGGCGCCATTCCAGATATTTCTCATATTCATTCACAGCCTGGGAATATTTACCCGAGGCCTGAAGCATCCGGCCGAGATTGAGATAGACCGTTGAGTCTGGATATCCGTATCTCACGGCATTCTGAAAAGCGGCCACGGCATTGGCAGGGCGATTGAGGCGCATAAAGCATGTGCCGAGCTTGTAGGCCACCTCGCCACGCAGGGGACGCTCGTCGGGCTTGGTGAGGCGATTGTAGACCTTCCTATACATCTTTGAGGCTTCGAAAAACTCACCGCGGGCCAGCGTGTCATCCGCATCGGAGAGCTTCACGGCCTTACACGAAGGGAGCAACGCGATGATTGCCACCACGCATATATTAAGGAAAGCGAAATTGTATTTCTTGCAGCCGAACTTCATATCGATAAAACGAAATCGAAACAGCCTTTATTTTAGCCCGGGAATAAAAAAATATTTTGCCATATCAGGATTTTTTTGTAAATTTGCACAAACTATTGTCGTATGCAAATAGAGAAGCAAGTAATCATCGACGGGCTTACATTCGAGCCATACCTCACCCGCGAGCAGATAGCCCGCGAAGTGAATAGGGTTGCCGAGGAGATAGCCCGCGACTACGAAGGGAAGGATCCCTATTTCCTGTGCGTACTCACCGGGGCCTTCGTCTTCGCCTCCGACCTGATCCGCGCCACCGGGCTCAATGAAGCGCCTATATCCTTCATCCGCTACAAATCGTATGAAGGCACTTCCACCACAGGGAGCGTGAAGCAGGTGATCGGACTGACCGACGACATCAGCGGGCGCGACATCATCATTATCGAAGACATCGTGGACACCGGACTCACAGCCCGACGCATGATCGAAGACCTGAGGCAGCAGAATCCCGCCTCCGTGAAGTTTGCAACTCTCCTTTACAAACCCGAAAGTTCGCAGACAGGCTTCACGCCCGATTATGTGGCATTCACAATTCCACCGAAATTCATCATCGGCTACGGACTCGACCTCGACGGGAAAGCCCGAACCATGCCCGACATCTACGCCATAAAGGAATCTTGAGCGAGGCGAATGCGCGGCAAGTATAACTCGCAACAAAACGGAACTTAACACGCCATGCTAAATCTGGTATTATTCGGCGCCCCCGGCAGCGGGAAAGGCACCCAAAGCGAAAAACTGATTGAGAAATACGGACTTCATCATATCTCGACCGGAGAAGTGCTCCGCAAGCAGATAAAGGAAGGCACGGAACTCGGAAAAATCGCCGACTCATATATAAGCAAGGGGCATCTCATCCCCGACAGCCTGATGATCGACATCCTGAGGCAGGAACTGAAGAACGATGCAGCAGGAAAGAAGGGTGTGATCTTCGACGGATTCCCCCGCACCATCCCCCAGGCCGAGGCTCTGGAGGAAATGCTCAGGGAAAACGGATCGCAACTCACCGGCGTGATAGGGCTGGAAGTGCCCGAAGAAGAACTCGTGGCAAGAATGCTGAAGCGCGGAGCCGAGACCGGACGCGCCGATGACAATATCGATACGATCCTCAACCGCCTTCACGTCTATCACACACAGACCGAACCCCTGAAGGAGCACTATCAGGGAAAGGGGGCTTACATCCAAATCAATGGTCTCGGTGATACGGACCGGATATTTGCCGACATCTCGGACAATATCGAGGGCCGCAGAAAAAAATAACAATAGATATGTCAACAGAAGAAATACAGAATCATAACGAATACGCAGCCGACAACATACAGGTGCTTGAGGGCCTCGAAGCCGTCAGGAAGCGCCCCGCAATGTATATCGGCGACATTTCAGGCCGCGGACTCCATCACCTCGTGTATGAGGTGGTAGACAACTCCATCGACGAGGCCCTTGCGGGCTTCGCATCCGAAATCAACGTCACCATTCTCGAGAATAATTCTATAAAGGTGGTAGACAACGGCCGAGGCATCCCGGTAGACATGCACGAGAAGATGCACAAGCCGGCTCTCGAAGTCGTGCTGACAGTGCTTCACGCCGGCGGCAAGTTTGACAAGGGCTCGTATAAGGTGTCAGGCGGTCTGCACGGCGTTGGCGTGAGCTGCGTCAATGCACTTTCAGACTATCTCAGGGCCGAAATCCACCGCGACGGAAAGATCCACATGCAGGAGTATGCCTTCGGCAAGCCTACATCGGAACTCTGCGTGATCGGAGAGACTGACCACACCGGCACAACCATCATCTTCCATCCCGATGCATCCATATTCACGGAGACAGTCTACGACTACGAGATTCTCGCCAACCGACTGCGCGACCTTGCCTATCTCAACGCCGGAATCACCCTGACCCTTACCGATGAGCGCTTCCGCGACGAAAACGGAAATCCACGCTCGGACCGCTTCCACAGCGACGAAGGACTCCGCCAGTTCGTAAGATACATCGATCAGGGAAAGGAACCCCTAATCCAGGACATTATCGACCTGAAGACCGAGAGAAACGGTGTTCCCGTTGAGGTGGCCATGACCTACAACACCTCCTTCAATGAGAATATCTACTCCTACGTAAACAATATCAACACCATCGAGGGAGGCACACACCTCACGGGGTTCCGCCGCGGCCTTACGGCAACGCTCAAGAAATATGCCGACGACAATCATCTGCTCGACAAGCTGAAGGTGGAACTCTCGAAAGAGGACTTCCGCGACGGTCTGACCGCAGTAGTGTCGGTGAAAGTGGCCGAGCCTCAATTCGAAGGCCAGACAAAGACCAAACTTGGCAACAACGACGTGATGGGCGTGGTGCAGACCGCAGTGAGCGAGGCGCTCCGGAACTATCTGGAGGAGCATCCCAAACAGGCCCGCGCCATAGTAGACAAGGTGGTGCTTGCAGCCCAGGCGCGCCAGGCCGCCTACAATGCCCGCATGAAAGTGCAGCGCAAGTCGCCCCTCGGCGGAGCCGGACTGCCCGGCAAACTTGCCGACTGCAAGAGCCGCGACGCGGCAGCCTGCGAGCTTTTCCTCGTCGAGGGTGACTCGGCAGGCGGATCGGCCAAGCAGGGACGCAATCCCAATTTCCAGGCCATTCTGCCCCTTAGAGGTAAGATTCTCAACGTGGAGAAGGCTATGGAGCACAAAGTGTTTGAATCGGAAGAGATCGTAAATATCTTCAAGGCCCTCGGCGTGACAATCGGCACCGAGGAAGACTCGAAAGAGCCCAACCTCACAAAACTGCGCTACAACAAGATCATCATCATGACCGATGCCGACGTAGACGGTGCCCACATCGCCACGCTGCTGATGACATTCTTCTTCCGCCGCATTCGCCCGATCATCGACAACGGATATCTCTATATCGCAACTCCGCCGCTCTACAAATGCAGCGTGAAGGGCAAGAAAAACGCTTTTGAATATGCGTGGACCGAGCAACAGGTTCAGTCGTTTATCGACCGCCAGTGTGGTGGAGACCGCAGCCGGTTCGTGCTCCAGCGCTACAAAGGTCTCGGCGAGATGAATCCCGAGCAGCTTTGGGAGACGACTATGGATCCGGAAAACCGCATGCTGAAGCGAGTCACACTCACCGACGCCGCCAGCGCAGACCACACGTTTGCAGTGCTGATGGGCGAGGAAGTGGCACCCCGCAGGGAGTTCATAGAAGAGCACGCCACCTACGCCAATATCGACAGCTGACGTCGCACATTTAAGATTTTTTATAAACGGAATATACATAAATATTTGTGTATTCCGTTTTTTTTTAGTAACTTTGCAGCACAGAAATAAAATTGAAGGGTCCTTTTTATCAGCGGACTTACGAGCGCTGATGAAAGAGGCTCATCTTTTTTAGTCTGCCTTATATAACCACCAAGTAATATCAACCCGGTCCCGACTGCGGACTGAATCTTTAATAACATGGCAACTTACCTCACTCAAGAAGGATACGACAAGAAAATGGCTGAACTCTCCGAACTGGAGGCTCAACGTCCGGCCATCAAGAACGCGATAGCAGAAGCACGCGACAAGGGAGACCTATCGGAAAACGCGGAATATGACGCTGCCAAAGAGGCTCAGGGGATGCTCGAAATGAGAATCGCCAAGATCAAGGAACTCATCGCCAACGCCCGCATCATCGACGACAGCAACATCACCACCGACGAAGTAGGCCTTCTCAACAAGGTCACCATCAAGAATCTCAAGAACGGCGCCACGATGACTTATACCATCGTGACCGAGAACGAGGCCAACCTCCGCGAATTCAAGATCGCCTCTTCCACCCCCATAGCCAAGGCGCTCATGGGCCACAAGGTGGGCGACACCGTGAAGGTGAACGCTCCCGTCGGTGTGCTTGATTTTGAAATCATTAAAATCGAACTCTGATCATGACCATTTTCTCAAGAATAGTGGCAGGCGAGATTCCCTCCTACAAAGTTGCGGAAGATGACCGTTATTATGCCTTTCTCGACATCAACCCTCTGCAATGGGGCCACACTCTCGTGATTCCCAAGCAGGAGACCGACTATATTTTCGACCTTGATGACGAGACTCTTGCCGGGCTTCAGGTATTTGCCAAGCGAGTGGCAAAAGCCATAAAGAAAGCATTACCTTGCAAAAAGGTTGGGCAAGCGGTTCTTGGTCTTGAAGTGCCTCATGCTCACATTCATCTTGTTCCGCTATCTTCAGAAGGCGACATGGATTTCAAAAAGAAGATTGAGAATCCTAATCCTGCTGAAATGGCACATATTGCCGCTGCTATTGCTGAGAACTTCGAATAATACCTATTTCACTTCCAACATAATTTAAGACCGGTCTAACCATAGGCCGGTCTTTTACGTTATAACATCAGGAGATTGCCTATAAAATGCAATAACTAATAACTCAAAACCGATAACTAAACCATGGAAATACTTAACTTCATAAAAATCTATGAAAAAAGCTTCGCTGACAACTGGGATCTGCCAGCCTTGACAGATTATACAAAAGGGGATACTATCACTTACGGACAATTAGCATTTAATATCGGGCTTGCCCACACATTTTATAAGGCTATTGGAATAAAGCCGGGCGACAAGATCGCACTTTGTGGGAAAGACTGTTCCGATTGGATACAGATTTACATGGGAGTAGTCACTTACGGAGCAGTTGTGGTGCCAATACTTTCTGAGTTCAATCCTATTGATATAGGACACATCGTGACCCATAGCGGCGCATCCGTTCTGATAGTGCAAGAATCCATTTGGGAACAAATGGATCCTGATTCTCTATCGAAAGTGAAGGCTGTATTCTCGCTGAAAGGGCACGAAGTGCTTTATGAAGCAGAGGGAGCAGAAATCAAGCGACATTTCAGACTGACGAGGCGTCGCTTCAATCGTGCTCATCCCAATGGATTTGGACCTTCAGATGTGAAATATATCGACAGGAATAATTCCGAACTGGCAGAAATCAACTACACCTCAGGCACAACAGGATTTTCAAAAGGAGTTATGCTGACTGGAGAAAATCTTGCAGGCAATGTATGTTTTGGCATACATAGTAAGCTTCACTATCGGTCGAGTCGTGCACTCAACTTTCTGCCCTTAGCGCATGCATATGCGTGCGCCTTCGATATGCTTACGCCATTAGCGGTAGGAAGCCATATTACAATACTTGACAAGACCCCATCGCCACGCATACTTCTAAAGGCTCTTGGAGAAGTCAAGCCTAACCTGATCATATGCGTTCCCTTGATTCTCGAGAAGATATACAAGACTCAGATCCTCCCTATGATATCGAAAGGCCCTATAAGATGGACACTTGCTGTTCCACTTCTCGACAATCTTGTCTATTCCAAGATACGAAAGAAACTGATAGAGGCATTCGGTGGGGAATTTGAAGAAGTCATCGTAGGCGGGGCTGCCCTCAATCATGAGGTGGAAGAATTCCTATATAAGATAAAATTTCCGTTCACCGTTGGCTATGGCATGACAGAATGCGGTCCTCTAATCTCATACACGCCCTGGCGTGAGTTTATTCCGGGAAGTGCAGGACGCACTCTGCCCATTATGGAGTCGATGGTTATGAGTGAAGACCCGGAAAATATTCCGGGTGAAGTTTGCGTGAAGGGAGTCAACGTAATGAAAGGATATTATCGGAATCCTGAAGCGACAAGAGCCGTACTTGATGAAAAAGGATGGCTTAAGACTGGAGATATGGGAACACGCACCCCTGACGGCACTTTATTCTTAAGAGGACGCAATAAGACCATGCTTCTCTCTGCAAGTGGACAAAATATATATCCCGAGGAAATAGAAGCAAAACTCAATAATATGCCTTTTGTAGCTGAGTCATTGATAGTGGAACGCGACGGCAAACTCGTGGCACTTGTCTATCCAGACTATCCAGCACTCGACAAGTTTGATCTCACGAGCTCAGACATGACTGAAAAAATGGAAGAAACAAGAAAGGAGCTCAACCGATTGGTGGCTCCTTACGAACAGATCTCCAAGATCCAGCTTATTCCGAATGAATTTGAGAAGACCCCGAAACGCTCTATCAAGCGCTTCCTCTACTCATAAAAATTCTTAATTCATAATGCACAATGCATAATTCAACCAATAGGATTACTATGGGAATAAAACAATTATGCACTATGACTTGCTTTAGCTTGAGCGTAGCTAATTATGCATTATGCATTAAGTTCAGTCTCTTCTGAATATATCCCTTGTATAGACTTTATCAGCTACGTCATCAAGCACTGCATCATAGCGGTTGGCGATGATCGCCTGAGACATTTCCTTGAACTTATTTATATCGTTGACGACGGTGCTTCCGAAGAAGGAGGTGCCGTCTTCAAGTGTCGGTTCATAGATCACCACTTGTGCTCCCTTTGCTTTTATACGCTTCATCACCCCCTGTATACTCGACTGCCTGAAATTGTCGGAGTTTGACTTCATAGTCAGACGATAAACTCCTATGACGGGTGTTGTGAGGTTTACGCTTTCGTTCTTGTGCCTTCCGTATTTATGAGGATAATGATTGTTTGATGTATAATCATACCATCCTGCCATTTTAAGCACCTGGTCGGCAATGAAATCTTTACGTGTTCGATTTGACTCCACAATCGCAGACATCATGTTTTGAGGCACCTCAGCATAATTTGCAAGAAGTTGCTTTGTGTCTTTAGGAAGACAATATCCGCCATATCCAAATGAAGGGTTATTATAGTGCGAGCCGATTCTTGGATCAAGTCCAACACCTTCTATGATAGCCTTTGAGTCGAGACCTTTCACTTCAGCATAAGTGTCAAGCTCATTGAAATAGCTTACTCTGAGAGCAAGATAAGTGTTAGCAAACAGCTTCACTGCCTCTGCCTCTTTCATGCCCATATATAGCACAGGGATGTCTTTCTTAAGTGCGCCCTGCTCCAGAAGGGCCACGAAGGTATGTGCAGCTTCCTCCATTGCCTTTATGTCAGTCACCTTGAGAATTGCTTCATTCTCATGTGCATATCTTGCATTATCTATCACTTTGGGCACTCCCGCTATGATACGCGAAGGATAGAGATTGTCATAGAGTGCCTTTGATTCGCGCAGAAACTCAGGGAAGAACATAAGATTGAACTTCTTCACACCTGCATTGGCGTATTTCTGATAAAGTGAGCGGCAATACCCTACCGGGATTGTCGACTTAATGACCATGATCGCATTTGGATTGACAGAAAGAACAAGGTCAATAACGTCTTCTATGCAGTGGGTGTCAAAAAAATTTGTCACCGGGTCATAGTTGGTGGGAGCCGCTATGACTACGAAATCTGCATTCTTATAGGCGTCAGCTCCATCAAGGGTTGCTTCCAAATCAAGATCCTTTTCTGCAAGGAATTTTTCTATATATTCATCCTGTATCGGGGAAATACCTTTATTAATAAGATCCACCTTTTCTGGAATGATGTCGACAGCCTTGACGTGGTTGTGCTGTGCGAGCAGCGTAGCCAGGGAAAGGCCTACATACCCTGTGCCAGCCACAGCTATGTTATATCTTTTCATATCCACATATTTTGTCATGAACTACTAATCAATTTTAACACTTATATAACGAATAATCGGTCTAAAAATTGATTTTAACATATTTTTTTTGAATTTTTCATTAAAATTATTTGTAGTTTCAA
>CAYPGW010000041.1:0-25674 GCA_964410515.1 uncultured Sangeribacter sp. | reverse complement strand
AGATCCTGCATAGAGAGAGGGTGCATCATAATCTTACTTATGATACACCCTCTTAAGATGTATGTAGACAATTTGTTAGAGTCCGAGTAGTGCAAGTGGTTGCCAGATAGAGAGTTCAACTGAGTTGACAAGCCATTCGTAGATAGGACTTACCAGACCGAAGAAGATGATTCCGATAAGGCAAAGACCAAGTCCAACTTTAGCAACACATGTGCTCTTGAATTCTCCGATGACGGGCTCTTCATTTGAAATCCAGATTGCTTTCACTACACACAGATAGTAGTAGAGGGAGATCACTGTGTTGATGAGGGCAATCAGCACAAGCATGTAGAGTGCCATTGAATTTGTTGAGCAGACGCTTGTAAAGATTAGAATCTTGCTAAAGAATCCTGCAAATGGAGGAATACCTGCAAGTGAGAACATCGCAAGTGTCATTGCCACGCTCAGCCATGGATTAGTCTTATGAAGACCATTGTAGTCGTCCATGTTCAATTTGCCGGTATTGTCTTCTATTGTCTGAATCACTGCGAAAGCACCAAGGTTGCTGACTACATACACAATGATGTAGAACATCAGCGAAGCCAATCCGAGGGCATTTGCAGCAATAACGCCAAGCATGATGTAGCCGGCCTGCGACACTGAAGAGAAGGCCATGAATCGCTTCATGTTCTTCTGGCGGAGTGCGAAGAGGTTGCCGACTGTGATAGTGAGGATGATGAGTGCGTAAAGCATCCATTCCCAAGCGTCGCTGTAGACCTGGCCGAAGCACTGGGTGAAGATAATGAAGAATGCGAAGGCTGCCGATCCTTTTGAGATGACGGAAAGGTATGATGTCACAGGAGTGGGAGCTCCCTGATAGACGTCGGCTGTCCAGAGATGGAACGGAACGAGCGACAGTTTGAAACCGATACCGGCCATCACGAAAGCAAGTGCAAAGATAAGGAGACCGCTCATCTCGCCTTGCGCTATAGCCACAGAGAGATCGGAGAAGTAGAGGCTGCCCGTTGAGAAGGCATAGACGAAACTGAGGCCCATCATCAATACTGCGGAACTGAACACTGCAGTAAGGATGTACTTGATGCCGGCCTCGTGGCTTTCATAACGGTATTTGTCAAATGCTACCATGGCCGCGAGCGGAAGCGATGCTGATTCAAGGCCGATGATGAAGAGAAGGAAGTGGCGTGCGGAAATCATAAGATACATGCCGAAGAGCGTCACGAGCAGGAGTTCGTAAAACTCACCTTTCCTCAGCTTCATTTCAGCGCTGTCTGCCCATTTGAATGACTGGAGCAATACGAGAAACACGCCGATGTTGAGTATGCACTTCATAGCCTTGCATGCAGTGTCGTTGACATACATGCCGCCGAATATGCCTTCAGGGCTGCTCGGTGCGAGCCAGATAGCGACCGTGCCGAGAAGGAAGAGAACTGCTGTGAGCGGGGTCAGAATCTTCTTTACCCCATCTCCGCCGAATGTGTCCATAAAGAACACTACGAGGAAGATTCCCAATACAATCAGTTCGGGAAGCATTGTCCCAAATTGTGAATAGTCCATTGTTTTTGTTTGTTTGAAAGGTAAAGATTTAGATTAGAGCGCCGCTGCCTGGATGGCTGCGATAATCGGTGAAAAAGAGTGCTGAATGGTCTCGTTTATCCAGTTGGGGAAGCATCCGATACCTGCTATGCAGAGGATAAGTGTGACTGTGCTCAGACGCTCAAACCATGATGCATCGGTGAGTGCCAGGTGATGTTCATCCTGCACGGGGCCGAGCAGAAGTTTACCGACCACGCGGAGAATGTAGACAGCAGTGATCACGATGGAGCAGGTGGCTGCAATCACGAATACTCTGTGGAATGTGTCGGCATCCTGGAATGATCCGAAGAAAATGGTCATCTCCGCTACGAAACCGGAAAGACCCGGAAGGCCGAGAGATGCGAAACCGGCGATCATATAGCATACGCCAAGATAAGGCATGATTCTCATGAGGCCACCCATCTGCCTGATGTCGCGTGTGTGGGTGCGACCGTAGATCATACCGATCAGGGCAAAGAAGAGGGCTGTCATAAGTCCGTGGGAGAGCATCTGGAGTATGGCACCTGTCATCGCGGTGGTGTTGAGCATGAGAATGGCGAAGAGCACCATGCCGCAGTGCGACACCGATGAGTAGGCGTTGATATATTTGAGGTCGGTCTGTACGCATGCCGAGAAAGCACCGTAGACGATTGAGATGCCCGTGAGCACTATGAATATCCAGGCAAGTTCATTGGCTGCCTGAGGCAGAAGGAAGATGGCGATGCGGAAGCAACCGTAGCCACCAAGCTTCATGAGCACTCCGGCGTGGAGCATGGATACGGCTGTGGGTGCGCAAGCATGGCCGTCGGGGCTCCAGGTGTGGAAGGGGAACATTGCGCCAAGAACACCGAAGCCAACGAAAGTGAAGCAGAAGAGAAGACGTTGCCAGCTCGGATCGATGCTTGAATTGTGCGAGATCTCGAGGATGTTCCATGTGCAGTTAGCCAAATCGGGAGCGGAATGCCAGAAAATTCCGAGCAGACCGAGCATCAGGAACGCCGAGCCGCCCATAAGCATGAGGGTAAGTTTCATGGCGCTGTATTCCTTGCGGCCCGTTCCCCATACTCCGATAAGGAGATACATCGGGATGAGTGCCACCTCATAGAACATGAACATGGTGAACATGTCGATAGAGATGAAGAATCCGAACACTCCGGTGCTGAGTAGGCAGAACCAGAGGAAGAAGTTTTTGGGAAGAGGGGAGATCTTCCATGAGGCGAATGTGCCGGCAAAAACAATTACGCAACTCAGAAGAAGCATGAGGACGGAGATGCCGTCAACGCCAACTGCCAGATGAATATTAAGAGGAGCATACCAGAGCCAGCTTCCCATATAGAGCATCTCGTCAGTATTTCCTGCAGCGCGGAGACCGAGGAAATCGACCGTGAGCCAGATGCCGAGCACCATCAGCGCTGTGCTTCCTACTGTCATCACCGCGCGGATGGCATTCATACTGCTGTTGCGGCAGAAGCCGAGTCCCGCCATCATCAGGATGGGGATGACTACAAACCAAATTAAAATATTTCCAAACATTGTCTTATATTTTTAGCAATATGAATATTGTCTTATACAAGTGCGAGCCACAGTATGGCGCCAAGTGCGAGAGCTCCGAAGAAGTACCAGGCAACGTATGCCTGAATGTGACCGTTCTGCATTCCGCGGATGGCGTAGCTTCCTTTCTGGGTGATTTTGGCAAAACCGTCCATAGTGGCATCGATTACGTGGCGGTCAAACCATGCGATGCTCTGGCAGATAATGCCGAAGATGATCTTGTGAGTCACGAACTGATAGATCTCATCCCAGTAGAAGCGGCGGTGGGCTGCCTCCCAAAGGGTAGGAAGCGCTGCGCGCATCTTGGCGGGCTTATCGTTTTTCTTCATGTAGAGCCATGTGGCAAGTGCTATGGCGATCACTGCTATTGCAACGCTCGTGATTGCTACTGCTGCCTCAAGATGGATGTGATAGGGCTCTCCGTTGTAGGTGACGAGTTCTCCGAACGGTATGAAACCGGCCACGCAGCTCACAGCGGCAAGGATGATAAGCGGAAGAGACATCTGCCAGGGGCCATCGTGTGGCTTGTGGTGCTCGTAGTGAGGATTTTCTTCCCACCAGAAGATGAGGTAGTAGAGACGGAACATATAGAATGCCGTCAGACCGGCCACCATCGACATCCAGGCGCCCCAGAAGAAAGAATTCTGATACATGGCGGCAAGCATCTCGTCTTTAGAGAAGAAGCCGGAGAACGGGGGGATACCTGCAATGGCAAGACATCCGATAAGGAATGTCCAGTGGGTGATGGGCATGTATTTGCGCAGGCCGCCCATTGCGGTGTAGTTGTTGGAGTGCACTGCATGGATAAGGCATCCTGCTCCGAGGAAGAGGAGGGCCTTAAACATTGCGTGGGTGAAGAGGTGGAACATTGAAGCCATATAGCCCAGGCCTGGAGCATGCCAGTGTTCACCTACGGGAACATAGTCGCGTGCCACTGCAAGCGACACCATCATGAATGCTATCTGAGAGATGGTGGAGAATGCCAGCACTCGTTTGATGTCGATCTGGCAGCAGGCCACCACAGCGGCATAGAATGCCGTGATAGCACCCACGATGCCAACGAAGTCCATCGATGCAGGCACCTGGCAATAGCAGGGGAACATACGGGCCACGAGATAGACACCGGCCACCACCATTGTGGCCGCATGGATAAGTGCCGACACGGGAGTCGGGCCTTCCATTGCGTCGGGAAGCCAGATATGCAGGGGCATCATGGCCGATTTACCCATACCTCCCATGAAGATGAGCACCATGGCCCATGTCATGACAGATGCTCCCATAAAGGTGGCACCACCGCATTCCTGCATCACGAGTTCGGGATTTGAGGTGAGAGCCTCAAAGTTGAACGTGTTAGTGTAGTAGGAGAGGAGCAGAATGCCGATAAGGAAGCCGAGGTCGGCGAAGCGGGTAACGATAAATGCCTTTTTCGATGCGGAAACTGCCGACGGAAGTTTATAGAAGAATCCGATCAGCAGATAAGAGCTGACGCCCACAAGCTCCCAGAAGATATACATCTGGAAAATGTTTGTGGCCACAACGAGGCCGAGCATCGAGAAGGAGAAGAGGCTCAGGAAGGCATAATAGCGCTGGAAGCCGGGTTCATGCTCCATGTAGCCCCATGAATATAGATGCACCATGAAAGAGATGGTGGTGATCACCACAAGCATCATGGCTGATATCGGATCGAGGAGGAATCCGAGTTTCACCACTAATTTTTCGGTGAATGCAAGCCAGGTGACATCAAACACCTGATATTGCAGGCGCTGGCCGGCCTCGGTGATGAAGTCGGGCGCTCCGCTGAAGAAGTATGAGAATGCCACGGTATAGGCGAGCACGGCACACGTGCCCATGCCAAGAATGCCGAGTACCCCGGCAACTTTTCGCGGCATCACGACGCCTCCGATTCCCAAGATGAGGAACATCGCAATTGGGATCGCAAGGATTAGAATTGGAAGTGTTACGTCCATGATCTTAGGATGGTTTAGAATTTCATTTCTTTAATATCCGTCACATTGGTATTGCCGATGCTACGGTAGATGTTGATGATCAGCGCTATGGCTACGGCTGTCTCTGCTGCGGCAATGGCGATGGCAAAGAGTGTGAACATCATGCCCTCCATTGAGCCTGGAAAGAGATAGCGGTTGAATATCACAAAGTTGAGGTCGGCTGAGTTAAGTATCAACTCAAGCGATATCAGCATAGCGATCATGTTTTTGCGTGTGATGAAGCCGTATACTCCGAAAACGAAGAGTAGCACGCTCGGCACGAGATACCATAAAATGCTTAGATCCATAGTCTTTACTTAATTTTCGGAATTATTGCTTACGTGCTATCACTACGCCTCCGATGATGCAGGCGAGCAGAAGCACGCTCACTGCCTCGAAAGGAAGCAGATATTGAAATTTATCACTGCCCACGAGCGCATGGCCGATCTGCGACATTGTGATCTGTGCGCCGTCGTTGGAGATTGCCTCTGCGAGGGAGATTCCTTTCACGAGAGGCATTTTGAAAAGGGCGAAAAGAAGAAGGCCTGCACCTGCCACCGATGCGGCGATGCCGGTGATCTGACGGTGGGGGAGCAGCGGGGCGCTCTTCTCGTTGGGCTTGTGGGTAAGGATGATTGCAAACACAAAAAGGACCATGATGCCTCCCGCATAGACGGCTATCTGCACTGCTCCCAGAAACTGGTAGCCCAGCTGGAAGTAGAACACTGCCGTGCAGAGCAGCGAGAAAAGCAGATAGGTCGCTGCGCGGAGGATTTTGGTCGTAGTCACGGCAAGGAATGCCGACACCACCATTACGATGGCCACTACGAAGTAGAGGATGATATTTCCTACTGAATCCATTTGTTATTGTTGTTGGTGATTGTTTGATTGTCGTTGTCTATGCCTCGGCATTGCTGTCGGGTTGCCCTGCAGCCGCTTTCTCAGCAGCTTCTTTCTCAGCTTTCTTTGCGGCAGCCTTGGCAAGCGCTTCCGCCTTGATCTTGGCGAGTTGTTCAGGGTCGATTGCGGGTTTGGGCTTTGGAGCGGCCGCCGCGGCAGCTATCTCCTCCACGGTAGGTTCCGGTTTGTAGTTGAGTTTCTTCACAAGTTTAGCGCGTGTGAAGACAGCCTGTTCGAAATCGTTTGAAAACTCAAGTGCTCCTTGAGGACAAGTGGTGACGCAGAGCATGCAGAATGTGCAGCTGCCCAGATCATAATAATAGTCTTCAAGCACTTTTTTCTTTTTGCCGTCAGGAAGCTCTACCATCTTGGTCTTGAGCTCGATCGATGCGTTGGGACAATTCATCTGGCAAATACCGCAGGCAATGCACTTGTGGCGTCCTTTGGTGTCGTAGATGAGTGTCAGTTCAGCGCGGAAGCGATCGGCAATCTTGAGGGTGGCTCGATTTTCAGGATACTGCTCCGTGACCTTGGGTGTCACGAATTCCTTTCCTGTCACGGCCATACCCTTCGCAAGGCTGGCTATGCCTTTGCCCACCGACGAAAAATATTCCTTGATGCTACTCATATATTGGTTTATTTTGTTTATTTCTGTGTTGTAAAATATGCCTTACATTGCGTTTTAGCGGTCTACCTGGCCGCCGAGAATGTCGAGCAGTTCTGTGGTGATGTTCTCCTGGCGCAGCTTGTTGTATTCGAGCTGCAGGCTCTCTTGCAGTTTCTTGGCGTTATCGTTGGCGCTCTGCATTGCCATCACGCGAGCCGCCTGCTCCGACGTGCGGTTTTCGATAGTGATTTCCTGCATGGTTGAGAGCACGAACATAGGAAGCACCGCATTGAAGATGGCGTTGGCGTCAGGCTCGAAGATATACATTCTCTCGCCCGTGTCGCTTTCGGCTTCAGTCAGCAATTGTTCTGCCGATATGGGGAAGAGTTGTTCGAGAGTAGGACGCTGCTTGCTCATGGAGTGATACTTCATGTATTCCACACATACGAGGTCGTATTCGCCTGTCGAGAAGCGGTCGCGCAGTGAATGCGTGAACTCGTTCACCTTATCGGCATCCATCTTGGAGTCCACTCCATCAGTCCTGATCACCTTTATGTTGCCCCCTGCAATCTTAGAGGCAGCTTTGGCTATCTTCTGGCCTATGGGGTATATGTCGATGCTGATGTTGTCGCCGTATTTTTCCTGAAGCCCTTTGAGGTCGGAAAGAGCGGCCTTGAATATGTTGATGTTGTAAGCACCGCAAAGTCCGTCGTCGCTTCCGAAGACTGCGAAGGCCACCTTCCTCACTTCGTGGCGCGCCTCGATGAGAGGGCTTGAGAAGTCGGCTCCCGACGTCATGATGTGGCCCATGATCGACTTTATCTGGTTGCGGTAGGGCACGAGTTGCTTGAGCGAAGCCTCAAACTTATGAACCTTCGCCGATGAGATCATCTTCATTGCGCCGGTGATCTTCTCGCTCGATGCTACCGATCCGATACGTGTCTTTAGTTCCCTTAGGGTTGCCATTGTTAAAGTTGTATTGTAATTCTTTTTATTGGAAGCATGCGTCGGTGTCACGCGGCGCATGCCTGCTTATAGGGTTCAGTTTTTGTAGCGGGCGCTGATCTCGGCAGCGCATTCGCGTAGTTTTGCTGTAACGTCGTCGGTGAGATTGCCTGCTTTGATTTCCTCAAGCACTTCTTTCTTGTATTTTGCTTCTACAAGCTGGATGAAGAGGCTTTCAAACTCATGCACCTTATCGACGGGCACATTCTCAAGCAGACCGTTTACGCCGCAGTAGATCACAGCCACCTGATTCTCTACAGGCCAGGGCTTATATTGCGGCTGGATGAGGAGCTGCTGATTTTTGCGGCCTGTATCGATCACTTTGGCAGTCACGGGGTCAATATCGCCACCGAATTTTGTGAACGATTCAAGTTCACGATATTGGGCTTGTGCAATCTTGAGCGTGCCGGCCACTTTCTTCATAGGTTTGATCTGGGCATTACCGCCAACTCGAGACACGGAGATACCTACGTTTACGGCCGGACGAATACCCTGGTTGAAAAGTGCCGTTTCGAGGAATATCTGGCCGTCGGTAATAGATATGACGTTGGTCGGAATATATGCCGACACGTCGCCCGCCTGAGTCTCGATGATAGGGAGTGCCGTCAGCGAGCCACCACCTTTCACGATAGGCTTCAGCACTTCAGGAAGGTCGTTCATGTTTGAGGCCACCTCCTGATTGTCGATGATTTTGGCAGCACGTTCGAGCAGACGCGAGTGGAGATAGAAGATATCGCCGGGATAAGCCTCACGTCCGGAAGGACGCTTCAGGATAAGCGAGATCTCACGATATGCCACGGCCTGCTTCGACAGGTCATCATATACAATGAGCGCATCGCGGCCGGTGTCGCGGATATATTCGCCTATTGCCACGCCCGCGAAGGGGGCGAAGTAGCGCATGGCAGCCGAGTCGGAAGCAGAAGCCGACACCACAACAGTATAGTCCATGGCGCCATATTTCTTCAGGGTCTGGACTATGGAGGCTACTGTGGAGGCTTTCTGGCCGATGGCTACATAGATACAGTATACAGGCTTGCCGGCGAGATAATTCTCACGCTGGTTGATGATAGTGTCGATAGCGATAGCGGTCTTACCTATCTGGCGGTCGCCGATGATGAGCTCGCGCTGTCCGCGGCCTATAGGTATCATCGAGTCGATGGCCTTCAGACCGGTCTGCAGCGGTTGCTTCACAGGCTGACGGAAGATGACACCGGGAGCTTTGCGCTCAAGTGGCATACGCAGGAGTTCACCCTCGATCGGCCCGTTGCCGTCGATAGGCTCGCCCAGGATGTTGATGACGCGACCAAACATTCCGTCTCCTACGGGGATTGAGGCAATCTCACCCGTGCGTTTCACCGTCATGTTTTCCGATACCGCATTCACATCGTCGAGAAGCACCACGCCCACGTTGCTCTCCTCGAGGTTGAGGGCTACTCCGGTGGAGCCGTTCTCAAACTCAACGAGCTCACTTGCCTGCACGTTCTCAAGTCCGTAGACGTGTGCCACGCCGTCGCCGACGCTCAGCACCGTTCCCGTCTCTTCAAACTTCACCTGTGAGTTGACGTTCTCGAGCTGTTGTTTCAGTATGTCTGATATTTCGCTGGGGTTAAGCATTTCAATTGCTTCTTAAAAGTTTTAAACGTAATTGCTCAATCTCGTTCGAGATCGATGCGTCAAGTCGCTGGTCGTCGACGTCAATCACGAATCCTCCGATAAGATCGGGATTGACGTCGTAGCTGAATTCGAGAGTAGAACCTCTGTAGGCTTTCTCCACTATGTCGCGGAGTTTCTTCATCTGATCGTCGTCGAGTTTCGACGCCGTGATGATTTTCACTTTCGCTATCTTGTTCTCCTTGCGGTAGAGCGAGCAGTAGGCGAGGGCCATGAGCCGCGCGAATTCCGCTCTCTTCCGCTCGAGGATGAGTTCTACAAATGAACGATAGTCATCTTCCAGTAGATCGCCGGCTGCCGTGAGAAGCAACTGCTTCTTATCCTCGCGCTTGACAAAAGGATTGGAAAGCACTTTCTGCAGACCGGGGTTCGCGGCAAACGAGTCGGCTACGGTCTTCATTTCCTCATAAACCTTCGCGGCGTTGCCTCTTTCCACGGCCAGTTTGTAAAGCGCCTTGGCATAGCGCTGCGGTATCAGTCCGTCGTTCATTTTCTCAGTTCTTCTCTATTTCGTCCAACATCTTATCCACAAGTTTCTTCTGATCCTCATCGTTGCGGAGCTGATTGCGCACCATCTTCTCAGCGATGTCGATAGAAAACTTGCTAACTTCATTTCTGAACTGGAGTTCCGCTTCTTTGCGCGACTGCTCAATCGAGACCTTGGCGGCCTCCATCACCTTGCGAGCCTCTTCCGACGCCTCTTTCTTGGCGTCTTCTATGATCTGGCTCTTCATCTTGGCAGCCTCGCGTAGCATCTCGGCCTGTTGAGCCTGAGCTTCTCCTATCACTTCCCGGGCAGATTCGCGGGCGTGGTCAAGTTGCTCCTTGGCCTCGCGGGCGTATTCCACCCCTTTGTCGATAGCATCAGCACGCCCTTCCATCTGCTTGATGATCACAGGCCATCCCCACTTCGCAAGCACGAAGAAGAGGAGGATGAACGCTACGAACATCCAGAATACCAGTCCAAAATCGGGCGTGAATAATTCCATTTCTCAGTAGGATTTATTGTGCGTGCCTGATCCGATCAGAAGATGAGGGCAAGTGCGGATACGATCACAGCGAAAAGTGCCACACCCTCGATAAGGGCTGCGATCACGATCATGTTGGAGCGGATGTCGCCTGCGCTTTCAGGCTGGCGTGCGATTGCTTCCATGGCGCTTGCGCCGATCTTGCCGATGCCGATGCCTGCACCGATTGCTGCGAGTCCTGCTCCGAAGGCTCCGCCGAATGCTGCAAGAGCCTCTGCCAATAAAATCATTGAAAACATAGTCTTGAATTTTTAGTGTTATTGTTTTTTTGTTTTTGTCTGTTTGGGGTCAGGCTGCCTCCTTAGCCTCTTCATGTTCATGCTCCTCATGCACTGCCATCGATATGAAGATGGTGGAGAGGAGGGTGAAAACGTAAGCCTGGATGAAACTTACCAGAACGTCGAGCGCCAGCATGAACACCGAGAAGAGTATCGACACCACCGAGCTTGCTCCTGCAGCTACGCTTCCGAAGGCTGCGAAGATGAAGATAAGGAGTGTGAGCGTGATCACTATCATGTGGCCGCCCATCATGTTGGCAAAGAGACGAACGCAGAGGGCTGCCGGCTTGGTAAACATTCCGAACACCTCTATTATCTGCATGATCGGAATAGGAAATTTCAGCAAGAGGGGCACGTCGGGCCAGAATATCTCCTTCCAATAATGCTTGTTGCCGTTGATATTGGTCAGCACGAACGTGAATACGGCCAATACGAGGGTGATCGAGATGTTACCCGTCAGGTTGGCACCGCCGGGGAAGATTACTATGAGGCCGAGGAGATTCATCACGAGGATGAAGAAGAAGGCAGTCAGCAGGTAAGGCGCGAACTTCGGAGCCTTGCTTCCCAATGTGCTCTTTATCACCCCGGTATAGATGAAATCCACCACCAGCTCGAGAAATCCCATGCCCTTGCGGGGAGCCTTGAAGCCCTTGCGGGTGTAAAATCTCACGAGCCCCATCACCATCCATGTCACGAGTGCCGCCGCAATGAAGAGGGCGAGGACATTCTTTGTGATCGAAATGTCGAAAGGCTTGTATTCCTTATAATATTTTCCGTCAAACTTTACGTAGCCGTCCACTACCTCATCGTTTTGGGCAGCCGCTGTCTTGATGGCGTGCTCCTCTTCAGGCGCGCTGGTGGGAAGCAGTTCCACCACTTTGTCTTTGTGCTTGCTCACATGGGCGAGCACAAACCTGTAGGTGTCTGCCGAGCCCTTCTTGTCGAGCGTCACGATTTGTGGAACTGCCACCGTGTGGGTCTTTCCGGTTTCGGCATCGGTCACTTTCTCATATTTCGTCAGACGTGCCGACGAGAAGCAGTGCCATGATCCGTCTTCAGCCCTCACTATCACCGGCAGTGGTATACGGTAGGTGTGGCTGAATGGCACCTCCCAGCCGTATCCGTCGCCAAGATGATGGAATAAGTTTTCCTTCACGTCAACCTTGCCTTCCTCCTCATTTGCGTATGATTTGAGGGGAAAAGCGAGAATTGCCGCAAGGAACAACAATATGGCATATTTTTTTGTCATCAGATTCTTATTAATAAATGCACACCGATACTACGTTGTTGTCGACGTCAGCTATGCCCCCTTTCACAGCGAAAGATTGCTCTTCGCCGTCGGGAGTGCGGTAGACTATCTTCCCCTCGGCCAGAACCGACACAAGCGGCGCATGGTTCTGAAGCACCATAAACTTGCCGAGCGCACCGGGAAGGCCCACCGACACTACGTCGCCCTTGAAGACCACTTCCTGAGGGGATATGATTTCTAAAGTCATTATAGTATTGTGCTTTGGTTATACTTCTGAAAGCATCTTCTTGCCTTTGGCGATGGCTTCGTCGATAGTTCCGACATTGAGGAAGGCCTGCTCGGGATATTCGTCCATCTCGCCGCTCAATATCATCTTGAAGCCGCGAATCGTCTCCTGAAGCGGAACCATCACGCCCGGCACGCCGGTGAACTGCTCGGCTACGTGGAAAGGCTGGCTGAGGAAGCGCTGCGCACGGCGTGCACGCGACACCACCAGTTTATCCTCATCGCTGAGCTCGTCTACACCGAGGATGGCGATGATATCCTGAAGTTCGTTATATTTCTGAAGAAGCTGCTTGGTCTGCTGGGCCACGTTGTAGTGTTCCTCTCCGATGATGTTCGGATCGAGGATTCTCGACGTGGAGTCGAGGGGATCCACTGCGGGATAGATACCGAGCTCGGCAATCTTTCGGTTGAGCACTGTGGTAGCGTCGAGGAATGAGAATGTCGTGGCAGGTGCGGGGTCGGTAAGGTCATCGGCCGGCACGTAGATAGCCTGCACCGATGTGATCGAACCATTCTTTGTAGAAGTGATTCGTTCCTGAAGAGCACCCATCTCAGAAGCAAGTGTAGGCTGATAACCCACTGCCGAAGGCATACGTCCGAGAAGCGCCGAAACCTCTGAACCGGCCTGAGTGAAACGGAATATGTTGTCGATGAAAAGGAGGATGTCCTGGCCACCGCCTTCCGCATCGCGGAACTGTTCGGCTACCGTAAGGCCCGAGAGTGCCACACGCAGACGTGCGCCCGGTGGCTCGTTCATCTGGCCGAACACCATTGTCACCTGGCTCTTCTCGACTTCGCTCATGTCTACGTCGGCAAGATTCCACTCGCCTTTCTCCATGCCTTCCTCAAACTTCTTGCCGTATTTCATCACACCGCTCTCGATCATCTCACGCAGAAGGTCGTTGCCCTCACGTGTGCGTTCTCCTACGCCTGTGAATACCGAGAAACCATTCTGGCCTTTGGCGATATTGTTGATGAGCTCCTGAATGAGCACCGTCTTGCCCACACCGGCGCCGCCGAAGAGGCCGATCTTGCCGCCCTTGGTATAAGGCTCGAGGAAGTCGATCACCTTGATGCCGGTAAGCAGTATTTCGGTTGAGATTGCAAGGTCTTCAAATGCCGGGGCCGGCTGATGTATCGGACGCAGATTTTCGCGGTCAAGCGCCGGAAGATGGTCGATGGGGTCTCCGATTACGTTAAGAAGACGGCCCTTCACCTGCTGACCGGTAGGCACGGCTATGGGGCGGCCGAGGTTTACTACTTCCATACCGCGGCGGATGCCGTCGGTCGACTCCATTGCCACGCAGCGTACCGTTTCTTCGCCGATGTGCTGCTCCACTTCGAGTATCAGTTCCTCGCCATTCTCACGTGTTACTTTCAACGCCGCGTAGATAGGGGGGATGTTATCCTTGCCTCCCTCGAAACTAACGTCGATGACCGGGCCGATAACCTGGGTGATCGTTCCTGTATTTGCGCTCATTGTGTTTAAAATCGTAAAGTATCTACTACTTGTGTTTATTATTGATTAGTCCCGGCGGAAGGTTTCACCCCGCCGTCGGGGAAAATTATCGTGTTCAGAAAGTCCATCCGAATGCCACGCAGATAGCCATAATCACGAGATTGGCGAGTGCGAAAGGCATCATGTATTTCCATTCAAAAGCAAGCATCTGGTCGATTCTCACACGCGGGAATGTCCATTTGAACCAGATGATGATGTAGCTGATGAAGAATGCTTTGCCAAGAAACCACACAGGGCCGGGAATCCAGTTCATGACCATGTTGAAGCCATCCCAACCCGAGATATGGAAAGGCATCCAGCCACCTAAGAACATAAGTGAAGCTATGCCGCTGACGATGAAGAGGTTGAGATATTCGGCAAGGTAGAAGAATCCGAAGTGGATACCGGAATACTCCGTATGATAGCCGGCTGTCAGCTCATGCTCGGCTTCGGGAAGGTCAAACGGTCCGCGGTTGGTCTCGGCAGTTGCAGCAATCACGTAAATCACGAATGCGATCAGCGCGGGCAACCAGCCCTGAAATATAAACCAGCAGCGCTCCTGTTGCCACACGAGTTCGTTGATGTTCATTGTTCCTGCAAGCACAACTATCGACATCAGTGCGAGTCCGAGCGAGAGTTCGTAACTGATCATCTGCGCGCCGCTTCGCATAGCTCCAATGAGTGTGTACTTGTTGTTAGACGACCAGCCTGCGAGCAGAATGCCCAGCACACCAACACTAGACACTGCCAGAACGAAGAAGATGCCGATGTTGTAGTCAATAATCTGGAGTCCACGTCCCCAGGGCAGGCATGCGAGCATCACAACCGAAGATGTGATGATGACGTAAGGCGCGAGTTTGAAGAGGAATTTATCAGTTCCTTTCAGCGAAATAAGCTCCTTTATAAGAATCTTAAACATGTCGGCAAACACCTGGAGAAGTCCCCAGTAGCCCACTCGCATAGGGCCGAGGCGACACTGGAAGTATGCGCAGAGTTTACGCTCATAAAGGATGTAGAAGAGTGCCAGCACTGTGTAGGTGAGAAGTATCAGAACCCCGATCACCACGCACTCCACAAGCACGGTGGCCCACTGGGGGAGAAATCCCATCAGCAGGTCGTTAAACCAGTTTGTGATTATACTAAAGTCAAACATTTCTATCTTCTTTAAGGTTAGCGGTCGATGTCGGGAATCACGAAGTCAAGAGCGGCTCCGATCGAGATGAGGTCGGCAATCATGTGGCCCTTGCATGTAAGATCCATGACGCCCACGAGGTTGAAGCAAGGACTCTGGAAGTGAACACGGTAGGGATTTTTTGTGCCGTCGCTTTCGATATACACTCCGAAAGTGCCGCGCGATGCTTCCACCTGAGCATACCAATGTCCTACGGGAAGTTTTATGATCTTGGGCACCTGTGCGCGGATGTCGCCTTCGGGAATATTGTCCACGAGTTGCTCAAGAATCTTGCAGCTTTCCTCCATTTCACGCATCCTCACCATGTAGCGTGAGTAGGAGTCGCATCCGTATTCAAGCACTTCCTCAAACTTCACACGGTCGTATGCAGCGTAAGGATGCTTCTTGCGGCAGTCGCAGCTCCATCCGGAGCCTCGTCCCGACGGGCCGGTGACGGCATAGTTGATGGCTTCTTCCTTGCTCATCTTGCCCACGCCGACCATACGGTTTTTAGTGATTATATTTCCTGAGAATACGGTGTGGTACTCTTTCAGGCGTTCCGGCATAATGGCGATGAGAGCCTTCACGTCTTTCACGAAGTCGGGATGCAGGTCGGCGATGACGCCGCCGATTACGTTATAGTTCATCGACATGCGGGCACCACAAGTCTTTTCGAATATGTCGAGCACCATCTCGCGCTCGCGGAATCCGTAGAAGAATGCTGTGGTGGCTCCCATATCCATAGCCGTGCATCCGAATGCGAGAAGATGGCTCGAGATTCGCATAAGCTCGTCCATCATGGTGCGAATCACCTGGGCTCTTTCCGGCACTTCCACACCGAGGGCTTTCTCAATGCACATGCAGAGGCAGTGGCGGTTCTGATGCGCGCTCATGTAGTCCATTCTGTCGGTGAAGTGAAGTATCTGCGGATAACCGAGTCCTTCGCAAAGTTTCTCAATGCCGCGGTGGATATATCCTGAAACGATATCTACTTTCTTCACCACCTCGCCGTCGATGGCGGCGCGGAAGCGCATCACACCGTGGGTTGAAGGGTGCTGAGGGCCGATGTTCACCACATAGTCGTCAGCCTCAAACACTTTGCCGGGCACGGCTTTTACGTTGCCTTCGGCGTCTTCCACGTAGCTTACGGTGTCGTCCTCGTGTTTCTCGTCTTCAGTCGGTATGGGATTCAGTTCGGGATTGGCATCATAATCCTTCCGGAGAGGGTAGCCTTTCCAGTCGTTGCGCAGGAAGAAGCGGCGCATGTCGGGATGATTGATAAACTTGATGCCATAGAAGTCATATACTTCCCTTTCCTGAAAATTAGCAACTTTCCAGAGATCGCTGACAGTGTGGATCATAGGGTTCTCGCGGTCGGAGACCTGAACCTTCACCGTCAGCATCTGCCAGTCGTGAGAGGTGGAAGTGAAATAGTAGACCACTCCCAGAGATTCTTTCCAGTCCATGCCCACCACTGCAGAGAGAACATCGTAGTCAAGCTCCGGATTCTCCTTCAGTGCTGTGGCAAGTGCGTGCCAGTCTTTGTCAGGCACATTCACCGTCAGTATTTCTCCTTCCTCGAATGTGGCCGACGGGCAGATCTTGCTTATAGAGTCTTTTACGCTCATTATTAATTGAGGTGTTTGCTGTATTGATCTATTTTCATTAATACTCGCCCACGTCTTCGGGATGCTTGCGGAAGAAGTCCTGAATTTTCTCCTGGCGATTCACGCCACCGAAGAATTTCTGCACTTTAATCTTGCGCTGAAGTTGCATGAGTCCGTAGAACATAGCCTCCGGGCGGGGAGGGCATCCGGGAATGAAGACGTCGACAGGGATAATCTGGTCCACGCCATCCACAACGCAATAAGATTTCTTGAACGGGCCGCCGCTCACGGCGCAGCCGCCGCAGGCAATCACATATTTAGGCTCGGCAAGCTGCTCGTAGAGGCGAATGAGGGCCGGAGCCATCTTGTGCACGATTGTGCCCTGCACCATTATATAGTCTGCCTGACGGGGAGAGTTACGGGCAACTTCAAATCCGAAGCGGGCCATATCGTAGCGGGCTGCGCCGAGGCTCATGAATTCGATAGCGCAGCAGCTTGTGCCGAAGCAGAGGGGCCAAAGAGAGTTTGAGATGCCCCAGTTTATGAGCTGGTCGAGCTTTCCCACCATCACGTTGGCGCCACTGGCGTTGAGCTCTTCTACAAGTTTGTCGATGTATTCGTTGTCTTTGAAGTCTTCTGTCTTCATCGACTTAATTGCCGGTTCGTTCACTGCCATTTGAGCGCTCCTTTCCGCCAGGCGTAAGCCAGGCCTAAAATTAGAATAAACATGAAGATCGCCACGCAGAGGAGTCCTGTGGGGCCGAGGCTGCGCATGATCGTAGCCCAGGGATAGAGAAACACCGTCTCAACGTCGAAAATCAGAAAGAGGATGGCGAAAATGTAGTATCCCGACTTGAACTGAATCATTGATTCGCCTCGCGTCGGGATGCCGCATTCGTAGGCCTCGCCTTTCTTTACCGAGTACGATTTAGGGGAAATGAGGCGCGCTATGAGCAGAGCGGCAAACACCAGCGACATGCCGGTGAGCGTCGCTGTCACAGCCAAATCCCCGTTGCTAATGTCCAACAGTAAATTCATATATTTTGTTAAGTTATAAATATTTATTCAGATGTTAAGGCGGGAATGAGCACAATATGGGCACAATCCGATTGCAAAGATACTTAAAATTTCTTAAAGATAAAAATTTTTTCAGGTGAGATTTAAATTTATGTTAAAAAAATGGACGAATCCCCGCCGTGCGGAAACTCGTCCAATTCTGGTGTCAGTACGTTCACCGGCTTTTCAGAATGAAGCCTCCTGTGTGGGCAACGGTGATCGGTGAATACTGCGATTGAGCGGTGGCGATGCCGCAGCTGAAGTTTCCCTCGGCGCTCACCCTGCAGTCGTAGCTCACTACGTGAACACCTTTCGGAAGTGTGTCGAAATATAAATTGGTGAATTCATCGCGCACCTCTTTATAATACCACACTCCGTCGCGGCGGCTGATGCCGGAAAGTTGCTCGGTTGGTTCGAGGCATGCGCTTCTGCTGTCGGTCACGGCTACATAGTCAAGGTCGCGGCCGGCATTCAGCACAAGTGTCACCCTCACCTTCATGCCTTTCTTCAGTTCAATTCCCTCTTTGGGCAGGAGTGAGCCGTCGGGTTGCTCCTCGAGTGCTACCATACGCTTCTCTATGCTCAGATCTGGCACCGACGTGGCTTTCACATCCTCTATCGGGCTGACATACTGGCTGAAGACTCCTCCCCATGCCGGTGATGCGCCGTTGCGCTTCACTTTCAGGGTTTTCTTGGATGCTTCCGTAGCCTGCAGGGTAATGGTGAAGGCTCCTGTCAGAGCGGCTGTCGAGGGGATTTCTATTTCCTTATCACCCAGATAAATCTGGGCTTTGCCGGAATTGGCGACTGATGTCCAGTTGCTTCCCGATGTGAGAATGGCATTTACCGTCTCGGCTACGTCTGTGCTCTTCCCCCAGTCCTGATACTGGCGCCCGAGCACCATCCATTGGCGCAGACCATTGATAATTTTGTTGGCCGGCTGCAATTCCACGAAAGCCTGCAGTGCGAGGGTAGTGGTGCGTAGGGTTTGAAGGCCATTATAGTCGGAAGAGAGATTGTCGAACCATATTCCTTTTTCAGGAGTTTCGCTGGCAAATTGCCTTATAGACTCGAGGATGGCGTTGGCTTCCTTAACCTTTCCGCCGCGAGCCAGAACCATAGCGGCTTTCGCTTTCTCACCTATGCCGTAGTCTTTCCATTCTTTGGATATATCCGTGAGTGCGCGGGCAGCGAGACCATTCATCTCCTTGCTCTTAGCCCCTTGCGGAATCACAGACTGCGGCAGGCTACTCCTTATATATATCCAGTCGAGCAGATAGGCGAGCGATTCCCCTTTCTTATGGTATTTATGGTAGTCGTCCACCATCTCGCCATCAACGAATGCCACACCCCGGCGTGCTATACTTTCCCAATCAGGAAAATCGGCGAGTGCGCCGTTGCGCGAGCACATGGCGAGATATCTTACTACTTCCGACGTGATCCATGACGACGGACGCATCTCGGGACACCAGCTCCATCCTCCTGCCTGAGTCTGGGCTTCCTTGAGATCGTCGATTATGCCGCTGATGGCAGTTTTCGCGCTCTCCGTGTCGAGGAGAGTGGAGAGCCGACTCATGCGCAATGTTTCCGATTCGGCATTGTTCACCCAGGGAGTGTTGTTGAGTGCGGTTATCTTCAGTTGTCCGTCTTTCTCAAGATTGCTCCGCACTGCGGCGAAGGGGGAGTCTTTATCTGAAAGAAGCGTTTCAAGACCTTGTTTCAGGTCGGCATTGCTCGAGATAAGGTGGAATGCCGTAGCGTTGCCGAAGAGGGCGCGGGCCTTCGATGTGATGCTCTTCGTGTCGGGGTTTACTATTTCCGGCAGCGAAGTGAGGCAATACCACGCCGGATTGTCGCAATATTGGAGGGTCAGTTGGTCTGTTGGGTTGAATTTAGGCAGTTTTACGCTTATCTCCTTTGCGTCGGGCGCTATCCAGAACGGAGTGGATTCCACCACGGGAGTGGTGGCGGGCAGAACCGGAACGATGGCTTGTTCGCCATCCTTGTGAGTTCCGCTCTCAGCGTATGCGCGGAATCCTACGGAAGAGAGACCGTCGGCTACGTTCCATTCCATAGTCATGAGACGGTTGGCGCCGTCGGCGAGCAACTCTTCGGCGAAATCCTTCGATGCTATGAGTTTTCCTGAAAGAAAATCTACCAATTCCAGACGTCCCTTCATTGATGTCTCTTTTCCGGAATTGTTGAACGCGGTGGCGGCAATCTGTATTCTGTCGCCTGTGCGCACGAAACGCGGGGCTGAAGTGGTGACCATCACCGGCTTTGACGCTACAGCTTCGAGAGCGATCTTGGTGGTCTGCAGTCGCTCGTCATATCCTATCAGCTGGAAGGCCCATGTTGTATTGAAGTTGGGAGTTGTGAACTCAACATTGAGAGTTCCCTCCTCATCGGTCGAGAGATAGGGCATGAAGAATGCCACCGGGCATTCCGACGCCCGGAGTTCGGAAGAGTCTTCGGCTTCTTCAACCGCAGATTGGCCCTCAACCTGAACTTCAGCTTCGGATAAGTCAGCGCTTGCATACGCAAACACAGCCTCTTCCTTCACGGCAACTGCATCAGAATCTTCAGCCATGTCGTATGCCATAGGGGCCGCTCCTGCTGCCCTTTGAGCCGATTTTCGCGTCATACCAGCGGCTTTGCCCTCTAAAGCGGCTGAAGTAAGCATTATGTTGCCTCTTATGTAGGTGGCGCTGATTCCCCAGTTGCGGTCGTAGTCTTGAAGAAGGGGCAGCTCGATGCCGTTGTATCTCAGATATTTCGGGTTCGTGATATTGGTATAGACCGACAGGCTCCTGTTGAATGGAAGATTGATTCCGTAATAGATCGGACGATAATCGGGTGACGGATTGAACGCCCATTCAAACGGGGCTATAGCGTTGAGTGCCTTGTCTGTCATTACGGCCATGGCGGGTATTGTGCCTGTCGGTGTAAGTTTCCGGCTGAAACGGAATGTCCATTTTTCCTGATCGCCGGCTGTAAGTTTGTCTCTGAACGATTCTGTCTTCACCTGAAGCCGATCGGCGCTTTCAGCCGAATGGATATTGATTGTGCTCGATTCAGACTTCAGGTCTGACAGATATGTGAGGTTGAGCCGCAGTGATTCATAACCGGTAGGAGCCTCTATCGGTAGACTGATATTGTCATTTTCAATATGCAGCCATTTCGTCGAGACTATTTCCTTGTCGGCTGATAGCACGGCGGGAATCCAGCGGTCGGCGTTTCCGCTTCCGATGGTCACATTCACTGTCTTCTCTCCCGGCATGGCATATATTTCTTTGTCCGGAGTCCAGAGGCCTGTTCCGGCAGGTGCCGACGTGTCCGTCTTGCGCCATAAGGTAAGAGAAGTGTCTGCTTCCACATCTTCGTCGCCTGCAAGATGCACTTTTATCAGATATTCAGCCGAAGGCATGTCGGCTATGGGCAGCTGCAGGTCGGGAGAGGTGAAAGTTCCTTCGGCTATTGTCTTTTTGTCTTTTACGCGTGTGATGGAGTATGACAGTTCTTTGCTCACTTTCTGCATGAGCATGTTCTCCACATAAAACTTCAGCGTGTTTGAGCTCTTGTCGTTTACTTCGAGAGTGTTCGTATATGCTTCCGGCACGATCGAATATTCTCTTCCCAAAGCGAATCTCTGATAAGGGCCTTCGATAGTCTCGCCTGCCGGCGACGTGGCTGATATGTGCACGTCGAATACTCCCTTCTCGAAAGCAGTGCCTTTCAGGTTGGTCGTGGGGAGCTCTATCTCATATTTCCCGGCGGCATCAGCGGTGACAGAGCCGTTGTAGGTGGCATAACCCCTATACCACCACCTCATGGGTGAAGAATAGCGCACATTATATTCCACTCTCGCTCCGGCCACGGGCATGCCGGAATAGGTGAGTACTTCCCCCCGGATGCGGACTGTGTCGCCCTCATTCGGCTCTGAATTGTCATTCTCGGTGGTCACGAAGAAAGTTGGAGCCACATAGTCAGCCACATTCACTTGGCAGTAGCCGATCTTCTTGTCGTCGCTGTCGCGGGCCTCGACCATCCATATTCCGAGCAGTCCATCGGCAGGAATCTCAAACGCGCATGAGGCGCGCCCGAACCTGTCGGTCTGGCATGATTCTTCAGCGCGGGTTTTACGGTTGGCATCAAGCAGTCTGAGCGTGACGCGTGAACCGGCATCAAGGCTCATGGCCGGCCCTGTGGCTGAATAAGCCACGACCACGGCCTGAAGGCTGTCGCCGGGGTGATAGATTGAGCGGTCGGTAAGGATGCCGGCTCTCGCTCTTGTAGTCCGTGTCTCTCTTGGTGCGTCATTATTGTAATAGCGCTCCTCGTTGCTCCACTTCGATCCTTTGTAAGAGGCCGAGATGCCGAATCTTTTCTCATTCACGGTTACGCATCCGTCGCTGTCGGTGGTCAGAGTGGCGGCAAGAGTTTTTTTCCCTCCATAATTATTGGGATAAGCGTAGATTTGCACTTTCGCGCCCTCTATCGGCCGGCCGTTGGCTGCCGACACGACAAACACCTTAGTAGACATATCCGGGCAACGCAGGGTGAGCACACTGATGTCGCTTACCGTAAACGGTTCCCTCCATGTTTTTCGGGCTTCTTCGGTATAGATTCCGGCTTTATTGGGTGTGGCGCTGGGAATGGCCACGTATGTTCCCGGTTTTAGCAGGCCTATTTCAACTTCTATAGCTTTGCTGAAAGGAACAGTACCGGCTGCCGAGATTTTCACCGGCTTCACGAGCGCGCAATTATTTACCAGTACACTCGTCTTCAGCGGGTTGGCCGCGTCTGCATATCTGGAATAGTCATATATTAGTATCCAAGATTCGTTGCAGTTTGAGAGATTGGCCTGCATCTTGATGGTGTCGGTAGAGAGATATTGTTGATTATAATAGATACGCGACGAAGGTTGGGTCATGTCGTAGAGCGTATTTCTCAGGCCGTTGGAGTATCTTCCTTTCGGAAATGCATCGATAGATTTCTGCATGGCGCCGACATATTCCTCCATCGTCATAAAGCCAACATTATCATTACCTTCATCCGACACATTGATATATCTTCTAAGGTTGATAAGTATAAGTTGCTCGCCTTCCGTTCCCTTCACTTTTGAGTAAGCGTCGAGAGCGGCCGGCATCTGCAATGAATAGGGCAGCGCATCCACTTCCTGCATCAGCGCGTAAGCGTAAAGAAGGTTCTGATCATATTTCAACGCCAATTCCGAGAGGCGCGCGTCGGCCTGCCTGCGCAGTTCTGCACATTTCCCCACGGGAGTGGCCGGAGGCGTGTCGCTCTTGAAGAACGGGATCACATCGGTCATCTCATTGGTGGCGAACACCGCTGCCATATCGCTGCATTGAGAAGCCTCGAATTCATCTATTGTCATGTTGCATTCCAAGGCGAAGGCTGTGTCCTTCAGAAAAGCCTCCCACTCCTTGAGCGGGTGCCCGGCGTTATTCCTGTCGGCAAGCACATCCGAGCATATTCCTGCTATTTTCGAAGCGAAGATGTCTTTGCTCCATTCAAGCGGATTTTCCGGCACAGAATCGATTGGCAATGTCCGTTCATCGGCTTTCCAGCGGTTTCGCTGATAGATGCTTACAAGGATATTGCCTTTCAGCAGCAGAAATGCCGGTTTCCAGCCATCGGGAGCAATAGTGCAGACGCTGTCTATTTCCGCAATGCGCGGCGCCAAGTCGGTAGCGCTCACGAGATTTTCTGCAGTCACCTTCTCCATTACGGCCTTCACCGCATCGGGCCATTTCCCTGCGGCTATCGACGAAGAGAGATTCTTGCCTGCATTCTCAGCAACTTTCTTAGGATATGCAAAATCCGGCATGGTTGAGGGGGTTGGTTTCGATGCTGAATACGTAGGCATTGCGGTCACGATATTGAGGATGATTAAAAACACAGCAGTTGCCACCACGGCAACTGCTGCTGATAGATTTTTATTCATAAGATATAGTTTTGTGTTCCATAATAGTCATTGTCATAGAAGCTCGCATTCCGGCTGAGGGCCATCGGCGCAGGGCTTACCGTTAGGTTTCTGCCGGTCGGCGTGATTATGTCCTTTCCCTTTCTCTTTAGCATGATTGTCGCCATGCTTTTTTCTCATTTCCTTCATCTTGTCAAAGAACTTTTCCTCAGCCTTGTGCATCTGGTAGATCTGCTTGGCGTTGAGAATCTTCTCCAGCTTCGCATCATATTGGGCAGTGATGGCGTTGTCTTTCTCGCGTGCCTTGCGCTGCATATCGGCAAGCCTCTTGTAGTCTTCAGGCGTGGCGTCTTTCTTTTTCTCAAGTTCCCTCTCCATCTTCCAGGCCTCGGCCCCCGCCTTGCGGCGCTCCTGCGAATACTCCTTATATATAGGAATAAATTCGGCCTTCTCTTTTTCAGAGAGTTTCATCTCGTTTGTGATGAAGTCGATCTTGAATTTCTCAAGGTCTTCCCTCATCTTCTTTCTGTCGGCCTGAGTAGGATTCTGAGCCGCGACAGTCGGGATAAGGAATAGGAGTGAGAGCAGTAGGGTGACGTATTTTTTCATTTAAGTGAGTGATTGTTTCGGGTTATAGGATAATTAAATATCGCCTCAGATGCCGGTCTGGTTGAAATCATGCTTGAACTCTTCAATATTTGAATATTCAGCGCAGACATCGTCTTCTATCAGGTACATCTCCGCGTTGTCAGTTCCCGCAGGCATCCAGTCGTGATGATCGGCCGAGGCCATTGCCATCACCACCGCTTCGGGAGGATTATCTAAATTGAGGTCGGAAGATGTTATGGTATGAAACATCTTCATCATGCACCATATCCCCGCAAACATCGCGGCCATATAGAGATAAGGCTTAATGCGGGTCCACGTAGAGATTTTCTCCTGAATCTGTGCAGGATATTCCGGAAGTTCGGAAATTATTTTCTTCCTTACGTTGTCAAAATAGTTCTCCGGCACCTTGTAGCCGGTCTCGTGGCCGGCTTTTTCAAGTATGCTGTTTTCGGTCTTCATATATAAAGTGTCGTATTAATCTATTGAGAAATAGTGTAATATGCAGTGGTGGCAGATATTTTTCATCTGCTCACTATATAAGACAAGAGTATTCTTCAAAAGTTTAACGCGCCATCAGCCCTTTTTTGCATATTTTTCTTTATGCCATATCTCTTTGATATCATTAGCAAGATCTTTCCTTTGCTTCAAGAGTATTATAGTCTGCAAGGAGTCTTTAAAAACCTACTCAGCTACGATTATTTGTAGAAGACAGATAATTTTTTATTTTCAATTTGGGGATCAAATACTTTGAATTTATGTAATAACCAGGCGTACACACCATTGCATATCCATATAATGCTAATCCTACCCATGGGTCATTCAAGACACCAAATAATAATGAGATAAGTAACATGATTAAAATTGAAAAAAAGTACGTACAAAAGGCGAGATGATCAAACCGTGAATATAAAAACCATGATATTATTCCACCCAAACACCAACAAGTCATGGATAAACCTAATATATCAAAGAACTCCTCGTTTAGAAATACTCCTGCAGTTAATATATACCACCAAGCAATATACAAGAATGTGGATAAGACTGCACATAAGGCTGTGATGCAGATATAAACAAATATACCTTGATAACGATTATTCATTTTGTGATTGTATAATTTCTTAGTAGATATCTTATCGGATTTATGAGAAATAGTATATGTTGTAAATTCCGGATTACCTTTCTGCTCAGCCCATTGAAATGGTGCAATGTCCAGTTCGAATATAATACGAGGCAGATAGCTTGCAGAAGATTATTTTTCCGGGAGAATTGTTCATGATTGGAGAGGATATTGGTTAGCGACGTCTAAGTTACGCAATAATTTCCATTTCTCCAAACTTTTCGGAAAAATAATCGAATAAGTTGTTCTGATTGTGGTTGCTCTGCTATGGATTTGATTTAAAGCGAAGGATAGGATTGATATGAGCGGAAAATGGTGATTAATATTTTGTATGTTAGTGGTTTGAGTAGGTAGTGGTTTTGTTGTATAGTGTAAAGTCTATAGTAATAGACTTGTCGCAATAATTAATTTAAGTATATATCAGAGTTTATCGAATTCGGATTTGAGCCAGTTGAAGCGGATCTCGAGCCAGTCGATCAGATCTTCGGTCTGCGAGTCGAGGGCCTTTCCGATTGACGAGGCGTCGTCTGCGTCCTTC
>CAYPGW010000040.1:0-25708 GCA_964410515.1 uncultured Sangeribacter sp. | reverse complement strand
ATCTCTTAGCAAGAGATAATAAATTATTGGCATGTCTATCAACGCGATATCCAATAATAATGCACTTCTGAATGCGCCAATACCCGAAGGCATTGACGACGCCGTAGGCGTGCCCGACCGCAATTGGTATGTGGCAATTGTCACCTCCAGGCATGAAAAAGTTGTGGCGGAACGGTTGAATGAAATCAATGTGGAAAATTACGTTGCAATTCAGCGGGAACCACGTCTCTGGCGCAATGGAAAACGAAAAATCGTAGACCGGGTTGTAATCCCATCCACCGTTTTCGTGAAATGCACCGAATTTGAACGTCGGAAAACGATCGTAAACCTTCCATACATTAGCAGGTTTATGGTGAACCGCACAGCCTACACGGGTGGCCTCAACAAGCCGGTGGCAGTGATCGGTGAGGCCGAGATGCAGACACTCAAATTCATGCTCGGCCACGCTGAGCATCCCGTTGGATTCAACCCAACCATCTTCAAAGTCCACGACAACGTGCGAGTGATGAGAGGCCGACTCAAAGGTCTGGAAGGTGAAATCATCAGCAATCCCGACGGCTCCCACTCTCTCGTCGTAGGCCTGCCGCTACTCGGAGGAGCTACCGTCTTCATCGACCCGGCCGACGTAGAAAAACTATAGGCCTTCCTTTTTTGTTTTAGCACGCAAACTTCAGTTTGCCGACTATGATGAAAACTCTGACTTCAAAAGCGACCACCCTCATCTCCGGGGCTCGCCTACTAATCATGCAGGCTCAACTTGCCGGCAACCTGATTCTTGACGGGCATACACCTTCGCCCGGCGAGGACGATATTGCCGCGCAATGCCGCCTTCATGCCTCACGCATTGCTGATGTGCTTCAGCATTGCCACCCCGATGAGATAGCACCCCTGCTGGAATGCTACGACGCGCTCTATAGGCTGGGGCATAACCGGATGCCGGATGCTGCCTTTGTCAAGCGTCTGCAGAGGAAAGTGATCTCAACCCATGAAGCGGGTGACACAGCTATCCCCGAAAGCCATATTTTCGCCGTTGCCTCCTCACTCTCTCGCTCCGAGGAAGGGGATTTTGGTGCGAAAATGAAGGAACTTCACAAGGCACTGAAGGATAAATGGATCATGTCGCTGCGAAAATTCAACCGTTTCCCCGACGCAACGGCTTACGAGACCTATCAACGCCTCGCCCTCCTCATGCAGGAGCCTGCCGGCGACGATACGGTGGCCGACCGCTGCCGCTGGTTTGACGCCAACCGCATCGACGACTTCTCGACAGCAGGCACCCTCATACTCGAGAGCTACCGCCGCTACGTCATGACACTCTTCCCCGACGTGCTCGACTACGAGAGCCGGCTTGCCCTCGACACCGCCCTGCTCGAGGAGCTCCTCCGCCGCCCCGACCTCGACCCCCGCACCCGTCGCGCCCACACCCTCTCCCTCACCCTCAACTCCCAACTCTAACCCCTCCATCCTCCACCTATGGATCCTTTCAATAGAGATTACGAATACACTGACGAAGGCCTTTACGTATGTAAGAAATGTGGCTGCCGTTTCTCAGTTGTTGAGATGCCGCGCAGTGTCTCGGGCCCTGGCTGCAAGGTTACGGAGAAAGTCTATTGCCCCCACTGCAACACCTTCATGTTCTCACGCATGATCCCCGGAGAATATGAAGTCATATCTCATCACTGAAAAGTCAATCTGCTATGTCTTATCGAAAATGATCTTGACCTCAACCTCACTTACCTATTGTAGGACGCACCATATTCATCTATACCAGTCACATCTAATTTGAATTAGACTCTATCTTGATCGACATAGATAGGGGTTGCTTAGTAATCTTTTCAAAAAACTATGATCCATATATTATATTATGGCTCAAAAAGTTAGCATCGCCAAAAATATCTTTTTCAATGGAACAGTGCAGGTTACAAGCATTTTGCTCAATATTGCCCTGCTTCCTTATATTACCGGGATATTTGATTCTACAGCTTTGGGTATAAACTCATTTGGACAAGCGATAGCAGGCTATTTTGTACTTGGAGGTAATTTAGGAATTACAATATTTGGAGCAAGATTAATTGCAGAGACTCGAGATAACGAAATTAAATCTCAAGAAGCATTCTCTCAATGCGTCACATATCAATTTTTCTTTAATTCATTAGCAATAATTCTGTATTGCGTCTGGGCCTATCTTCAACATGAGCCTATATATTTTTTATTTACAATAATGCTTGTAACCTCCATGACTGATTTGTCATGGGCGTATACCGGAAAAGAGAGGTTTGACTTAATAGCTATCCGCAATTTCATCATAAAAATTATCGGAACCATCAGCATTTTTATTTTTGTCAAGAATAAGAATCAACTTCCACTATATATTGTCCTTCAGCAAGGAATATTATTAATAAGCAATCTTGTATTTTGGATTCAATTAGGCAAAATCAATCTACAGCCTCGATTCTATAGCGTCAGAAAAACTTTGTTGATCATCTTTCTCCCAGCACTTTCTGTATTTTTACCGAGTGTATTCTCTTCAATTTATATGTCACTTAATAAAGTGATGTTGGGATATATGTCAACACTAAGTGAAGTTGCCATTTATGATTACCCGTATCGACTAATTAGAATAGCTACGACTTTAATTGGCGTGATAGGAACTGTCTTAATGCCTCGATTAGCGTATCTGAAGCAGCATCCTGATTTAAGCGAATTCAATAATAAAGTGAAACAACTCTTCTTCACTACAGGCATCTTCAGTATTCCAATAGCAGTTTTAATATGGCTTCTGGCAGAACCCCTATGTCATACCCTATTCCATGATACATTAGAAGGATCGCCATCCGTGCTAAAATGGATCGCACCTACAATCATTACATCAGGGCTGAGTTTGTATATTATATTCGTAAGCGTCAATCGAATGAAACATCTCACCATAGGTATAGCTATAGGAGCATGCTTTAATTTCTTTATAAATATAATTCTGATTAAATATTACGCTGCACAAGGAGCAGCAATATCTACTCTTTTGACAGAAATTGCTGTAAATGCAGTATTACTTTATTTCATTCAGGACATCGCAGACATTAAGTGGCTGATAAAAAAGACAACAGGGATATTGTGCATTTCTATGCTTTGCGCCTCCATCATTTTGTTATTCACCTCTATACACATTATACACTCAGATATTTATTCTATTATCCTAAATACCTGCCTATATCTTCTTATCTATGTTCCATTATTATGCAAATTATATCCAGCAGAAACTAAAAGACTTATTAATAACATTCGGAAATGATCTATATCGTATATTATAACGATTCCTATACAGAATACTTGATGGATGAATTTAGGCAGAATCCACAAATAACCTTGATTCCGATGGAACGAGAATCAAGATTATTTGAAATCATTGAATCCATTAATCTGCGACTACATCATACACTTTTTGCTTCAGTATCACTCAATAAGAAAGCCATACTGCCGTTAAGAGAAGCAAATGAATCTGATCATATAATCTTCTTTGATTATTTAAAGTACAGTAATGTCAAATACATATTAAACAGAACCTGCGCTCTTAATATTCATTTCTGGTTCTGGAATACAGTCAATAGGTATACAGAGCCCATATTAAAAATTAAGAACGATACAACTCATTTTCATACCTTTGATAAAGATGATGCTCAAAAATTTGATATGTTTCTTCATGAACAGATATATAAAGAGCCGAATTATCTTGGATTTTTGAACTTGAATGACAATAATTACAAAGAAGTTGATTTCTTTTTTATTGGACAAAATAAACATCGGCTTCCGGAACTTCAAGATCTGAATAAAAGACTTAAAAGCTGGGGCTTTTCTACGTCTTTTATTGTAGTAGATAAAGACTTGACACCTGGAAATTATGAGGATGTTATTGTGATATCACATCAAATCCCATATTCAGAGATTTTGAAGATGATAGAAAAAACAAAAATTATAATTGACTATAATAAAGAAGGACAATCCGGATTGACATTAAGGTGTTTAGAAGGAGTATTTTTAGGGAAAAAAATTCTTACTAATAATGCGAATGTTATCGACAAAGATATTTACAGCCCGAATAATATATTAGTTTATGACATTAACACTACAAAAGAGAGTTTACAAAAATTCTATGAATTACCTCTAAGTCCGATTTCTTCCGACAAAAAGGCGCATTATTGTATGGCCACTTGGTTAGACAGTATTATCAATACATCTCAAAATCAGCATTGAAATAAATATTCATAATTCTGTTGAATATTTTCGAACAGCGCATTCAATATCTCATTATTAAAAAGATTGCGATAATTGCAATGATAATCTCGAATGAAATAAAAGTATCTGTCATTATTCCCGTCTATGGGGTGGAGAAATATATTGAGAGATGCTCAAGATCTCTTTTTGAGCAGACTATGAAGGAGGGTATAGAATTCATCTTCGTGAACGATGCTACTCCTGATCAGAGCATAGAGATACTGAACAATGTCCTAAAGAAATATCCCCTGCGCAAAAATCAGGTAAAGATCCTTCACAATGAGAAAAATCTTGGATTAGCAGCTACAAGAAAAGCAGGTGTAAGAGAAGCAAACGGAGACTACATCATTCACTGTGATAGTGATGACTGGGTGGAGCCTGATATGTATGAATTACTGTATGATGCGGCCATACAGACTGACGCAGACATAGTGGGGTGTGATATCATCGAAGAATTCCCTTCCTGCTCCAAGATATTGAAACAAGATTTTGAACTACCAATACAAGACCAATGCAAAATAATGCTAGATGTAGGAACCAGAAAACTAGAACGCTACGTATGGAATAGAATGTTTAGACACTCTATGTATAATAATGTTGGATTGAGTAACCCAGACATCAATTTTTGGGAAGATATATGCGTTACGATTCCAGCCCATGCATTGGCTAAAAAGATATCTTACGTTCAGAAAGGATTATATCATTATAATCGGGTAAACTCCAAGTCGCTTGTATCGTCTTTCAATGAAAAGAAACTTAGTGATATGATGACAGCCGGAAGATTCTTAGAACTATCACTTCAACATATTCCCAATTTTAAAGAATTACAAAATTCACTCAATAATAGATTATTAGCCTGTAAATTACCCTATATCATCAATAAGTTCACTTTTAATCCCTCAACTTGGCGTGATCGTTGGCCGAACCTCCCAATATCAACCTATCCATCTCTAAAAATGAAATTTATTATGTATCTTGCCAATAAGAAACAAGATTACATTTTAAAAAAAATAATCTCAATATTATGATGGATACAAAAGTTACTGTCATAATCCCAGTATATGGAGTAGAGAAGTATATTGAGAGATGTGCAAGATCCCTTTTCAATCAAACGATGAAGGAGGGTATAGAATATATCTTTGTTGATGACAAGACACCAGATCGAAGCATCGAAATACTCGAAAGGGTTTTAGACTCATTTCCCGAACGAAAACCACAGGTAAAAATCATTCATCATGAGAAGAACCGTGGAATAGCAGCAGCAAGAAACACCGGTTTGAAGTACGCCACCGGAGAATACATCATTCATTGTGACAGTGACGACTGGGTGGAGCCTGATATGTATGAAAAAATGGTCTTTTTAGCAACGAAACAAAATTGTGATGTCGTAATATGCGATTATATTGGAGTATATGAAACAAAAGAAATAATATACAAGCAACCAATTCCAACTAATAAAGAGATACTGCTTTGCAGGATCCTTGAGGGTTCTATACATAATGGAATGTGGAACAAATTAATCCGGAAAGAAATGTATAGTTCTCTTGATTCTCTTTGTACTGAAGGGAATAATATGTGGGAAGATGTTGCTATGGTATCACGGTTGTTGTATTTTGTTACGAAAATAGGATATGTAGCAGAACCACTTTATTATTATAATCAAACTAATATATCAGCGTATACCAAGACATTTTCAGAAGAAATAGTTTCACAGATTGACCATGCCCACCTTATAGTAAAAGACTTTTTTACTAAAATATCTGATCATTCCATCTATGAAGATAGCTTAAAAAGTTTTTCGCATCGAGCATTATTCTCTATTTTATGTCGCGTACCTAAAGAAAAACGGAAGGGATGGATTAAAAAATATAATTTGGCGCCTGACAGATATATCCAATCAATGCCAACTATAAATATAATTGAATATAAACTGTTTCTTTCAGGTCATAATATCATAGCAGACTTTATAAGATCATTAGTTTGCCTAATAAAAACTCATGTGAGATAATTATAAAAGTCTCAGTGTTATGCTGATTGTCCTTTTGATTATACTTTTTGTATTGATTTGTACTTATCTTGCAGATAAAATAGCCCCGTTAGAAAAACCCACACATCATAAGCTACTTTTTATCTTTCTATGGGTAATCATGGGGGTTCGACTGGATGTAGGGGTTGATTATCCTGTCTACAAAGAAATGTATGAGGATCTCAACTCAGTTCATTGGTTCGCTGTAGAACCGACATGGTATATATTCGTAAAAATTCTGAAGGAATTTGGTTTTTTGGCGCAAATGTATTTTTTGCTTACTTCAGGGTTTATAGTATGGTGTTTTTATAAAGCCATCTCTTATCTCTCCATCAATCACCTCCTATCTATTCTATTATTCATTCTGTCTGGTATATATTTTGAAACAGCTAACACTATAAGACAATGTTGTGCTATGGGCACTCTTTTTTTAGCTTATTATTATTTATTAGAAAAACAGCTTGTTATAGTGTCCGTACTATATGTATTATCTATGCTTCTTCATTACTCGGCCATCTTTGGGATTGTCTTAATTAGTTTTTCAGCAATTAAAATAAATCGATACATTTTATTATCTATTCTTATCTCTTGTGTTCTTCTTGGCACTCATATTATGAATATATTCATAAATAACTTACTTCCATTAGTTACTGAGACAACAGGTAAATATGATTATACTCCCGACAGTTTTAATGATGGCGTGACAACAGGCCTTCTGAGATATATTTATTGTATATTGTGTATGCTTATTATTTATCTTGAGAGACGGACTACGAAAATATTTCCATCAGCATATCGTCTTGTTAATATGGTTACGGCCGGAATATGCATATACAGCATTTTTTATACCTTCCAACCTTTGAGAAGATTATACCTCTATGGTTTCATGTTCATTATTATTCTTCTTCCACTTGTTCTCGTAACTATTAAGCCAAGAGTTAGATTTATTTTAGAATGCACTTTATCGTTGGTCTTATTAGCGTTTTTAGTAAAATCAGCATCAAATCCATATTCAGTCTGCCTATCCTTTATATAATATCTCCTTATGAAGCCATTAGTAAGTTGTATAGTGCCAGTCTATAATGTAGAAGAATATCTTGTAGAATGTATCGAATCTTTAAAAGCTCAGACGTATGAGAAATTTGAGATCATTCTTGTCAACGATGGCAGTACAGATTCTTCAGGAGATATATGTGACTACTACGCAAGATTATCTGACAATATTAAAGTAATACATACAAAAAACAATGGCGTTTCAAGCGCCAGATATTCAGGAGTAATAAACTCAACAGGAGAATATGTTACTTTTGTTGATAGTGATGACACTTTGACAACAGATGCCATCGAATACATGGTTGAAGCACTCAATGAGGGGGATATCGGAATCGTATACACTTACATAACGGAACGTGATAGACCACAAACTGGTCTATATCCAATAGAGCAAGTTAGATCTGATATTATTAGAGGAGGTTACAAGTTCAATACCGGACCATGCGCAAAATTATATAAAAAAACTCTTCTAAAAAAAGATGTTTTTGATCTACCTAGACATATCAATAAGGGTGAAGATATGCTCATGAATATTAAGATTTTATTTGAAACGTTCAATCCTATTGCCTATAGATCAAGAAAGATATACAACTATAGGATTAGGCAAAACTCAGCAACAGCATCATTTCGTTTTGACCCGGAGTATGAATTAGAATTTTACAATTTAGAAAAGGCGTGTATTCCGGCTGCTTATCATTCAATTCACATGCCTGATGTGTTAATCGCCAGCCTTAATACTTTAGCCCGTAATATTGCGCGTGACGTTTTTACAAAACAAAACATAACATCAGAAATCTTGCATTCAAAATTATACGGAACAATAATTAGCGAAATAGAAAAATATCAAACACACGGGTATTTTGTAGAAAAGGGAATCGTTATGAATCTCACGAATAGCAAAAAATATCTTTTCATATGTTTATACGCCCTTTTCAATTATCCTCATCGAATTATCACAAAATTATTACGTAAATTTAAATTTACAATATCATGGTAGTAGGAATCAATTTGATATCGATAGGAAGCATAAAAGGAGGTGGGACACATACATACATCCTAAACATTATAAAATCATTGAATTACCACAATATACACAACTGTAGATTTATTGTATACAAACAATCACAGATACCAAAAGAGTTCTTTCAATTTCCTCAGAATATTGATCTTATTTGGGTTGAAGTGCCCAATCTAGGTAACGGAGTACGACGTATTTTGTTCGAACAAACCATCTTTTATAAATATTTAAAACATAGTGACGTTCTTTTCAGTCATTGCACATCGTTACCATTATTTGCAAAATGCAGTAAAGTGTTTGTCCTGCACGATGTATATTTTAAAGAATACAGACAACGATATAGCCGATTTAAGACATTTATGCTTGATATTCTTACAAAACTGCATATTAGTCAATCTAAAAAAATAATTACGGTTTCAAATTATAGCAAAAAAAGTATACTGACACATTATCATGTCGATGAATCCAAAATCAAAATCATTCCTAATTTTGTCATTCCAACTGAAGTATCGCCAAATAAAAAATTGGATATTCCGATAAACACTATAAGAAAAAGCTTTTTATTTATTGGATCCATTCAACCAGGGAAAAATATTATTGGCATGGTTGATGGATTTAGATTATTTTTAGAAAATGATCCAAATTATTATTTAATTATAGTAGGGAAACCAGCATATAAGGGAGAGGAAATAATTTCTAATATTCCTAAAGATCCTAGAATTATCTATTTAGGGTATCAATCAGATGAAAATGTCCGATACTTACAAAAACATTGTTTTGCAACAGTCCTTCTATCATTCTGCGAGGGATTCGGCATCCCTCCCTTAGAAGGGTTTCAATATTTCAAACCAGCTCTCGTCTCCAACAAGACCAGTCTTCCTGAAGTAGTGGGAGAAGCTGGAATCTGCGTTGACCCCAATGATACTTTGGCAATATCAAAAGGATATAAAAAGATCGTCACTCTTTACAAAGAATTGCAAAGCAATATTCCAGAACGCCTTAGGTACTATGATAAACAACGTATCATGGAAGAATTTTATCGAGTTCTTAATATTTCATAGTAAAGGCTTAATACATTGACGTCATTTCATTCATTCGTATGTGATTAGTGCTATATTCTCAACAAAGAAAGCCATTTAGAATATCATTAATTTATATGTCATCTATATCAGTATTGATGTCGGTTTATAAGTCTGAAAACGCGGCATATCTTTCGTGCGCTTTAAAAAGCATCTGGAGCGATCAGGAAGTAAAGCCTGATGAGGTAATAATTATCAAAGATGGGCCATTGGGAGATGATTTGAATACGGAAATTGACCGTTGGAAGAATGTAATTGGATCAAGACTAATCATTCTTTGCAATAAGACTAATTTAGGTTTGACAAAGTCTCTTAATATAGGAATAAAAGCAGCGTCGGGAGAATATATTGCCCGAATGGATTCTGATGATATATCCACCCCGAATAGATTCATGATGCAAAGAGAATATTTAGATGCTCACCCTGACATTGACGTTGTAGGAGGATTTATCATAGAATTCAATCATCTTCACGACAATTTGGGGATAAGAAAATTTCCTATTGATAATAAATCTGTACTCAGATATATCTATAAAGCATCTCCACTTGCACATCCAGCTGTCATGATGAGGAAAAGCCTGTTTGATCAGGGGCTATCATATAATGAAAAATATAGCACAAGTCAAGATATCGCGTTGTGGTTTGATGTCTTAAAGTCAGGCCATAAAATTGGGAATCTTGAAGAAATCGTTCTAAAATTCAGGCGAGATGGTGATGTTTACAAAAGGCGTAGTCGGGAGAAAGCCTACAATGAATTTATTATTTATTTCAGAGGGATCCGAGATATCTATGGCCCTATTACCTGGAAATATATTTACCCAATAGCAAGATTTTGTTTCAGATTGATGCCACTTTTTATAGTTCGGGAACTATACAATAGCAATATAAGGTCTAAGTTTTTGCAATAATTCTCTAATAGTAAAAAATATTGGGTGGATATATAATAATTGCTGCAATCTTGAGTATATGACTGATTTATATACGGCTTACCGGACTTTTTTCGGGAAGGGCGACGCTCTGTATGAACTCTTCTCGCCTTACCGCATCTGTCCGCTCGGGGCTCACGTCGATCACCAGCACGGGCTGGTGACCGGTTTCGCTTTTGATTCGGGCATCGAATTCCTCTTTTCTGCCACCGAATCAGGAAAGGTGGAGATGGCTTCGCTCTCTTTCGAGGGTCTGATGACTTTCAATGTGCAGAGGCCCGTAGATGAGCGTCAGGGAAACTGGGGCGACTATCTGCGCGGCGCAGTTTGGGCCCTGCAGCAGGATTTCAGACTAAAGAAAGGCGTGAGGGGCATAGTCAGAGGGTCAATGCCCATCGGCGGACTGTCATCGTCGGCGGCGCTGCTCTGTGGTTTTGTGATGGCGCTCGACAAGGTGAATAATCTTGGACTCTCGCAGACGCAGGTGATAGATTACGCTTCGAGAGCGGAACGAAACTATGTGGGGCTGAACAATGGAATCCTCGACCAGGCCTGTGTGGTGCTCTGCGAGGCTGACAAGTTGCTCTATCTCGACACGCGCACCGGCGATCATCGCCTGATAGCTTTCGGTGGTGACAATCCGAGGCCGCTCCCCTTCAAGCTCGGAATCTTCTTCTCGGGGGTGACGCGCAAGCTGACGGGCACGGACTATAATCTCAGGGTGGCCGAGTGCAAGACGGCGGCCTGGATGATGCAGGCATACGAGGATGTGCCTCTGAAGGAGCTTGCCGACACCCGTCTGCGCGACGTGGAGGAAGAGGTGTTTGAAAAGCATGGTGATAAGATGCCTCAGCGCTTTGCCCGGCGGGCGCGCCATTTCTATTCTGAATGCGACCGCGTGAAGGCCGGTGTAAAGGCTTGGGAAGAGGGTGACATCGAGGCGTTTGGCCGACTCGTGTTTGAATCGTGCGAGAGCTCGATGAACAACTATGAGTGCGGATCGCCGGAGCTTATCGAGATCTACCGGATAATGCGCGAGACAGAGGGCATCTATGGTGGCCGCTTCTCAGGCGCAGGCTTCAAGGGTGCATGCATAGCCCTTGTTGATCCGTCAAGGGAAGAGGAGATTCGCCGGAAAGTTACCGCCGGATATCTTGCCAAATACCCGCAGTATGCCGATTCGTTCAGTATTTATTTCTGTAATCCCACCAACGGAGTTGATTTCTTATGAAGTCTATCATTATCGCCGCCGGATATGCCACAAGGCTCTATCCGCTGACTGAGAATTTCCCGAAGCCTTTGCTAAAAGTAGGCTCGCGCAGCATACTCGGCCGTCTGCTCGACGACATAGACCGGATAAGCGAGATTGACGAGCACGTGATAGTGACAAATCACCGCTTCGCGCCCATCTTCGGGCAGTGGCTCGAAGAGACCGACTATTCAAAACCGGTGACGATTATCGACGACGGCACTTCCACTAATGAGACACGCCTCGGAGCGGTGCGCGACATATTGCTTGCATTGGAAAGCAAGCAGATTGACGATGACATCATGGTGCTCGCCGCCGACAACATACTCGACTTCTCGCTCAGCGGATTTGTGGATTTCTTTAAAGAGAAGGGAACGTCCGTGATCATGTGCCATCACGAGCCGGAACTGAAGCGTCTGCAACGTACGGGAGTGATTGCCGTAGACAAAGACATGAGGGTGCTGGAGATGCAGGAAAAGCCTGAGAAGCCTGTCTCGAACTGGGCTGTGCCTCCTTTCTATATTTACTCGAGGAAAGATCTCCCGCTGATACGCGACTGCATGGCTCACGGCTGCGGCTTCGATGCTCCCGGAAATCTCGCCCATTATCTGATAGAGGCCACTACTCTCCATGCGTGGCCTATGCCCGGATTGCGCTTTGACATAGGCTCGATGGACTCTTACAATGAGGCGCAGTCCAAATTCAAGTAAAAACTTAACATAAAACCCACAACTATGAATACCCTTATAACCGGGGCCGCAGGATTCATCGGCAGCGCAGTATGCCGCAGGCTGCTGGAGAAAGGTCACGAAGTGATTGGCCTCGACAACATAAACGACTACTACGACCCTGACTTGAAATATGGCAGGCTCCGCGAACTCGGAATTGCGAAGGAGGATGTGGACTGGTACAGATTCACGACGAGCACCATATACCCCAATTTCTCCTTCATACGCATGAACCTCGAGGACACCCGGGCCATGCGGATGCTCTTTGCCAACAGCGGTTTCGATCTTGTGGTCAATCTCGGAGCGCAAGCGGGAGTGAGATACTCGATCACAAACCCGCGGGCGTATATCGAGAGCAACATAGACGGGTTCATTAACGTCCTGGAGGGTTGCCGCCACAATGGCGTGAAGCATCTGGTTTACGCCTCCTCGTCGAGCGTGTACGGCATGAACGGCAAGGTGCCATTCTCGGAGCATGACGGCATCGCGCACCCCGTGAGCCTCTATGCCGCTACAAAGAAGAGCAATGAGCTAATGGCGCACGCATATTCAAAACTGTATGGAATCCCAACCACGGGCCTGCGCTTCTTCACGGTCTACGGGCCTTGGGGAAGACCGGACATGTCGCCGTTCCTATTCATCGACGCCATCCTCCACGACCGGCCCATAAAGGTATTCAACAACGGCGACATGCTGCGTGACTTCACATACATTGACGACATAGTGGAGGGTATAGTCAGGATATGCGACGTGATACCAGAGGGGAACCCCGAATGGGACGAGACCGATCCGGACCCCGCCACGTCAGCGGCTCCATACAGGGTATACAACATCGGGAACCAGCGCCCTACACGCCTGATGGACTATATCGAATGTATAGAGAACGCCATCGGGCGCGAGGCGCGTAAGGAGTTCCTGCCGATGCAGCCGGGCGACGTATACCAGACTTATGCCGACTCATCCGCACTCGGCGAGGCCACCGGATTCACGCCTGACACCCCGCTGCAGAACGGCATCGACAGGACGGTGGAATGGTTCAAGGATTATTACGGCTTATGAGTTGTCAGTTGTCAGGCAGATAAGGTCGTTAAGGCCTCTAAAGTCATTACGGTCTTATCGGAACATGGACAACGGAAAACGTTCATATCGGAGAATACATTATTTTTGCATTTATCGCCATCGGACTGACAGCGATTGCTGTTTCAGTTTGGCGAAGTAAAAAACACTGATTTTCAGATCTCGGATTATTACTTTATCTTTACAGAAGGACAACATTAGTAACCGTCCGAAAAAAGCCACTTGATTTTGATTTTAGGTCGGCTTTTATTGATGAGGCGGTTACATTTATTAAAGTAATGAAAGCGGCCCGGCGAGGGTCGCTTTCTTATTTATAGGGGTATAGGGGGATTATTTGAAGAGGAGGGGGGCCATCTCCTTGAGGCTCCGGCGCCATGTAAGAAATTCATGGGCGGTTCCGGGCGATACGTATGAGGTTGCGTCATAGCCGGCAGCCTTGAGCGCATTCACCGACTCCACTACCCTATCGGGATTCTCCTTGCTGCCGCAGCTTACGAATACCTTATGCACACCGTTGCCGTCAAGTTCTTCAGGACTGAATGTGCCGCCGCTCAGGAGCCCGTAGTAGCCGAACACCTCGGGGCGACGCAGTGTGATGAGTTTTGTCTCGATGCCACCCATAGAGAGGCCTGCCATGGCGCGATGGTCACGATCGGCAATAGTGTTGAAGTTAGCGTCGATATAGGGCACAAGTTCATCAACGAGAACCTTTTCAAACTCCTTTGCGTCAAACTGCCCGATAGTTCCGAATTTCACGTCATTTGTCAAGCCGTAGGTCATCACTATTATGAAGGGCTCGATCTCGCCTGCCGCAATCATGTTGTCCATGATGAGGTTGGCATGTCCCTGCGACGACCATGCCGTCTCATCCTCACCCCAACCGTGCTGAAGATATAGCACCGGATATTTCTTATCTGTTTTTCCATACTGAGGGGGAGTGTAGACAAAAGCACGAAGCTCGCTGTCGGTGCTCGGTGAGTGGAAGAGCACCTGCTGCACATTGCCGTGAGGCACATTCTTCAGCGCGTAGAAGTCGCGGTCGGCCGCAGGAATCTCAATTCCGCTCTCCCATCGGCAGGAACCGAAATAATTATTGGTGCCGGGATCATTCACGGCAGCGCCGTCTATTATGAGATGATAGTAGTGGAAACCTTCATCCATCGGTCCGGCTGTGGTGCCGATCCAGGTGCCGTCTTCCTGTTTCTCAAGTTTTGTGCCTCCCTGTCCTCCAAGACCGAGTGTGACCACTACCGATTGAGCCTCGGGAGCGTTCACCTTAAAGCGGGCATATCCCTGCGAGTTCACCATAGGATACTGCTGCCCGTGCTGATTCATTTCAGATGGCACGAAGTCTTCGATTATCTCCTCGGTCTGTGCCATTGCGGGAAGCGAAACGCAGACGGCTGCTGCGAAAGCTACTATAAAGTTATTTTTCATGATATACTGAAAATGGTTTTAACGTAAAAAAACGGAATTTGCGACATCACCTTATTTCTCCGGAGTGAGGAGACGCAGATGATAGATTCCTCCGGTGGAATTTGAGGTTTCGGGTACGAATTTCACCGATACGGCTTCTTTGCCTTTAAGCATCTCGGCAGGAATCTCATATTCCTCTTCCACAAATTCATTTCTGTTCCAGCGCCCGGCGTTGTCGACTGAAGCCAGCACATTATCATCTATCAGGATGTTGAATTTGCGGGCACCGGTCTCATTACCCCAATACCTTACATTGAGCAGGAGAGATTCCTTTCCGCCGGTGGCAAGATTGTAAGCGAGGTGACCGCCCGAAGAGGCGTCGCGCCAGGGTTCGCCATTGAAATTTCCACTTGCAGAATTCTTATTGCTCATGGCATGATCCACTTCGGGCTGTTGCTCTCCGGTGTTTACAGCATCGACTGTGCGCGCGTCAAGCGCAAGGCGGCGCTCCTCGTCGAGGCGGGCAGTTGTCTGCCAAGCCGTCCATTCCTTAGGAGTCATTGAAAGCCAGTAGACAATATAGCGTGAGTCGTGGATTCCTGAGAATGGCTCGAGAAGCACCTCGTCGTCTCTGCCGTCAAACACACCTTTCGTCTTGAAAGCCATCGGTTTTCCCTCTACAGGCGTCATAGCGTTGAGACGCTTCAGCAGTGTCTTGCGGTCGCCTATCATGAGAGGAGTGTCAAACACCGACACAAGTTTTCCGTGGGCAATATGTCCCCAGCGGTGATCGTCGGCCACCAGCCCGGGCAAACCGGCATCGTTGCTGTATTTTGCAGCAAGCACTATCGGGCCGCGAACTATGCTGACGTATTGAGGCAGGTAATTCAATTCTTCAAGTTCCACGTGCATGGGCAGCGACATCTCCACCTTATCGCCATCTTTCCATTCGCGTGTGAGGGCGATATAGCCATCCTTTCCGGCGATGGCCTTCACAGGCTTGCCATTCACCATCACGCCAACCTTGTCGCACCATGCCGGTTTGCGAAGCGCGAGTGTGAATTCAGAAGGCTCGGGAGCAGACACGGTAAGCGAAGTGGCCTCCTGCTGCGGGAAGTTGTTGTTCTGGCTGAGCATCACACCTTTCTCCTTCCAGTTCAGACGTGAAGGAATGAAGAGATTCACGCGAAGCGTGTCGGCTGAATGAGTGTAAATAAACTGACCGTACTTGCCGTGGTTCTCCATACCGGTTCCCACGCAGCACCACATCGCGCTGTTGGGCTTGGAGTAGACCCTGTAGTGGCCCGGGCGCGCCGAAGTGAAATACACGTAGCCACCATGCTCGGGATGCTGTGTAGAAAGGATATGATTGAAGAGAGCGCGCTCGTAGAAGTCGGCATAGCGGCTGTCGGGATTCTGACGGAAAAGGCCCTCGGTGAGTTTGAGCATATTGTTGGTGTTGCACGATTCCGGGCCTTCGCGGTCGTCGACATAGCTCTTCGCATCGGCAGCCGAAGCGAAATGCTCACGCCTGCTGTTGCCGCCGAAAGAGAGAGAGCGGTTGCCGGTTACGGTGTGCCAGAAGAAATCAGCCGCCTTAGTGTAGTCATCATCAGCGCCTACCTCGCCTACCCTCTGGAAGCCTACCACTTTCGGCACCTGAGTGTTGGCATGGCGGTTGTCGAGATTGTCCTTACCCACGAGGAGATCGTCGTAAAGCTGATGATGTGTGAATTTTTTTGCCACATCAAGATATTTCTTATCGCCTGTCAGGGCGTAGGCATCGGCATAAACCTCGTTGATTCCTCCGAACTCGTTGCCGAGCATCTGCTCCATTTTCTCGTCAGAGAGGCCCGACACCACGTCTGCACCCCAGTCGCAGAAATTGAGGAAGAGATTGAGGGCCGGCACCGAGCCACAGTAGACATAAGCGTCACGAAGGCCCGCATACATCTTGTGGACATTATACCAGGGCACCCACCATTCCCATATCTTGCCTACATTTCCATTGCGGATTTCTTCCCAGAGCACTTCTCCTCCGGGCACTCCGCCCAGATAGCCGTCATTGCGCGCGGCCGCGCAGAGGGCGAGCTGCGAGAGCACATAGTCGAGACGCTCCTTGAGTCTTTCATCGCCTGTTGCGGCATAATGAATGGCGAGCGCCGACACATAGTGGCCACCCACATGCCCGTCAAGTCCGTCCCAGTTTGAGAAACTTTCGGCCTTAGCCGGAAGGCCCGCAGCCTTCATGTAGGGTGCAAGCAGGCGATCGGCATCATATTGAAGCAGTACGTCCACGTTTAGATCCATCGCGTGGCGAAACGGGCTCTCGAGAAGTTCCACGTCAGCAAGCGGGAACTCATTTGGATAGAGAACGCTCTGCCCCTGCATCACACAAGGGGCAGCGCATGCCATCACCATCAAGGTCAGTAATTTTTTCATTCTATAGAAGATTATATTATTTTAATGTGGTTTGGCTGAAGTGATTGTCACTTAGCCGCAGTTTCGGGAGCCGAGAGCCGGAAATAGTCGATATCTACGTAGCCACCGGCCTTCGACGTGGCATAATTATAGATGGCGAAGCGAGTGCCCATGAAGAAGCGACGATAGTCAAAAATCATCTTGAACGGCTCACCGGCCTGAATCCATTTCTTCCCGTCGAGGCTATAAGCGAAAGTCGCTATGTCCCGGCCGGGATTGAAATCTGTTGATATGCGAAGCCAAACCTTCTTGCCTTTAAGAGGTATTCTCTCCCATTCGGTGTCGACTGTGGATGCAACCTTGTGGCCCTCGCCCATAACCATCGACGTAGATCCGCACACAAGATATTTTCCTTTGGAATCAGCTTCCACACCTATGAACCCGGTATCACCGTTGAAAGCGGCGAAGCCGGCACGGTCGCCGGCAATCATGCCCTTGGTGTCGATACAAATCTCGGCAGTCTCTCCCGGGCCGACCATACGCTGCGAGATAGTGTTACGGGCCTCGAAAAGATTCTGCACCACCTCAGGAGTACGGAGCCTCAGAAATCCCGGGCGCTCCGTAAGCGACCAGCAGGAGTCCACCGGATTATGATTCCACTGCCAGAGTATTGATTTCCGGCCGTCGGAGAATTCATCGGCCGCATTCACGCCCGCACCCGGTGTGGGAACATGATCTATGCCTATGTTGAGTGGCACATGTCCCTCGGCATCTCCGAGCATAGGCACTCCGTCGGTCCAAGTGCAGGGGTTAAGAGTGAGCACACGGCCCACACCTCCGCGATCCTGAAAAATCATACCCCACCAGTTGCCATCGGCGTCATCAACGAGGCAGCCCTGCCCCACGTAGGGGAATCCGGCGAATTTTGACTCGAGCACCACGTGCTTCTCGTAGGGGCCGGTCACATTGTCGGCCACATAGCAGAGCTGGCGGCGCGGCTTGCCGTGAGGCCATGAAATCACGAAAGCGTAATACTTGCCATTGTGCTTTATCACACGGCTGCCCTCATGAAGTCCTGTCTCTTCCGAATCCGGGAAGATCACCACCTGATCCACACCGCCTTCCTTCACTCCCGAGAGATCGGGAAGAAGTTCGCGGCAACGTATCTGTCCGCCGTTGTAGAAGACGTAGACACGCCCGTCATCATCAAGCAGGAGCGAGGCATCGTGGAAATGATCGGTACGCGTCACAAGTTCCCACGGCCCGGCAGGGTCTGTGGCAGTGTAAATATAAGATTTATACGGATTGTCGTTGGGTGAGAAGAGCACATAGAAGCGCCCGTCGCGGTAGCGGATGGAGGTGGCCCACTGCCCTTTGCCATAGACCGTGCCATCCTGCAGGTCGTAGCGAGGATGATCCTCGAGGCGGTCGAATACATATCCTATCGTGGTCCAGTCCACGAGATTGCGGGAGTGCATCACCGGGCAGCCCGGCATCAGATGCATCGTGGTTGAGACCATGTAGAAATCGTCGCCGACGCGAATCACGTCCGGATCCGGAACATCGGCCCATATCACGGGGTTGGTGGCAGGCCCTGAGGCGGGTTCTGCGGCTACAGCCGGCATCTGAGAGCACACTGCCGCAAGCAGAGGCAAACCACACCTGAAAAAGTTCTTGATAAGTGTTTGTTTGATATTCATGACTTCTTACGCTCTTGATGAATACATCATCAGAATGATTAGTTCGGTTAGAATGCAAAGTTAGTCAGAATGTCACAAACTTTTCCAAAATAGTGTAGCGGAAACTTATGAGACTGTAGCACAAACATAAGAATATGTCGCAGGAAAATTCAATTTTGAAGCATATTTATTGCGCCTGCTGTGTTTCAGCATCTTGCTTCTGAGCGTCGAGAGCATCTTCCACCGCTTCCACGGCATCGCCCGCCAACGTGCGCGGCTTCTTGGTGCCGAACGTTAGATAGGCCGAGAAACTGAAATTGAGTGGCCCTGTGCCGGCCCCGGGTATGAACCATGGACTTTTTCCGTGGCTATTGTGCTGCCCCGCGCGATAACGCACGCTCCAGCCGAGCGAGAACGGCCCGGCTATCTTCACCTTCAGCCCCGCCACAGCCTCGCCATAGACCGAGAGGCTACTTTGGCCGCGCAATTCGAGGGCACCTGTCTCCTGAGCCATGTCGCTTCCCTCCTTGATGTCGGTGATGTCCCAGGAATGGTGCGATATTCCGCAGCGCAATCCTATGTAAGCCATATAGTCAGGATTCGACTTGTAAAGGAAATTATAGTTTATGCCCGCCTTTGCGTAGAATGATGGGTTGGCCTTATACTTATAAAGGTCATTGTTGTCAGCATGGTCGCCCCAGCCTATTCCGGCTTCAACTATTGGGAAAAACCAGTTGTGGAGCGAGACAGAGGCGCTTATGTCGTAGCTCTGGTGCTTCTGACCGCCGATTTTCATGATGGCATCAATGAAATTTACACCAACCGTCACACCGTTGAAGAGTGGATAGGGCGACGACGGACGCACCGATTTCACGGTATCGAGTTCAGCAAGATACAGCACCGGCTGCTCCAGCCGCTCGCCATGCTTGTCGTAGTAATGAAGCACCGGCTTTGGCGGGGCATCGTCATCGCTGTCCACAGGCGAGATAGTGCCCTTGTTGGTCTGGGCCGATGCGGCAGAAGCCACGATGCAGAGGAGCACCGCGGCAGTAATCTTCCATATATGAAAGCGTGGTCTTACCATTCCTCGCCTATCAGATAATTGTTGCGCTCGGGCGAGTTCCGGGTTATCAGTTCGCCCACAAAGCCCGTGAGGAAGAACTGCAGTCCCATCACCATGGCGGCAAGGGCGAGATAGAAATACACCGAGTTGGTCACGTAGAAATAATACCCCTCGCTGCAGAGGCTCACTATCTTCAGCACAAGCACCACCACCACGGCTATAAAACCTATCATGAACATCAGGCTCCCGAGAAGACCGAAAAGATGCATCGGCTTGATGCCGAATTTCGACTGGAACCAGAGAGTGGCAAGGTCGAGATAACCGTTAACGAAGCGGTCAAGGCCGAATTTCGTAGTTCCGTATTTCCGCGCCTGATGATGCACCACCTTCTCTCCTATCTTCTTATATCCTGCATTTTTAGCCAGATAAGGTATATAGCGGTGCATGTCGCCATAGACCTCGATGTGCTTCACCACATCTTTGCGATAAGCCTTCAGGCCGCAATTGAAGTCGTGCAGATTCTTTATTCCGCTCACTTTCCGGGCCGTGGCGTTGAAAAGTTTGGTGGGAATGGTCTTGCTCAGCGGGTCGTAGCGTTTCTTTTTCCAGCCCGACACGAGGTCGAAGCCATCCTCGGTGATCATGCGGTAGAGTTCCGGTATCTCATCCGGACTGTCTTGCAGGTCGGCATCCATCGTGATCACCACTTCGCCCCTGGCACGCAAGAACCCTTCGTTGAGCGCGGGAGATTTGCCGTAGTTGCGCGAGAAGCTCACGCAGTGAATGTTTTCTTTGCCTTCACTCAGGCTTTTGATCACCTCGAGCGAATTGTCGGTCGAACCGTCATTGACAAAGATTATTTCGTAGGAAAACCCGTTCTGAGCCATTACCCGCTCTATCCATTCAGCGAGTTCCGGAAGGGATTCGGCTTCATTATAGAGGGGAACTACTACCGATATGTCTATCTTCTGATTCATGAATTGAGTCTTCTGTATGTTGAGTGTTCAAGACTTGATATTTCAGCAATCGAGGCCGAGTGAGCGATACATTTCCTTGTCTTCATCCACGTTGTTTCCTATCGTGGTGAGCATATCGCCCATAAGCGCGCCATTCACGCCGCCTCTCAATATCCGCCGCATGTTCTTCTCCGAGAGGCGGTTGCGTCCTCCGGCAAAGCGGATGGTCTGCTTCGGAAGGATAAACCTCCACACCGCCGCGCACCTCACAATATCCTCCTCCGGAAGAAGCGGAGTGTTTTCAAGAGGCGTGCCTTTAATGGGGTTGAGAATATTCATCGGCACGGAATCCACGTCCATTTCCCTGAGCATCAATGCGAAATCCACACGATCTTCAGCTGTCTCCCCCATCCCGATTATTCCACCTGAGCATATTTCCATGCCAACCCTGCGCGCGGCCTCTATCGTCTGCAGTTTGTCTTCCTGCGAGTGGGTGGTGCATAGCGTAGGCCACATTCTCCGGCTCGTCTCCATGTTGCAGTGATATCGCTTCACTCCGGCATCTTTCAGGCGCTGCAGCTGTTCTTCAGAAAGAAGGCCCATCGAGGCGCATAGATAAAGGCCGGTCTCGTCTGTGAGGCGACGGTATAGACTGCAGAAGCGGTCGAGATCCCTGTCGGCCACGGTGCGTCCGCTCGTGACGAGCGAGAATCGCCTGATTCCGTGACGCTCATTGGCGGCAGCCGCTTCGAGGGTCTTGTCCTCGTCAAGAAAATTGTAGGTGACACAATGCGAGTCGTGGCGCCTTGTCTGCGCACACCACTTGCAATCTTCGCCACACATGCCGCTGCGCGCGTTCACTATTGAGCAGGAGTCAATCTTCCTCGGGTGGAACGCGCCGCATATACGGTCGGCCGCGTCGCAGAGCGCGTCGAGGTCTTCGGCCGCTATAAGCCGCAGGGCCTCCTCTCCGGAAGCCCCTTCGCCCGATTCAATGATCCGGTCAGCTATTTCGTCGATAAAAGTCTTTTCCATTTTCAGCAGAGAGCTTCATTCTTCATGAGTGTCTTCCTCCTCGCTCGGTTCATATTTGGCACCTTTCGCAAGCACGATCGTGAATTCCAGACCTCCCGAGGGCACATTGCGCACCGTCACGCTTCCACCATGGAAAATGGCGGCACTCTTCACGATGGCAAGGCCTATGCCGGTGCCTCCATGCTTGCGCATGCGGCCGCTCTCGAGGCGATAGAACCGGTCGAACAGATGCTCGAAATGCTCCTCACCAATGCCCACGCCGTTATCGCTCACTATCACGCGGTAGCTATTCTCATCCTCATACTGAAGGAATATGTTGATGTCGCAGCCGCCCGAATAATTAATGGCATTGTTGATCAGATTGTTGAAGATCGACTCAAGCAGCGGCGCGTTGCCCAGCATCATCATCGTCTCCGGCAAATCCACATGTATCTCGAATCCGGCGTCGAAAGCCTTCGGCTCTATGGCAGACACCACATCGTCTACCACATCGCGCAGCGACAGATGCTCTTTCTGAATGGCCGAGGCCCCGTCGTCAAGACGGTTGAGCGTCAGAATATCCTTCACCATCTGCAGCAGCCTGTCAGAATTAGCCTTGCATCGTGTGAGAAGCATCTCCTTCTGGGCTTCTGAGAGGCGGTCTTTATGCATGAGATAAGTCTCGATCTCGAGCGAGATAGCCGTGATCGGGGTCTTCAGCTCATGATTGATGTTGTTGGTGAGTTCCTTTCTCATCTGCGCCTTTTCTTCCTCCTCGCGCTTGGCTATCGCAGCCTGGCGGTCTCTGTCGGCCATAGTGCGCTGCAATTTCATGTAGAGCAGGATGATATTGTGCGCGATATTGCCCAGTTCGTTGCGGGGGAAGGCCTCGGTGTCGTAGATCTCCTCGCCGTTCTCCGCCTTCTGCGCAAAATTAGAGAGGCGCGTGATCGTACGCCCGCTCTGCGAGGTGATGATGTAAGACAGGCCGGCGATGAGCAGATAGATGATGATGGCATACCACATGAAAGTGCGGTCGATCTGCATGAACTCCGAGAGGGCCACCTCGTGCCCCATCGCGCCGGTGCGCGCTATAAGGTCGCCCTCGCGCAACGCCGAATAGTAGTAGAACGAGTCATCGTCCACCTCATCGTTGTTATGCACTGAGTATCCCTTATGGTCTTCCGACTCAGCAGCCTGTTTTATCTCAGTGAGTGAGAAAATATCGTCGATCTTGCCTATTCCGGTGTTGTCGTAGAGCATATTGCCCTCCATGTCGAAGATGGCGAACTGGAGCATACGGATAGGTAGGTCGATGGTGCGTTCCCATAGTTCCACATCAAGCACTCCGCCCTCATAGTGATCGAGCAGCTGATAATTGAGCACAGTAAGCTGTGCATTGAGCAGTTCTTCCCTGTAGCGCTGTTCGCGGTGATACTGGAACGCTACAAACGCTCCTTCGCAAAGCGTGAGTATCGCCACTATCAGGATAAAAATCTTGGTGCTGTAGCTAATCTTCAGGAATCGACGCATAAAACGTAGAAGTCAGAATTCAGACCTTGAAGCCATATCCGTAGCCGGAACGGGTCACGATCAGTTTACCGTATTTTCCGATCTTGGAGCGGAGGCGGGTCACATTCACATCAACCACGCGATTGACCACCACCACTTCGTCGCTCCACACCTTCTGCAGGATATCCTCGCGCGAGAAGATCTTTCCCGGATTGCTCATGAAGAGAGAGAGAAGCTCAAACTCCTTGCGCGGCATGCGCACTGGCACTTCGTCGATAGTGCACACGATCTGGTCGAGGTCGATCACGAGCCCTTCCTCCCTGATGATGCGTCGCTGGGGCTTGGCGGCCTCCTGTGCGGGTGCAGCCTCGGCAGAGCCCTGAGGGCCGCTTACCCGCTCCGCGCGGCGAAGCACCGATTTGATGCGGGCAAGTATGTTGCGGATATTGTAGGGTTTTGTCACATAGTCGTCAGCGCCGAGATTCAGGCCGGCGATCATGTCATCGTCAGAATTCTTGGCCGTGCAGAAGATAATGGGTATAGACGATGTCTTGGGGTTGCGTTTGAGCACGCGCGCCATCTCGAACCCCGACATCTTTCCCATCATGACATCAAGAAGGATAAGGTCATAGACCGAAAGATCCATCTCGAGTGCCTCCTCAGCCGAATATGCCGTGTCAGCCTCGTAGCCCTCGATCTCAAGGTTCAGCTTCAGTCCTTCACACAGGTCGGGTTCGTCATCGACAACAAGTATCTTGTATATTTCCATATCTTTATGTTTAGTTCCACAAAATTAATAAAAAAAAATCGTATTACGAAATTTTTCGCAAAATAGTTAACTTCAAAACGGTCGTGACTCAACCTTCGCCCCCATATAAGCGTTATGGGAGATATAAACCATCTAATTTATATTCCGCTATGAAAAGTATCTGCAAAGCGATGGCACTGGGCGCCATAGTAATTTCGGCCGCCGCCGCTCCCTTCACGAGCGATGCCTGCACTCGAGTGATTTATGAAGGTTCTGATAGCCTCTATGTGATCGGGCGTTCGCTCGACTGGAAGACTCCCATCCCAACAAATCTATACGTCTACCCCGCCGGATTGTATAAGCAGGGAGCCTCTACCCCGGCCGGCATAAACTGGACTTCAAAATATGGCGCCGTCTATGCCGTAGGCTACGACGGAGGCATCACCGAAGGCATGAACGAGATGGGACTCTCAGTCAATGGCCTCTTCTGCAAGGGCACTGTCTACGACAACGCCGCGCGCGAGAAAAATCCCCCAATTTCGCTTGCAATGTTGGTTGGTTGGATTCTCGATAATTGCGCCACCACAGGCGAAGTGAAGCAACTGCTCACATCCACTCCTTTCAGCATTGAGGGAGCCACATTCGACGGAGGCACCGTCTCAACTCTCCACTGGGGAGTGACCGACGCCACCGGAAGCACCATCATCTTCGAGTTTGACCACGGCAACCTCAATATATATGATCCCGGCGATATCCGCGCCATGACCAACGACCCGCAGTGGCCCGCCATGACCGCGATCATCAACTACTGGGAGAAGATTGGTGGCAGAAACATGCTTCCCGGCACTGTATCGAGCCCTGACCGTTGCGTGCGCGCAAACTATTTCGCACACCACGTGGAAAAGACTTCCGACGCTCAGCTCGCGGCTGCCATCACCCGATCGGTGATCGTCAATTCATGCGTGCCCTACACCTATAATATCGAGGGCGAGCCCAACGTGAGCTCAACGCAATGGCGCAGCTACTCCAATCTCCGCGATAAACTCTATTATTTCGACATCGTCACCAATCCCGGATATTTTTACGTAGACCTCAAGCAGTGCGACCTCACCAAGAAAGGCAAGATCCTGAAACTCGACACTTCAAAAACCACCGATCTTGTAGGCGACGTGACAAAGAAATTCGTGAAGTCAGCAGGCTTCAAACCGATGTATTGATCATAAACATGAGAACATACCTCAATCCGATCCTCACCCGAGGGTCGGATTTTTTTGATGAGCCATAGGGTTGCGGAGCGGACATTTACCGCATTGAGAATTTCAAGACGCGGGATAAGTCTGCGAGCGATCTCCGAGCGCTCGCCAAACGTGAGAATTGAGACTTGCGTTGGCATGAATGCAGCCTGTAGGGATGCACCCCGGTGCACTACTGTCCCAAGAAAAATTTAACATACGAAGATAATGAAACATTGCTG
>CAYPGW010000039.1:0-26985 GCA_964410515.1 uncultured Sangeribacter sp. | reverse complement strand
CCGCGCTGCTTACTGTAGTTGTGATTGTCTTGGGAATCGTGAGGGTGTAGCACTCGTGTTCCCAACCCTTCATAGGCTCGGCATCAACGAATAGAGTCCATGCCGTCTGACTGTTGTCCTGCAGGATGAAATAGTCCACATCCCTGCCGGTGAATTGCCGCTGGGCTATCGACAGGGCGTCTGCCTGAGTGACGTTGTAGGCCTGAGCTGTTGCCGCAAGGAGGCTGCATAGCATCAGACACAAGCAAGAAATAATTTTTCTCATGGTTAGCTATTTTGGGGTAAATAATTATTTTCTACTCGTGTCGCTTTTCGGAATCCGCGCCTGTTATGCAGTTAGGTCTGCAAGATTATTGACGTCTTTAATCTTCTTTAATTATTCAGTTTGTCCAGCCGTATAGGATGAAGTCGGCGAATAAGATCTTTATGAGTACCGGTTCAGTCTGCGACAGAATGAAATCTGTAAATTCATATTCATCGCAAAATTTTCCGATGCATTCTTCAGAATCGTTATACACCTCGAAGGCAAGGATGCCGGTCTTGTCAAAGTTGGCAATATTGACTCCGGTTCCCTCACTTATTACCATTGTGAAATGATATGACTGACTGCGATGGACTCTTATCGGCTCAACAGGATTTTCAGATTCCTGTAATGGTAGGATGATTAGAGTGACAATACAGTCCGATTTTACGTGCGCCGCATTTGCGGGCAGGGATAGCAGTGCTGTCTGAATGAGGAGGATCAGCAGGGTGAGTTTTGATAAATGTTTCATGGGAGTTCAGTTTTTATTCTGCAGCAAATTTAATATGATTTCGCATGAAACGCATAAAAATGAATGACTGAAAAATGACGGATTTTTATTTCAGTCATTTTTCAGTCATTCAGTATATGGGTCAATAGCCTTATAGCAAGCGAATTATGTCGTCAATGACTTTGACGCTCATTTTTTGGTCAAACACCTTCTCACTCAGCACTTGCCTACGTGAAATTATCGCTCCGTTGCTCTTGCCAAGTAGCACTGACATCTCAGAGGGCTTGATGTGACATTTTATCAGAATGGCAGTCCTGAGCTCCATGGTGCTCAGATTGCCGAGAGTGAGTCTTCGGAGGTTGTTGATAAACTCCGGCGATGCTTTCAGGACAGTGTTCTCTAATTCTTTCCACAAAGGATCATGATCCTTAATGATCACACCCTTTTCTATTTTCTTCCTTAGAGCGTTATATGCGCTTGATGTGATAATGGAGTCGGCAAGTGGAATATTCTCTGACCTCGCTTGGAGCCAGACTAATTTTTGCTTCAGGCGCTCTCTCAGCATTGACAGGGTCTCCTTCTCTACAGTGTCTTCGGGCAAGCATTCTGTTATTGTGCTACCGGCATGCTCATAGCCCGGAGCTTGAGTTGCGTCGCTATCCTTGACATCTTCATGGCCGGATTCCGTTATCAATTGGAGGCGGTTGAGGCTTTCTATGGCCCGATGCAGCAGGATTATCTTCCGTTGCGTCCGAATCTTGATGATGAGGACTACAAAAGCAAGCACAATAATCATGACTCCTGACGCTGCGAGCCAGGTCTTCAACACCATATTGGAGTTTTCGGCCTTTTCGCGTTCCCTCTCGTGGAGATCGTAATTGTAGATGTTCTGGCGGTCTAAGGCAAGCTGATTCTTGTTTTCATTGAAATAGCGGTTGAGTATATCATTATATCCTCTCACATATCCCGGCAATGAATCCGGACTGACAACCCCGCTCAGATCGGGAGAGAGAAGTATCTGATATGCCACATCCTTATTAATATCATACGGATGGCGAATGAGTCTCTCGGCATAGTAGCGCGCCGTGTCAGGGAATCCGGCCCTCTGATAGATTCTCGCGGCGTATGCAAGGGCGCTGCTCTGCGCGAGTTCGGAAAGGGAGTCGGGAGTATTCCTGACGAGTTGTATTGCCGAGTCCATATCACCGACATGATATTTCGCGGCTCCGAGATACATTCTTGACAGCGCATGCAGCTCTTTGGAATAATCCTTGCTCCTGACAAGGGCTATACGAAATGTTTTAACTGCTTCCATGTAGTTGCTGTCGTGTATCTCTGTCAGGCCTAAGAGATGCAGGTCATGAATCTCGTTGAGGGTGTCGTTGAGTATTTTGTCTATTTTGATCGACTCCTTGATGTAGGGAATTGCTTCCTTGTATAGCCGGAGATTATCAAGCAACAGGCCTGCCTGACTCACGACGCAGGCCCGCAATGCGAGATGTTCCGTATCTTCGGGCAGCCGATCGAGCGCCTGCTGGAAATAGCGGAGTGCGGTGGGCTTGTCGCCGAGATCAGAGTAGACGCAGCCGCCGTAATAGAGCGCTTCGGGATAAAGCCCATATTGCGGATTGGCCTCATACCAGCGGATGACGTCAAGCACAAGGCTGTCGGAAGTGTGGAGTACGTAAGCCTTGTCGCTCGCCTTTATGCGCAGGAAATCGTAGAAATGGCGGTCGTGGGTGGCGAGGGCCGGATAGTCGATGCTGTCGAGCGCGGCGAGAGCCTTCCGGGGCTGATTCCCGACGTATTGCGCTATGCGCCCGAGCCTCTCGTCGGTGCTCCTGCGGGTGCACGATGCGGCGAGCATAGCGAGGATGGCTATGCCGGCTATGAGGAGAGCCTGAGGGCGGAATAGGGCCGCGATGGATGGCTTCGGGCGATTCATGATGCAAATTTACATAAAAATTTCGGTTCTCACTGCAATCTGCATCAAAATTCAGGATTCGGATTATAAGCCGCCTGTGTCAATAGCCGAGTTCCTGACCTTTGCGCGTCATCGGGATTCCATTCCGCATCCATTCGGGCATGGGGTCGCCTTTAAGGTAATGATCGAAAAATTGCTGCAGGCGCACCGTGATGTCCTTGCGGTTGCGGCGCTCTTTCAGGTTGTGGGCCTCGTCGTTGTATTGAAGCATCCAGACGGGTTTCTGAAGGCGGCGCAAGGCCATGAACATCTCGATGCCCTGATACCAGGGCACTGCGCCGTCGGCATCGTTGTGCATTATCAGGAGCGGTGTCTCCACCCTGTTGGCGTGAAACACGGGCGAGTTGGCTATATAGAGTTCAGGCGCATCCCACAGGTTGCGTCCTATTCGGCTCTGGCCCTGCTCATACTGCCCCTGCCTGGAGTCTCCGCTTTCCCATCTGATGCCGCCGAAAGCCGAAGTCATATTGCTCACGGGAGCCCCGCTGCCCGCGCAGGCAAACATATTGGTGCGGGTCACGAGATAGGCCGTCTGATATCCGCCCCAGCTCTGGCCGTCGATGCCGATGCGGTCGCGGTCGATCCAGGGATAGCGGTCGCACATGGCCTCGGCGCCGGAGCATACGAAGTTCCATGCGCATTCGCCCGGAATGCCGGCCTTATAGTGGATGTCGGGCACAAACACCACATAGCCACGGCTCACGTAGAATGGATAGTTCACCCAACTCCATGAGGGCTCCATGTTGTAGTGATAGTACAGATCTTCTGATCCTGTCTCGTAGAAAACGCAGAGCATGGGATATTTCTTCGAGGGGTCGAAGTCTTCGGGCACGTAGAGCACTCCTTCAGAGGGTGTGCCGTCGTAGGCGTGCCAGCTCACGAGGCGCGCCGAGCCCCAGTAATAATCCTTCACCTGAGGGTTGGAGTCGCTTGCTTTCACCGCTTTGGAGAAGACGCCTTTAGGAGCAATCCACACATCGGGCATGACCGAGAAATTGGCCTCAACAAACGAGAACGACGGGGCATCGAGCGCCTGGCGAATCTGAGTGAAGCTCAGGGTGTCGAGATATACATTCTCGGGTTTGGCCGATGTGCCGTATCTCATTGAGGCAAGGCCGTTGCGCTTGTCTTTATAATTGAAGAGGGTAAGGGTCATCAGATCTCCTTTGCTGAGGAAATGCCGCTCCTTGCCGTGGGTGTTGAGATAGCGGATCTTGATGTCGTTGTCGCGTCCATATCCCTTTGTGAGGCATGTGGGGGCTTCCTTCCCGGTGGGGTCGAGGCTCCAGATGTCGAAGCGGTCGTAGATGAGGATTCTGCCGTCTCCTTCCGTCCATGACGCGAAGCCGTAGTCCTGTCTCACTCCGGGATGATCGTCGGTCTCATCCCATACGGGATAAGGTATGTTTTCGGAGACGTTAATGGTCTTGCCTGTCGAAATCTCGTAGGCAAACCAATGTCCGTCTTTAAACCAATAGACAAATTTCCCCTCCGGGGAGATATCCGCAGTGCCTTCATATACGGTGCCGATCTCCCGGTGCTCACCGTTGACCACATTGATCACGCTGATCTCTTCGGGCGCGTAGTAATTCCATTGCTGACTCACTTTCTCCTTGCTCGGATCGCGCAGAAGCATCCAGTCAGGATCCATGCTGTAGGTAGCCTTGACAGTGGCAAGGGGATTATATTCGATAAGGTGATAGTCTCCGTTTTCAAGATCTACCATCACAGGGAATGTCATCTCTCTGAGCTCATCAAGCCGATGCTTCTCCTGAGGAGGAGTGTAGGGGGCGTCCCAGCGCCAGATGTCAAGAGTGGGGCGCTCGAAACTGACGAGTGTGGTGTCGTCGGGTGCCACTTCCGGCGCCACGCCCACATAGAGGCGGCGTCCGTTATAGCTGAACACCGGTTTTGAATATTGATTCAGGAAAAGAGCCGGCCTCGTGGACTCCTGCATCCTCTGGCTCCACTCCTTGAGTTTCTCATCTTGCAGTTCCTTGTCGGCCGAGTGCGGACGCCTCAGGTTGGGGCCTTTCCTCTCGGCAGGAATCTCTATTTCCATTTCCTGAGGTGAAGAGGGATCCGCCTGCAGGTCGGCAAGCCATAGCTGCATGCGTCGCGTTCCGGTCTCGTTGCTGTCGTTGGTGGCGGTATATGCCATTCTGAGTCCGTCTTTGGAGAAGACCGGGGTTCCGTAATGCTTCTTATGCTCGTCTACGATGTAATCCTTTCCTTCGGGCAGGTCGAGCACAATCACTCCTGTATTGAAGACCGAATCGTTGGCTACGGGCTTCGACACGGCAGCAAGGCGCGTGCCGTCTTCGCTGAATGAGTATTCTCCGATATAAGGGAATATCCTCTCGTCTCCCGATTGAAGATTCCTGACCACGAGCGGCAGACCGGCTTTCTTGTCGGATAGTTTCATGTGTTTCGTCTTCGTGGTGTCGCTGCTGCTGTAGGCCAGCCAATGGCCACCTTTCTCACCGATGCTGAATCCTTTCACGCGCGGAATGCGGGTCACGATTCCGCTTTTGAGGTCTACTATGGCGAGAGAGTCCTGAGGCATATCGAAATCTTTCTTCTTGTCGATCTTAGCCTGACGCGTATCTTTGAAATGAGGATGAATGAGGGCTATGGCCCAACGGCTGTCGGCCGAGAACTTCACGCCTGCGCCACGCTCTATGCTGATTTCCTTAGTGCTGCCGGTGTTGCGGAGCGTCAGCACTCCGTCTCCTTCCTGAGGATTGACGCTGAAGGCTGCCCATCTGCCGTCGTTGCTCAGAGAGTGGTTGGTCACTTTTTTCCAGTCGTCGAAACAGGAATGATCGAGCGGCTTTTTGGCCTGGAGGCCGCCCGCGATGCCGATGGAGAGGAGAAGAGGTAATATTTTGCCCGGATTATTCATCACTTGCTAAGTTTATTTAATGGATAAGGTGCTTATGAAGGCGGAATGCTTCAGCTCAGCTTGAGGTTATGGCCCATGCGCTCTTTTTTAGTGTGCATGTAGAAGCGGTTGTATTTGTTCGGTTCCACTTCAAGAGGAACATTTTCCACTATCTCGATTCCGAATCCTTCGAGGCCGATGCGCTTCATCGGATTATTGCTGAGCAGCCTCATTTTTTTGATTCCGAGGGCGTGGAGTATTGATGCTCCCACTCCATAGTTGCGCTCGTCGGCTTTATGGCCGAGGTGCAGGTTGGCGTCAACGGTGTCGAGGCCCTCTTCCTGCAGTTTGTAGGCCTTGATCTTGTCCATCAGCCCGATGCCGCGACCTTCCTGATTAAGATATACGATAGCGCCTTTCCCTTCCTTATCAATCATCTCCATGGCTTTGTGAAGCTGCTCTCCGCATTCGCAGCGCATGGAGCCGAATATGTCGCCGGTGGCGCAGCTGCTGTGCACTCTCACCAGCACCGGGTCGCCCTCGCTCACGTCGCCCTTGATGAGCGCTATGTGCTCCAGCCCGTTGTCTTTCTGGCGGAAGGGCACAAGCCGGAAGTGGCCGTAGGCGGTGGGCAGGTTCACTTCCTCTCCCTGTTCCAGCAGGTTGTCGTGACGCAGGCGATAGGAGATTAGATCGCGTATGCTGATGAGTTTCAGTCCCCACTCGTCGGCCATTTTCCTCAGTTGAGGCAGACGCGCCATAGAGCCGTCTTCGTTCATTATCTCCATGAGCACTCCCGCCGGCTGCAGGCCTGCGAGGCGAGCCAGATCCACGGCGGCCTCGGTGTGGCCGGCACGCTCAAGCACCCCGTGATCCTGGGCATAGAGAGGATTGATGTGGCCCGGACGTCCGAAAGTCTCGGGCGTGGAGATGGGATCGGCAAGTGCGTTCAGGGTGGCGGCGCGGTCGTGTGCGCTCACGCCGGTGGTGCATCCTTCGAGTTTGTCTACCGTCACCGTGAAAGGTGTGCCGAGCATTGAGGTGTTTTCCTCCACCTGAAAGCCGAGGTTCAGTTCCCTGCATCTCTTCTTGGTGAGCGGGGCGCAAAGCACGCCTCTGGCATTACGCAGCATGAAGTTCACTTGCTCGGGGGTGATTTTTTCAGCGGCTATGATGAGGTCGCCTTCGTTTTCGCGGTCTTCATCGTCGACAACTATCACGAATTTTCCGTTACGGAAGTCTGCGATGGCTTCCTCTATAGTATTGAGTTTTATCTTTTCGTCCATATAGTTCCTATTGTTTTCTGAAGAGAGAGAAATTGACAGAGCCGTATTTCCGGTGTTCGAAGAAACCCGGGAGGGCCGAAAAATCATGTTTGTCGCTATGCTCGATGATGACGAGCGAGCCCGGCTTAACGGCGCCTGATTCGAGAATGAGGGCCGGAATCGAAGCAAACTCCGGATGATCGTATGGCGGATCGGCAAACACTATATCGAATGCCCTCTTTGCCGATGAGAGGTATCTGAACACGTCGCCACGAATCACGTTCAGAGCCCTGTCGCCGAGCTTTTCCTTCACCGAGCGTATGAAATTGGCTTGCGTCGCAGCCATTTCCACCGCTGTGACCGAAGCGGCCTCTCGTGATAGAAATTCAAGGCTTATGGCTCCTGTGCCGGCAAAAAGATCAAGCACGTCTTCACCCTCGATATCCTCGATATTCTCTATCACATTGAAGATATTCTCTTTGGCGAAGTCTGTGGTGGGGCGGGCCGTGATATTACGCGGAACGTCAAACCTCCTCTTGCCGTATTTACCTCTTATGATTCGCATTATTGATTTTTCTGTTGATGGCGGTGTAGATTGCTGTGGGGAGAGTCATCCCTCCTATTTCGTGGTTTTTCTGGCTTACGCTTCTCACGAAGCCGGCTACGGAAGGACCTATGTTCTGACGCACTCCGCGCAGGCCGCTCAGTATCAGATCGGTCTCTTCAGGGGGCGCCGAGAAAGTGGAGAGTATGCTGAAGAGGCTGTAGGTGATATCTGCCTCAGTTTTCCACGGATGAGTAGTGGCACAAAGCAGGGCACCCCGGTTAAGCACGACGAAGTCAGCCTGATTCTTCCTTATGTCGGCAAGACACAGATATGAGTCGTGAACCTGATCGGCCGATGCCTTCAGGAGCGCTTGCTGGCTTCCGATGCGCGCTCCCGGAAAGGAACGCTGCATAAAAGATCTTAACCCGGGGGTGAGCATGAAGGCAACTTTCTCATCTCCGATTTCGTTTACCATCACGTCATAATTCTCACCGCCGTAAATAGCCGTGTATGCTTCGGCACAATCCTCGTCGGCGGGATATTCCGAGGCCGGAAGCCAGAGCTGGCGGTCGCATTCTATGATTATGTCGGCCGAATAGTCGTCGAGCACAGCGGGGTGATCATAGACCACATCTTCGATGCGTGCCAGAAGTCCTTCGTCTGATGCCGGCCAAGTGACGTCGGCGAGCACTCTCGGTGGGTGTCCGGTGAAAAAATCGGGTACGAGCCAAGCCCCGAAACCATGTCGGGAGATGTTTACGGCGAGATGCCACTGTCCGGTGTCGAGAAGATCGGCGCGGCTGCCGGAATAGGATATAGATTCAGTCATAATGCAAAATTAACAATAAATATCTCCAAAAACAAAGATTCTCTTGGTTGTTTCGCATTTTTTTCTCAATTTTGTATCATGGTAAGTGCAAATTCATCGAAAAAGAAGGGTATTGACCGGGAAATAGTGCGCCTGACGGTGCCTACTGTGCTCAGCAATATTTCAGTACCCCTGCTCGCCATGTGCGACACGTCAGTGGCCGGACACATGGGGAGCGAGCAATATCTTGCGGGTATTGCTATCGGCTCGATGATGATGTCTACCGTGTTCTGGCTGTTCAGCTTCCTCCGCGCGGGCACCTCAGGCCTGACGGCATCGGCTTTCGGCGCTGCCGACCGCCGCAGGATGGCATACGCACTTTTGCGCTCGGTTGCGCTCGGAATCGTCGTGGCCATAGTTGTGGCATGTCTCCAGCGCCCGATTCTCTCGTTGCTGAATAGGGCGGTTGGCGCTTCTCCAGTCACTTTTTCTCTTGCGTCGCGCTACTTTGCCATCGCCATGTGGGGCGCTGTGCCCATGATGGTGCTGACCGCGGTTTCAGGATGGTTCGTCGGGATGCAGTCCACGAAAAGCGCCATGACTGTGAATATTGCCATGAGTGTGCTGAATGTGGCCTTCACATTGCTTCTGGTCTATGGCGCCGGCATGGGCTATGACGGAATTCCTCTCGGAACTGTGGCAGCCCAGTGGCTCATTCTGATTCCTGCCCTGTGGATAGCTCGCCGGCTTAGCCGCCGCAATGGTCTTTCTTTCACATTCGATGCCCGGCTATTTTTTGATCATCGTGAATGGCGGCAGATGTTTGGTGTGAATTCCAATCTGTTTTTCCGTTCGGCATGCCTTATCGCTGTCTCCATGTCGATCTATGCTTTCAGTGCGCGACTCGGCGATGTGGCCGTAGGCGCAAATGCTGTCATCAACCAGCTTTTTCTCTTCTTCTCCTATTTCATGGATGGCTTCGCATTCACCGGCGAGGCCTTGATAGGCCGGTGGCATGGTGCCGGCGATAAGAAAATGCTTTGGCTCTGCGTAAGGGCCATAATGCTTTGGAGTGCAGTCCTGACGATAGCGTTTTCACTCTTTTATATGGCTGCTCTTCCGTTGCTGACTTCTCTTCTCAGCGACTCGGCAGCCGTGGCCTCAAGCGTGGAAGAATGCAGGATATGGGTGGCTCTCATTCCCGTGGCCGGAGCGGCGGCGTTCGTCTTCGACGGCTTCTATATCGGAATCACCCGCACACGCCCGATGCTGATCTCGACGCTTTGCGGCGTCGTACTCTTTCTGACGCTTCTTGTCTTTGTGGCCCGTGAGCCCCGGATGATGTGGATGGCTTTCAGTTGCTATCTTGCATTGCGATCGATGATACTGATAATCTTGTTTCCATACAATCTGAAAAAAATATGATTAAATTTGTGAATGCCAAACTTAATCTTGGCCTGAATATAGTGCACCGACGCGAAGACGGCTATCATGATCTCGAAACGGTGTTTTATCCCGTGGGAATTTTCAATGGTACACCGGAAAATCCCGAACCTTTTTGCGACATTCTTGAGATAACCCCGGCTGAGACAACTACAGATTTCGTATTCTCAGGCCGTAAGGTGGATTGCGTTCTTGAGAAGAATCTTGTGTATAAGGCATGGAAAATCTTCAAGGATCACTATCCGGCTTTGCGGCACTACAGGATAGCGCTTGAGAAGCATATCCCTGACGGAGCTGGGTTGGGAGGCGGAAGTGCCGATGCCGCTTTCGTGCTCCTCACGCTCAATGAACTTGAAGGAAAGCCGTTCTCAGCTGAAGAGCTTGCAGATATGGCACTTCAGTTAGGCGCCGACTGCCCGTTTTTTATCTTCAATCGTCCATGCTTCGCTTCCGGAGTAGGGGAGAAGATTGAACCTCTCCAGCTTGATCTGTCGGGATGGTGGTGTCTTCTCGTGAAGCCAGATATTCATATTTCCACTAAGGAGGCATTCGCGGGTATAATTCCTGCCATTCCAAAGGAAAGTCTTAAACTCATTGCGGAAAGTGGAGTGGAGGAGTGGCAAGGCAGAATGACCAATGATTTCGAGGACTCTCTGTTTCCCTCTTATGAGATTCTTGCAGAAATCAAGGCCTCTTTACTGGAATCGGGAGCGTCTTACGCCTCCATGTCCGGTTCCGGCTCAACTGTTTTCGGCCTCTATCGCACACGTGAAGAGGCTGCGTCTGCCGCCGTGAACTTCGAGGAGCATTTTGTGGCTGTCTGCAAGTTATAGACAAAAAAATACAGCTACTTTCCCAAGCAACTGTAAATTGAAAGTTTTCCATAATACTTTCGAACTAACCTAACATCATGAAACGATTTTATATATTAAACAACCGGGAGTAAAAAAGGTTTAAACGAAAATGTAAAAATTTTCAAATGGGAAGATTATTAGTATAGCATGATACATAAAAATATAAGAATCATACTTTTGTTAATGGCATTGATGTTCTTCCCGATCATGTCAATGTCTGAGACAATCATAATAGAGAGGCCTATCGGCGAGATGGAATTTGCCGATCGCACCGATATTACCGAAGTCATATTCAGGGAAGGGTGCGGCAATTCTGAGATTCCCGATTATGCGTTTCTCGGATGCACCGGACTGAAGAAGGTGACGCTCTCGCCCGACGTGCGAAAAATCGGGTTTCAGACTTTCAGTGAGTGCGCATCGCTCGAAAGGGTAGAGATGCCGGATTCTCTTGAGGATATCGGGAGCAATGCCTTTGCCTACTGCGCGATGCTCGATAGCATTAAGTTTCCGGGAACTTTAAAACACATCGGGCATAATGCTTTCTCGTTCTGCTCTTCACTCAGCGAGGTGTATCTGCCCGATTCGCTTCTCGAGATAGAATCTTACGCGTTTTCAGATTGCGGGTCGCTCAGACGAGTCCGCTTGCCGGCCAATGCCAATATGCTTGGAGAGCTTCTTATGAACTGCTGCCCTTCATTGGTGGAGCTCATAGAGCCCTCTGTAGCTGTGCCTCCTTTCGATTGCGAAAGTTACATATTCGATCCTGAAGACGAGGCTGCATATAGAAGATGTGTCCTGCTCGTCCCCGAATCGGCATTGAACGATTATGATGTTTCAAAATCATGGCAACGATTTAACAAAATCGCAATAAAAAGAGATGAACCCGGCCACCATTAAGGATGTTTAAGAGATATAAAGAAAATGAAAAACACACCAAAAAGAAACTTTGAAAAACACACCCCTTGATCTGAAATGATACTATGCAGGACACGCAAAAGAGAACACACATCATATAATTATCAATCATCTTAATCACACACTACTATGAAAAAGATCTACACCCTCCTCGCCGCCTGCGCATTTGCAGTGATAGGCGCCCATGCAGAAACAGTCGAAATCGCCGAGGCATCGTCAGAAGCCGTAGCGTCAGAAGCCATAGCCCCCGCCCCTGAGGCAGCGCCCGCACAGGCAGTAGTCTCCGGATTCGAGGTACCCGACATGATAGCAGAGCATCTGAGCGTCCGTTTCCCGGGCAGCACAGTGAAGGGAATCGTAAGGGAAGGCGTTACATATTACGTTGATCTTGGCAATGGCAGCCATGTTCGCTACGACGCCTGCTTCAATCCCATCTGCTACGGTCATCACGACCACGAGTGCCAGCACGAGGATGAACCCGCACTGAATTAAAACAGATATATAAGTCAATATAAACGACGGAAGTCTCCGGTCCATAGCGGACGGGAGACTTCTGTGTTTTCATCAGACAATTCCGTCAGGCGGTTTTGCGAAGCTTGCAGCAATCTCTATCTGTTTTTGTCAAATGTAGCAGATATCTGCGCGGCAACACGTTTAATCGCACCTTTCAAGTCGTCAGCCTTCCCGAATCCTAATCCGTAAGCCCCTCTGCAAGACGCTACAGGGCGCCCCGACACATAATCGATGAAATTTACCGTGACAATCGCCTCATCGTCATTCTGCTGAATGCCATACTTCACCAGCAATAATTTCTCTCGTTGCTGAGGTGTGAGTTCATAAATCCTCAAATCGCTCACCAACTTCAGTTTTGAGGACTCTACGGCATCATACATCTGTATCTCATACTCCATCAGTTCTGCGGGAATATGATATGTGTCGTTATTGATGATCGAAGCATACTCATATTTTGCCAGATTCACGCTGTTGGAAACTGTAGATTTCGAAGCGGTGCAAGCGGAGAGAATAATAAGGACGAGGAATGAGAGTGCGAATTTGTAACGGATCTTCATAATGCGTCAGGATAATTGAACTTTAATGCTACTCGGCTGTAAAGGCTCTCATGGCGCACCAGAACTATAGCCCTATGAGGAACTGGATAACTCAAATGAGGGGGATAGGAGAACTTGATCTGATTTCCCTTAATCTCGATCTCAAGGGCATCGATTGTGTCGATATACCCATCCTTATCGTAGACTTCTACATAATCGTCGATATTGCAGCCTTTGGGAAATGTATATGTCGCCGTATAGTAGTAATTGTCTGAATCCATATTGATGTCAATTTGGGAATCCCAGTCCGGAAGTTGTCTGGTGTCGGGATAGCATTCCGCGTAGCTTATCTTGGCTCCGGCTATATCGTTGTCCTTATCGTAGATCCACGAATCGACATACACATTATAATAGTTTGCATTGATCGGGAATGCTCGCGCATTGGCTACCTTGCTGATGTCATCGGCCAGCACTATCTGATAGAAATTGCCCGGTGTCACCGCCACCTCCTGTGCGATCTGAGTGATATTTGGATTCTTGGAGAATCCACCTTTTTTTCCGAGATCGGAGATGCCGCAATAAGAGGTTGTGAAATTGAGCGACGAATTGATGTAGACGTCTGATCCCCCAATGGTGGTCTCGCTGTCACCGATCATCATATTTACGGCTATGGCATCTGTGGGAATCTTAGGCTCATCGTCATTGCCGCAGCCCGAAACGAAGACGGAAAATATTGCCATCCACACATTAATTAGTCTTGCTGATGTTTTCATCTTTTAAGATCATTTTATTGCATTTGTGATTTTTCCAATCTGTCAGAAGATTGAAAGATATCATTTCTGTCGCAAAGATAATCAAAGAAAGTAGAATATAAAAATGTTAATACCGCATATATTACTCAGTGGAGATCTGAAGATCGGCCGATTGATAATGCTGTAGTATTCCGAGCGGTTGTCTATTATGATGTTTGTATTCTGATATGGCGTTGTAGGATAGTGTCTTATAGGGGAGTGCGTGTAGGCATAAATGTTTCATGATTGTGACGTTGATTTAACAAAAACGCAATAAAAATCAATAAACCCTCGCATAGTTAAAGATGTTTAAGAGATATAAAGAAAATGAAAGACACACCAAAAAGAAGCTTTGAAAAACACACCCCTTGATCTGAAAAAGATACTATGCAGGACACGCAAAAGAGAACACACATCATATAATTATCAATCATCTTAATCACACACTACTATGAAAAAGATCTACACCCTCCTCGCCGCCTGCGCATTTGCAGTGATAGGCGCCCATGCAGAAACAGTCGAAATCGCCGAGGCATCGTCAGAAGCCGTAGCGTCAGAAGCCATAGCCCCCGCCCCTGAGGCAGCGCCCGCACAGGCAGTAGTCTCCGGATTCGAGGTACCCGACATGATAGCAGAGCATCTGAGCGTCCGTTTCCCGGGCAGCACAGTGAAGGGAATCGTAAGGGAAGGCGTTACATATTACGTTGATCTTGGCAATGGCAGCCACGTTCGCTACGACGCCTGCTTCAATCCGATCTGCTACGGTCATCACGACCACGAGTGCCAGCACGAGGATGAGCCCGCACTGAATTAAAACAGATATATAAGTCAAAATAACCGACAGAAGTCTCCGGTCCATAGTGGGCCGGAGACTTCCGTGTTTCCGAGGCAGTGCGGCATTCTTGGCTCCCATATTTGTTCAGGCGTCATGCTCAGGGAGCCGGCGTTAGATTTTAAGAAATCTTATGTCTGATAAATTATTGTATTATAGAAAGTAATAAAATGGCGCGTTAGATTTTTATATGTGGCGAATGTTGCATATTTTCGTTTTTAGCCTTAACTTTGCAGTGCATTTTTGATTTGGTAAAAACGGATTACTAAAATGATGAAAAAGTTCCGCGCATATATAATGATTATCCTGACTGCTGTTATGGTAGCCTGTTCCGATGTCGGTCCGCAATCAGCCTCAACAGAGCTGAAGAGGGCCGAGGAGGCCTATTCTGAGTCGGATTATGCTTCTGCAATGAATATCGCCGCGTCAGCTCTCGACCTTCCGCAGACAGACTCCATTGTTAGTGCCCGGCTGTATGACATAATAGCAAGATGCCATAGAAGTGCCGGCAATTCGGCCGCTGAACTGTCTTTTGCCCGGCAGGCAGTGGAGTTTGCGCCTTCCGACAGTCTGGCACGTCAGGAACTCGTGCTTTCAGCCATAAATGCCGGGCGCCATGACCTTGCTATGTCACAGCTCGAACAGATGGATTCTACCGAAGAGTTCCGCATCCACATGTTGCCGCTCCCTGCCATGAAGACCGGAAACACAGCTCTTGCACGTGAAGCGCTCGAGTATCTATACTCAAACAATCTTTGGATGGAGGTTCGGCAGATGGCAATGCTTGCCGAGATATACGACTCGGAAGGAATGCCCGACAGGGCTGCCGCCGTGATCGACGGCATCGACCCGACTCAACTCGATGATCCGGAAGATCTCAGTGCCATGATGAGATATTACGACTCTTCCGGTGATAGGCCGAAGTCGATGATAGCCGCGATTCAACTGGTGTCGGTGCTGGAATCACGCCTGGCCGAAGCGTCGGCCCAGGAAATATATTCACGTCTCTATGAGATGGAGCACTCCGCACGAGTGGAACGTCAGATACGCGACCGTAACCGTATATTGGTGCTTTCACTCAGTGTAGCCTTGCTGCTGCTTGCCGCAGGAACGGTGACATGGTGGCTCCACTATCGTCACACTTCCGAGCGTCGGCGCCTGCTTCAGAAGCAGAACGACCTGCTGACGCTCTCTATCGAGCGCCGAAGGGTTATGTCTGACCTATTCAGGGAACGAAACCGCTCAGTTGAGCTCATGGGCAATCTTATGATAGACGCGTCGGTCAGCGACAAGGCCGCATCAAAACGAATCTCATCCACTCTTGCTGATGAGATAGAGAGGTTCCGTTCTGAGGAGGTCATCGAAGAGATTGCCCAAACCCTCAACGAGTGTTTTGAAAATATCATCACCCGTCTGGAGGAAGAAGTGCCCACACTGAGCCCTGCCGAGAGGGTTCTGACACTCTATAGTGCCGCCGGTCTGTCGGCCCGTGTCATCTGTCTGCTCACTTCCCAGACTCCGAGTGCAGTATATGCACAGAAACACAGAATACGTAAGAAAATTCAGGCGTCTGAGGCCTCGGCGTCTGATCAACAGAAATATCTCGATTTATTATGAAACTTTCAACTCTAATGCTATTGTCAGCACTGGCCATATCCGGTTTCACAGCCTCGGCCGCTGATAATGAATCCGTTGTCAAGCGTATGAGCCTCAACGGAATGATCAATGGCAATGTCTGCATCGACGGGCTTTCGGGCACATATTATGTTGATGAGGATTTTCCTGACAATCATTTTCTAAGGATTACGGGTCTTGAGGTCTATGTGTCGCGTGTCCACATATCGATGGGCGCCGACAAGACGCTGAGCATATCGTTGTCGCTCCCGTCATGGCTCAAAATGCCTACCGGTGACGATCTTCAGGTGTCGATTACCGGCCCGAAACTGTCTTCATTGACGCTCTCAAAAGGAAGTGATATCTCGGTGCAGGGCTTCTATTACGCACCAAAGTCGCTTAACCTGATGGTGAAGGGAAAATCGCATCTGCTGTTCAATATTCCTGTTAAGACACAATCTGTCAGCGCCACGGTGTCGTCCGGATCAACATTGACAATCAATGCCACTCAGGCCGATGTCATGAATATGACGCTCAGTGAGAATTCGGAGGGCAACATACGTGAATCACTGATCAGTGGTTTGACTATTGATGCTAACGGTGGCTCAACGGCAAACGTTGTCAACTCATACGTCAAGAAAGCGAATTTTAATGCTTCCGACATGAGCCTTATCGGTTATAATCTCAAGCCTAAGTCAATTGCGACCCATACCACTCGCGGTGGAATGGTAAGGCTAACAGAAGACACTTCAAAATGAAAAGGAATATTATGAAGAAAATACTATTGATTTTTGCTGCGATATTCGCGCTGACTGTGCAGGCAGAGAATAACTACACGCCTCTCAAACAAGCTACGTTCGCTTTCGAAAAAGAAGCGTTTCACGAACTCCGTTGCTCGGTTCCGGTCTATGTGAACTATACGGTCAATGACACAGTTGCCCCCTCCGTGAGTCCTATAGGGCTGGATGTCTATGTGAACTGTGTCGAAGTCAGAGTCGAGAACAACACGCTGTTTTTAGACATGAAAATGCCGGAATATATGATAGCACCCGGAGTCAACGAGTTGCAGATCAACATTACCGGGCCTGCTCTGACGAGAATTGAGGTTGATAATAAGTGTGTTTTTGAGACAGTGGGCAATCAGACTCTCGAGTCTCAGTTGGCGGTGTTTGCATCGGACAGTGCCAATGTATTATTGCGTGATCATATCACGGCTCCAAAAATTGCTGTGTTTGCAAGTAAACAGGCTGTAGTCGGATTCTATACGGTAGACACTCCGCTGATGAGTATACTGGCTAAAAATCTCTCCATTGTTAATCTCTACGGCATCAATGGTGAATGCCATGTGGATAAACTTGAACTTTTTGTGAAGGAGTTCAGTACCGTCACGGCAACCAATACAATATATGGCTTATTGACAGAGGATAAAGACGAAACCTCGAACATCTCTATAAAGTGATTTCATTGAAACGTCACACCAATTCCCTATTGGTGTGATGTTTCAAAATTGTGGCGGCGAATTAATAAAATTGCAACAAAAGTGGATGAACCCGGGTGCAGTTAAAGATGTTTAAGAGATATAAAGAAAATGAAAGACACACCAAAATAAAAACTTTGAAACACACACCCCTTGATCTGAAAAAGATACTATGCAGGACACGCAAAAGAGAACACACATCATATAATTATCAATCATCTTAATCACACACTACTATGAAAAAGATCTACACCCTCCTCGCCGCCTGCGCATTTGCAGTGATAGGCGCCCATGCAGAAACAGTCGAAATCGCCGAGGCATCGTCAGAAGCCGTAGCGTCAGAAGCCATAGCCCCCGCCCCTGAGGCAGCGCCCGCACAGGCAGTAGTCTCCGGATTCGAGGTACCCGACATGATAGCAGAGCATCTGAGCGTCCGTTTCCCGGGCAGCACAGTGAAGGGAATCGTAAGGGAAGGCGTTACATATTACGTTGATCTTGGCAATGGCAGCCACGTTCGCTACGACGCCTGCTTCAATCCGATCTGCTACGGTCATCATGACCATGAGTGCAAGCATGAGGAAGAGCCGGCCAACTAATAGACCAAACGAATTATAATTGCCGGAGGGTATGGCACAATGCCACACCCTCCGGCAATTGATTTTCCATAAGCCATATTTATACTGTGGAAAAGGCGCGGGACGGCTATCTAACTTACTTTTATATCCGGATTGATGGATTTTAACGTTGATATGAATTGTTCCTGATCTTCAGGAGAAACATAAACATAGTTCGTTCGGCCATACTTCAGGCAAATTCTTTTTGCAGACAATGCCGGAGATGAAAGGATAGTGGATTTATGAGAAATTTCAGAAATCTTTGAAATCGGCAGATCCATACGGAATAAGATGCCGCATCGAATGTGAAGTTTGTCGCCATCTACAGTATAATCCGTATGCAGAAGTATATCGTAGATCATGAACAGACATATTCCCATCATAACGATATCAAACACGAGAATCCATGTGGAGTAATAGCACAGGTAGATGGTTCCGATGAAAGCGATGACCATGCCGGCACAAAACCATTTAAACCACTTATCAACTTTTGATTTGAAAACCATATATGCGGAATTTTTACGATTAATGACACTTCTTCCTTATGGTGGATTAGTTAATCCAGACAATCTCGTCGAATGCTATGCCGAAGTCTAAAAACGGAGTCCATTCCTGCTTCTCAAAAGAGTATTCAAATGTGATGTTTCCATTGCGAGAGCCTTCGAAATGAATCGTCAGTGTTCCGGGGCGCTCATGGTTGGCAGATGCCGATAATGCCTTATTGGGAAATGATGCAACCGGTTCCTCAGACAAAGAACGTTTGTCTTCATCTATCGTATATAAAAGACTCGATACTCCGTTTTCGCTTTTGTCTTTTACCACGATATACCCTGACGTCCATCGAGATTTTTCTATATTATCTTTACCGAACACCGGGTGGATAGCAAAAGGAATAAGCCTTTTGGCTTCTATCTCATCTGATATGGAAAAACCGCTTGCAGGGTTGAAAAATACCGGAATCCACTTCCCGTTTCCTTTATTGGCCGATAAGAGTACGCCTTTGCCATTCCACGCTCCGGGATACTCACCGAAGTGTCCGGCTTCCAGTCCGTCGGGAAGGGGAAATCTCATGGTAGGCGATTCAGACCTCGAAATCAGATAATCTTCCGAGCGTTCCAGAGATTGTGAGATATCTTTGGCTCCATACAGTCCGTCAAGGTTTTGGATTGCACCGATTGCGCTCCCGTTGCTGAATAATGCGATTGTATTCACATCGTTGAGCCGAAGCCATTCCTGTGTGCAAAAATCCAGAAAATACGGATATGTTTTGCCATTTTCTTCCGATAGTCCGCAAATTCCGTATGCACGTGATGCTCCCACTGCTGAATGAAAATCAGGATGCGAGTCCAATGCCCATGATGTCATGTAGCCGGGATTATCGTTCCCTTCAATCCATTGCGAGATCTGTCTTTCATCTGATGTCAGGATTTTTGAAGCATTGTATACACCACATAGTCTAAGCTCTTTTGGAGTGAGACCGTCGGTGATATTTACACTGCCGATATTCTGCAAATTGCTTCCGCGCATGACGCAGATCTCAACTCTCGAGGCCGGCTTCCTATATGGCATCTGAATGGTGATGCCATCTGACGATTTATTCACTACTTTTGCATGGTATCCTTTGATATAACCTTCCGGTATTACGTCGGAGCCTGTTTTCCAAAAGAAATTCAAGATAATATTGTCTGTTTCAAAAAAGCCGCTCCCTTTAAGATGAACTTTATCGCCGGGCGAAAGTGTAGCTCCGTTTTCTATGATTTCTGCATTTCCGATGAAAGCAGTATTTTCAGGCTCATCATTTTTACAGCTCACTGTAAAGATAAGGCATATCAGTAATAGTAAATGGCTTGATAGTTTAATCATAATTTTCAATCAGATAATCTTGTTCTCAATCGGCTCCGTATCGAGAATGGCTTTATATAGAAGCGTGAGCCGGCTATGCCACGTCGTAATTGGAGGCCCTGAGAAAGCCCATGATGCAGATGTGTAACAATAGCAGCCCACGCTTATGCGTGAGAACCACTATGCTATCTCTTGCATCAAATCGAAAATTTCTCAGGTTTCCAATTACAAGATACGCATAACGCTCCTTATGTACTAAAAATATCATGGACAGAACAATGCCGGTCCGAATACAAAATTACACAAAAGATTTGGATTATAAAAATTTCCTGCACAAAAAACGCATGAAAGCCTCCTGACGCTTTTACGATCAGGAGGCTTTCAAATGTGAGAAGGTCTCAGAAGCGGAATACGAGTGATACTGAGTATGAGAGACGCGAAATTTTGGAGAGTGAAAAGTAGTCGGACAATGTCTTCACTTTCTGTCCGCCTGCCACTGTGTAGGTGACGGGGGCGTCTTCTGCATCGTATTTTATGATTTGAGCAGCTACCGGTTTGAACATATCGGTCATGGATGCTTCATACTTCAGTGAGGCTCCCAATGCTATAGGGCCCCATACACGGAACTCTATGCCTGCACCGGTGAGGAATGAGGCTCCCACTTTGTATACGTTCGGTTTGTTAGTCGCATTTTCAGAATTCAATACGGATGCTCCGAAGGCGTTCATATATGGGGCATCGATCATGAGATTGCCATATTGTGGATAGACTCCGTAGCTGAAAACGTCGCCTGTTAATTCCGAGACTTTTGATGAGAAGTTGAATCCGAATCTGTATCCAAGCAGGGCATGGATGCTGAATCTGCTGCTCAGTCTATATCTGTATTCGATATAGAGGGGAACCGTGATCCTTTCCACTTTGATTTGTTGATGCAGACCGTCAATCTCGTAGTATCTGACGTATGTCTCATTGTCCATGTCGGCCGATGCCGGGGCAGGGTAGTGGTAATCCATTTCCGGAAGATCTGCGTTCAGCGTGGTGAGGTCATAGCCGACGCCGGTCAGAACATCAAGAGAATGGCGGTCGCGCTGCCATACGTTCATGCCGAAATCAATACCTAAGTGAGGTGTTGATTTTGTGCTAATATCGGGTAAATCTGAATCAAGACAGAGAGCCCTGGTTATGCATTTGTCTCCGGAAGCTTTAATCACGAACTTTTCTTTCGTATCGCTCTGTGCCATGGCAGATGGCAACGAGAAGATTGCCACTGCCAGCATCAAGTATTTCGCTTTTACGTTCATTTTCACAGAAGGTTTTTCCTGTTTTATCGGATTACAATTTTCTTTGAAATAAATCGTTCACCGATGTTTATGGTCACGAGGTATGTGTCGGGCGTAAATCGGTGCAGATCTATGACGTCATTCACGGTTGTCTCTCCCTGATAAGATTTCGAGAATACGGTGACACCGGTCATTGTATGGATTGATACTTTAATGTTTCCGGCGCAATTCGTCGATATTCTCAGCTGCTGAGGAGTAATTGAAATCCGGTCATCGCATGAGATGGTTGTTATTTCACTCTTGGTTCCGTACCCGTAGATTGATGGGTCGGAGCAGTGCTCTTCTCTGCCATCGAGATGGCGGATATTACTGTTCAAGATCTGTCCCTTCTCATTTTCTACGATAGCGAACACCCAGAAATCCAAAGTGGGATCATTGAATATTTCAGGAGATGTATGGCAATAGCGCAGGGGTGTCTCCGCAATTACTGTAGATTCTCCTTGACTGTCTGTATACCCTGCTACGTAGCGGTAGCCGAGTTCCGCAAGTTCCTCGTCGGAAAGATCCATCATGATGATGAAAGTGCATGTGGTTCCGTCTCCTTTACGCAGGAATTGACTTGGTGTGAGAGGACGTTCATAGACTTCAATGTCGCATGAAGCAGTCTTGCCGTTGGCCGTTGTGGCTGTTATGACGGCTGAACCTGCCTTGCGGGCAGTTATGACGCCATTCTCCACTGTAACAATCTTCAGGTCGCTTGATTTCCATGTTATGTACTGGTCAGTGGCGTCTTCCGGATTTAATGTAGCCGTCAGCTCCGCGGTGTCTCCTTCATACATGTTCAATGCGCCCGGAGTTAGAGTGATTGAATTTACCTCGATTATGAGTCGCTCTACGGTGAGGGCACATTCTGCTGTAAGTCCGTTGGATGAGGAGGCGTAGATTGTGGCTGTTCCGGCGCTGATTGCGGTAACCTCTCCATTTTCTGAGACAATGGCCACGGCCCGGTCTGAAGATCTCCAGGTGACAGTTTTATCAGTGGCATCATCCGGGGTTACGGTTGCGTTCAAAGAGAATGTCTCTCCTTCCCAGAGGGTGAGTTCAGTAGGATTGACAGTAATTTCTTCTACGGCAACAATCACGGGCACAACAGTCACATAGCAATCCCCCTTAATGGCCGGATTATAAACCGAAGTTGCGGAGATGATGGTGTTTCCTTGCTTAATTGCAGTCACAATTCCGTTCTGGTCTACAGTGGCAATAGATTCATCAGCCGATGACCATGTCACCCTCTTGTCTGTTGCATTGTCCGGACGAACGATGGCAAGCAGTTCGGATGTGTAACCCTCTCTCATGAGGAGTTCGGTGTTTGAGAGCGAAATGCTTTCCACGGGTATCACTCCCGGGTTTACCGTAACGGCACACTCTGCGGTGAGACCGTTGGATGAAGAGGCGTAGATTGTTGCCGTGCCTGCGCTGATAGCCGTAACTGTACCGTTATCCGATACTGTAGCAATATTCTTGTCTGAAGATTTCCAGGTCACGGTCTTGTCGGTCGCGTTTTCCGGAGTGATGGTAGCGATGAGTGTGTATGTGTCATCGATCTCCATTTCAAGCGATGTCTTGTTTAACGAGATTGATTCCACGGCGATGACCTCAGGCACCACAGTCACATAGCAATCACCCTTGATAGCCGGATTATAAACCGAAGTTGCAGAGATGATGGTGTTTCCTTGCTTAATTGCAGTCACAATTCCGTTCTGGTCTACCGTTGCAATAGATTCATCAGCCGATGACCATGTCACCCTCTTGTCAGTAGCATTGTCGGGACGCACGATTGCCAGCAGTTCGGATATGTAACCCTCCCTCATGAGGAGTTCGGTGTTGGAGAGTGAAATGCTTTCTACGGGAACCACTCCCGGATTTACCGTGACTGCGCACTCTGCGGTGAGACCGTTGGATGAGGAAGCGTAGATTGTTGCCATGCCTGCGCTGACAGCGGTAACGGTACCATTATCCGATACTGTAGCAATATTCTTGTCTGAAGATTTCCAAGTCACGGTCTTATCTGTCGCGTTTTCCGGTGTTATGGTGGCGATGAGAGTGTATGTGTCATCAATCTCCATTTCAAGCGATGTCTTGTTAAGTGAAATAGCTTCGACAGCGATGAAATCAGGTATCACAGTCAAATGGCAATTACCCTTGATGGCCGGATTATAAACCGAAGTTGCAGTGATTACGGTGTTTCCTTGCTTAATTGCAGTCACAATTCCGTTCTGGTCTACAGTTGCGATAGATTCATCAGCCGATGACCATGTCACCCTCTTGTCAGTAGCATTGTCGGGGCGAACGATTGCAAGCAGTTCCGCAGTGTAACCCTCCCTCATGAGGAGTTCGGTGTTTGAGAGCGAAATGCCCTCTACGGGAACCACTCCCGGATTTACCGTGACGGCGCACTCTGCGGTGAGACCGTTGGACGATGAAGCGTATATTGTTGCCGTGCCTGCGCTGATAGCGGTGACTGTACCGTTATCTGATACCGTGGCAATTGTCCTGTCAGAAGATTTCCAGGTCACAGTCTTATCGGTTGCGTCATCCGGAGTGATTGTGGCGATGAGTGTGTATGTGTCGTCAATCTCCATCTCAAGCGATGTCTTGTTTAGCGAGATTGATTCAACGGCTACAATCATCGTTTCTTTTTCCACCGTAACATAGCAATTACCCTTGATGGCCGGATTATAAACCGAAGTTGCAGTGATTACGGTGTTTCCTTGCTTAATTGCCGTCACAATTCCGTTCTGGTCTACAGTTGCGATAGATTCATCAGCCGATGACCAAGTCACCCTCTTGTCTGTAGCATTGTCGGGGCGGACGATTGCCAGCAGTTCTGCAGTGTAACCCTCTCTCATGAGGAGTTCGGTGTTTGAGAGCGAAATGCTTTCCACCGGTATTTCTCCCGGGTTTACTGTGACGGCGCACTCAACGGTGAGACCGTTGGATGATGAAGCGTAGATTGTGGCGGTGCCTGCACTGACAGCGGTTACTGTACCGTTATCCGATACTGTGGCTATTGTCCTGTCCGATGATTTCCATGTCACAGTCTTGTCGGTTGCGTTCTCAGGAGTGATGGTGGCGATAAGTGTGTAGGTATCATCGATCTCCATCTCAAGAGATGTCTTGTTAAGTGAAATAGCTTCGACAGCGATGAAATCAGGTATCACAGTCAAATGGCAATTACCCTTGATGGCCGGATTATAAACCGAAGTTGCAGTGATTACGGTGTTTCCTTGCTTAATTGCAGTCACAATTCCGTTCTGGTCTACAGTGGCGATAGATTCATCAGCCGATGACCATGTCACCCTCTTGTCTGTAGCATTGTCCGGGCGAACGATGGCAAGCAGTTCGGATGTGTAACCCTCCCTCATGAGGAGTTCGGTGTTTGAGAGCGAAATGCTCTCCACCGGAACTACTCCCGGATTTACCGTGACGGCGCACTCTGCGGTGAGACCATTGGACGAAGAAGCGTAGATTGTAGCCGTGCCTGCGCTGATAGCCGTAACTGTACCGTTCTCCGATACCGTGGCAATTGTCCTGTCAGAAGATTTCCATGTCACGGTCTTATCGGTCGCGTTATCCGGAGTGATTGTGGCGATGAGTGTGTAGGTGTCGTCAATCTCCATCTCAAGCGATGTCTTGTCTAACGAGATAGCTTCAACTGCGATGATCTCAGGCACCACAGTCACATAGCAATCACCCTTGATGGCCGGATTATAAACCGAAGTTGCAGAGATGATGGTGTTTCCTTGCTTAATTGCAGTCACAATTCCGTTCTGGTCTACAGTGGCGATAGATTCATCAGCCGATGACCATGTCACCCTCTTGTCTGTAGCATTGTCGGGGCGCACGATTGCCAGCAGTTCGGATGTGTAACCCTCCCTCATGAGGAGTTCGGTGTTGGAGAGTGAAATGCTTTCCACAGGTATCACTCCCGGATTTACCTTGACGGCGCACTCGGCGGTGGGACCATTGGATGAAGAAGCGTAGATTGTGGCCGTGCCTGCGCTGACAGCGGTGACTGTACCGTTATCCGATACTGTAGCAATATTCTTGTCTGAAGATTTCCATGTCACAGTCTTGTCGGTTGCGTTCTCAGGAGTGATGGTGGCGATGAGTGTGTATGTCTCATCAATCTCCATCTCAAGAGATGTCTTGTCTAACGAGATTGATTCAACGGCTGTGATCTCGGTCACTACGGTTACTATACATTCAGCTTTGATGCCGTTGGAGGTCGTCGCTGAGACTATTGCGGTGCCTTGTTTGATAGCGGTCACGATGCCATTTTGGTCTACTGTCGCAATTGAGGCGTCGTTGGTTGCCCAAACCACTGACTTGTCTGTAGCATTGTCGGGGTGTACGATGGCAATCAGTTCAGCCGTGTGTCCCTCCCTCATCAGAAGTTCTGAATTGGATAATGAGATGCCTGTGGGAGCCCTCGGGCCTACAGTGAGGAGGCATTCGGCTGTGAGACCATTGGATGATGAGGCGAATATCTGGGCTGTGCCTACTCCGGTAGCGGTTACTTCACCATCCTGTGAGACTACCGCTATGGAAAGGTCGGAAGAGCGCCATGTGACGGTTTTGTCAGAGGCGTTGTCCGGTGTCACGGTTGCCGTCAAGGAGTAATTGTCGCCCACAATCATTTCAAGCGAGGTCTTGCTTATTGAAATACCTGACACGGCTACGATGTCAGATGCATTCTCTACTGTCACATAGCAAAATGCCTTAACTTCGGGGTTGGAGATGGAGGTGACCGTTATTGTTGCCTTGCCTACTGCATTAGCAGTGACAATACCTTTATCATCTACCGACGCTATTGAGACATCGTCTGAAGTCCATGTTACTGACTTGTCTGTAGCGTTATCGGGGTGAACGATGGCGCTCAGTTCTGAGGTTTTGCCTACTCTCATTACAAGTTCAGTGTTTGTAAGAGAGATACCGGTGACCGGAGTCGGAATTACTGTAATCTGGCAAGTGGCTGACACTTCTCCGCATTTGGCAGTGATGGTGGCCTCTCCGAGAGCCATTGCCGTAACAATGCCGTCGGCATCGACCGTGGCTATTTCGGGTTTGTCAGAAGTCCAAGCTACGGACTTGTCAGTAGCATTCTCCGGAAGCACGGTAGGAGTGAGGGTCAGTGTCTCTCCAACTTTAAGTGAGGCTGATTCCACGTCGAGTTCTATGCTCTCCACCGGAGTCGGAATTACCGTAATCAGGCAAGTGGCCGACGCATCTCCGCTTTTGGCGGTGATGGTGGCCTCTCCGAGAGCCATTGCCGTAACAATGCCGTCGGCATCGACCGTGGCGATCTCGGGTTTGTCAGAAGTCCAAGTTACGGACTTGTCAGTAGCATTCTCCGGAAGCACGGTAGGAGTGAGGGTAAGCGTCTCTCCAACTTGAAGTGAGGCGGCGTCCTTGTCGAGTGCTATGCTCTCCACCGGTGTAGGAATTACGGTAATCAGGCAAGTGGCCGACGCATCTCCGCATTTGGCAGTGATGGTGGCCTCTCCGAGAGCCATTGCCGTAACAATGCCGTCGGCATCGACCGTGGCGATCTCGGGTTTGTCAGAAGTCCAAGTTACGGACTTGTCAGTAGCATTCTCCGGAAGCACGGTAGGAGTGAGGGTAAGCGTCTCTCCAACTTGAAGTGAGGCGGCGTCCTTGTCGAGTGCTATGCTCTCAACAGGAGTCGGAATTACGGTGATCAGACAAGTGGCTGACGCTTGTCCGCATTTGGCGGTGATGGTGGCCTCTCCGAGAGCCATTGCCGTAACAATGCCGTCGGCATCGACCGTGGCGATCTCGGGTTTGTCAGAAGTCCAAGTTACGGACTTGTCAGTAGCATTCTCCGGAAGCACGGTAGGAGTGAGGGTAAGCGTCTCTCCAACTTGAAGTGAGGCGGCGTCCTTGTCGAGTGCTATACTCTCCACCGGAGTGGGAATTACAGTGATATTGCATATGCCCTCAACATTGCCAC
>CAYPGW010000038.1:0-27161 GCA_964410515.1 uncultured Sangeribacter sp. | reverse complement strand
TAGCCATGGCCAGAAGGAGCAATGCTGTCCATCTGGCCCAGGCCTTATCGCTTAAAACAGTTTGGGGATTTGCCATGATTAGATTTGCTTATCGTGCTCAAGAAGAAGAGTCATCGACGGACGGTCGCAAACCTCAGCTGGACCGAAATACTGAATCGGACCAGGATACTGATAGAGAGTGTTAAGCATCAAAGTCTCTCGCATTGAAGCAAACTTCATGTAGGGTTTGCCCTTGAGGTCTACAAGAGCCTTCTGGATTACTGGCTTCATATGGCCGTGGCGCTTCTCCATGTTCATCATCATAGTGATTGGAATACCACCTGCAATCCAGTTTTCAGGCTTATCGGTAAGGTTGCGTACAGAGCTCATGTAGCCGGTCACGCCGCTATTGATAAGCATTGCTGCGTTGTAGCCAAGAGCATAGCAGTAGTCAGCATCAAAGTTTGTCGGGTCGGCGCAACGGCCTTCATATCCGAAGAAGTGGTGCTGGGTGGCATACTTGCCATGGTATTCGCCATCCTTCTTAAGCTCAGAAAGACGCTTGCCAACCATGTCGGCGAGAAGTTTTTCAGTGTCGATGAGAGACACCTGAACATTGCCATGGCTGTCACGGTCAAGACTGAGCTGAAGAGCGATGCTCTTGGGGAGCGAGAGGAAAAGTTCTGCCTCAGCCGGCTGTAGATACTTGGCAATTGCCTGGAGTTTCTCCTCATCCTTGAGAGGATCCAATTCAGCAGCATGCTCTGCAAGGATATCGTTCAACTGAGCGATGAGAAGCTTCATAGAGGGGATAAACTCTATGAGACCTTCAGGCACTAGGACTGTACCGAAGTTCCAACCCATCTTGGCACGCTCTACTATCATGTAGCAAAGCTGGTTGACGATGTTGTCGAGAGTCATGCGCTTTGCCTGCACTTCCTCTGAGATGAGGCAGTAGTTAGGCTGGCACTCAAGAGCACATTCGAGAGCGATGTGGCTTGCAGAGCGGCCCATGAGTTTGATGAAGTGATAGTATTTCTTTGCGGAGTTGCAGTCGCGCTGGATATTGCCGATAACCTCAGAATATACCTTGCAAGCGGTGTCAAAACCGAAAGAAGTCTCAATCCACTTGTTCTTAAGGTCGCCGTCGATGGTCTTGGGCACGCCAATCACCTGAACGCCGGCACCGTTAGCCTTGTAATATTCGGCGAGAACGCAGGCATTTGTGTTTGAATCGTCGCCACCGATGATGACGAGAGCCTTGATATTGAGCTCTTTCAGCACCTTCAGGCCTGCATCAAACTGATCGGGATTCTCAAGTTTCGTGCGTCCGCTGCCGATGATGTCGAAACCGCCGGTGTTGCGGTAATCCTTGAGGAAACCTTCGGTGATCTCCATATACTGATGGTTGATGAATCCGGAAGGGCCCATCAGGAATCCGTAAAGTCGGCATTCCTTGTTGAGTTTCTTGAGAGCGTCGAAAATACCGCTCACCACATTGTGGCCGCCGGGAGCCTGACCACCGGAGAGGATGATGCCGACATTAAACGGCTCTTCCACACGACAGGGATTCTCCTCCGGCTTGAACTCCACGATGGGGAGTCCGTATGTATTAGGGAAAAGTTTCTTGATTTCTTCCTGATCGGCCACAGACTCCGTAGGAGCGCCGACTTCCAGTCTTACTGCGCCTTTGAGGGCGTTGGGGAGCTTTGGCTGATATTCAGCACGTACTCTCTGAAGGGGACTTTTTTTCATCTTAAAATCTAACCTTATGAATGTGTTATTGTGTTGTATGCACTTTAAAGTGCAAAATTAATCATTTAATTCAACTATTGCAAAAAAAAGAGCGTGAATGAACGAATTTATCGTTTCTTTATCTAAAAAATTAAGAATATCGGAAAATTTCACGATAAAACTCATTAAAAATTTGGCATATTAGAATAATTATTGTAAATTTGCGAATTATACTATCACAGACTCTTTCAGAATACATACTAAATCGAATGACAGATATGAAACGAATGCTTCGCTCTCTTGCCGTAGCGGTCTCTGCTGCCACAGCATTGTCTTGCGCTGCCGATATCGCCGTGCTCGACATGAACAAGCGCAATTATGAGCTCGAACACGACGGAGACTTTTCCCGTCAGGTATTTTCAGCACAATACATGTGCGACATCGCCGGCTACAATTATATTACTACAGAAGACCTTGAAACCGCACTTCAGGAAGACGTCCTGCTCCTGGCCTGCTGCATAAAAAGCACCACATTCTCGCGCGAAGAGCTCGAGAAGATCGAACAATGGGTTAAGGATGGAGGCATCCTCGTTTCGCCCGCGATCAGAACTGTCAGCTCAAGCTCGACAGATGTTATCGACGAAATCTTCGGCATTGACTCGACTAAGAAATTCGAAAAACTTAACACTCGAACAAGAATACTGTGGAATCCCGATTTCTATAATTCTCCGGAACTTGAATATATAGATGAGGAAGAAGAGCGCGAGACCTCAATAGGCGGTGTTAAATCTTTCGCCATCCCGCAGAATGGTTGCGACGTGCTTGCAAACTACAACACCGGTGGTGCCGCAGTAGTGCGCAACACCCTCGGCAAAGGCAAGGCCTATCTCGTGGGCATCTCATGGAGAGACGTGGTGCAACGCAATCTCCTCAATAAGGATCAGAATTCGAGCCGGCAATACAACAACGGCTTTGAGCCCTCGTCAGACGTTTGGGCACTCTTCCTCCGCTCCATCCACGCTTCCGCTTCCGACCTGTCGGTGTGGAAATTCACTGTGCCGGGTGGCTATACCCAGATTCTGGTGCCCACTCACGATTGCGATAGCAAAACCGCTTACGAAGAGATGCACTTCATGTCGGAATATGAAAAATCGATGGGCTGCAAGGGACATTATTTCCTCACCACTCATTATTATAGTGACAAGGTGAATTTCGGTCATTCCTATCTCTCTGATTTCTATAACTCAACCACCATACCCAAAGCAAAAGATCTCATTGCCGACGGACACACCGTAGGCAGCCACTCTGTATGCCACTTCCCCGACTTCAATAAAGTGAAGAACACCGATGTGGTGACACGTGACGAATATGCACATCGCGCCACTTGCGTAGACGGAACAAGTACCGGTGCCTCCACATGGGCTGAGATAGTGATGTCGAAACAGATCATCGAAGAAGACCTGAAGAATCATGTGCGCTCATTCAGGAGCGGACATCTCTGCGTGAACGCTGATTTCCACGCCATGCTTGAGAAAGGCGATTATGAATTTCAATCATGCTACACGGGTGGCGACATTCTGTCGGAATTTCCTTTCTTCGGAAGATATGACAACACATGGGACAAGGATTTAAGCCGAGTGCTTACAATTCAGCTTCACATCTCCGACGTCTATAATAATAAAGAGGGCCAGATACCTCTCAACGACGACACCTGGAACACGCACCCGGCACCCGACCAATGGTTTACCGCCATGAAAAAACTGCGCGGCAACTACGCCAATGCAGTGCTTCTGATACATCCCAACAGGGAGTGGAAGATGATACTTCAGAAACGTCTCGTTGAAAAGTTGAATCCCGCAGAAGTAATCATGTATAACTTCGAAGACTACGGAGACTTCTGGCTCGCACGCCACAACTGCCAGTTTGATTATGAATTCATCCCCGCTTCAGAGACCGTTGTCATTACTACAGATACTAAAACGGTATTGAAAAATAAGATGCCGTTTACTGTGGAAACTTCTCACAACATCAAGAATGCAGAGATTAGAGACACCAACGGCAACGCTGTGATTGAAGGAAAAGTGAAGAAACTCACCAACACCCGCTATCTTATCATCCCCACTGAGGGAAGCGGAGTGGAAGAGATTGAGTCCTCACCCGTGTCAGAGACCGGTCTTCTCGGGATATTCGATCTCACCGGGAGGAAAGTTAATTGCAATGAGAGCGATCTCCCAAAAGGAATCTATATTGTGCGCGACAGCAACGGTAGCCGGAAAATAAAAATCTGAGATGGACAATAAAACCTTCATATCCACTCTGACGCAGCGCCTCAACACCAACAGGGAGGAATGCGGAGAAATGATAGCCTCGCTGAGTCAGGTCATTGCCGAGGCCGCACTCGAGGGCGACACAGTGACCTTCCCGGGATTTGGCAATTTCGAGCCTAAGAAGCGCGATGAGCGGGTGGCCGCGCATCCCTCCACGGGCAAACTTATGCTTTTCCCGCCCAAACTCACACTCACATTCAGACCCTCAACGCTTCTGAAACAGAAAGTTCGCCGTTATGAATAACAAAATAACTTTCCCTAAACTTGCCACCCTACTCGCCGACAAATCGGGACGCTCGAAAAGGTTTTCTGAAGATTTCATACGGGAATTTTTTGCTCTCATCAGCGAAACTCTCGAAGAGGGCGACACTGTAAAAATCAAAGGCTTCGGAAGTTTTCGTCTGTCGCGGGTCGAGCCGCGGATGAGTGTGGATGTCACCACCGGCCAGCCGATAGAGATATCAGGACATACGAAGGTTGTATTCGCCCCTTCAAAGGAACTGGGCGAGACCATCAACGCCCCCTTCGAAGCATTCTCCCCATTGGAGATAGATGAAAACTTTGACCTCTCGAAGTTTGAAGAAGACACTCCTTCGGAGGAGGAAACCATGACAGTTGCCACGCCGTCTGATACGGCAGAAGCAACCGTACCGGCATCAACGGAAATCCCTTCCGACGCAATGCCGGAAGTTGCCGACAACATTTTGCAAAAAGAGCCTATCATTTTAATGGAAGACTCTGTGGAAATTGATGCTTCACTCAGAGAGCCTGAAACGGATGAGGATAATGTAGAAGCCGAAGTTGAAAATATTATTGACTTCACCTCAGCCGATGAGAAAGTTAATGACCCGACTGTCGATCGCAGCTCATCAGACATACCCGTTTCCGAGGTAGATACTCAGGTAGAAACACGCACCGAAGAAATTCCCGCTGCAGATGTAGCCGCGGAATATGAGGATGATGCTGAGGAGTTAGACGAGTCAATTCATGCTGACAAGCCTTCGCATCATACTGACGAGACCCCGCAACCCGAAGAAATTGAGGAAGAAACGGAATCGTTTGTGATAAGTACGAAGGTTGAGGATCCTGACCGCGAAGCAACCGAGAATGCAGAACCTATCGAAGAAGATGAAGATCTGAAAGAAGTTGCCGGCGACAATGATGAGACAGACGATGATGAGCATGAAGATCTGAACGAGCAGCAGGATTCTGAAGAAGATGACCTGCAAACTACACCTTCTGAAACTCTGCAGTTCGGATTGATTCAGCAGACTTCCGAAGACTCAGATGAGGAAGAAGATGCTGATGAGGCTCCAGAAGTGGAAGAACTCATGCCCGATTCCTACGACGAAGATGAGACTTTGATGGAGGAACCCGGCACTAAGCGCAGGCAATGGCTCAAAGGCTTTATGGTTGGCATCGCCGCTGCAGTCGGAGCTATCCTGATCACCTTCCTTATCTGGTATTTCTATACCTCTCCCAGTTTCAAAGAGAAGGAGCTGCCACGCGAAAAGCCGAACTTATTCTCGAAGAATGAGCCTGTATCTTCAGAAGCCATTCCTATTACTGAACCTGAACCGGAAACAGAGAGTGTGGCGATCGTAGATGAAGAGATTAGTGATCCTGACGAGGGCAAAACCGATACTGAGGTGGCGAAAGCCGTGGCCACAGCCGCATCCGATGCGGTGATCTATGATAAGATCACGACTACGCGTTATCTCATCACAATGGCTAAAGAGCATTATGGCAACATGAATTTTTGGCCGTATATCTACGAAGAGAACAAGAACAATCTCGGAGATCCGGACAGGATACGCCCCGGCACATCAGTAGTGATTCCTCCTCTGAGCAAGTATGGCGTAGACCCGAAAAATCCAAAAGATATTGAGAAGGCAAAACTCCTCGGCAAAGAGATTTACGCCCGCTATCGCAAATAATCATCGTGATTTTTTCATGATCTAATCAGATTTTTTCAAAAAAATTTGCGTAGACCAAAAAAAAGTATTAACTTTGCAACGCAAATGAGAGTTATCTCTAACTCTGCGTTGCAATAGAAATGGTTCCATGTCCGAGTGGTTAGGTACCGGTCTGCAAAACCGTTTACAGCGGTTCGAGTCCGCTTGGAACCTCGAAAGTCTTTCCCTGAGGGAAAGACTTTTTTTCATTAATCCTTAGAATATTTTTCGCATATAATTTGCATATCTTGAAAAGTCTTGTTATATTTGCGTGTGAAAACATAATATTACACCTTAAATATAATACTGACCAAGACATGGAACTTCCCTTTGCCGAAGCATGGAAAATCAAGATGGTGGAGCCCATCAGGAAAAGCACCCGCGAAGAGCGCGAGAAATGGCTACGCGACGCGGACTATAACGTATTCCTGCTAAAAAGCGATCACGTATACATTGATTGCCTCACCGACTCCGGCACCGGAGCGATGAGCGACCGCCAATGGGCGGCAATGATGACAGGCGACGAATCATACGCCGGAGCAAGAAGTTTCTATGAACTTAAAGATGTGGTGAAACGCATCACCGGCTTCGACTTCCTGCTCCCTACCCATCAGGGACGTGCTGCTGAGAATGTACTGTTCTCATTTCTTGTGAGCGACGGAGATCGCGTTCCCGGCAATTCACATTTCGATACCACCAAAGGTCATATAGAATCGAGAAAAGCATTCGCCATAGACTGCACCGTAGACGAAGCAAAAGACACTCAGCTCGAAGTGCCGTTTAAAGGTAATGTAGATCTTGACAAACTGGAGAAGGAACTGGAGATTCACTCCGAACGCATTCCCTTCATTATAGTAACAATCACCAACAACACCGCCGGAGGACAGCCCGTGTCGATGGAAAATCTGCGTGGCGTACGCGCCTTGGCCGACAGATTTGGCAAACCGGTGATTTTCGACAGCGCCCGGTTTGCAGAAAACGCTTACTTTATCAAGACACGCGAACCGGGATATGCCGACAAGACAATCAAAGAGATATGCCGGGAAATGTTCTCTCTGGCCGACGGCATGACAATGTCTTCCAAAAAAGACGGCCTTGTAAATATGGGTGGATTCATCGCAACACGCCACGAAGAAATTTACGAGGGTGCGAAACAATATCTCATACCTTTCGAAGGATTCCTGACTTACGGCGGAATGAACGGCCGAGATATGGCCGCACTCGCGGTTGGCCTTGATGAAAATACGGAGTTTGACATGCTCGAGACTCGCATTAAGCAAGTGGAATATCTCGCCTCCAAACTTGATGAATACGGAATCCCATATCAGCGTCCGGCCGGTGGCCACGCCATTTTTGTGGATGCCGACAAGGTCTTGGATCAAGTGCCCAAAGAGGAATTTCCGGGCGAGCGGCTGGCTATAGAACTTTATCTCGAGGCCGGAGTGCGCGGATGCGAGATAGGCTATATGCTCGCCGACCGCGATCCCGTTACCCGGGAAAACCGCTTTGACGGAAATGACTTCCTCCGCCTCTGCATCAGCCGGCGCACATATACCGACAATCACATCAACGTGATTGCTGCCGCCTTGAAGAATGTATATGACCGGCGCCACACCATAAAACGCGGTGTGGCGATCAAATGGGAAGCAGAACTTATGCGTCATTTCACGGTGAAAATGGAATTGCTGAGTTGAACTCACGAATAATTCTGCGCAAAAATCACCATTAATTATTGAAAATACTCAAAAAAACAGCGAAAAAGTTGCGCGATTCAATAAAAATCAGTAACTTTGCATCCGCATTCCGAAAATCCGTCTTGCCGGACGGGTCAGAAGAAGCGAAAACAAAATAACTCAATTCAATAAACCGGCAAGTTTTATATGGCAACAAAAATCAGATTGCAGCGTCATGGCCGTAAAGGCTACGCCTATTATCCCATTGTAGTCGCCGATAGCAGGGCACCACGTGATGGTAAATTTATTGAAAGGATAGGTTCTTATAATCCGAACACTAATCCTGCTACAATAAGTTTAGACTTCGACCGTGCTTTGTATTGGGTAGAAGTGGGAGCTCTCCCCACCGACACAGTAAGATCAATTCTTTCAAAAGAAGGCGTCATGCTCATGAAGCACCTCAGAGGCGGCGTGAAAAAAGGCGCGTTCACTGAAGAAGAGGCACAGAAGCGTTTCGACGCTTGGAAGGCTGACCGCACCAAAGTAGCAAACGCATTCCAGGCTAAGAAAGAAGCTAAGGCAGCAGAAGACGCAAAAGCACGTCTTGAAGCTGAGGCAGCCCAGAATAAGGCAAAGGGCGAGGAAGTGGCTAAAAAGAAAGCCGAAAAGCTGGCTGCAGCCGAAGCTGCTGCTAAAGAAGCCCTCGCTGCCGAGACAGAGGCTCCGGCCGAAGAGCAGGCTGCTGAGTGATCGAACCTGAAAAGGCATTGCAACTGAACAGCAAAAAAATATTTTTTTGATTTTTTATCAAAAATATTTGCACAGTTCAAAAATAATCACTAATTTTGCAGTGTCAAAAACAAAGACAATAATCATGATGGCTTTTACATCATGATTAAAAATGGCCGATTAGTGTAGCGGTTAGCACGCCACCCTCTCACGGTGGAGACTCGGGTTCGAGTCCCGGATCGGCTACCAAGACCAACTCCTTCGGGTGTTGGTCTTTTTTTCATCACAAGCCGAATTTCCGGTGCATCGTATCTTCATTTATTGCAGACGTGGCACGCCACGTCCCTACTATGAGATTGATCCACAGATATAAACGTAGGGACATCGCGTGCGATGTCTGCCGAAGGATGTAGGGCGTGCACGATTCTTCCGGTTTGAACCTTTTTCATCAAATTATTAACGTCACTCCTACCCCACCTCCCCACATGGCTTCAATCCTTGACAAGCTCGACGGCCTCGATGCTAAATTTGAAGAGATATCTACCCTCATCACCGACCCAGACGTGATAGCAGATCAGAAAAGATATGTGAGACTGACCAAGGAATATCACGATCTTGAACTGATATTGAAAAAGGCACATGCCTATCGAGACACTCTTGCCAACATCGAGGAAGCGAAGGCAATTGCTTCGGAAGAGACAGACGAGGAACTCCGCGCCATGGCCCGCGAACAGTTGGACGCCTCACAGCAACTTCTCCCCACTCTCGAGGAAGAGATAAAGATGCTGATGATCCCGGCCGATCCTGACGATGCGAAAAACTGTATTGTGGAGATTCGTGGTGGCACGGGAGGCGATGAGGCCGCACTGTTTGCAGGCGACCTCTTCCGCATGTATCAGAAATTTGCCGAGCGAAAAGGATGGACGCTCACAGTGAGCAACACCTCCGAGGGAGCCGCCGGAGGCTACAAGGAAATAGTATTCAGCCTCACAGGTGAGGGAGTGTATGGCATCATGAAATATGAGAGTGGAGTGCACCGGGTGCAGCGCGTTCCTGCCACAGAGACCCAGGGACGCATCCACACCTCGGCCGCAACAGTGGCAGTACTCCCCGAGGCTGAAGAATTTGATGTCGAGATTCACGAAGGGGAGATAAGATGGGACACTTTCCGCTCCGGAGGTGCCGGAGGCCAGAACGTGAACAAAGTGGAGTCAGGTGTGCGCCTGCGCTACAACTGGAAAAATCCCAATACCGGAGTGGTGGAGGAAATACTTATTGAATGTACCGAAACGCGCGACCAGCCTAAAAATAAGGAACGGGCACTGTCTCGCCTTCGCACTTTCATCTACGACCGTGAGCACCAGAAATATCTCGACGACATTGCTTCAAAAAGAAAGACCATGGTAAGCACCGGCGACCGCTCGGCTAAGATACGCACATACAACTTCCCTCAGGGACGAATGACGGATCACCGGATAAACTATACGGTCTACAACCTGCCTACATTCATGGATGGAGATATTCAGGATTGTATCGACAAGCTTATTGTAGCTGAAAACGCCGAGAAACTGAAATCTTCCGAACTTTAAAAAAGAAAAAATAAATTTGAACATTATGTCTACAAAGAAGCCACTGCTCGAACAATTACAATCTTGCCCTCAAACGCCTGATGACATTCCAACGTATTTCAAAGAGACTGCCGAACTCCTTATGAATAACTACGTTATCTCCAAGCGAGGCATCAAATATGAGATTGTAGAGATAGAGTTCTACTTGTTTACGCCCGAACACCCGGATGTAATTACTTATCCACGTAAATGCAGAGCCGGCCAATGGTTCTTTCACCAAAGTGGTGTAGACCTCACGTTTGCCACTACCGACTATCAATTCGGTGGCATACTTATTCGAGGACTAAAGAAAATAAATGGACCACGGGAAACAAAAGAAGAAGACAATCAAGTATTTGGTCCTCTAAAATGCGTGTATAAGTTATGGGATAAATTCAATGCGTTTGAAGCCGATGCAGCCGAAAATCCCATTATTATTCCATCTAATGAAAACAAAAAACCTTTTAAAATAAATTCTTATCCTCGCTGGATTCCGGTCAGGGAGGATAAGGAAAAAGCATCAGCGAAAATCGCCGTATGGAAAAAAAAGGTTAAAGACGAAGGCTATAACGAATTAAAAAAAGACACCGAAGAAATCTTTAAGCTTGTATTTGAATCTGAATACCGTTTTATCAAAGAAGAGGCGATCGACAAAGATAAGATATGGAATAAATACAATGCCAGAATCAGAAAGACTTAATCTTCGGAAACCGTAGTCTCCGCATTATCGCGCCTTACATTCCAAGATATACAATTCAAGGCACCGCCTTGCTCAACTATCTGAGGGCAAGATACCGGAATGATTTCGCATTTTGGAAATATCCTTTGGAATTGTTCCAATGCTTGTTCATCTTCCTTAATATGCGAGTGATACCACTTCGGACTATTTTTTGCCCTTCCTCCCTCAGGAAGAGGAGCAGCGCTTTGTGGATCTGAATAATCTTCCCACGTAAGTTGCGGTATAACAATCTTATTACTAACGCGTAAGAAATTGATGTAGCACCAATTATGCTTACAGGATTTCTCAACATTGTAGTCAAGAACTTCTACGTTGAAGTGTTGAGATAAGATTTTCATAAACTTGTTGGCAAGGTTCCTGCTATACTGATGATAGTTAGTCATCAATACGCGCTCGTCGTCAATGTAGCGCACTATGCCGTCAGCGTGTCCATACTTTTCAGCCTTATCCCACGGTAAGAAAATTATCTCATTATTGAAGTAAGTCTCAAGCCGCTTTATGAGAAGATCCCTACGCAGGTGGGTGTTCTCGTTGAACACCTTATCCACCATAATTATTCCCTTGTTGGTCTTAATGACATTGCCTCCATCAAGAATAATTCCACTTTGGATAACGTCAATCCCCAATTTGTCTAACACTCTAGCGGGGTTTGTCTGATACTTAGCTCCTGCGGGATAATCAAGGTAATCAGGAGCATATTCATACCCAACAAACTTATTTTCGCATAGTTGGATTGGCATATAATCACGACACCATATATCACGTGTGCCTTGCAAAAGCCTCACTTCTATACCACTATCCTTAATACGTTTTATTACATTTTGACCTCCTGAACATTCCGGTAAGATCGAAGAAAAATAACAAGTATTTGTGTGAGAGTCTAAAATCGGTTTTATCATAATTTACTGGAATTTAATTAATATTCACCACTGCGATGTTTTGCAACCAAAGGAGTTAGTCTGTCGCTTTCGTCTCTCGTCAGAAATATTACCACGTCAGCATCCTGATCTAAATTTCCAAGACGTGTGAACAAACTGAGTTGGGGAACTTCACCGTTAGCCTTAACGGGCACAAGTGATATGACCGGGATACCGAGTTCTTTAGAAAGCTGACATAAACACCGCGAGATGTGAGAGCATGTATTTTCCTTTGAACCAAATTTCTGATCTTGACAATCAAGTCTTGTAATATCGTCTATTATCAGTGCCTTAATGTCATTTTCTCTAACTAAGCGTCTTGCTTTCTTTCGCAAATCGTATATTGAATTGCAATTGTGCAATACGATATTCTTTTTATCGTCACCAATCGAATAGGATATCGCCTTATTGAGAGAAAATATTGCAACCATGCTCCCAACCCTGTTACTTGCAGATGCATTTTTGCTAATAAATTCGTTGGCATCTCCGGGCCGATCGTATCCTACGATAACATATTCATTGCTCTGCCAACCTGATAAGATTTTATTCAACTCATAGTACCCAGTCCGCAGCCCGGTTATTTGATATGGCATCATATACATTGGCAGGTCGAATGTGTGAGGTATAATTTCATCATCTTCCATATAGTTCATTTTTAAGTTTGGTGCAAAATTACACCGCGCTTGTTCCAAAACACGGTACATTGCAAAAAAAATCATTATCTTTGCACCATAATCTAAATGAAATGAGACATAAAGACCTGTTCAAGACTTATATTTGGCTTATTGAAACCATTCATCGCTGCGAGGCATTGACACTCTCTGAACTTGGCGACCTATGGCTTAGATCTTCCATTTCTGCAGGAATTCCTATGTCGAGGACTTCCTTCAATCGCCACCGCGAAGAAATAGAAGATATATTCGGAATAAAAATTGTTTGTTCTCGCAGCAGTGGCAATAAGTATAGTATCGAAAACATCGATGCCATGGATGGCAACTCTGTCGAAAGTTGGATGGCGAATACAATTTCCATCAACAATATAATGGCGGAGAACAAATCGGTCAAAGACCGTATTCTTCTTGAATCAATCCCATCAGAAGGCGGGAATCTGCAGATGGCCATAGTTGCAATGCGAAAAAGTCATATACTGGAATTTGATTACAAGAAATACTACTCCGCAGATGCCAAACATTATGTGATAGAACCTTATTGCGTAAAGCTATATCATCGCCGTTGGTATCTGCTGGGGCGTTACCCCGACACCAAAGATTATCGCGTGTTTGCATTTGATCGTATGTCAAATATGAATATATCGAGCAGGAAATTCAAGATTGATAATTCATTTGATGCATCAGAGTATTTCAAAGAGTGCTTTGGTGTAGCCCTCAACACTTCAGTACCGGTTCAAAAAGTTACAGTACGCGCATTTCTTAACGAGCGATATTATATGCGAGATCTGCCGTTACACCCGACGCAACGTCTTGTTGGTGAGGGCGAGGGCTATTTTGATTACGAAATTACAATGCGCCCTACTGAAGATTTCCTCGGCTATCTTCTTTCCCGATCCCATTTTGTAAAAATCATCTCTCCGGCATCTTTAGCAGAACAGTTAAAAGGGATGGCAGAATCGATATTATCTCGCTATGAATAAGCGTTAATCGCCATATTCTTGCACTGTTACCATTCCGTAGCTTCATTCAAAAAAATAGCCACCTTAATAAAGGTGGCCATATTTTGTAGCGGGATCGAGAATTGAACTCGAGACCTCCGGGTTATGAATCCGACGCTCTAACCAACTGAGCTATCCCGCCATTCTTAAACTTATCATCAGGGAGCGTTTTCCCATTTGCGAGTGCAAAGTTACTACAATTTTTTCATCCCACCAAATATTTCAACTCTTTTTTTTCATAAAAATTTTCACTATCTTTGCATCATCAAAGCCACGAAACGCTTTCTTTTTCATCAAACTTCTAAATATCAAAACATTGAATAATCAGGGTCAAAAACACTGCTCACGATTGCCAATTCTACACTCTGTGAGATTCGCACTGATAATATCACTGACGGCATTATTTGCGTCTTGCAGCACCGGAATTGAAAGCACGAAAAAAATACGCATGAGCAAGGGCGACCTGAAAATGATGGAAAAGAGCGAAGAGCAGAAATTCGCTTCTGAAGTGAGCGGGATTCCTCTTTCTGAATGGCAATCGGGGAAGTCCTTCATTGCCATGAGCGACAGGGCGCTATATATTTTTGAACCGTCGGGCCTTGCCGATGACCCCGACACTGAGAAAGTAGAGGGAAAGACGCTACACTTTGAAAGAGCGGAAAGCAAACTCACTCCCGGCCTCAACGAGGAGTGCGTGCTGATCTTCACCGACGGCAGCCGCCAATTCAGATACGACACAGGCAAATCCATCGAGCAGGCGATGAAAGAGATTGATTCGAGCCGAATTCCACTCCTCTCAGATCCGGCCATCAACGACAAATGGAGGGAAAAGATCAAGGGGCGGAAATTATGGACGAAAAGTAATCTTTGGTATGATGAATCGGGCAACCGAACTCAGGGATACAGGTTTGTCGAGGTCTTTGTAGACGACATATTGTCTTCAACAGGCGACTTCCCCGCTAAAGTAAAGATCAGAACCCAAGACGGAAAGACCGCCTTCATTCACATGAACTACACCTCTGACATTTCCGACAGCAGAAGTTTTCCCTCCGTCTTCTTCCTTTCCGACCCGAGGACACGCTATCCTCAGATCAGTGACGAACACTGGCGCTACATTCAGATGGGAAAAGTATGCGAGGGTATGACAAAAGAGGAATGCCGACTCGTGCTGGGAAATCCCGACGAGATCAATGCCGGTCACGACGCAAACGAGACTGTAGACTTCTGGCAATATAAGAACGGCGCCTATCTTCTATTTACTGACGGACTTCTAAAACGATTCAGACTATGATCATCGAACACGATAAAGACCTGACACACCTCACCACATTCAAGGTTCCCGCCAGAGCATCGCTCTACGCTGAATATGAGAATGAGAAGCAACTTCTCGCCCTCAGCAGGACACCTGAATTTATCGATAATGAGGTTCTTCATATCGGCGCAGGGTCTAATCTGCTTTTTCTTGACTCGTTCAATGGGCTCGTGCTCCATTCAGGCATTAAGGGAATAAGCGAATACTGCAAGGATGACGACAACGTCTTCGTAATAGCCGGGGCCGGTGTGATATGGAGTGATCTTGTGGATTGGTGCATTGAGCATGACATAGCAGGGCTTGAGAACATGGCAGGAATCCCGGGTGAAGTTGGAGCTTCAGCCGTGCAGAATGTAGGGGCCTACGGCGCTGAAGCCGGCGACTTCATCCATTCCGTGGAATGCTTCGATACAGACACCCGCACCACGGTGGTGCTAAAAAAAGAGGAGTGCCGTTTTGGCTATCGTGACTCTATCTTCAAGCACGAGGGCAAAGGAAAATATATCGTGCTCCGTGTCAGTTATCACCTCCGGCGCGGCACAGATGCCCGCAATCTCACCTACGAGCCGCTGCAGAAGTATGCGGAACGCATAGGCCACACGCCCACTCTTCGCCAGCTTGCCGATGAAGTGTTGCGGCTACGCGCCGGCAAACTCCCCGATCCTGCACTGATAGGAAGCGCCGGGTCTTTCTTCAAGAATCCGGTGATACACCGCTATTTCTACGAGGAGGAGATTGAGACACGCGGACTTGATCTCTCTCCCCGCCCTATCTCAGGGCATCATTTGAAACTGTCTGCGGCCCAGCTGATAGACCGCGCCGGTCTGAAGGGCTTCCGCATAGGAGGCGCGGAAGTATGGCCGGCCCAGCCCCTCGTGATTGCCAACACAGGAGGAGCGACGGCTGAGAATGTAGCCGACGTAGCCGACCGCGTAGTACGCACTGTGAGAGATATGTTCGGAATCTCCCTCTCGCCTGAAGTGAACTATATCGACCAGAAAATCAAGGTCACGATACTTGGAAGCGGAACCTCAAAAGGGGTGCCTGAGATGGGATGTACTTGCGAGACATGCCGTTCAGACGATCCGCGCGATAAACGCCTAAGGGCCTCCATACTTGTGGAGACCCATGGACTCCGGCTCCTCATAGACGCCTCGCCCGATCTGAGGCAACAGGCGCTCCGCCATGATCTGTATTCCATCGACGCGGTGCTCCTCACACACCAGCATTACGACCACGTTGGAGGCATCGACGACCTCAGACCATTCTGCGCCGACAGGAACATGCCAATCTACGCCAATGCGGAGACTGCATCAGATCTCAGGAAGCGTCTTGACTACTGCTTCCGTCCGTCAAGATATCCCGGAGTTCCCGGTCTTGATCTGCACGAGGTAGGCACACAGCCATTCAGAATAGACGGGCTAAAGATAATTCCCGTACAGGCCATGCATGGAAAACTCCCGGTGTTGGGCTATAGAATCGGAAAATTCGCATACCTCACCGATGTAAAGACCATCTCTGAGAGTGAGAAAGAGAAACTCTCGGGGCTGGACGTGCTCATCATCAATTGCCTCCGAATAGAAAAAGAGCATTTCGCGCATCTCATCCTTCATGAGGCGCTTTCCCTGATCGACGAGATCAAGCCCAAACTCTGCTACCTCACCCATGCCTCGCACAAATTAGGACGCTACGTAGACACCAGCGCCCTACTGCCCGAGCATGTGAAATTAGCATTCGACAATCAAACCATCATCATAAAATAACGATTTTAAACATTCATAAAAAATGAACACAGGACAATTAGCGCTCAAGACACGTCTGGCGGTGATGAGTTTCTTGGAATTTGCCGTCTGGGGCGCATACCTAACATCTTTGAGCAATTATCTTGTAAGAGTAGGACTTGCCAACGACATAAAATGGTTTTATGCAGTGCAGGGCATCGTATCGATTTTTATGCCGGCCATTATCGGTATTATAGCCGACCGCTGGATTCACGCACAGCGTATGCTAAGTCTATGCCATCTTATTGCAGGCATCTTTATGGGTGCAGCAGGCATCTACAGCATGATGGCAGGAGATGACGTGCAATTCCATACATTATTCTGGTTCTACACCGTATCGGTTGCTTTCTTCATGCCCACAATCGGACTAAGCAATTCGGTTGCATACTCAGCACTTACAAAAGCTGGACTTGACACGGTGAAAGAGTTCCCCCCTATCAGAGTGTTCGGTACAGTTGGCTTTATATGCGCAATGCTATTTGTCAACTTCACCCAATACCAGACCAACTATTGCCAGCTGATCACTTCCGCAGTGCTGAGTGGAGTGCTCTGCATCTACGCATTGTCGCTTCCTGACTGCCCGACCAACAAAGCAGCCTCCAATTCAATATCCGATATGCTTGGACTCAAAGCCTTCTCACTCTTCAAGCAAAAGAAAATGGCAGTGTTTTTCATCTTCTCGATGTTGCTTGGAGTGAGCCTTCAGATCACCAATGGATATGGCAACGCTTTCATCACATCGTTTAAAGAAGTAGCGGAATTTGCCAACACATGGGGAGCGCAGAATGCCAATGCGTTGATTTCCTTATCGCAGATGTCTGAGACTCTGTGCATACTTCTCATTCCATTTTTCCTGAAGCGCATCGGCATTAAAGGCATGATGCTCATGTCGATGTTTGCATGGGTAGGCCGTTTCGGCTTTTTCGGATTAGGCAATCCGGGCGACCTTGTCTGGCTTTTCATCCTCAGCATGATTGTGTATGGTATTGCTTTCGACTTCTTCAACGTGTCAGGTTCTCTTTATGTAGATCAGGAGACCGACCCCTCTATGAGAAGTTCGGCACAGGGTCTTTTTATGATTATGACCAACGGTTTAGGAGCAACAATAGGCACATTGAGTGCCGGGGCAATACTTGAAAAATTTGTCTTTACCCAACCGGCAGGAATTGACCAGATAGACGGATGGCACACCAGCTGGCTGATCTTTGCAGCATACGCCTTTGTTGTGGGAGTATTATTTGCAATCATATTCAAAGAAAACCGGAAGGAAAACATCAGCAAGAGTGAGGCCGCTGAAAAGACCGGGCTTGCCGCCGGAAGCATCGTAGACGATAAAGACCAGATCTGACCATGATTCAGTTTTATGCTCCCGAGATAGAGAGCACCGGAGTGCTTCCCGAAACAGAATCGGGACACTGCTGCCGTGTGCTGCGGATGCGTGAGGGCGACATAATCTATGTCACCGACGGCAAAGGCCATCGCTATGAATGCGCCATATTGGAGCCGCATCCCAAGCACTGCGCTGTGAAGATATTATCCACTCTCGACATCAAACCCTGGTGGGGATTCCGCCTTGAGCTCTGCGTCGCTCCATCAAAAAATATGGACAGGATGGAATGGCTCGTGGAGAAGGCCGTGGAGATTGGTGTTGATCGCATCGTGATTCTGAGATGTGATCGCAGCGAGAGAAAAACAATCAGGAAAGATCGCCTGGAGAAAATCGCCGTCTCGGCCATGAACCAGTCACTGAAGGCAAATCTTACCGAAGTGACAGAGCCTGTAGATTTCAAGAAATTTATCACGGAAGAGTTCAGCGGCTACAAATGCTTCGGATATTGCGACGACAGTCTTCCCCGCGCATCGTTTGCCGACAGTTATAAGGGTGGCGACTTACGCATTCTTATCGGGCCGGAAGGTGATTTCTCACCCGCTGAGGTAGAGATGGCTGTAGGCCACGGATATCAGGCAGTTACATTCGGAGGCAGCCGCCTCCGGTTGGAGACGGCTGCCCTTTATGCTGCTGTTGCCGCGCATGTGATAGGAGATGTCACTGCCCGCTCTTGACAATAAGAGGATTGGGAAGGCCCACCACCGTCTCGCCTGCCGGAAGCTCCCTGCCCATTACTCCCTCGAGGATAGTGGCGCGGCTTGAGGAGTTCTCGAATACGAACAATCCGAACTTTGAGAGCATTACGGCCACATGCTCAAACACGGCTGATTGAATTCCTTCGTATGGTATCCAGCTCGATGTGCTCGTGAAGCAATACACCTGTAGCGGAATGCCGCTGGCCGATTGCTGCAAGGTATTGACGAAGAGGTCATCAACTTGTGAGATATCGGGGTTCTGTCTGAGCCACATCGTGAGATAAGCCCTGAACATTCCGAGATTGGTGTCGATGGTGCCGTCGGTGATACCGGCAGGATTATTGACGCAATATTCCTTTCCTGCGGCCTTCTGCTCCTGCTTCTTGGCAATCCAATCGGTCATGATAGGAATTTTGGCTATCTCGGCTATCATCTCGGGAGTGGCCGCCTGCACGCTGTCACAATCAAGAAGATAAGTGCGGGCAATACGCCGCGTGTGGCTTTCCTGCATGGGCCTGTAAGTTGTGAACGTGCCGCTTATAAGATTATAGGGAGGCACGGAAGATACCGTCTTGTCCCAGTTTTGAATTTTCACTTCGGTCAGCGTCACCTCAGTCACTGTGCCGTTGGCATTCGTGCCTTCCACGGCAATCCAGTCGCCCACATGCACCGAGTCGTTCTCTGAAAGCTGCACTCCCGCCACAAGACCGAGGATTGAATCTTTGAAAATCAACATCAGCACAGATGCGAAGACTCCAAGTCCGGCAAGAAGCGCCCCAGGCGACTTATCCACAATTATTGATATGGTGACAATAGCAAAAATTATCCAAAAAATGCCGCATACAAGCTGCACCAATCCTTTCAAAGGCAGTTTCTTCTTATTCTCACGGGCATCGACGTGATTCCACACCACATTCACGAAAATCGTGAGGCAACGGGTAAAGATAAACGCGAGGTAGATCCACGTCACTCTTGATAGCCAGCTACTGAGCGAAGAATGCTGCTGCATGGTGAACTGCACGAAAATCAGGAAGAATATCGCGGGAATGATTCTTGCTATCTTATGGAAGAAGCGGGCCTGAATGAGATTGGAATAGATATTTCCCTTCACGCGCTTGCTAACGAGATCCACAAAAAACAGAATCACAAGTTGCGTGATATAACCTATACCCCATGAAATGGCGAAAACCAGTATTGAATAGGTGATGAGTTCTAATGTGGCGTGATGATGAAGTCCGATAGTATTGAAGATCCAATCTACGATCCTCATTATTAGTCCGGCAATCTGATAAGTTCCCTCATCGGCATGAAGAGGCATTTCTAACGAAGGAAGATGAGCGCCCTCATCTGAAATCAATCCTGATAAAGATAATAATGTCATAAGTGGAATCTTTAAAAAGTCAGCAATATTTTTAAAATTCAAACAAACCATAATATAAAGGGTTCACTTTGAAGATTGATTTCGACAGAATCGGAACTTTTAGCATTGCACAGCAGAGATGCACTTGTGCAAAAATGCGAAAATCCATCAAAAATGCTTTCATTGACAATTATAATTGATTTATAAACACTTACAATAGAGTTAATATTTTTTAACATTATATTAATGATTATTTATTATCGCAGATTAGGTTGGTTTGTAATATTTTTGTAACTTTGGAATCGAAAACAAAACAAGACTATTCGAACTCACGACAATATGGAACAGACCCTTGTAATATTAAAACCTTCAGCGATAGAAAGAGGCCTTGTGGGTGAAGTGCTCACGAGGATTCAGCAGAAAGGTCTGATTATCACAGCAATGAAAATGATGCAGCTCGACGAGCCTATTCTCAGGGAGCATTACGCACATCTTGTTGACAAGCCGTTCTTTCCGCTTATCGTGAAGTCGATGGTAGCCTCACCCGTAATATGCATGGTGCTCAAAGGCGTTGATGCCGTAGCGGTCTTCCGCAAGATGACCGGTGCCACCAACGGCCGCAAGGCAGAACCCGGAACTCTCCGTGGTGACTTCTGCATGAGCGGACAGGCAAATATCGTACATGCGTCTGACAGTGTCGAGAACGCAGCGATAGAGATCAACCGTTTCTTCAAACCTGAGGAAGTGCTCGACTATACTCCCTCTAATGTCGCCTTCCTTTACGCTGAAGACGAGGCTTAAAGATTGAAAATGATGAAAAACTTCCAGAAGATATTTTGCTGCGCTATGCTCGCCCTCATTCCGGTGGCCGGCATAGCGCAGAAAAAAGAGAAAGCGTCGCACGCAGCCGCTCACAAGCAGCTTTTGGCGAACGCTTCCAGTTCTAAAGACAAAATCAAACTCATAGAGCAGAATACTTTCATAGATCTTATTGACGACGACCTTGAGCCGGAGCTCGATATCTACACCGAAGGCTGGAACTCGAAGAGCGTCAATCCTTTCAACGAAAAGGACGTGCCTGATACAAAGGTAATCGACGTGACGGGCTACGTTATGCCCCATCTCGGAATGCTCACATCTCCCTACGGCTATCGCAAGAGATTCGGCAGAATGCACAAGGGCGTGGACATAGGCATCAAGAGCAACGACACTATCTATGCTGCTTTCGATGGAAAAATCCGCCTGACAGCCTACGAAGGTCGCGGATATGGCAACTATGTCATCATTCGCCATCCCAACGGACTCGAAACCGTTTACGGACACCTCAACAAGCATCTCGTGAAGCCTGATCAGGTGGTACGCGCCGGAGACCCCATCGGTCTTGGAGGAAGCACAGGCAGAAGCACAGGCCCGCACCTGCACTTCGAGACCCGATTCATGGGCTATGCCATCAATCCGGCGGCTATCTTTGACTTCGCCAATCACACCACCCACACCGATCAGTACACATTCTCGAAGGCAACCTACACCAAGGCCCGCAATTTCGCTCCCTCAAGAAGCAAACGCGGCGAGCTTGCCAGCGAAGAAGACAACAAGACTTACAGAGCCTCTACCAACAAGAGCACTACATACGTGGTGAAGCAGGGCGACACAATCAACAAAATTGCCAGAGCCCACGGTATGTCGGCCACATCGCTCAGAAAACTCAACAATCTTGAGACATCAGATGTAATCAAGATCGGTCAGGAACTGAAACTGAAGTAACATTTGTCACCACACATATAAGGACTAAAAAAGTCGTCGGAAAACATCCCGGCGACTTTTTTCATATATTTTTTCATCAGAAACACCAAACCTTTTGTCGGTCTCCGGCGTTGAAATGATGAGTCTACAGACACTGAAACCTTATCAATATTTAATCGTAACCTTTAAAATTCAGATTGACTATGAAAACACTATCCGTAATCTCCTATGCAGTTGGATGCATACTTCTCATCATCTCATGCTTCACCACCAGCATCGCTCTCACATGGTGGCTCGGCGGAATAGCAGTAGTGGCCCTGATAGCCGGATGCATCTGTCAGTTCAACGTCGTGAAAGAGACGCAGCACAACAGATATTATTGATCAACCAAACATAAGTTCGGCCCGGCGCAGCGCGTCGGGCTTTCCTATGTCTAATATCTCCAGACCCGGCTGACTCACTGCGCCAATTGAAAGAGTACCAATCATTGCGAGTAAAAAATCCATGATCGGGAAAGCCCCGGAATAGCCCTTTTCGCGCATCACGCCTAACACGGAAGGCGACATAACATATATTCCACTGAATGCCAGAACCTTCTGATTCAAGCCAAGACTAAATCCATCAGGCCGGGTCTCGCCACTCGCCACGTTCACCCATCCCACAATGTTATCATCATTGTCAAATACCAGTTTTCTGGACGATTCCCGGTTAGAAACAAGCAAAGTCACGTCGCGCCCCGACGCCACGTGAGCATCATAAAGTGCTCGCAGGTCGGCATTTGAGAGAATGTCTACATTGTGCACCAGAAAAGGTCTGTCGTCAGCAGCCAGGTGACTATACGCATTCAGAATTCCGCCGCCCGTGTCGAGCAAGCATTCCGATTCATCCGAAATCTTTACATCCACGCTTCCAAGATTGCCTTTGGCTACATAGTCTATCACCTGAGAGGCGAAGTGATGCACATTAATAATCTGAGTATCAAACCCCTGACTCAACAGAGATGATGAGACCCTGCTCAGCATGGGCTGCCCACCCACCGGCACCAACGCTTTGGGATGTGACAGCGTCCAGGGCTTTAGGCGCGTGCCTAATCCGGCACATAATATCATTGCTTTCATAATCAGTGAAATGATTGTTCCCTATGAATGAGTTCCACTTTAGCTTCCGGAAAAAGTTCCTTTATATGCCGCGAAGTGGCCTCTGCACAGTACACCGAGCGATGCTGTCCGCCGGTGCACCCGAATCCGATCTGGAGATTGCTGAATCCCCTCGTGAGATACCGCTCTATGGCAGCGTCGGTAAGCCCCCACGCATTACGAAGGAAATCGCCCACCTCTCCCCTATTTTCAAGAAACTCGATAACCGGGAGATCTCGTCCGGTCAGCGTTTTATATTCCTTATATCGTCCGGGATTGTGCATGGCCCGGCAGTCGAAGACAAATCCGCCGCCATTACCGCTCCAATCAGCCGGATATCCTTTCTTATATGAAAAGGAATAGACCTGAATTGTAAGGCCCGCCACTTTGCCGGGAGCATCAAACGTGGAGTCTGCAGCAAGATGCGAGCAAACATCTTTCAGGCATGGATAGCGATCGAGCGCACCAGAATGAATAAGCTCGTTAAGATTGGCAAGAGCCCCGGGAATGGACTGGATGAAATGAGCCCTTTTCTGGATAAGGCCTCTGTAGCCGTAGGCACCAAGCACCTGAAGACAACGGAAGATAACAATATCGGGACGAGATTCCAACATTCGGGCCTGCTTGCCCGAATCGTTGCCGCAATAGAGCCCGGCATAATATCTTATCATTTCCTCTCTGAACCCTGAAGAGAATCCGGCCCGGGCCTGCCACAGAAAAGAAACCGCATCGTAGAGCACCGGGCCCTTGCGTCCGCCTTGAAAATCTATCAGGATGGGGTGGCCATCCTTCATCATCACATTGCGGCTCTGGCAGTCGCGCATCATGAAGCCCTGAAATTCTGCACCGATTTCATTCAGGCGCGAGGCGAGGAGTTCAAAATCATCTTCGAGGGTATCTTCATTAAAGCATACGGAGCGCTGCCTGAGATATTCATATTTGAAATAGTTTAAATCCCACATCGCCTGCCGGCGGTTGAACGGTCGGCACATCACTTTAGAGGCCCACACCGACTCGGGAGTGGTCTGCAACTCTACAAGAGCCCGGAGCGCAGCCCTGACATACTCATCAAAATCATCGCCATTCAGGAGTGAGAAAAGCGAGACATCTCCCAGATCTTCCTGCAGATAAAAGCGATAATCGTCTGATGCCGCATAGATTCGGGGCACACTGCGGTCGCACTCCGCAAACGCCCCGGCCAACTCCACGAAGCACCGCCCTTCTTCAGAATCGGGCACGTATGTGCCGATGACGTCGATGACGCCGCCGCTCAGACGGAAATACATCCTGTCAGACCCTGCTTGCGGCAGCATGCAGACTGAAATATTATCTTTCGGCGTCTTGACACACGAAGCATACATCTCTTTCAGATGCCCTATTATGATGTCTGTTGTCATTACATATATATATTATAGATACACTTCGCACGCTGAAGGAGTGTCAAAAATTATCCTGCGCAACGAAAACTTCCACAAAATTAATCAATATTCCATTATTTTTCATCAAAACATTTGGAGAAGTTGATATCTTTTTTTAATTTTGTGAGAAATTAGGGTGACTATCCGCCATGAGCCTATCGCTCGGGCCTGTCACCTGCATCAAATATGGAAATCAAACACATTAAACCCGCAGTTTAGATATGGCAACTATCGACAATTACAATTTCGCCGGAAAGAAGGCGATTGTACGCGTAGACTTCAACGTGCCTCTCAATGAAGACGGCACCATCAGCGACGACACCCGTATCCGTGGCGCGCTTCCCACACTGAAGAAAATTCTGGCCGATGGCGGCTCACTCATCCTTATGAGCCACATGGGCAAGCCCAAAGGCAAAGTAAACGAGAAACTCAGCCTCGCCCAGATTCGTGAGGCCGTGGCAAAGGCACTCGGAGCAGACGTGAAATTCGCACCCGACTGCATGAAGGCTCAAGAAGCAGCCAAAGACCTCAAGCCCGGCGAAGTGCTTCTGCTCGAAAACCTTCGTTTCTATCCTGAAGAGGAAGGCAAACCCGTAGGAATCGACAAGAATGATCCCGCCTATGAGGATGCCAAGAAAGAAATGAAGACCCGCCAGAAAGATTTTGCGAAGACTCTTGCAAGCTATGCCGACGTTTATGTGAACGATGCATTCGGCACCGCTCACCGCAAGCACGCTTCTACTGCCGTGATCGCCGACTATTTCGACGCTAACGACAAGATGCTCGGCTATCTGATGGAAAAAGAGGTTCAGGCCGTAGACAATATTCTGAAAGACATCAAGCGCCCCTTCACCGCCATCATGGGCGGCTCGAAAGTGTCTACCAAGATCGGTATTATCGAGAATCTGATGGACAAAGTAGACAACCTCATTCTCTGCGGCGGCATGACCTACACATTTGCCAAGGCCAAAGGCGGCAATGTAGGAAATTCCATCTGTGAGGAAGACAAGCTCGACCTCGCTCTCGACATCATCAAGAAAGCAAAGGAGAAAGGTGTAAATCTCGTTCTCGGCACCGACTGCGTGGCAGCCGATGACTTCAGCAACGACGCCAACACTCAGATTTGCTCCGTGATGGATATTCCCGAGGGCTGGGAAGGTCTTGACGCGGGCCCCGAGAGCATCAAGGCATTCCGTGAGGCTATCCTTCCTGCCAAGACCATCCTCTGGAATGGCCCCGCAGGAGTGTTTGAGATGGAGAAATTCACCGTGGGCAGCCGCGCGATAGCCGATGCCATCGTAGAGGCCACCGACAACGGCGCGTTCTCTCTCGTAGGCGGCGGTGACTCCGTAGCATGTGTCAACAAGTTCGGCCTTGCCGACTCTGTAAGTTATGTATCTACCGGTGGCGGCGCTCTGCTCGAGGCCATCGAAGGCAAAGTGCTTCCCGGTATCGCTGCAATAAAGGGCTAAAGACGGCTCTCCGGCATAGCGGTCAGTCGCTATGCCGGAGACTCCGCTATGCCGGAATCCACCTGAGACGGCTGAAAAATATGCCGTATCGTCTGACTACCATGAAATATCACCCGACATCTCTTTGAAACAAAATTATCCATTCAAGCTAACATCATAGTTTTCAGTTAGTTGCCCAGAAGCCATATAAACACATTAAAAAAAAGTGGCTTCCAGAACCGATTTTTTTTGAAATTAGATTTGTTTTTTTTGATATTTTTGGTAACTTTGCATTGTCAAGCGCAAAAGGGGATTCCGCGCGACAATAAACAAGGAATCAACACAAACATCTTTAACTTATAACAACACAAACTAACTACATTTATGGCATCTAACGATCCCAAGACTCAGTCAGCAGCTAACAACGTTGCGGCTAAGATCAAGAAAGAAGAGAAAATCTCTCAGATCCGCGGCATCAAGAACGCGTTCTTCGTAATCCTCGCCTGCGCCGTGTGCGGTGTGTGCATCTTCCTGTTCCTCATGGGTAATCCCGCGAACTTCGAAGGTGGCGACCCAGCTAACGGACATCCCCTTAACCTCGCAGGTACAGTCTACAAGGGCGGTTTCATCGTGCCTATCCTTATGACTCTTCTTCTCACAGTTATCACTCTTTCTATCGAACGCTGGATCGCTCTTTCTTCTGCAAGCGGCAAGGGCAACACTTCCAAGTTTGTTGCCGCCATCAAGGCTGACCTCGCTGCCAACAACATCGACGCAGCTATGAAGCGTTGCAAAGACCAGAAAGGTAGCGTAGCATCCGTAGTTTACAACACTCTCGTGAAGTACAAAGAAATGGATGCCAATACCGTTCTCAGCAAAGAGCAGAAACTGACTACTCTCCGCAACGAAGTTGAAGAAGCAACTGCTCTCGAGATGCCTTCTCTGAGCCAGAACCTCCCCATCCTCGCAACCCTCACAACTCTCGGTACTCTCGTCGGTCTTCTCGGTACTGTGATGGGTATGATCAAGTCGTTCCAGGCTCTCGCAAACTCCGGTTCACCTGACTCAACCGAGCTCTCTACCGGTATTTCCGAGGCACTTGTGAACACAGCCTTCGGTATCGCAACCGGTGCTTTCGCCGTTATCTCTTACAACTTCTTTACAAATAAGATCGACAACCTCACCTACGCTATCGACGAAATCGGTTTCTCAATCGTAGCTACTTTCGCTGCTACACACTAATCAGCAAGCAAGCGAAAACGATAATCTCTATTTTCCAAACCGAAAAAGTTTATAGCTAATATGGGAAGAGTAAAAATAGCAAGAAAGAGCACATTCATCGACATGACGGCGATGAGTGACGTGACGGTGCTGCTGCTTACCTTCTTCATGTTGACTTCAACCTTCCTTGCAAAGGAACCTACACAGGTGATCACTCCTGCTTCCGTATCGGAAGAAAAGGTGCAGGAGACCAACTTCGTGCAGATTCTTGTAAGCCCGGATGCAAAAAGAGATGCACAGGGACGTGTGACGGAAGGCAAAGTAT